>NZ_JBIWMK010000006.1:422525-440066 GCF_044766605.1 Nocardiopsis sp. NPDC101807 | reverse complement strand
CCTACTCCCAGGGGCCCCCGGGGCCCCGGGGGTTGACCGCCGCGCGGCGGGCCCCCCCCCCCCCGCGGGGGGGGCCCCCCCGGGGGGCGGGGGGGGGCCCCGGATCCTCCGCCCCGCGGGGCGGAGGAAACACGTACTTCGGGACGCATGCCCGGATACCCTCCCCCCGTTCCCCTCCGGACGGTCCGGGAACGGGCGGGGGCTACTCGGGCTTCAGCTCCAGCCGGGCGACCACGCGCTCGCTGAGGTGGTGGCCGCTCAGCGTGAAACCGGCCCGCTGGAACATCTCCACCGTCCCCGTGTAGACCTCGGCGCTGGGGGCCCGGCCGCCCACCGTGTCCACCGGGTAGGCCTCCAGGACGCGCGCGCCGCCGGCGCGGGCGTACTCGACCGCCCCGTCCAGCAGGCGGCTGCCCAGGCCCCGCCGGCGCCGGCGGGGCGGCAGCCAGAAGCAGACCAGCGCCCAGACCCCCTGCTCCGTGGGGTCGGCGGGGCGCAGGGAGCGCGACCGGGCGAGCCGGATGAAGTCGTCGCGCGGAGCCACGGACACCCAGCCGCACGGCCCGTCCTCGTCGTAGGCGAGGAGGCCCGGCACCTTGCCGTCCAGGGTCAGGCGGCGCAGTTCCTCCTTGTTGTCCACGCCGCGCATGGAGCGCTCACAGGATGTGCTCGCCGTGTGGTCCTTGGCCCGCCGGCGGAAGAACGTGCACCAACAGTGCCCGTACGCCCCGGTCGGTCCGAAAAGGTTCTCCAGGTCATCCCACCGCTCGGCGGTGGCGGGCTCGATTGAGACGATGGACATCGGACTCCCTCGACGAGACACACTGGCCGCCACAACTGTGATCCAGCACACTAGCGATTATTCGCCGTGACCGAAAGAACACAGATGCCCCCCATCGAACACTTTCTGGTTATTCGTGGAGAAACGCCCCCGTATGCGTGGCCGAAGGACGGGCCCGCCCCCGCGCCCGCCCCCCGGCCGCCGGCTCACGCCGGCGAGCGCTCGGACTCGTCCGGCCGCAGAGCGTCCTCGGGCCCCCAGCACTCCACTCCGCGCAGGTCCGGCATCCGGTCGCGGGTGAAGACCGGGTCGATGCCCTCGCGCCGCTGTCCGACGTAGTCCTTGAGCAGGCGTGCGGCGACCGCCGTGAGCGGCACGAGCGCCAGGAGGTTGACCAGCGCCATCAGGCCCATGGTGGTGTCCGCCAGCGTCCAGATGAGGTCGATCGAGCCGAGCGCGCCCAGGAAGGTCGCCGTCAGGAAGACCAGCTTGTAGCCGAACAGGACCCTCTCGTTCGTGGTCAGGTACTCCAGGTTGGACTCGCCGTAGTAGTAGTTGCCGAGCACCGACGTGAACGCCACCAGGAAGATGATCAGCGTCATCAGGTGCAGCGCCCACGGACCGAGCGCCGCCTGGAGCGCGAACTGGGTCAGGTCGCCCTCCAGCTGTCCGTCACCGGTGCCCGGGTTGCCGAGCAGGATGATGAACGCCGTGACCGAGCAGACGACGAGGGTGTCCAGGTAGACCCCGAGGGTCTGGACCAGGCCCTGCTTGACCGGGTGGGAGACCGCGGCGCTGGCCGCCGCGACGGGGGCCGAACCCAGGCCCGCCTCGTTGGAGAACATGCCCCGGCGCACGCCCTGGATGATCACGACGCCCAGGCCCGCCGCCGCGAACTCCCGGACCCCGAAGGCGTGCTGGAAGATGAGGGCGACCATGCCCGGGACGGCCTCCCAGTTGAGCGCCATGACGACGAGGCCGAGCAGCACGTAGAGCGCGGCGAAGAACGGGATGAGCGCCTGGGCGGTGTTGGCGATCCTGCGGACCCCGCCGAAGATCACCAGCGCGGTGAGGACGACGAGCAGCACGCCGATGAGCGCGGACATCCACAGCCCGGTGCCGCTGCCCAGGTCCTCGGCGGAGTTCGCGATGGTGTTGGTGATCGTGTTGCTCTGCACCGCGTTGAAGACCAGCGGGAACGTCACGATGAGCGTGAGGGCGAAGAGGACGCCCGCCCACTTCTGGCCCAGGCCCCGCTCGATGTAGTAGGCGGGCCCGCCCCGGTACCCCGCCGGGTCGCGGACCTTGTAGAGCTGGGCGACCGTGGACTCCACGAAGCTCGCGGCGCACACCACGATTGCCATGGCCCACATCCAGAAGACGGCGCCGGGGCCGCCCAGGGAGATCGCGATGGACACCCCGATGATGTTGCCCGTGCCGATGCGGGCCGCCGCCGAGATCATGAACGCCTGGAGCGAGGAGACGGCCCTCTTGCCGTCGGGGGCGATCTCGGGCCTGCTCCGCAGGACCCGGAACATCTCGGGAAGCATGCGGATCTGGACGGCCCCGGTCCTGACCGTGATGTACAGGCTGACCGCCACCAGCAGCGGGATCAGGACCCAGGACCAGAAGAACTCGTCGTTGAAGGCGGCGACGGCGTCGGTGAGGCGCGCGTCGAGGGGTTGTGCTGCGTCTGCGGATATCACGGGGGACGGGGCTCCTTCGCTCCGAAAGGGACAACCGCTCCCACCTACCCGTGAAGTGCACCGAATCACCGCCGGGAGCGCACACCGGCGCGATGGTGATGATTCCGTTACTGCCCGTGCCCTGCGTCAGCCCTTGTGGACGAGGTCCGCGTAGCCCTGGTTCTTCCCGATGTAGGTCCGCGCGAAGGGGCAGATCGGCACGACCTTCAGACCGCGCTCGCGGATGTCGTCCAGGGACTCACGCATGAGGGCGCTGGCCACTCCCCTGCCCTCGAAGGCCGGGTCGACCTCCACGTGGGGCAGGGCGTACACGCCCTCGTCGATCAGGTGGTAGGCGGAGAAGCCCACCACCTCCCCGTCCGCGCTGACCTCGTAGCGCGAGCGCTCCGGCACGTCGACGACCGCCAGGTCCATGACACTCCCCCGCCTCCTGCGTCCGCGCACGCCGTGTGCGCGTGATGGGTGGGCCCGAGGGCCACGTTCCCACACATACCCACCACGCACACCCCGGGCCCCGGCCCACCGGGCGCGGGGCGCCGGGGGTTCCGGGAGAACCCGGCCCCGGCCCCGGGCAGGGGCGCGGGGCGGGTCTCAGCGGCCGGCGAGGTACGGGTCGGTGATCCCCCGGGGGCAGGCCAGCGCGTCCAGGTCCCAGCCGGCGAGCCCGGCGCCCGCCCGGTAGGCGCTCTCCAGGAACTCCAGGACGGTGGCGCGCGGGTCCGGGGACTTGCGCGCGTCGGCGTAGCGCAGCAGTGCCAGGTGCCCCTGGCCGCTGCTCACCCACTCCGCGGAGGGAGGGTCGAGCCTTCGGTCCGTCAGTCCGTCCGGTTCGGGCGACGTGTAGGAGTAGAAGCAGGGCTCCGGGACGTCGTCGTCGCCGAACCAGAAGCCGAAGCTCACCACCTCCCGCGAGTACGCCTCGCGCACCAGCCGCCCCGCCTCCCGGGGCTGGGGGACGGGGTGCGGGGAGAAGCGCGTGACGGCGATGTCGAACGTGTGCCAGAAGTGGTGCACCGGGCTGGTCTTGCCGGAGAAGCCGGCGGCGAACTCCTCCAGGACCAGGTCGACCTGGCTCAGCACCTGCCAGTAGCGGGTGGCGTGCTCGGGCACGTAGGTGGCGTGCTCGCGGTCCTCCGTGAACGGCCGCCCGGTGTCGGGCAGGTCGAACGGGGTCGCGTGCGGGATACTGCCGTCCACGCCGAGGCTGTCCAGGGCCGACTGGAGCCGGAGGTAGAACGACGCCACGCTGTGCCCCTGGAGCGGGAAGGACGCGGTCTCCCCGTCCAGGTTCGTCGCGACCAGCCGGTGCCCGACGAAGTCGAAGTCGACGGTGAAGACGGGGTTGCCGTCCACGAGACCCATGGGGCGGGTGGTGATGCCGCGCCCCGTGACGTGGAAGGGTACGTTCCACCAGTGGTTGCGGCGCGGGCTGTGCTGCAGTCGGATCTTGCCGACGACCTGCTCGAAGCGGTGCAGGGTCTGCTTGGTGTCGTACCACGAGTCGAGCGGGATGGCTGGGAACAGCTCCACGGACTCTCTCCTTCTCTCCTTGGTGCGTGGCGTGCACGGCCGGACCTGCGGACCGGGTCCGGTCCTCGGCCGTGCGGGGCTCACCAGCCCCGGCGCGTGGACCGCTCGGACCGGCCGGCGCCGGCCGGGTGCCGGTCCCGCGTGCGGTAGACGACGTAGGGGCGGAACAGGTAGCCGACCGGCGCGCTGAACGCGTGCACCAGCCGCGTGAACGGCAGCAGCGCGAACAGCGCCAGGCCCATCAGCGCGTGCAGCTTGTACGGGGCCTCGGCGGCGGCCATCGCCGCGACGTCGGGCCGCAGGATCCAGATCGAGCGGAACCACGGGGACACCGTCCGCCTGTAGTCCTGGGTGTGCCCGCCCGCCAGCTCGACCCCGGCGAAGTACGCGGTCATGCCCAGCCCGGTGAGGAGGGCCAGGACCAGCACGAGGTACATGAGCTTGTCGTTGCGGGTGGTGGCGCTGAAGACCGGGCCCGTGGTGCGCCGCCGCCAGATCAGCAGGGTGATCCCGCCGAGCGTGCACACCCCCGCGACCAGGCCCAGGCTCAGCGCGGTGACGTGGTAGAGGGCGTCGGACACGCCGAGCGCCCGGGTCCACCCCTCGGGCACCAGGAGCCCCACCACGTGGCCGAGGACGACGAAGAGCAGGCCGACGTGGAACAGCGGGCTGCCGATGCGCAGCAGCCGCGACTCGTACAGCTCGGACGAGCGGGTGGTCCAGCCGAACCGGTCGTACCGGTACCGCCAGACCAGCCCGCCCACCACGGTCACGAGCACCATGTAGGGCAGGATGCCCCACAGGGCCAGGTCGAGCGGCCCGAAGCCGTTCACGCCTGTCCCCCGTCACCGCAGCCGCAGGCGGACCCCGGCGCGCGCGGCGCGGGCACGCCCGGCGTCGGCGGGACGTTCCCCGCCGGCCCCCCGCCGATCCGGCCGGAGACGTCGGTCACCGGCAGCGGGACCCGGACACCGTACGGCTCCAGGCCCACGTCCTCCGCCGGGGGCCCCTCGGCGGCGAGCCGCCGCACCGCCTCCCGGTCGTCCCGCCGCTGCGGGGGCAGGGTCATGCGGACGGCGTCGACGACCCGCGCGTACGGGGTCCCGTGGGCGCGCAGCGCCTCCCACAGCAGGTCCAGGCAGGGGCGGAAGCGCAGCAGCAGCGCCCCGCCCCTGGCGGCGTCCCCCCTGGCCGCGAACTCCAGGACGACCGCCAGGTGGTCGGGCAGCTCCCCCGCGGTCACCGACCACCCCGACTCCGCGTAGACCCGCTTGATCTCGGCGAGCGCGTGCCCGCGCCGCCGGGTGTCGCCGTCGGTGTAGTAGGTCAGGTGCAGGGCCCGGCGCCGGCGCAGGTCGAACACGTCGACGTAGTGCCGGCACAGTTCCAGCTCGGGTGTGCTGGCGGCGTGTTCGCAGAACTCCTGGAGCTCGGTGCGCACGGTGCCCCTGGGCAGCTCCGCGACCGCGCGCGCGACCAGCGGCAGGCGCTCGAAGAAGACCTGGTCCGGATAGGACAGGAGCACGGACGCGGCCTGGTGGGTGACCGCGATCCGGTGGGAGCGGCGGGCGGACCGGCCCGCGCCGAGCCAGCCCGGCCCCCGCCGCGCCGGGGCCGCGGGGGCGCCCGCCCCCTCCCCGGCCGCGCCGCCCGTGTGCCCGTCCGCCCCGTCGGTGGTGGTGCTCATGACTGACCCCCCTCACGCGGCGCGGAGGCCCCGCCCCCGCCACCGCCGTCGGTGCCGCTGCCGTCCCCGCCCGGCCGGGGCGGGAAGAGTCCGTCGGGACGGCCGTTGCCGTCCCAGTTGAGGAGGTTGACGCGCCCCTCCGCGGGGACCCGCCCCTCCCCCTGCGCGGACCCGCCGGTCTGGCGGTCCCGCAGGGCGTGGAAGGTCTCCACGGACGCGGCGTCCGGCCGTCCGGACGCCTCGCCGAACGGGACGCCCCCCATGCCGCCCATCCCGGGCCCTCCCTCGAAGTCGAGGCCGCACCCGACCTCGTCGATGACCCCGCGGTCGGCCTCGTCCACCCCGTAGGCGGTGGGGACGACGTAGCGGTCGTCGTACTTGGCGAGGGCGAGGAGCCGGTACATGTCCTCGATCTCGTCGCCGGTCATGCCGACGGCCTCGGCGATGCCCTCGTCGCGCTCCTGCCCGAGGTTGATCCGGCGCATGTGGGAGCGCATGGCGGCGAGGCGGCGCAGGACCAGGTCGACGGGCCCGGTGTCCCCCGCCGTGAACAGCTCGGCCAGGTACTCGACCGGGATGCGCAGGGTGTCGATGGCGCCGAACAGGTTGTCGGCGTCCTCCCCGTCGTGCCCGGTGGAGGTGAGGGAGTCCACCACGGGCGACAGCGGCGGGACGTACCAGACCATCGGCATCGTCCGGTACTCGGGGTGCAGCGGCAGCGCCACCCGGAAGCGCTTGGCCAGCGCGTACACCGGTGAGCGGGCGGCGGACTCCACCCAGCGGTCGGGGATGCCGTCCCTGCGCGCGGCGGCGCGCACCGCCGGGTCCGCGGGGTCGAGGAACACGTCCAGCTGGGCGCGGTACAGCTCCTTCTCGTCCTCGACGGCCGCCGCCTCGCCCACCCGGTCCGCGTCGTAGAGGACGACGCCGAGGTAGCGGAGCCTGCCCACGCACGTCTCCGAGCAGATGGTGGGCATGCCCACCTCCACGCGCGGATAGCAGAACGTGCACTTCTCGGCCTTGCCGGTCTTGTGGTTGAAGTAGATCTTCTTGTACGGGCAGCCGGTGACGCACATGCGCCAGCCCCGGCAGCGGTCCTGGTCGACGAGCACGATGCCGTCCTCGACCCGCTTGTACAGGGCCCCGCTCGGGCAGGAGGCCACGCACGACGGGTTGAGGCAGTGCTCGCAGATGCGCGGCAGGTAGAACATGAAGGTCTCCTCGAAGGAGAACCTCACCCTGTCGCCGAGCTTGCGCACGATCGGGTCCTGCCGGGCCAGCTCCGGCCCGCCCCCGAGGTCGTCGTCCCAGTTGGCGCTCCAGGTGACCTGCATCGGCTCGCCGGTGAGCGCGGAGCGGGGCGAGGCCACCGGGAAGTCGTCCCCCAGGGGCGCGTTGAGGAGGGTGTCGTAGTCGTACGTCCACGGCTCGTAGTAGTCCTGGATCGACGGCATCACGGGGTTCGCGAAGATCGTCGCCAGCCGCTTGATGCGCCCTCCGGCGCGCGGCACCAGGTGGCCCTTGGCGTTGCGGACCCAGCCGCCCTTCCACCTGTCCTGGTCCTGGTAGGTGCGCGGGTAGCCCTGGCCGGGGCGCGTCTCGACGTTGTTGAACCAGGCGTACTCGACGCCGCTGCGGTTGGTCCACGCCTGCTTGCACGTGACCGAGCAGGTGTGGCAGCCGATGCACTTGTCGAGGTTCATCACCATGGCGACCTGGGCCATGACCCGGCCGACGGCCCGCTCCCCCCGGGCGGCGCCCGCCGCCGTCCCCCGCCCGCGGCTCGTGTCCTTCCGGCGTGCCATCAGTACCGCACCTCCGTGGTCCGCTTGCGCACGACGGTGATCTCGTCGCGCTGGTTTCCGGTGGGGCCGAGGTAGTTGAACGCGTAGGAGAGCTGGGCGTAGCCGCCGATGAGGTGCGTCGGCTTGACCATCAGGCGGGTGAGCGAGTTGTGGATGCCGCCGCGCCTCCCCGTCGTCTCCGTCTTCGGGACGTCGATGGTGCGCTCCTGGGCGTGGTGCATGTACACGGTGCCGACGGGCATCCGGTGCGACACCACCAGGCGGGCGGCGACCACGCCGTTGCGGTTGACCGCCTCCACCCAGTCGTTGTCGGCGGCCTCGATGACCGCCGCGTCCTCCACGCTCATCCAGATGGTCGGGCCGCCCCGCGACAGGGTCTGCATGAGCAGGTTGTCCTGGTACTCGGAGTGGATGGACCACTTCGAGTGCGGGGTCAGGTAGCGGACGGTGACCTCGCGCCGCCCGTTCGGGCCGATGCGGGGCTCGCCGAACAGGCGGCTGATGTCGAGCGGCGGGCGGTACACCGGGAGCGCCTCGCCGAACTCGTGCATCCAGTCGTGGTCCAGGTAGAAGTGCTGGCGCCCGGTCAGGGTGTGCCAGGGCTTGTCGTGCTCGACGTTGATCGTGAACGGCGAGTAGCGGCGGTCGGCCGCCTCCTTGCCCGACCACTCGGGGCTGGTGCCCACCGGGGTGGGGCCCCGGCGGGCGTCGTCGAAGACCACGCGGCGCTCGGCGGAGCGGGCCGCCAGCTCGTCCATGTCGGTGCCGGTGCGGGCCGCCAGGCGCTCGAAGCCCTGGGCCGCCAGGCGGCCGTTGCTGGTGCCCGACAGGGCGAGGATCGCCTCGCAGGCCTTGACGTCGGTGTCGAGGGAGGGCCGCCCGTCGGCCACGCCCCCGCGGACGGCGCCGTTGCGTTCGCGCAGCCACTCCACCTCCTCGTCGGGGGTGAAGGAGACGCCCTTGACCGGCAGCCCCTTGGACTCGGTCAGGGGCCCCAGGGCCGCCATCTTCTGCGCGACGGCCGAGTAGTTGCGGCGCACGGCCACGACGGCGGGCATGGTGCGGCCGGGGACCGGCCGCTCGCCGTCCGCCTTCCAGTCCACCGGGACCCCGTGCGGCTGGGCCAGCTCCCCGGGGGTGTCGTGCTGGTGGGGCACCGCCACCAGGTCGGTGACCTCGCCCAGGTGGTCGGCGGCCAGGGTGCTGAAGGCCCGCGCCAGCGCGTGGAAGGCGTCGAAGTCCGTGCGGGTCTCCCACGGCGGGTCGATCGCCGGGTTGAACGCGTGCACGAACGGGTGCATGTCCGTGGTGGACAGGTCGTGCTTCTCGTACCAGGTGGCGGCGGGCAGGACGATGTCGGACAGCAGCGTCGTGCTGGTCATGCGGAAGTCCATCGACAGCAGCAGGTCGAGCTTGCCCTCCGGGGCCTCCTCGCGCCAGCTGACGTCGCGCGGCCGGTCGTCCGGCCCGGCGGGCCGCGCCCGGAGGTTGGAGTGGGTGCCGAGCAGGTGCTTGAGGAAGTACTCGTTGCCCTTGGCGGAGGAGCCGAACAGGTTGGACCGCCAGACGGTGAGCGTCCTGGGCCAGTTGGCCGGGTCGTCCGGGTCCTCCGCGGCGAAGCGCAGGGTGCCGTCGGCCAGCTGGCCGGCGACGTACTCGCCGGGGTCCTGCCCGAGCTCGTCGGCCTCGCGGCCCAGGTCGACCGGGTTGCGGTTGAACGTGGGGTAGGACGGCATCCAGCCCATCCGGGCCGAGGAGGCCACCAGGTCGGCGGTGTGCATGCCGCGCACGCGCCCCGGCCCCAGCGGCGAGGCCAGGGCGTCGGCGCGGTAGGTGTCGTAGCGCCACTGGTCGGTGTGGGTGTACCAGTACGCCGTCCCGGCCATGAAGCGCGGCGGTCTCGACCAGTCCGCCCCGGAGGCGTAGGCCGCCCAGCCGGTGGCGGTGCGGCACTTCTCCTGGCCCACGTAGTGCGCCCAGCCGCCGCCGTTGACCCCCTGGCAGCCGGTGAGCAGGAGCAGGGACAGGAAGGCGCGGTAGGCGTTCTCCCCGTGGAACCACTGGTTCGTGCCCGCGCCGAGGATGATCATGGCCCGGCCCCCGGAGGCCTCGGCGGTGTCCGCGAACTCGCGGGCGATGCGGACCGCCCGGTCGGCCGGCACCCCCGTGACCGCCTCCTGCCAGGCGGGGGTGCAGCACTCGCCCGGGTCGTCGTAGCCGGTCGGCCAGACGCCGGGCAGGCCGTCGCGGTACACCCCGTACTGGGCGAGGAGCAGGTCGAAGACCGTGGTGACGAGGCGGTCTCCCACCCTGCGGACCGGGACGCCCCGGGTGGCGACCCCGGCGGCGCCGGTGGGGGTGTCGAAGCGGGGCAGGGCGATCTCGGCCGCCTCGCCGCCCACCTCGTAGAAGCTGAGGGCGGGCGTGCGGCCCTCCAGGTCGAGGTTCCACCTGCCCGCGCCCTCCTCGCCCCACCGGTCGCCGATGGTGCCGTGGGGAGCGGCCGGCGCGTCCTCCCCCTCCGCCCAGATCACCGGTTTCCAGTCGGCGTTCTCCCCCGCGCCGGGTCCGAGGTCGGCGGCGGTGAGGAACTTGCCGGGCACCAGGCGGCCGTCGCGGCGGTCCAGCGAGACCACGAACGGCAGGTCGGTGTACCGGCGGACGTAGTCCTCGAACCGGGGCGTGGTCCGGTCGACGAACCGCTCCTTGAGGACGACGTGGCCCATGGCCATGGCCAGTGCCCCGTCGGTGCCCGGGTGGGGGGCCAGCCACTCGTCCGCGAACTTGGTGGCGTCGCTGTAGTCGGGGGAGACCACGACGACCTTCTGGCCGCGGTAGCGGGCCTCGGCCATCCAGTGCGCGTCGGGGGTGCGGGTGACCGGGACGTTGGAGCCCCACAGCACCAGGTAGGCGGCATCCCACCAGTCGCCGGACTCGGGGACGTCGGTCTGGTCGCCGAACACCTGGGGCGAGGCCACCGGCAGGTCGGCGTACCAGTCGTAGAACGACAGCATGGAGCCGCCGAGGAGGTTCACGAAGCGGGCGCCCACCCCGTGCGAGACCATCGACATCGCGGGGATCGGGGAGAACCCGGCCACGCGGTCCGGACCGTACCTCTTGATGGTGGACACGTGGGCGGCGGCGGCGATCTCCAGCGCCTCGTCCCACGTGACGCGCACCAGGCCGCCCTTGCCGCGCGCCCGCTGGTAGCGGCGGCGCCTGGCCGGGTCGGCGGTGATCTCCTCCCAGGCCGCCACGGGGTCGCCGAGGCGGCCGCGCGCCTCCCGGTACATCTCCACGAGGACGCCGCGCGCGTACGGGTAGCGGACGCGGGTCGGAGAATAGGTGTACCAGGAGAAGGCCGCGCCGCGGGGGCAGCCCCGCGGCTCGTATTCGGGGCGGTCCGGGCCGACGGAGGGATAATCCGTGGCCTGCGTCTCCCAGGTGATGATCCCGTCCTTCACGTACACGTCCCACGAACACGAACCGGTGCAGTTCACGCCGTGGGTGGAACGCACGACCCTGTCGTGGCTCCAGCGGTCCCGGTAGAAGACGTCGCCCTCTCGACCACCGTGTCTGACCTGCGCCCGGACGCCGTCCAGCCGCTCCGCCCGGCTCAGGTGGTTACCCAGACGGAGAAGGGCCTCCCCCGCGCCTCCGCCTTTGCCGTTTTCCGCCATACGGGAGCCACCTCGTTTAACTGCGCATTGCCGAGAATTGCATTTCCACGCGGTTCCGGTCTCCGGTGCCCATCACATTCCGTTAATGAATATGCCTCCTTCGGCGCGGAAGTCACGTATCCCACACCGGAAGGGGTGACAATCACCTCCGAAAGGGACACCGCCGGCCGGATCGACAGGACGTGGGGGACCGCCATGGGAGCGGAAGTCGGGGAGCGGGACACCCGCTCGGGAACGGCGGGCGCCAACCTCGCCCTGGCCACGGCGGCGTTCGCGCTGACCTTCTGGGCCTGGAACCTCGTCGGACCGCTGTCGCGGACCTACACGCAGGAGCTGGACCTGTCTCCCTCGCAGACCTCGCTCCTCGTGGCGTTCCCGGTGCTCGTGGGCTCCCTGGGACGCATCCCGGTCGGCTCGCTGACCGACCGCTACGGCGGGCGGCTGATGTTCACGGTCATCTGCTTCGTGAGCATCGTCCCGACCTTCCTCGTGGGCGTGTCGTCGGGGTCCTACGCGATGCTGCTGGTCTGGGGCTTCTTCCTGGGGATCGCGGGCACGTCGTTCGCCGTCGGGATCCCGTTCGTGAACGCCTGGTACAGGGCCGGGCGGCGCGGTTTCGCCACGGGCGTGTTCGGGGCGGGCATGGGCGGCACCGCCCTGTCGTCGTTCCTCACCCCCCTGCTCGTCGAGGCGACGGGGGTGCTCACCACCCACCTGCTGATGTGCGCGGCCCTGGCGGCCATGGGCGCGGTGATGTGGGTGTTCAGCCGGAACTCCCCCGAGTGGAAACCCCGCACGGAGCCGGCCCTGCCGGGGATGCGCGCCGCGCTCAAACTCAAGGCGACGTGGCAGGCGTCCCTGCTGTACGCGGTCGCCTTCGGCGGGTTCGTGGCCTTCTCCACCTATCTGCCGACCCTGCTGACGATGGCGTACGACTACGCGCAGACCGCCGCCGGTGTGCGCACCGCCGGTTTCGCGGTCGCAGCCGTGATCGCCCGGCCGGTCGGCGGCATCCTGTCGGACCGGTTCGGCCCGGTGAAGGTGTGCCTGGCGTCGTTCCTCGGCACGTGCGCGTTCGCGATCGTGCTGGCCCTGCACCCGCCCGCGGAGTTCCCGGCGGGTGCGGCCTTCGTACTGATCGCGCTGTCGCTGGGCCTGGGCACGGGCGCCGTGTTCGCGCTGGTCGCGAAGCTGGTCGACCCGTCCAGGGTCGGTACCGTGACCGGGCTCGTGGGGGCGGCCGGGGGTCTGGGCGGCTACTTCCCGCCGCTGCTGATGGGGGTCGTCTACCAGGCCACGGGCGCCTACACGCTGGGCTTCGTGCTGCTGGCGGCGGTCTCGCTGGCGGTGGCCCTGTACACCTCGCGGGCCTTCCGCGGCGCGTCCGGCTGAGCCGGGGCGGGGAAGCCCGGGGTGCGGGCCGCGCGAACGGTCCCGGCGGCGGGCCCGGGTTCCCGTCCCCGCCGCGACGCCGCCCGGAGGGGCGGCGGCCGGAGGGGGCGCCTCAGGTCCACGGACGGGGCCGAGGGGCCGCGGCCGGCGTACGGCGGCGGGCGGGGCCCGCCGGAGCCGTCAGGGGGCGATGTCCCGGGCGCGGACGAGGGCGGCGGCGCGGTTGCCCACCTTCACGCGCTCCAGGGCCCTGACGCCCTCCGGCAGGGCGACCCGCCTCGTCCTGGCGGTCACCACGACGACGGCGTGCTCGGGCAGCACCCGCCCCAGGGAGGCCAGCATCGCCCGCAGCGGCGCCCCACCCCCGGCGGCCCCGCCGCCTTCGCGCCGGCCGGCCGGCGCGTGCCCGGCGCCGCCTCCGTGCCCCGGGGCCCCGGGGTCCCCGTCCGCCGGGACGGCCCCCGCCCAGGAGGTCATCTCGCCGTAGGGCACGTCGGTCACCACCAGGTCGGCCCCCACCGGGTCCACCAGGGAGAACACGTCCTCGACGACCGCCTCGTGCGGCAGGTCGCCGCCCGTGGCGGCCAGCCCGGCGGCGAGGTCGCGGGTGGCCTCGGCGCGCTCGACGAACTCCGGGCGCCCGAAGTCGCGGGCGGAGCGCCGGAGCTCCTCCTCGCGCTCGGCCAGCCCCTCGGCGGAGAGCAGCCGGAGGTTGCGGGCCGCCAGGGCGGCGGCGTCCGGGTCGACGTCGCCCGCGCGGACGCGCGTGAGCCGTTCACGGTGCAGGAAGCCCAGGACCGTGACCAGGTAACCGCTGCCGCAGCAGGGGTCCCAGAGGCGCACGCGCTCCTCCTTGGTGTGCACCATCGCCCGCTGGAACAGCTCGCTCGCCAGCCGCACCGGGAACCCCGGGAAACCGGGCGCGGACCGCAGCACCTGCCCGCTCGCCAGAGCCGAGTGGTCGGTCCGCTCGACGGCGTACCGGTAGCTCACAGTGCCCCTGCCCTTCCGTGTCCTGCTTCGTCGGCGCCCCGGCCGCGGTCGCGGCCGCCCTGCGGCCCCGCACCGGTCTCCCCGGCCTCCGCCATGCCCAACCCCCGTGCGGCGGACGGATCCGCACCGCCCCCGGCCGCCGCGCGCGACTCCGCGTGCGCCTCCCCATGTTCTCCGAGCACGGCGGAACACGGCGGGCGGCGCGCCCCGGCCGGCCCCCCGGGGCCCGGTCGCGGCCCCGGGGGCCCGGGACGCCCGGCGCCGCGGACAGGACCCCCGCAACGCAGAAGGCCCGGCGTCCTGGGACACCGGGCCTTCTCATGCGGTCCTGACGGGATTTGAACCCGCGGCCTCCACCTTGACAGGGTGGCGAGCACTCCTAACTGCTCCACAGGACCTCGTTGCTGGTACAACTCTAGCGCTGTTTCGGAGTACTTCGTACCGGCGTCCGCCTAGAGTGGCTGACATCCACCCCACCACCCGCACCACCCCGAGAGGACCCGGCGTGAACGAGTCACCGGCCCCCCTGCCGCCCGGACCGGACAGCACCCGGGTCGACCGCTGGCTGTGGGCCGTACGCCTGGTCAAGACCCGCGCCGACGCGGCACAGGCCTGCCGGGGCGGCCACGTGCGCGTCAACGACCGCCCGGCCAAGCCGGCCTCCCCGGTCAAGCCCGGCGACGAGGTGCGGGTCCGCCTGCACGGGACCACGCGGATCGTGGAGGTCGGCCACGTCATCGAGAAGCGCGTCAGCGCCCCGGTCGCCGTGCGCTGCTACGCCGACAACACCCCCGAGGCCCCGCCCGAGGCGAGCCTGCCGGTCATCCGCCGGGACCGGGGGGCCGGACGCCCGACCAAGCGCGACCGGCGCGTCCTGGACCGGCTCCGCACGGACTTCCCCCCGCCCGTCTGACGGGAGGCCCCGTGCCGTCGGAACCCCCCGTGTCGGGCCGCGGGGCGCCGTCCGCGCCCTCGACGACCGCCGGGCGCCCCGCCGCCGGGGTCTCCGCGATGCGGCACGCCCCCGCGCACGGCTGCCCGGCGCACCGGGTTCGCGGTGTGCACGGCCCGACCCCGCGAGGGAGCGCCTGTACGGGCACCCCGTGGAGCACGCCGTGCGGGCGGGGCCCCGGACACCGCGTCCGCGGCCCGGCTCCTCGCCGGCCTCCGGGGCCGCCCGCACCGTCCTCCCCCGCCGCCGAGGCGGCGGGAAGCACCCCCGAGCAGGGCGAGGCCCCTCAGCGGTCGGGGGAGCGCGAGTCCTTGTGCGCGGCCAGGCGCGCGGACAGCACGAGTACCGCGCAGGCGAACACCGCCGCCGCCAGCCCCGGGCCCGCGGCCAGATCACCGTTGTTCCTGGGCCAGGAGAACAGGAACAGCAGCGGGGCCGCCGCCGCGAGGACCTGGACCGTCACGAAGAGGACCCTCGACCAGGTCACGACCGCGCACACCGCGACCGCCAGGAGCACGAGGAGGACCGTGAAGGCCGCGGCGAGGAGCAGTCGCTCGTCCTCGAAGGACGCCGCCAGCACGTCCCACCCCGTGGCGGACGCGCGGACCCCGTACATGCTGGGGACGCCCTCGTCGCTGATGTCGAACGCGAACGGGACCTCCTCCCGGGCCCAGGGCAGGGACAGCGAGAGGAACAGGGCGACGGCCCCGGCCGCGGAACCCGCAGCGGCCGTCCGCGCCCTGGGCTCCGCGGCGGAGGCCTCCTTCGCCCTGATCTCCAGCCGGGTCAGGCGCCTTCTCAGCTGTTCCGTCTCCGAGGGCTTCCCGGCGTCGTCCGGCATGGATGGTCCTCCTGGGGTCGGTGGGGGTGCGGGTGGCGTGGGGGGTGGTGCGGGAGGTGTCGGGGCGGGACCCGGTCCGGGCCCCGCGAAACCGGCGGCGGACACCGCGGCGCGGGTCCCGGCCGGTGGACGGGAGCGTCCGGCGGCGAGGGGGCGCAGCCGCGGCGCCGGGGGTTCGGTCTACAGCGGGTGGCCCGCCAGGAAGTCGAGGACCTCGCGGGCGGCCTTCGGCCCGTCCTCGTGCAGGTAGCCGTGGCGCATCCCCGGCAGCACCAGCAGGCGCGCGCCGGGGATCCGTCCGGCCAGGAGGGCGGCGTTGCCGACCGGGGTCAGCTCGTCGTCCTCGCCGTGCACGACGAGGGTCGGCGCCTGGATGCCCGGCAGCAGGTCCCAGCCGTCGTGGCCGGTGCTCGCGCCGAAGTGCAGGCGCTGGGCGCGCAGGGGGCCGTGCGGGAGGATGCCGGTGACGGCGTCGGGGTGGGCGGACGCCCATTCGGGCGAGTAGAACAGCCCGGCTATCGCGTCCCGCCCGGCCGCGGTGTTGGCCCGGCGCAGCGCCAGGGTGGCCGAAGCCGGGCGCTCCACCTCGTTGGCCCCGCCCGGGCCGGTGGCGCCCAGGACGAGCGCGCCGACGCGGTCCGGCGCAGCCGACGCGAGGACCTGGGCGACCTTGCCGCCCATGGAGAACCCGTAGACGTGCGCCCTCGGGATCTCCAGGGCGTCCAGGACGGCCAGGGCGTCCTCGGCGAACAGCTCCAAGGTGTAGGGCTCGCCCAGGGGCGCTTCGCTGCCGCCGGTGCCCCGGAAGTCCACCCGTACGACCCGGTGCCCGGCCGCCAGCCCGGCGCGGACGCCCTCCCACATCCCGTGGTCGAGGGACTGCCCGTTGAGGAGCAGGAGGGGGTCTCCCTCACCGAGGGTGTCGTACCAGATGCGGGTTCCGTCCGCCGCGGTCACATGGCTCACGGGTCCGGACACTACCCGATGACGTGCGCGGGGGCCGTGTCACGTGTCACCCGGGGCCGGAGGGTCCGCGCGGCCCCGCCGCCGGGCCGCGGAACACCGGGCCGGCGCGCTCCCCGCCTTGGGCGCCGGCACGCCGTGCCCCCTCCGCCGTGACGCCCCCGCGCCGGTCCCGGGGGCGGGGCGCGCCGGCGCCCGCCGCTCAGGGGCGGGGCGCCTTCTCCCCGTGGACCGCCCGGTACTCGGCCGCGAGCCAGGGGCCCAGGTCCTCGATCAGCTCCCCCAGCACGTCCGGGTCGCCCGTGGGGGCACGGCCCTCCGCGACCGCCGCCCGCATCTGCCCGAGGCGGTCGGGACGGTAGCGGCCGAAGATCTCGGCGGACTCGTCGAGGTCGCTGGTCCAGCCGCCCCAGAGGGGCATCACCAGGGTGAAGCCGGTGCGGACCAGGCGGCGGCCGACGCCGCGTCCGAGCCTCGCCCGCTCGGCCGCGGTCTCCGCCCGTCCGGCGCGCTCCCGCCAGCGGGGCAGCACCAGGTGCAGGTCCCCGTTGGTCTCGCGCGCCAGCAGGGACGTGGGGCGGTAGCGCGGCAGCCGGTCCGCGAGGTCCTCGCCGAGCAGGGGCGTGCACAGGCAGGCGACGAAGAAGCCGAAGTCGTGCCGTTCGAGCTCGCTGAGCGCGTCGCGGACCGACCCCAGCAGGACGCCCACCCCGTCGACCTCGTCGAAGGCGGCGTCGAGGTCGGCCTCCATCCCCCTGGCCGCCTCCCGCTGCGCCCCGGTCACGGCGTCGCGGAACACCAGTTGCAGGTCGAGGTCGGAGGTCCCGGGGACCGCGGTGCCCCGGGGGACGCTTCCGTAGAGGTAGGCGCTGTGCAGCGCGTCGCCGAACGCACCGGCGATCCGGGCGCGGGCGGCCTCCACCACGGGCACGAAGGCCGGCCCGACCCGCGCGAGCGAGCCCTCGCGCGCGATCGCGCCGTCCGTGTCCAGTCCCCGTCCGCCGTCCATGGACGCACTGTGCCGTATCCGGGCGGGCGCCGCGACCGCTTTTCCCGGGCGCCGCCGGTGCGCCCCGCGCACGGCCCCCGCCGGGGTCTGTCCGGTACCGGTCGGGGGGGGGGGGGGGGCGGGGGGGGGGGCGGGCGGCGGGGGGGGGGGGGGGGGGGGGGCGGGGGGGGGGGGGGGGGGGGGGGGGGGGGGGGGGGGCGGG
>NZ_JBIWMK010000006.1:0-422518 GCF_044766605.1 Nocardiopsis sp. NPDC101807 | reverse complement strand
CCCGCCCCCGCGCGCCGCGGGGGCCCGGCCGCCGGGCGCCCGGCGCCGCCCCCCCCCGCCCCCCGGCCGGGGGGGGGGGGGCCGGGGGGGGGGCGCCCCGCCGGGGGCGGATCCGTCAGGCCGCGGGCTCGGGCGCGTTCCGGCGCGGGCGGGCCGGCTTCCGGTAGGTCAGCTTCCGCAGCAGGATCTCGGCCGGTCCGCGCCTGCCACTCCGGTCGAGGACCAGCGCCACGACGACGGTCAGCAGCCAGGTGCCGAGGGCCACCAGGACCGCCGTCCAGCTGGAGAGGTGCACCCCCAGGCCCAGCCCCCACGCCGCCAGGAAGGGCGCGAAGACCAACGACTGGGCGAGGTAACCGCTGAGGGAGCGGCGTCCGAGGGCCACCAGCGCCTCGACCGGGAGGGATGGCCGGGTCCGCCGGGCGGAGAGCCGGTGCGCGATGAGCCCGAAGAGCGCGGCGTAGCCCACGCCGGTGAAGATCCCGGTGTAGAAGTGCACCGAGGCCACCGCCGGGGCGTACACCGGGTCGAGCACGCCCACGTGCTGCAGGCCCAGCACCAGCCCGGGGATCCACCCGACGGAGATGCCCAGGACGGCCACCCTGCGCAGCAGCGGCAGGTGACGCACCGGGTCCTCCAGGAACCGGTGCCGCGCCGCGAGGACGCCGATCAGGAACACCGTGGGCAGCGCGAGGGAGGCCAGGCCGGACCCGAGCGCGAAGACCCAGGTGGGGAAGCGGATCGCAGCGGAGAGCAGGTAGCCGGTCTCGGCGATGCTGAGCCTTTGCATGTCGGCCGCGTTCACCGCGGGCGGGCCGCCCGGAACCATGAGGGCCGCGACCACCGACAGGGCGGTGAACAGGGCCCCCACCGCCAGCAGGACGGCGATCCAGATCTTGAGGGTGCGGTCGCTGCGGCGGAAGAACAGCGGCATCATGACGAGGCCGATCAGGCCGTAGGTGCCGATGATGTCGCCCTGCCACAACAGCAGGGCGTGCACCGCGCCGAAGACGAGCATCCACAGGTGCCGGGTGCGCAGGATCCTCCGTACGTCCTTCTCCTCCGCCCCGCGCGACTTCTGCCGGGCGTACATCTGCCCGATGCCGTAGGCGAACAGGAACCCGAACATGGTGTGGGTGCGGGCGTCCACCACGACCAGGGACAGCACCTGGGCGGCCTTGTCGGCGAGGTTGCCCTCGGCGGGGTGGAGCATGCCCAGGCCGGCGGGGGCGTCGTAGATGAACCAGGGCACGTGGGCCAGCGCGATCAGCAGCAGCATCATGCCCCGGGCCAGGTCCGGGGCCAGGGCCCGCTCGGAGACCGGGGTCGAGCCCGCCACGGCCGTGGCGGGGCCCGGGGACTCCGGAGGCGGGGTGTCAGGTCGGGTGGTCGTCATGGTGCGGGTTCCTCACTCTTCCTCGCTGCGGCCGGTACGGGCGGGTCGTGTGTCCGGTCAGGCGGCCCGTCCCGTAGCGCTTGTAGCCGTTGGCGGCGCGTTCGGGCCGGTCCAGCAGGCCGAGCTCGTGGTAGTGCCGCACGGCCTTCACCGTGGTCCCGGCGAGCTCGGCGAGCTGACGGGTGCTCCACGCCATGGCCGACCCTCCCTCCTCTGCTCCGGCGCGGTGTCTCCCGTGCCGGTGCCGACCATTGCAGACCATGCCGTCGGGGCACGGTCAACAGCGGTGGAGGGGGACGCCGCCCGGCCGACCGGGGGGGCGCAGCCCCGGGACCCCGTGAACTGCGCCTACGCGTTCCGGGCACCGCCCCGTGTGGCGAGCGACACGGTCACCCGCCGACCGGTGGCGGGGGCGGGCCGACCGGCGGTCCGCCCCCGCGCCTCATCCGGACGACGGAGCCGCCCCGACGCGCAGAGGCGGCCTGCGCGCCCATGTGGCCCAGCGCCAGAGCCATTCGACGGGGCCCTGCTGGCAGCGGCGCAACCAGAGGGTGGAGAAGAGCCACTGCGCAGCCAGGACGGCTCCCACGACCGACAGCGCCGTCCCCGCCGACGAGCCGATCGGCAGGCCGAGGACGCGGGCGGCCCCCAGGACCAGGAGCGTGGCGGTCAGGTAGTTGGTCAGCGCCATCCGGCCCAGCGGCGCGAAGAGGGCCGCCAGCACCGGTCGCAGCGGTGTTCTGAGCAGGGTCAGCAGGACGCACACGTACACCCCGGTGATCAGCAGGTCCGCCAGGAGGGACACCGGGTGCGGCGGAACCGTCTCCGGACCGGTGCGCACGCCGTTTTCCGCCCACAGGGCGAGGGCCGCACCGGCCGCGAGGACCAGTCCCAGGACGACCGGCCCCCGGGTGGACCGCTCGATCCGCCCGACCACCCCGTACCGGACCAGGGCCGAACCGACCAGGAAGAGCCCGGCGACCAGCAGGGGCCCGCCCAGGGAGACGGCCAGCGCCGTCGGGACGAGCACGGCGGCCAGCCCGGCGACGGCCCATCGCGGCAGCCAGGTCGAGGGCAGCAGCACCAGCAGGCCGACGACGGCGTAGACGGTCAGGATGTCGCCCCGCCACAGCAGCATGTGCAGGAGCCCGATCGCGAGCAGCGCCAGCAGCCGGCGGAACAGGGCCAGCCGCGGGCGGGGGGCGCGACCCGCGGCCGATTCGCACAGCAGCGAGAACCCGATGCCGAACAGCAGGGAGAGGACCGGGAGCCCCAGCCAGACGTGCGCGTCGCCCAGGAGCGGCGTCTGGACGGCGGTGCCCGCGTCGGCGATCAGCTGGATGTTGGCCACCAGGATTCCGCAGAGCGCCAGGCCCCGCAGCACGTCGAGCGCGGCGATGCGCGGCCTGGCGGGCGGGGCTTCGGTTCCGTCGCCCCGGAGGGGGGTGTCGTGTGTCATGGGTCCCGATCCTGAGGCGTGGCGCGGGCCCGGACACGGGGCGAAAGGAGGGTTCGACCGTGCCCGGGCGGTACTTTCGGCCGGTACGGCGGCGGGGGCGGCCTCTCTAGGCTGAGTGGCGTGAACAAGGGGGAAGGCCGACCCGGCCCGCCGGAGCGGCCGATGCCGTACGCCCGGCCCGGGTGGCGCAGGTGGGCGACCGATCTCGTGCTCGCCGCGCTCCTGGCGTCGGCGGTCGCCTTCCAGGCGGTCGCGATCGCGTCGACCTGGGGCGGGGGCTACTGGTGGTTCGACGCGGCCGCGGGGTCGGTGGTGGGCGTGATCGCCCTGGTGCGCCGACGCGGCCGCGCGGTGGCCGCGGCCGCGGGGACGGTCGTGGCGGCGGCCTCGGCCCTGACGGCCCGGGCGCTGGACCTGCCCGCCGAACCGGGGCCGGCCATGGCCCTCGCGGTCGCGGTGCTCATCGCCTCCGCGGTCAGGGCGCTCCCGGCCCGGTCGGCCTGCGCGGTGGCGGCCGGAGGGCTCGCGGTGATCGGCGTCAGCCTGCTCACCGAGCTGGGTTCCTTCTCCGGCATGCCCGTGGTGGCCCTGAACTCGCTCGCGTGGCTGGGCGGCGTCGCGTGCGGCCTGGGGCCGCGGCTCCTGGAAGCCCGCCGCCGGCGGACCGCCGAGCGTGTGCGCCGTGACGAACGGCTGGAGCTGGCCCGGGAGCTGCACGACGTCGTCGCCCACCACATCACCGGCATCGTGGTCCAGGCACAGGCCGGGCAGCTCGACGCCCATGGACGGCCCGGGCACGAGGAGGTGCGTGACTCCTTCACCGCCATCGAGGCCGAGGGCTCCGAGGCGCTGGCCGCGATGCGCCGGGTCGTCGGCCTGCTGCGCGAGACCGACGGGGCCTCCCTCACCGCGCCCGGCCCCGAGCGGCTCGCCGGGCTCGTCGGAAGGTTCGGGGAGCGGGGCGGACCCGCCGCCGTCCTGCGCATGTCCGAGGACGAACGGACGTGGCCGCCCGAGGTCGCGGGCACCGTCTACCGCGTCGTCCAGGAGTCGCTGACCAACATCGCGCGCCACGCCGCGCAGGCGGAGGCGGTCACCGTCGACGTCACCCGGGAGGGGGAGGACATCACCGTGGAGGTCACCGACGACTCCCCCGGCCAGCCCCGTCGCCTGCGGCAGGGCGGGTACGGCCTGGTCGGCATGCGTGAACGGGTCGAGGCCCTCGGCGGCGCCCTGAGCGCGGGACCCCGGGCCGGGGGCGGCTGGTCCGTGGTCGCCGTCCTGCCCCTGGGCGGGCGGAGGCGCCGATGACCATCCGCGTGCTGCTGGCCGACGACCAGGCGATGATCCGCGACGGCCTGCGGCGGATCCTGGAGAGCAGTCCCGACCTCACCGTGGTCGCGGAGGCGTCGGACGGCGTGGAGGCGGTCGAGGCGGCCAGGCGCCTGCGCCCGGACGTGTGCCTGGTGGACATCCGCATGCCGCGCCTGGACGGCCTGGATGTCACCCGCTCCCTGGCCGGTCCGGGGGTGGCCGACCCCCTGAAGGTCGTCGTGGTGACCACGTTCGACCTGGACGAGTACGTCTACGGGGCACTGCGCGGCGGGGCCGTGGGCTTCGTCCTGAAGGACGCGGGCCCCGCGCTGCTCGTCGAGGCCGTCCGCTCCGCGCACGCCGGGGACGCCCTGATCTCGCCGTCGGTCACCCTGCGGCTGCTGAGCCACCTGACCCCGCCGGCGTCGGGCCCCGTCCGCCCGCATCCGCTGTCCGAACGCGAGACCGAGGTGGCCCGCTCCGTCGCTCGGGGGCGCACCAACCAGGAGACCGCCGACGAGCTGTTCATCTCGGTCAGCACGGTCAAGGGGCACATGTCCTCGATCCAGGCCAAGCTCAACCTGCGCAACCGCGTTGAGGTCGCCGCCTGGGCCTGGGAGAACCGCCTGATGGACGCCGTCTAGGAGCCCGGTGTCCCGGGGCCACCTACCGACACACAACAAAGCCCCGCCACCTGTATACGCAGGTGACGGGGCCTTTGTGCATGTCTGCTCGTTGTGGCTAGGGGCGGGGTCGAACCGCCGACCTTCCGCTTTTCAGGCGGACGCTCGTACCAACTGAGCTACCTAGCCGCACTCGCCGATCGCTCGGCGACGGCGGTCCTGACGGGATTTGAACCCGCGGCCTCCACCTTGACAGGGTGGCGAGCACTCCTAACTGCTCCACAGGACCTTGTTCTGTTGTCGCGCCCGGTACGTGCCCCGGCGCGTTGCTGCGGTTCTTATTCTGCCAGACGTCCGACAGTGCTCGAACCGCGTCGTACCCCCAACGGGATTCGAACCCGCGCTACCGCCTTGAAAGGGCGGCGTCCTAGGCCGCTAGACGATGGGGGCCCGTGTGACAGGTCAAGCATAGGGGAGATTCCCACCAACACCAAAGCGATTCCCCCACCCGGGCCAGACGTCCGCCACCTGCGGGAACGCCCGCCCGACCCCGGGTGCTACGGTGTGCGGCCGTCCCTGCCGCCCTCCGTCTCCGGCACCTGCGGGGGGTCACCGACAGGGCGGTCCGGGTCGCCCTCGATGTGCCGTTCGACCTGGGCCGACGTGAGGCCGATGCCGCCCAGGTCGATGTCGTCGCGCGCCTGGAGGCGTCCGCTCTCGGCGTCGAAGTACAGCACCGACGCCTGGTACGGGGTCGGCCGGTCCGGACCGTGATCAAGGCCACGCAGACCCGCGCCCCCGGTGGAGCCCTGGACGAGGAACCTCGTGCCGAGGTCGGTCAGCTCGGTGGATCTCAGGTGGTCCCCGCCGGTCAGCACGAGGGGCACCACCCCGTCGAACGCCTCGGCCTGCGTGCGCGTGTGCATGAGGGCCACGTCCACGTCCTCGCGGGAGCCGATGACCTCGCCGGCCTCCTCCTCGCCCTGCGCGGCCACCCCGGCGGCGTCGGGGTTGAGGCGGGTCGCGTCGGGGGAGTACCGGGGGTCGCCCGAGCCGTAGAAGGTGAGCCCGCCCACCTCCTCGACGGCGCCGTCGAGGACCACGCTGTTCGGCTGGGCCTCCACCGCGCGCTGCGTGCCCATGGAGTCGTGCTGTCCGCGCACCCACACGTAGGGCACGTCGAGCTTGCCGATCTCGTCGGCGAACACGTCCTCGGTGGCGCTGCCCCGGTCGGTGATGTCGCCGGAGTCCACCACCATGTCCACCCCGTACTGCTCCCGGAGGGTGCGGATGATGCTCCACGACGCGGGGTTGAGCTGGATGTCGGACACGTGCAGCACCCGGATCACCGTCTCGTCCTCCTCGTACACGGGAAGGGTCGAGGTGGCCTCGTAGAGCATCGCGACGTTGCCGACCAGGCCCGCCAGCTGCTCCTGGTACTGGCTGAAGCGGCCCACCACCTCCTCGGCGCTGCCGACCACCTGCGGGGCCCCCGCGATGAGGCCGGTGTAGCGGGGCTCGGCGATGGCGCTGGGGTTGAAGGTGCCCGCGGCGGCGGCGCCCGAGGCCACGAGGACGGCGAGGGACGCGGCCGCGCTGCCCGCGGCCCGCCGGGCGCTCCTGAAGAGCAGGAGGCCCATCAGGGCCGCGCCCAGGGTCGCCGCGAGGACCGCGCGGACCAGCAGTGCGACCACGCCGTCGCGCAGGTCCGAGCCGATGCCCGCGGCCATCCGGTTGATGGCCTCCGGGTCGGCGAACATCTCCTGGGCCGCCGACAGCCGGATGTCGGAGATCGTCGCCTCCAGCTTCAGGGGCGCGCTGTGCGTGTCGAAGGCCAGCTGGCCCAGCGGGGCCACGTCGACGACGGTCTCGCCGCGCCACTGGGGGGTCAGGCCCAGGGTGACGTCGGCCGGGCCGATGGGGGTGACCACCTGTCCGCCCAGCGCAAGGCCGAGCCACCCTCCGACGAGCCCGGCGGCGACGACGCACCCCCACCGCCACGCCCGCCCGGCGCGCACCCGGTCGAGAGCGGCGCGGAGCCGCGCGAGGGCCCCACGGAAGTCGTGACCGCGGATCGCTTCCCAAGACAACACACCCCCATCATGCCGCTGACGGGGGTCGATCCCAATATTTCCTCCCTTTCCAGAGTGTTATGCCGCCCGGGGGGCCGCTTCCCTCCCCCACCGGCAGGCAGCACAATGGCAGGCGTGGTGGAACTGACACGCAGGGCCTTCGAGGAGCTCGTCGCCGACGCCCTGGACGAGATCCCGACCGAGCTGTCCCGGTTGATGGACAACGTGGTGATCAGCGTGGAGGACGAGTCCCCCGACGGCCTGCTCGGCCTGTACGAGGGCATCCCGCTGACCGAGCGCGGCGACACCTACTTCGGCGTGCTCCCGGACCAGATCTTCATCTACCGTCGCAACATCTGCGCGATCTGCGAGACCCCCGAGCAGGTGGTGGAAGAAGTCCTGGTCACGGTGGTGCACGAGATCGCCCACCACTTCGGGATCGACGACGCCAGGCTGACCGAACTGGGGTGGGGCTGAGCGGGGCCGCCGAAATCCGAAACTCCGGCCGCTTTTTTCGGTACGGGGTCCCATTTTCAGTGCTCTGCGTACACACCCGGGAACGACTCGCCCGCGCCCGACACGCCGGGCCGACGCGGGGATCGCCCGTGTACATATTGTCACCAGCAAAAACGTTCCGTACACGACTTGGACGGGAGATTGCCGAATCCACCCGTCGTCCATTACCCGCAGCAACGAATCAGACACGAATTTGCCCAAGTGGCTTGCGAGGAAGCCCGCCTTCCGGAACGGTTGGTTATTGAGACACGACACAGCGTGATTTCAACCCTGTAACAGTAAGGGAGTGCCGGGTGGCCAATCCGCGCCTCGACAACACACCTGACAACGGAGACCACGAGTCTTCGAGCGCCCCCGACAACGCGACCCCCGCCGGCCCGGGCAAGGACGACTGGCGGAGCAGCTACCGCGACGTCATGGCGATCGGCGAGTTCCGCGCCGTCTGGCTCGCCCACGCACTCTCGATGATCGGCAGCAACCTGCTGAACATCGCGACCAGCATCCTCGTCTTCCAGGTGACGGGCTCCGCGCTCGCCGCCGGCGTCACCCTGGCCCTCACCTTCCTGCCGCCGATCATCAGCCCCCTGATCGCGGGGCTCGCCGACCTCTTCCCGAGGCGCAGGGTGATGATCATCTGCGACCTCGCCCGCGCCGCGGTCATCGTCCTCATCGGCATCCCCGGCATGCCGATCTGGGCGATCTGGCTCCTGCTGTTCTGCTCGGTGCTGCCGTCGATCCCGTTCGCGGCGGCCCGCGCGGCCATGATGGCGGAGATCATCCAGGGCGAGCGCTACGTCGCGAGCACCGCGATCATCCAGCTGACCTCGCAGATCGGCATGCTCGCCGGGCTCGTCGCCGGCGGTGTGATCGTGGCGCACGTCGGACCCAACATCACCGTGATGTCGACCGGGATCCTCTTCGTCCTGTCCGCGGCGGTCGTGCTGATCGGGGTGAAGACCCGCCCGGCGCCCCGGGGGGAGAAGGAGGAGCGGCCCGGGTTCGCGGCCATGACGCGCGACGGGGCCAAGCTCGTCTTCGGCGACCCGCGGCTGCGCACACTGGCGCTGCTCGCGTGGCTCGCCGGCCTCTACATGATCCCCTACGGGCTGGCCAACCCCATGGCCGCCGAGATCGGGGCCGGGGCCGCCGCCGCGGGGTTCATCATGGCGGGCTCGTCGATCGGCGCGTTCCTCGGCGGGTTCGTCCTCACCCGCCTGATCCCGCCGCCGACCCGAATGCGCCTGCTCGGCCCCCTGGCCGTCCTCACGTCGGTACCGCTGCTGCTCTGGCTGTTCGACCCGCCGCTGTGGCTGATGGTGACCGCTCTGGCCCTGTGCGGCGTCGCGGGGTCCTACCAGTTCGTGGCCAACGCCGCGTTCGTGCTGTGCGTGCCCAAGGAGGGCCGGGGACTGGCCTTCGGGCTGGTCGCGTCCGGGCTCCAGGCCGCACAGGGCGTCGGCATCCTGATCGCCGGGTTCTTCGCCGAGTTCTTCGGCACCGGCGTCGTCATCGTCTCGGCCGGTGTGCTCGGGGTGGGCTTCGCCGTGCTCCTGGCGATCCCCTGGTCACGGCTCTCGGGGGAGACCATCGCGCGGATGGACGCCACCGAGCGGCCCTAGGGCGCCCTCCGGCGGGCGCCGCCCGCCTCTCCCGGCGGACCGGTGTCCGGCCGGACGCGCCCTAGCGCTCGCCGCAGCTCTCCACGGAGGGTTCGCGGGCCTCCTCGGCCTCGCGTTCCTCCCGTGGGGTGCGGAGCTCACGTCGTTCCCAGCCCGGGTGTGCCCTGAGGGTCCACATCAGTTCTCGCTCGGCTTTCCCTGGAAGTTGCGGATGATCTGCTCCAGCATGGAGCGCTGCTCGCCGGCGGCCGGCATGACCAGCCAGGCCAGGATGTACACGAAGACACCGCTGAACCCGAAGAAGGTCAGTACCACGAGGACCAGTCGGACGAGGTTCGAGTCGACCTTGAGGAACTCGGCGATACCGCCGCAGACACCGGCGAGGTAGCGGTCGGTCCCGCTGCGCCGGAACCGCTTGCTCTGGTAGTTCTCGTTCATGTATCCACCATGCCCGCTCCCCACGACGATTCCCATCGGGGAGAGCCCTGGCCCTCCCCTGACATCCCCCCGACCCCCTGGAGGGGCGGCCGGGGGCGTCCGGACACCCCCGTGAAGGGTTCGACGGGACGGAGTCCCACGGCGTTCCTGAGGCGTGGGGCACATTCGGCCGGAACGGGGCCGGGCCGACCCGTACGGCGGCCCCCGAGGGCGGCGCGGCCGCCCCGGGGAAGGACCCGGGCGTCCCCCCGGGGTCAGTCCCTCCCGGTGGGCAGCTCCTCGGCGGTTCCCTCCGCCCGGCCGGGCGTGCCGGGCTGCCCGGAGCCCGTGTCCCCGCCGCCCCCGGCGCCTGCGTCCGCCCCGGGCCCGCCGGACTCCGCGGGGGCGTGACCGGGGAGGCTGGTGCCCAGGGGCTTCTCCGAGATGAACCAGGAGAGCACGAAGCCGGCCAGGGCCACGGGCACCGCGTAGAGGAAGATCGGCGGCAGCGCCCCCGCGAAGGCGTCGACGACGAACTCGCGCTGCGGCGCCGGAAGGCCCTGGAGCATCTGGGGGGTCATGGAGCTGATCCCGGCCTCGCCGCCCTCGAACTCCACGCCGCCGGGAGCGCCCTCCATCCGCCGGTTGAGGCGGGACACGAAGACCGAGCCGAACACGGCGATGCCGAAGGACGCGCCGATCTGGCGGAAGTAGTTGTTCGCCGACGTCGCGGCCCCCAGGTCGCGGCGGGGGGCGGTGTTCTGGACGATCAGCACGAGGTTCTGCATCACCATGCCCACGCCCAGCCCCAGGACCAGCATCGCCGTCCCGTTGAAGGCGTAGGGGGTGTCGGCGGTCATCCGCGACAGCAGGACCAGGCCCACCGTGATCAGGGCGGTGCCGATGACCGGCCAGTGCTTGTACCGGCCGGTCCTGGAGATGAGCCGTCCGGTGGTGATGGTGCTGGTGAGCATCCCGGCCACCATCGGGAGCATGAGCAGGCCGGACTCGGTGGCGGAGGCCCCGCCGACCATCTGGAGGAACGTGGGCATGTAGGCGACCGTCGAGAACATGGCGATGCCGACGGTGATCCCCACCAGTGCCGTGAGGACGAAGTCCCGGTCCCGGAAGAGGCGCAGGGGGATGACGGGGTCGGCCGCGCGCCGCTCCACGAGGACGAACAGCAGGCCCGCGACGAGGGCGCCCGCGCCCAGGCCGATGATCTGCGGGCTGAGCCAGGCGTAGGCGTGCCCGGCCCAGCTCGTCGCCAGCACCAGGCAGACGCTCGTGGCCGCGAGCAGAGCCGTGCCCGCGTGGTCCAGGCGGGGCCGGGGGCCGGTCGGCCGGGGCAGGTGGACCACCGCCAGCGCCGTGACCAGCGCCACCGCCCCGAGCGGCAGGTTGATGTAGAAGATCCAGCGCCAGTCGAGCTGGTCGGTGAAGAACCCGCCGAGCAGCGGTCCCGCGATGGCGGAGACGCCGAACACCGCGCCCATGACCCCCATGTACTTGCCGCGTTCGCGGGGCGGGACCACGTCGGCGACGATCGCCTGGGCGCTGATGATCAGACCGCCCCCGCCGATGCCCTGCACGGCGCGGAAGACGATGAGCTGGGTCATGTCCTGGGCCAGGCCGGACAGGACCGACCCCAGCAGGAACACCGCGATCGCGAAGACGTACACGTGGCGGCGGCCGAAGACGTCCCCCGCCTTGCCGTAGACGGGCATGCCGACCGTGGCCGCGAGCATGTAGGCGGTGACGACCCAGGAGAGGCGTTCCAGGCCGTCGAGCTCGCCGACGATCGTGGGCAGGGCGGTGGCGACGATGGTCTGGTCGAGCGAGCCCAGCAGCATCGTCAGGATGATCGTCAGGAGGATCCAGCGCAGCCGGGTGGGGCCGGGGGTGGTCATAGAGGGTTCCGTTCGCCTTCGGGAGACCTGGGAGGGACGGCTCGCCCCGGAGCTCAGTCCTCGCGCGCCGGGGGCGCGAAGGCCTCTCCGAGGTGGCGGAGCGCCTCGCGGATCTTGGCTCGGACGTCCGCGGGCTCCTCGCTCTCCGAGTAGTGGAGGCGCTTCATGGTGTGGCGCATCACCGCCATGCCGGCCGCCGCGAGGAGCTGCGGCCGGTCGTCGTCGGGGCCGGCGCCGGTGCGCTCGGCGATGGCGCCGGCCAGCTCCACCTCCACGTTGTGGAAGCGGGCGAGCAGCCCGCGCACGAGCTGGGGTTCGCGTTCGGTGAGCTTCTTGCGCAGGAGCATGTCCGCGCGCTGGGTGGCGAGGTCGTCGGTGCTGACCAGGAACGTGATCAGGACGGTGATGAGGTCCTCGACGAAGTCCCCCGTGGGGCCGCCGTCGACGAACGCCTGCCGCACCTGCTCGTCGGGGGTCGCGGGGACGTCGCCGAGGAGGGCCTCCTCCTTGGTGGCGAAGTAGTTGAAGAAGGTGCGCGTCGAGACGTCGGCCTCCAGGGCGATCTCCTCGACCGTCACGTTCTCCAGGCCGCGTTCCAGGGTGAGGCGTATGCCCGCCTCCTGGAGTGCGCGGCGGGTCGCCTGCTTCTTCCGTTCCCGAAGTCCCACGGTGGTCCTCCCCGTACACGGCCAATCCTTGCGGACCGTGCAATATTTCTCAACGAGTGTGCTCCTGGGCGGCGCGGACGCCGCACGCGTCGGGGAGCGCGCGGCCCCGCCGGAGCGGGGCCGCGCCCGTGTCCTGCCGACCGCCCTACCGGCCCACGAAGCGTTCGGGCCGGACGTAGACAATGACACGTTTCTCGGAGGGGTCGCCCCAGGGGTACGGGGTGCCCATGTACTTCTGGGACATCTCGTCGATGAAGGCCTTGTCCGTGTCCTCCTCGATCCGCTCCACCTCACCGCGGACCTCCACGTACATGTAGGGGTCGTCGGGGTCGGTGGCGGACACCGCGATCCGCCCGTCGCGCCGGAGGTTGTGCAGCTTCTGGCGGGTGGTGGTCTGGCTGAACCTCAGGAACTCGCCGTCCCAGTCGATCCACACGGGGCTCGACTGGGGCTGCCCCTCGGGGCCGAGTGTGGCCACGTGCCCGAACGCGGGCTTGCGCAGAACCGCCTGCTGCTTCTCAGAGAACGCCATGCCGCTCCTTGGTCGTCGATGCTCGGCCGGTCTTCCGACTGTCCGAGTACACCAACAGTGCCCGTCCCGCGCGCGGCGACGCGCCCGGGACCGCGGGTCCGCGCCCCGCCGCCGGACGGCCCCCACGTGGCCGGACGGCCCCGGACCGGCTGTCCGGGACCGCGCCCGCCCCGGCTCGGCCGACGGGCCCGCCGTCCCCCGCGACGACGCCACTCCGCTCAGGCGCCGGCGGTCTCCAGAGGGGTCTCCAGGGGCACTGCCGCCAGGACACGGAACCCGCCGTCCGCGGTCGGTCCGGCGGCCAGCTCCCCGCCCAGCGCGTCCGTCCGGGCCCGCATGCCGGCCACGCCGAGCCCGCTCCCCGACCCCACCGTGCCGGGCCGGGAGCCGGGTCCGTTCACCACCTCCAGCAGGAGCCGCCCGGTGTCGCGGTCGGCGTCGACGGTGAGCCGGACCGGCGCCCCGGGCGCGTGCCTGCGGGCGTTGGCCAGGGATTCCTGCACGACGCGGTGGACCGCCGCCTGCACCGGCCCCGGCAGCCCCTCCAGCCCCGCCTCGACGCGCACCTCGGCCGTTCCCCCCGCCGCCCGGTGACGGTCCAGCAGGGTGTCCAGCTCCCCCAGCCCGGGCGGTGGGCACAGCGTGACCGCGTCCGCCGGGTCACGCAGCATCCGCAGTGCCTCCCGCAGTTCGTCTCCGCTCCGGCGACCCGCCGCGGCCAGTCCGTCGGCCTGGGCGCGCGCCCATGCGGGGAGTTCGCCGCCGCGGGCGCGCAGGGTCTCCGCGTGCACCACGAGCAGGGTCAGCGAGTGCGCGACCGCGTCGTGCATCTCACGGGCGATCCGCGCCCGCTCCCGCAGCGCGGCCCGCTCCTCCCGCAGCCGCCGCGCGCGCGTCGCCTCCGCCGTCCTCTCCTCGGCGGCGGCCAGCAGCTCGCGACGGGTGCGCGCGGCGAAGCCCATCGCCCACGCCAGCGGCATCGGGGCCAGCACGGCGAGGACGCCGAAGCCGCCGTCGAACCCGCCGCCGTCGAACGCCGGCCGGTTCACCGCCAGGCCGGCCAGGAGTATCGCGCTCCCGGCGCCCGCCGCCAGCACCGTGCGTCTCCCACCGGCGCAGCGGCTGCCCAGGCCGTGGAGGAGCACCGCGAGCGGCAGGAGGACCAGCGGGGTCAGCTCGACGCCCTCGACCGAGCTCCCCACCAGCGCCGCAACCAGCGCTCCGAGGGCGGCGACGAAGGCCGTGGCCGGCAGCCGCCGCCCCACGAGGACGGCGGCCACGGCCACCGCCCCGCAACAGGCGAACCAGGCCCACGCCGTGCCCGTCGTGTCCACGTACGCCTGCGACACCAGCGGCGGCGCCAGCGCCAGCACCACGAGACCGGCGTCGACGCCCCGCGCCGGCCGGCGGCCGAGTATTCGCTTCATCCCGCGACAGTAGAACGCGGCACGGCCGGAACCCGTCATCCCTCGGAGCGAGTTCCGTCGGGGTGTCGGCCCCGGGTGCGGGCCGCCGGGGAGCCGGGCCGCCGGACGACGTGCCGGTGGCAGCGGTGGAGCCCGCGGCGGTCCCGCCCCCGGCGGCCGTGTCCGGTCCCGGCCGGACCGCGGACGGGACCTGTCCGACGGGTCGGGGGACCACTAGGCTCCGGCCATGGACCGAGGAACCGGCACCCCCGAGACCCCCGTCAGGCCCGATGCTCCGGACCGGGTGAACGACTACGACGGCTTCGCCGAGGCGTACGCGGCGGAGAACGAGAACAACATCCAGAACGCCTACTACGAGCGGCCCGCGATGGTGGCCCTCGCCGGGGACGTGGCCGGACGCCGGATCCTGGACGCCGGCTGCGGCGCGGGCCCCCTGTCGGCCGCCCTGCGCGACCGCGGCGCCGTCGTCACCGGCGTCGACGCCAGCGCCGGGATGCTGGCGCTGGCCAGGCGGCGGCTCGGTGACGGCGTGGACCTGCGCGTGGCGGACCTGGGCGACCCCCTGCCGTTCGACGACGACGCGTTCGACGACGTGGTCGCGTCGCTGGTGCTGCACTACCTGGAGGACTGGGGGCCGACGCTGGCCGAGATGCGGCGCGTGCTCAGGCCGGGCGGCCGGTTGATCGCCTCGGTGCAGCACCCGTTCGTGGACTACGCGATCCAGGACCCCCGGCCCGACTACTCCGCGACCACCAGCTACTCCGACGAGTTCTCGTTCAGCGGGCGGTCCGTCACGCTGAAGTTCTGGCGCCGACCGCTGCACGCGATGACCGACGCCTTCACCGCCGCCGGATTCCGCCTCTCCGTCATCAGCGAGCCGCAGCCCGACCCGGCCGCCCGTGAGCTGTTCCCCGACGACTTCCACGCCCTGTCCACGCAGATCGGCTTCCTGTTCTTCGTCGTCGAGGCGCCGCCGTCGCCCTGAGACCGGTCGGCGACCGCCCCCGGGTGAGCCCCCGCCCGGTCAGGGCCGCCGCCCGCCTCGGCCGGGACGCTCACCGGCCCGCGCGGGCGGAGAGCCCCGGCGAGAGCATGCGGCCGACCGCGCGCAGCAGGGCCCGGAACTCGGCCCCGTTCGGGCGCACGCCCAGACCGGCGTACATCAGCGCGTTCCCGTACTCGGCCATGAGGACGATCCGACCGTCCTCGACATCGAACCGCGTCACATAGGTGTTGCGGTAGGACCGGCCCGTGCGCGCCACGACCATGTCGCCGACGCCGTGGAAGAAGAGCTCGCCGCCGTCGGGCGAGACGATCCACCTGTGGTCGCGCCAGCGCAGCGGGGAGAACTTGTCGAACAGGGCGCCCGTGTACGCGAGGACCTCGCCCCTGCCCTTGACGTCGGCGACGCAGACGCCCCGCTTGCGGCCCGCGACGATGTCGGCGACGCCCCGGGGGGTCGTGGCGCCCCCGGCGTGCATGAACAGCTGCCGTGCCTCGCCCGCCAGGGTCCGGGCCACGGCGTCGATGTCCTTGGCCTCGACGGCGCGGATGAACTCCTGGGCCACGGCGAGCCCGGTGTGGGTGACGGGAGTCGTCTTCTGGTCGTCCATGAGGTTTCCGATCGTCGTGCGGGTGTGCGGGTGTGCGGGTGTGCGGAGATCCGGTTCAGGCGTCCCAGGACAGCAGGGGCTCACCGAACGTCGTGGGGATTCCGAAGGAGGCGAAGCGGGGCGTCCACCACCGCGTGAACGCGGACTCGTAGGCCAGGAGCCGCTCGGAGAAGTCGGCCAGGTCGACGCCTTCGTCGAATTCGAGGTAGACGATGAACTCCGCGCCGCCGTCCTCCCCGGGCTGGAGCCACATCCGCTCCCGGTGGTAGCCGACCTCGCGGGCCCGGGCGTCCAGGCCGGGCAGGTGGTCCCTGTTCAGGTCGGCGAGGAGGTCCCGGAACTCCTGGACCCGGTCCTGGGGGATCGTGAAGGTCCACGCTGTACTGGTCATGCCCTCTCCTCGGCCCCGGGCGGTCCGCCGCATGCGCGGGGCGGTCCTGGTGAACCCGGTTCGTCCTCGATGATCCGGGAGGCCGGGCGGGGCAGGAAGGCCGAGCCGAGGGTGGTACCGGCAGGACCAGGTTCGCCCGCCGGCACAGGGCGCGGAGGGCGGGGACAATAGGGGGCATGTCGAGCAGCGATCGAACCGAGTTCGGGGCGTACCTGAGGCGGCGCAGGGCCGCGATGAGCCCCGCGGAACCTCGGACCGGCGTGCGGTCCTCCCGCCGACGGGTTCCGGGGCTCCGCCGCCAGGAGGTCTCCGACCTGGCGGGGATCTCGGTGGAGTACTACACACGCCTGGAGCAGGGCAGGGCGCCCCGCCCCTCGCGCGAGATCCTCGCCTCGCTGGCACAGGCGTTCGGTCTCTCGGACGCCGAACGCGCCCACCTCTTCCGGCTGGGCGGTGAGCCCCCGCCCGGGCCGGCCTCCCCCGCCCCGGTCATCCGCCCCGGGCTGCTGCGCCTGCTGCGGGGCCTGGACGAGACGATGCCGGTCACCGTGCACGACGGGCGCCTGGACCTGCTGGCCCGCAACAAGGCCGCGCAGGAGCTGCTCGGGAGCTCGTTCGGCGACGGACCGTTCGACCGCAACATCGCCTACCAGGCCTTCACGACCGACACCCTGGCGCGCCTGCTCGGGGACGAGGGTTCGGAGCGCTTCCTGCGGGCCGCGGCCGCCGAGTTCCGGATAGCGCTGAGCCGGTACCCCGACGACGCCTACCTGCGGTCCCTGCTCACCGAGCTCACCGCGACCAGCCGGAGCTTCCGCGACCACTGGGAGGAGGGGGAGGTCGGCGCCGCGAGGTCTGCGGTCAAGCGGATGCACCACCCGACCCAGGGGTGGTCCCGCTTCGACATCGAGGTGCTGCACGACCCCGAGCGGGACCACTGGATCATGCTCTACACGCCCCAGGACGAGGAGTAGTCCTCCGCCCTCGGACCGCACACCCGGCCGCCGGAGGGTGGGGCGGGCACGCGCGGGGCGGGCTCCGGGTCGTCACCGCGGCCGGTCGGATCCGGTCCCGGAGCCCGTGTACGGAGCTACCTCCTCCACGTCCCGGCGGCGGCGAGCTCCAGGAAGACGGCGACGTGAGCCGGCGGGAGCCCTTCCAGCGTCCCGCCGATCGGCGACGGGCGCTCCGCCTCGCCGATCAGCTCCCGCGCGGCTTCCCGGGAGAGGGGCTCGCCCGGGTGTTCCAGGTAGAACCTCTTCTCCTCGTCCTCCGTCAGCCCCTCGGGAATGGCGGGCGCGTAGGGCCAGAAGTAGATCGGCGTTCCGGGTTCGACACGCCAGCTGTCGGCGAGCGGACCCGCGTCGACCACGTCGTAGCCGACCGCCTCCATGAAACGCGTCACGAGTTCCTTGGCGGCGTCGTCGTCGCCGGCGACGGGCAGCGTCGTCCGTCCGGGATCGCCCTCCGGCCGGGCGTTGAAGGACAGATGGTGCCAGTCGAGGTTGTGGAAGGCCTTGACCACGGTCGAGCCCTCGAGGTGTCGCTGCACGAGCTCGCTCGACGTCAGTTCGGCGTTGTCGAGGTCGGCTCTGCGCCACCCGGCGGCGGGGTAGTAGTTCGTCTGGTCGATGACCACCTTCCCGGCGAGCTTGTCGGCGGGAAGGGCCTCGAACCGCGCCAGCGGCAGAGGGAGCGCGACGAGGTCTCCGGCCCCGATCGCCTCGTCGACGGTGGCCGCGCGTGCGAGCGGGCCGAGCTCCTCGACCAGCGCGGAGAGCGTCTCAGGACCTCGCGCGTTGCTGAGCACGACGTCGAACCCCGCCGCGACGGCCAGACGCGCCAGCCCACTGCCGGCCAGGCCGGCGCCGATGATCCCGATCGTTCGTGTTATCACGGATTTCCTTCTCGTAGGGGCGGCGGGAGCCCGCCGCCGGGTGTCACGCGCCGTGCCCACCGGGGCGGCGAAGCGCGCTGTCCACGAGTCGATGTTCGGATCTCCCGCGAAGGGGCGCCAGGCGACCTTCTCGCTATGACTCCGGGTACCACCCGGTTCCGGGAGGGGCGGCGCATACTGGGGGCATGCGTACTCGGACCGAATTGGGCAGCGCCCTACGCGCGTGGCGGGGGCGCGTCGGCCCTGCCGACGTCGGCCTGCCGGTCGGCGGGGGTCGTCGGGTTCCCGGACTGCGGCGCGAGGAGCTCGCCGTGCTGCGCGAACGGGTGGCCTCGGCGGCGCGCTGACGGGGTTTCCCGTCCGCGGAGACCGCGGCGCCGCGTGTGCCGTCATCGTTCCGGGAAGGGCGAGCCTGCTCTCGGCCCGTAGGCACAGCCGGAGCCGGAGAGCGCGCCGGTGAGTGTCCGGACGGCCCCGGGAACGACGAAGGGCGTCCCTTGCGGAAAGGAACGCCCAGGTGGGGAAGGGTAGGCCCCCAGGGGCTCGAACCCTGAACCCACGGATTAAAAGTCCGTTGCTCTGCCAATTGAGCTAGAGGCCCTCGGCGACTCCCGGGCATGCTGCCGCCCGTCGCCAGAGGCAACTCTACCCCAGCGGTAGGCCCTTCGTGCTGCCGACGGGACCCCGCGCGCAACGCGCCTGATCACCGTGCCGCCACGCGGCCCCGCTCGCGCCGGGGAGGCCCGGAAACCGCCCGCCGGGCACCCCCGGACCCGAACCCGGCGACCGGCCGCGCCGGGGAGGCGGCTCCGCGAGGCGGGCCTCGCGCCCGGCACCGACAGCTGATAGATTCGTACATGCGTTCTAATCGTGGTGGGGGAAGACCACGACGCAGACGCGGGGGCGTCACCGGTCTCTCGGCGGGAGAGCGGTGACGCCCCTCTTCTGTCTCAGGGCCGCGACGCCCGCGCGGGGACGGCCCCGGCCCGCCGCGCGCGGACGTCGGCCCACGTGCGGAGCACGGCCGAGGCGACGCCGGCCGCCGCGGCGACGGCGAGGGAGAGGGCCACGTCGGGCGCCCACGCGAGGGCCCCGTCGACCCCCGTCACCGCGAGGAGGACGGCCCCGGCCCCGACGGGAAGCAGTCCGGGAAGGATCCGGAACGCGGTGGCCGCCCAGGTGGGCGGGGCGGCCGGGGTGCGCGGCCGGCGCAGCGCCGCACCCGCCCCGGCGGCCGTCGCCGTCAGCCACACGGCCAGGCCGGTGGCGGCGGCGACGGTGAGCAGGTAGGCGGTGCGGGACGGGCCGCCCACCGGCTCAGGTGCGCCCGCGAGCATGGCGGAGGCCCCGAACAGGACGTCCATGCTCGCCGCGTCGTGCAGGAGCCCGTGGGAGTTCTGCTGCATGACGAGGGCGAGGCCGCGCTCGGGGAGCAGGAGCAGCAGGGCCGAGTAGCCGGGCGCGGCCCCGCTGTGCCACACGGCCCCGTCCAGCGGGGCGTCGAGCCCGCCGACGCGCCACCCCAGGCCGTAGCCCGTCCCCTCCCCGTCGTCCGTGGTCTGCTCGCGGCTCATCTCCTCGAAGGAGTCCGCCGACAGGACGTCCCCTCCGCCCCGGAGGTACAGGGAGGCGAGCGCCGCGAGGTCGTCGAGGTCGCCGCCGAGGTAGCCGTAGGCCGCCCCGTGGGGGTCGAGGCCGGTCGCGGCCGGCGCGGTGGCCCCCCAGAGCGGGAGGTGTCCGGGGGCCAGGGCGCGGTCGCGGGCCGAGGCGGGGTCGGTGATCGCACCGTCCGCGCCCGCCGGTTCGAGCACGGCGTCGCGGACGTGGTCGGAGAAGGGGACGCCGGTGACGGACTCGACCACGGCGGCGAGGACCAGGTAGTTGGCGCTGGTGTAGGCGTACTCGCCGCCGGGGGGCGCGAGGGGCCGGATCCGGTCCAGCGCCGGGAGGCGGTCCGCGGGCCGCGGGCAGTCCCCCCGGCAGTCGGAGACCGCGAAGGCCGACGAGGGCGGCAGGCCCGAGGTCTGGGCGAGCAGGTGGCGGACGGTGGTCTCCGGGGCGTGCGCCCCTCCGAACCGGAACTCCGGCAGGTGGTCGGCGACCGGGTCGTCCAGTCCGAGGTCGCCGTCCTCGGCCAGGGCGAGGACGGCGGTGGCGGTGACCGGCTTGGCCACGGACCCCCACAGGAACGGTGTCCCGGCCGTGACGGGGCCCCGTCGCCGTCGGCGCCCCACGCCGCCCGGTGGAGGGGCCCGTCGGGTCCGACCACCGCGTAGGACAGCCCGGGTGCGCCGGTCGCCTCCATGCGCCTCTGCACGTAGTCGTCGATCGCGGCGTAGGGGTCGGCGGGGTCCCGTGCGCCGTCGGCCGCGGCGGGGACGCCGCCGGCCGGGGCGAGGAGCAGTGCCGCGCAGAGGGCGGCGGCCCATCGCGGGGCGGGGCGGGCGGGACGGCGGTTCATGGGGGTCTCCACGGGTGCCTTGATAACCGTATGGACGTATGACAATAACCGTATATACATACTGTTATCAAGGCCGAGGCCGGGCGCCGCCCGGACCCGCACCGGGATCCGCGGTGCGCGCACACGGACCGCCCCGGACGCGACAGCGCCCGCCGGGATCCCGGCGGGCGCTGTCGCGTCGGTGTCCGGTCGGGCGACCGGGCGGCCTCAGAAGTAGATCGGGGTGAGGTCCTCCGTCGGCCAGGCGCCGACCTCGCCGATCGCGTCCCACAGGTTCGGGTCGATCACGCCCCAGTCGAGATCGTCGCCCTCCTTGCGCCGGTTGAAGAGCGCCACGACCGTGTAGCCGTTGCTGCGCGCCAGGAAGGTGTAGGTCCCCGGCATGCTCCCGGTGTGCCAGGTGTTCTCACCGCCGGAGGTCGGGCGCACGGACCACCCGAGGCCGTAGTGGGTCGCCCCGCTCCCGGTCTCGGGCGCGGCGAACACCGTGTCGATGGACTCCGGCGTCAGAACCCCCGCCTCGTCCGGGGTGTCGTAGACGGTGCAGAACCGCGCGAGGTCGGCCGCGGAGGCGACCCAGCCGCCGTTGCCGAGCTGGATCTCCAGGTTGAACCCGCCGTACGGGTAGGGGACCTGGGCGCCCGACATGTCGACGGCCGACGTGGACGTGTGCCGGGATTCGTACCGGACCTCGCCGGCCTGGTCCCGGGAGAGCGACCGGCCCGCCCTCATCCGGGCGATGTCCACCGCGCCCAGGACGTCGGAGACGACGTGGTCCTCGAAGGAGGTCCCGACCACCCCGGCGATCGCCCGGGAGACGAGCAGGTACCCGTAGTTGCTGTACGCGTAGGTCGTTCCGGGGTCGTGGTCGAGGGCGGCCCCGCTGACGTAGGAGACGACCTCCTCCTCCCCCAGCGGCAGGTCCACCCCCATGTCCCGGGAGATGGCGATGGTGCTCCACAGGGGGTCTCCGGAGAGGTCCCTGTCCCATCCGCCCAGGTGCTGCAGCGCCCGCCGGACGGTCACCCCGCCCAGACGCGGGTCGGCCGTCCCGCCGGGCAGGGGCGACAGGTCGACCAGGTCGGCCAGGGGCGCGTCCAGGTCGAGCCGGCCCTCCTGCGCGAGCCGCACGGCGGCCGTCGCGGCGATCGGCTTGCTCAGGCTCGCGATGCGGAAGACGTCGGTCTCCCCCGTGGTCGCGACGCTGTCGTCGCCCCACGTGTAGCCGCGCGCCAGGGCCAGCTTCCCGTTCCGCGCCACGGCGAGCGACCCCGCACTGATACCGCGCGCCTGCATGTAGTCCTTCATCACGTCGTCGAAGTGCGCGAGCGGGGCCACGTCCTCACCGGTGACCCTCCAGGTGCGCTCGGCCGCGGACGCCGGGCCCGTCCCGAGCGCTCCGGCGGCCGCGACGGCGACCCCCGCCGCCCCGGAGAGCCCGAGCATTCCGCGCCGCGAGAGCTTTCCGGGAAATGCGGGTGCTGCGGGGGAAACGGCACGGTCGGTACTGCGACCTGCGGCAGGGGAGAACATACGACCTCCGGGGGAGAACGACGGCGGGTATCCGTGTGCGGCACGCGGGACGCCCTCCACCTGGGCATCCCTTCGACACAGAAGGCGCACGGTACCCATGTCGAGCACCGGTGACAACCGCGAACAAAAGGCCTGTCTTTTCACGGAACCACCACCGTCGAGAACCGGGGGAAAGCGGCGAGAAATGGCGGCGAGGCGAACGAAAAGCCGTTCTTCTCACCTTTCCCCGGTGCGGACACGGATCCGGACGACACACCCGAGCGGCCCCGGCGACCGGGGCGTCGGCCGCGGGCCACGTCCGGAGGAGCGCCCGCGACGGGCCCGGACCGGCCGCCGCCGGACCGATTCCTTTTCCGGCGGACCGCCGTCACACGGTCCGACACGACGGCGCAGCACCAGGATCGGAGCAGGACACATGGGCTCGAACAGCAAGAGCGGGACCTCGGCGGACTCCGCGGTCGTCTCGGCGGACGGGACGCGGATCGCCTTCGAGCGCCTCGGCGAGGGAAGACCGGTGGTCCTCGTCTCCTCGGCCCTGGCCGACCGCGGGGACACCCGGAGGCTCGCCCGCCTGCTCGCCCAGCGGTTCACCGTGGTCAACTACGACCGGCGCGGCCGGGGCGCGAGCGGCGACGCGAAGCCCTACGCCGTGGAGCGCGAGATCGAGGACATCGCGGCGCTGATCGCGCACGTCGGCGGCTCGGCGTCGGTGTTCGGCAGCTCGTCCGGGGCGGTTCTCGCGCTCCGTGCCGCCGTCGCCGGGGCGGGTGTCGGCCGGCTCGCCCTCTACGAGCCGCCGTTCTCGGTGGAACCGGGCGGCTTCGGCCCCCCGGCGGACCTCCCCGCGCGTATCGACGCCCTGCTCTCGGAGGGACGGCGCTCGGACGCGGTGCGGGAGTTCATGACCGGGGCGCAGGGCATGCCGGGGTTCATGGTGGGGCTGATGCGGCTGATGCCCAAGGAGTGGGCGAACCTGACGGCGATGGCGCACACCCTGCCCTACGACATCGCGGTCATGGGCGACACCCAGCGGGGGAAGCCGCTGGACGCGGACGCGTGGTCGACCGACGCACGGACACTGGTGCTGACGGGCGGCAGGAGCCCGGCCGGGTTCCACAGGGCCGCGGAGGGGCTGGCGGGGGTGCTCGGCTCCGCCGAGCACCGCGTGCTGCCGGGTCTGAACCACGGCTCGGTGATGACGGCGCCGAAGCGGCTCGCGCCCGCGCTGGCGGAGTTCTTCGGCGGCCGCTGACCCGCCGGGGGCGGGCCGGGGCCCGCCCCCGGGAACGGCAGGGACGCGGGCCGGGTTCAGGCGCGGCCCGGCGCCGCCTCACCCTCCGCGTCCCGCGCCGCTCCGGGGGCCGGGGGCAGCAGCGCCCGGATCGCTGCGGCGAGCCGCGTCCCATCCGCCGTCTCCCCTGGCGAGACCAGGCTCTGCGCCATCACACCGGGCACCAGCGTCAGCATCAGCGAGCCGACCGTGCCCTCCTGCTCGTCCGTCACGTGTTCCACCGGCACGCCGAGCACGACGGCGGCCAGCCCCCGGCGCGCGAGCCGGTGGGCCCCGGCGAGCTGGTCGCGGAGTTCGGGCATGCGGTCGAGCTGGGCCAGGACCTCGAAGTTCGCGGCCACCATCGTGCGGACGTCGCCCAGGGAGCCCACGAGCCGGTTCATCGTCTCCTCGAACCTGTCGACCGGCGCGGCTCCGCCGTCGGCCTCGGACAGCACCGCGAGCACCCGGTCCGACCACTCCCCCACGACGGCGATCATCGCGGTGGTCAGCAGGACCTCCTTGGACCCGTAGTGGTAGCCGATCGACGCCAGGTTCGCCCCCGAGGCGGCCACGATGTCGCGCGAGGTCGTGCGGGCGTAGCCCTTCGTGTACAGGCACTGCTTGGCGCCCTCCAGCAACTGCTCCTTGTGTCCCATGCACCCCACCCTAACCTCTTCATATACAGGCGTATTGTACAAACGTCATATACATACGTATGATCGGCTCATGATCGAGATCCGCGAACTCCCTCCCTCCGACGAGGGGCGTGCGGCCGCCCTCATCGCCGAGGCGATGGACTCCGAACCCGTGATGGCCTGGATGATCCCCGGAGCCGAGGAGCGCCGCACCCTCCTCCCCGGCCTGATGCGCGCATTCGTCGCCGCCGCGCTCGCGACCGACCGGGTACTGGTCGACGGGACCGGGAGCGCCCTCGCCCTCTGGTCCCACCGCGCGGGCCCCGCACGGCCCCCGCGCGAGGAGGACCTCCGGGCGCTCCCCCCGGCGTACGCGCCCCACGCGCCGCGGATCGCCCTGCTCGCGCGGACCCTGGAGGACCGGCATCCGGACGGCCCCCACCTGTACCTCTCGGCGATCGGCGTGCTGCCCCACGCCCGGGGCCGGGGTCTGGGCTCCGCCCTGTTGGGCCACCGCCTCGACGGCGCCGCCCTCCCCGCCTACCTGGAGGCCGGCACCGAGCGGAGCGCGGCCCTCTACGCCCGGCACGGGTTCGCCCCGCTGGGCGCCCCGGTCACCCTGCCCGAGGGACCCACCGTCCACCCGATGTGGCGCGAGCCCAACCCATGAGGAGAAGACCAGTGCAGGCGTACACCCATGTGACCGTGATCGACTCCACCGGCGCCCCGGCCGCCCCGGACCGCACCGTCCTCGTCGAGGACGGCGTCATCACCGCGGTCGGGCGCACCGCGGAGGTCCCCGTGCCGGAGACCGCGTCGGTGGTCGACCTCACCGGGAAGTACCTCATCCCGGGCCTGGCGGACATGCACGTCCACAGCGACATCGAGGACGAGCGGATCGTCCCCGCGCTCTACCTCGCGAACGGCGTCACCACCGTGCGCGAGATGTGGGGCGGTCCCCGGGTCCACGACTGGCGGCGGCGCATCGGGGCCGGAACGCTGTCGGGCCCCCGCTGGGTCGTCGGCGGCAACCTGGTGGACGGCTCCCCCTCCCTGTGGGAGGACATCCCGGGCCCCGCGGCGCCCACCGTCGTCAAGGGCGTCCAGGACGCCCGCCGCGCCGTCGGCGAGACCCGCAACGCCGGGGCGGACTTCGTGAAGGTCTACTCCCGGCTGGACCGCGAGTCCTACCTCGCCCTGATGGAGGAGGCCCGGCGCGAGGACATCCCCGTCGTCGGCCACCGCTCGGACCTAGTGCCCTTCGTGGAACAGGTCGAACTGGGCCAGCGCTCCTTCGAGCACGTCCACGGCCTGTGGCCCGCGCTCTCCCGGGACGCGGCGCAGATGGAGGCGTCGATGGCGCGGATCTCCCTCGAGCCCGACACCTACTACTCCAGCTGGTTCCGGCAGATCAACGAGGTCGAGTGGGAGTCCGTCAACTCCTACGACTCCGCGGCGGCGGCCTCGGTGTTCGGACGGCTGGCCGCCAACGACGTGGCCCTGTGCCCCACGCTGGTGATGCACGAGAAGGTGGACCTGCCGGAGCGGGCCGGGCTGGACGACCCCCGCCTGCGGTACCTGCCGCCGTACATGCGCGAGATGTGGAAGTACGTCCTGGAACAGGTCTACACGCGCGGGCGCGGCGCCGCCGAGGGGGCCCTGCGCCGCGAGCTGTTCGAGCGCCGCCGGGAGACCGTCGTCGCGATGGACGCGGCCGGGGTGCGCCTGCTCGCGGGCACCGACCCGCTCACCCCGGGCGTCCTCCCGGGGTTCGGCCTGCACGACGAGCTGGAACTGCTGGTGAGGTCCGGTCTGAGCCCCGCACGGGTCCTGCGGATCGCGACCCTGGAGGCGGCCCGCTTCCTGGGCCGCGAACAGTGGTCGGGCACCGTCCAGGCGGGCAGGGCGGCCGACCTCGTGGTGCTGGACGCCGACCCCCTGGCCGACATCCGCAACACCACGCGGATCCACGCCGTCGTGGTCGCGGGCAGGTTCGTCGGACCCGGGGAGCGGCAGGCGCTGCTCGACACCGCCGAGCGAGCGGCGGCGGTCCAGGCCGCCTGACCCCGCGGGCCGGGTTCCCGGGCGCACCGGGGACCCGGCGCGACCGGGGCCTCCGGCCGCCGCGCCCCGCCCCCGCGGGGCACCGCCCCGCGGGCCCCGCTCCCGGCCGGAGGGGGCCCCGCGGCGCCCGGAGCGGGATTCCCCGGTCTCGATTCGAGGTCAACCGGTGATCCCACTTTTCCTCCCGCAGGCCGGGACACGCCCTGAACTGGCCTTTTCCGAAGACCATGGGAAACGGCAATAGCAGAGCCCTTTTCCATGACATCCGAGCACAGCGGAAGCCGCCGATTTCGGTTCGTGCCGTCCGACCTGCGAACCTACGGGAAACCTCGCCCCGAGCCCCCAGCGGAGCCTTCCCCGGCGGAGATAATACGCCTGTGAGACGCGACACGAATCCCTTCCATAAAGTCCCAGGTAGGACCCTGCGAAGCACGTGGATTACCCGCCCGGAACGACGCCGCCGCGATGACTATGGGGCTTCTGTGCACTAAAGTCTTCCTACCATGGCGTATTCAGCGAGAAGTCCGTCGACGGTGGTCACGACCCGACCGGTCCGCCAGGGCGACCCCGGCCTGGCCGAGGCCCTGTCGGCGCACCTGGGCATCGAACTCACCCCCCGCGAGTTCACGCTGCCCGACGGCACGAGGATCGGCGTCGACTGCGCCGACGGGGGCCACCCCAGCCTCCTGGTGCAGTTCACCCCGCTCCAGGGCCCGGTCAAGTCGACCCAGCGCAACAAGGTCATCGCCGACGCCTTCAAGCTCGTGTGGCTGCGCGACCACCACTTCCCGGACGCGCACGTCCTCCTGGTCCTCGGCGAACCGCTCGCCCGGCTGTTCGGGCGGGGGGCCTGGCTCCCCGCGGCGTTCGCCTCCTACAGGATCACCGTCGCCCTGGTCGACGAGCATCACAGGATCCGCACACTCGATATCAGTACGTGATGAACACTTCATAACGTGTTAATCGATTAACCCTAACGTTCCACGCGTCAAACCCCGCGGGCCGCCGCATTCCATGCTCCCACCCGCTCTCCAACGAACGTCTCCGGTCCCCGGTTCGCCGTGCCCGGAGGCAGTCATCCCCGGAGGGTGTTCATGGATGTCCCGCCCGTCGCGCATGCGCGCCTCGCGTGCGCGCCCGCGCGCCGCCGCGCGCCACATGCGCGCGCGACCCTTTCCCGCGCCGACGAAGCGCCCCCGGCCCACGCGTCCCCGATTCCCACCGGGCGCCCGGTCCCCCCTTTCCCCGCTTTCCCCACGTTCCGCACAGCCGTTCCCGCTCCTCGACGGCCCTTTTCGCGCACTCCCGACCGACGCTCCTCCCGTTACCCGGGAAACACCCATTCACCCGAGCGCCACCGTGTGCGATCATCCGATCACGCATACCGAGGAGCAGGAATGACACCGCCGCCCACCGACCCGTCCGCGCACGGCGCCGCCTCGCGAGCGCCCGCAGCGGTTCCGCGCCTCCGGCTCCCCGCGGGGACCGGACGCCTCCCCCGCCTCCCCCTCGGAGAGCGGACGCCGCGGCACGGGGACGCGGCGTGAGCGGCGACAGGATCGAGGTACGCGGGCTCACCAAGGCCTACGAGGGCGCGGACCCGCTCCGGCCGGCGCTCCACGACGTCGACCTGGAGATCCCCCGGGGCCGCTTCGTCAGCCTCATCGGCCCCAGCGGATGCGGAAAGTCCACCCTGCTTCGCGTGGTGGCCGGGCTGGAGCGGCACGACACCGGAACCGTCTCCGTGTTCGGGTCGACCCCCCAGCGCATGGCCGCCGCCAAGGCCGTCGGCCTCGTCCCCCAGTCCCCGGCCCTGCTCCCCTGGCAGAACGTGCGGCGCAACGTGTCCCTGCCCTCCCGCGTCAACCGCCGGGCCGGCCGGGGCAGCGAGGACCCCGACCTGCTGCTCCGGATGGTGGGCCTGGAGGACGCCGCACGCAAGTACCCCCACGAGCTCTCCGGCGGCATGAGGCAGCGCGTCGCCATCGCCCGCGCCTTCGGCATCCGCCCCGACCTGCTGCTGATGGACGAGCCCTTCTCCGCGCTGGACGAGTTCACCCGTGAGGCGCTCCAGCTCCAGCTCCTCGGACTGTGGGAGCGCATGTCCACGACGGTCCTGTTCGTCACCCACTCGGTCCGCGAGGCGGTCACCCTCTCCGACACGGTCGTGGTGATGTCCGCCCGGCCCGGACGCGTGCACGAGGTGCTGGAGGTCGACCTGCCGCGCCCCCGCGACCGGGACGCCGTGGCCGGGCCCCGCCTGCACGTCCTGGAGGACAGGGTGCGCGCCTCCCTCCAGACCGCCTGGGAGGCCGGAGCCGCCCCCGACGACCTCATCCCCCTGTGAGCACCGCACCGAGAGGAGGAACGGCCATGGCCACCGAGACCCCCGCCCGTCCCCGTCCCGACCGCGAGGAGGGCCCGAGAGGGACGGCCCCGCGGGTACGCCGCCGCCTGTTCGGCATCGGGCTGTGGATGCCCGCCACCGTGGCCGTGCTGCTCTGCGGCCTCGCCTGGACGGCGGTCGCCGAGGACCAGCCCTACCTGCTCCCCCCGCTCCCGGAGGTGGGCACGGTCCTGGTGGAGGACCCCGGCCTGTTCCTCGGCAACGCGTGGTCCACGCTCCAGATCGCGCTCCTCGGCGTGTCCTTCGGAGCGGGCACGGCGTTCGTCCTGTCCCTCGTCATGTCCGAGGTGCCGGTGGTGCGGCGCGCGATCATGCCGCTGGCCGTCGTGCTGAACGTGACACCCGTCGTCGCGCTCGCCCCCGCCCTGGTGGTCGCGTTCGGGTTCGGCATGGCGCCCAAGGTGATCGTCACCGCGATCATCACCTTCTTCCCGGTGCTCATCAACATGACGACCGGGCTGCGGTCGGTGCCCGTGCCCGTCCTGCACGTGTTCTCGACCCTGCACGCCTCCCGCCTGGAGGTGCTGCTCCGGCTGCGCGTCCCCAGCAGCCTCCCCTACGCCCTCGCAGCACTGCGGGTGGTGTTCCCCCTTTCCATCGTGGGCGCCGTGGTCGCGGAGTTCGTCGCCGCCGGGTCCTCCAGCGGACTCGGCACGATGATCCGCACCTCGGCCGCGACCGCCCGCCTGGAGTACGTCTACGCGGCCATCGCCTGTCTGGCCGCCATGGGCGTGCTGATGCTCGCACTCATCACCGTCCTCGAACGACGACTGCTGTTCTGGCACGAGTCGCAGCAGTGACGCACACACCCGAAGGAGCCCTCGTGGCACTCCCCCCCGCCTCCCTCCCCCGGCCCCGGATCCGGCGCGCACGCCCCGCGGCCGCCGCGGCCCTCGCCTCGGCCCTCCTCCTCACCACCGCCTGCGCGGGTGAGGAGGCGACCGAGGAGCCGGCGGACGTGGCCACCGTGATCGACGAGGAGCGGTGCGAGACCAACCGCGCCGCCGGACCCGTCACCTACATCACCGGCTACCAGTACCAGGCCTCCGTGAGCATCCTGGAGGCCGTCGCCGCCGACGCCCTCGGCTTCTTCGACGCCGTGTGCCTCGACGTCGAGATCCAGCCCGGCACCGGCGACACGATCGGCAACTCCCAGCTGGTCTCGGCCGGTACGGCGCACTTCACGTCGCTGGGCAACGAGGCCGAGGTCCTCCAGGCCAACGACGCCGGCCACGACGTCATCGGCATCTCCACGTACGGGCACGTCCCCATCGCCACCCTGCTGACGGGGACCGGCATCGAGGAGCTCGGCGACCTGGAGGGCACCACCCTCGGCCACAAGGGCATGCTGCCCGCCCCGCTGGAGGCCATGCTCGTCGCCGACGGCGTCGACATGGACGCCATCGAGATCGTGGAGGTCGGCTACGACCCCAGCGTCCTGCCCCGCGACCAGGTGCAGGCCCTCACCGGGTTCCGGTCCAACGAGCCGTTCCTCCTCGCCGACATGGACGAGGAGTACAACGAGTGGCTCCCCGAGGACTACGGGGTCGTCGGTTCGTTCGGTGTGATGGCCACGCACCCCGAGTGGGCCCAGGAGAACCCGACCGTGGTCGAGGACTACCTGCGCGCGATCGCCCAGGCGTTCTCGTACTGCCAGGAGAACGGCGAGGAGTGCGTCGGGTACGCCGCCGACCTGGCCGAGTCCGGGTACGACGTCGACCACAACCTGCGGGTGTGGAACGCCGAGCACGAGCTGGTCACCTCGTCCACGCCCGACGACGCCCCTCCCGGGTACATCGACCTCAACCTGACCGAGGCCGAGGGGGAGACCCTGGTGGACAACGGCCAGCTGGACGAGCTGCCCGACCTGGAGCCCCTGTTCGACCCGCGCTACCTGGAGGCCGTGCACGTCGCCACCGAGGTCTCCTGGCCCGCCGAGTAACGGGCACGGGCAGGACCCGCCGCTCGCGGCGAGCCGCCTGCGCCGCCCGCCCCTGGCGGGCGGCGCAGGCCCCGCGGACGGCACACGCAGAACCCCGAGCGGCGGCGCGACGACGCGCCGCCAGAGAACTAGGAGCCCACAGGATGGCAGCACCAGGCGGCGCCCCGACCGCCGACACCGAGTACGGGATCTTCCTGCCGATCGGCAACGGGGGCTGGATCGTGTCGGAGACGGCACCGCATCCGCAGGCCACGTACGAGTACAACAAGAAGGCCGCGCTCCTGGCCGAGGCCCACGGGCTCGACTTCGTCATGTCCATGGGCAAGTGGCGCGGGTACGACGGGGCCACCGACCACTGGGGGCGCACCCTGGAGTCCATGACGATGATGTCGGGGCTCGCCGAGGCGACCGAGCGCGTCAAGGTGTGGGCGACCGTCCACACGAACCTGTTCCACCCGGCCCTGGCCGCGAAGATGTACACCACCCTCCAGCAGGTGAGCGGGGGGCGGGCCGGGATGAACATCGTCGTGGGGTCCTACGCCGACGAGTTCGCGCAGATGGGCCTGTGGCGGGACGACCTCGGCCACGCCGACCGGTACCGGTACACGGAGGAGTGGGCCACCGTCCTCAGACGCCTGTGGACGGAGGACTCCGTCACCCACGACGGCGAGTTCTTCCAGCTCGACGACTGCCGCTCCAGGCCGCACCCCGACCCCGTGCCCACGCTCATCAGCGCCGGGCGCTCCGACACCGGGCTCGACTTCCAGGCCCGGCACTGCGACGGCTCGTTCCTGACCGCGCAGGACCTGCCCGGCCTGCGCGAGGCCAGCCTCGACGTGAAGGCGCGGGCCGACAAGCGGGGCCGGAGCATCCGGACCTACTCGATGCTCACCGTCATCATGGACGAGACCGACGCCGCGGCCGAGGAGCGCCGGCTGAGGTACGGCCGGGGCGCGGACGTGGACGCGATCGTCAACATGAAGCTCTCCTGGGGCCTGCCCCTGGACAGGGCCCTGTCGCTGACCTCCGAGCGCCCGGAGGACGAGGCGTTCCAGACCCCGTTCGTGACCGGGTCGCCGGAGACGGTGACCGGCCGGATCCGCGAGATGGTCGAGTACGCCGAACTGGACGGCCTCATGCTCATCTTCCCCGACTACCACGCCGACCTGGCCGCGTTCGGGGAGCAGGTCATGCCCCGGCTCCGCCAGGGCTGAGCGGCGCCCCGCGGGCGCCGCCCCGGTCCGCGGGCCCCGCAGGGCCCCGGGAGGGGCGCCGTCCCCGGCCCGGCCCGTCGAGGCGGACGGGTCCGGGGTTGGGGCGCTCCGCCACCGGGTAGTCACCAGTACGTGCACCAGCGGGTCCGCCCGCGCCCCGCCCCCTTCCGGGGCGCGGCGCGGGCGGGCCCTCTCGCTCTCCGGGGGGACCGACATGGGCGTCAAACGCGGTATCAGCGGGCTGCGGCAGATCCTGGACCGGATGGAGTTCCCGGCGGACAAGGACCGGATCGTCGCCCGCGCCCTGGACGAGGGCGGCGACGAGGAGATCCTGAGCGCCCTGCGCGCGATGCCGCCCGCCGACTTCTACGAGGCCGGGGAGGTCCTGCGGGCGGTCCCCCTGCCCGAGAGCGAGCACGCCCGGACCGAGTCGGCCCGGGCGCGTGAGCGCGGGGAGCGGGGACAGCGCCCCTGAGCGGTCAGGCCCGCGCGGCGGCGCGCAGCGGGGCCCCGGCCCTGTGCATGTGGGTGAGCGCCTCGACGTGCGAGCGCACGAAACCGGTCTCGTGGTACGGGATGCCGATCTCAGCGCAGTAGTCGCGCACCAGCGGCTGGACCCGGCGCAGGTTCGGGCTGGGCATGTTCGGGAACAGGTGGTGCTCGATCTGGTAGTTGAGGCCGCCGAGGGCGAGGTCGGTGAACCAGCCACCCCGCACGTTCCGCGAGGTCAGCACCTGTTTGCGGAGGAAGTCGAGCTTCTCGCCCTTCTTCAGCGTGGGCATGCCCTTGTGGTTGGGGGCGAAGATGCAGCCGAGGTAGACCCCGAACAGCCCCTGCTGGACCGCGATGAACGCGAGGGCCTGGAGGGGCTGGAGGACCGTGAACACCGCGCCGAGGTAGAGCGCGAAGTGCCCCGCGAGGAGCGCGCCCTCCAGGACCCGCTGCTTGGTGCTCGGCCGGAACAGGGCGCGCACGCTGCCCACGTGCAGGTTGAGGCCCTCCAGGAGCAGGAGCGGGTAGAACAGGAACGCCTGTCGGCGGCCGAGGAAGGCGGGCACACCCCTGGCGGCGCGGGCCTGGTCCTCGGACCACACGAAGATGTCCGGCTGGACGTCGGGGTCGAGCTCCTCGTGGTTGGGGTTGGCGTGGTGCCGGGTGTGCTTGTCCTGCCACCACCCGTAGCCGAGCCCGATGCCGAGGTTGCCCACGACCCTGCCGAACGCCTCGCTGACGCGGCGCCCGCGGAAGATCTGGAGGTGGGCCAGCTCGTGGGAGACCAGCCCGACCTGCCCGAAGACGGCGGCCATGGCGACGGCGGTGAGCATCTGCCACCAGGAGTCGCCGAGGAGGAAGAAGGCCGCCCACACGCCGGCGAAGGACAGCCCGATCAGGGAGAGCCGGACGGCGAAGTACACCGGCGTCCGCTCCATCAGCCCGGCTTCGTGGACACGGCGGGACAACTGGGCGAAGTCGCTGCCCCGACGTCGGCCTAGGGTCGTCGCCTCGGCGTCGAGCATGCTCTCTCCCTGGGGGTGAACGGATCGCTCTCGTGGTCCAGCCAACGGTAGGCGCGAGCGGGCGATGCGGGCCATGGCGCGGCCATGCTGACTTTTCGGGGTGCGTGCACCCCTGCGCCCCGGGGCGTGAGCGCTTACCATCCTCCGCGCCGCGCCCGCGAGGCGTCCGCCCCCGGGGTCCGGTGGATGATGGGTCCATGCGCACTCCCCCCGCCGAGGTCGACGTCACCGCCGGGCTCGTGGCGGACCTGCTCCGGGAGCAGCACCCGGACCTGGCCGGCCTGCCCCTGACGCCCTGCTCCCACGGCTGGGACAACGTGGTCCTCCGCCTGGGGGACGACCTGGCCGTGCGGCTCCCGCGGCGCGCGAGCGCGGCGGTCCCGGCCGCCAACGAGCAGCGCTGGCTCGGCACGGTCGCCGCGCGCGTCGGCTGCCCCGTCCCCGCACCCGTCCGGCTGGGGCGGCCCGGCCGCGGGTACCCGTGGCCGTGGTCGGTCGTCCCGTGGTTCGAGGGCCGCGTCGCCGCCTCCCTGCCCTCCGCCGAACGTGGGCGCCTCGCCGGACCGCTGGCCGCCTTCACGGCCCGGATGCATGTCCCGGCCCCCGGGAACGCGCCGCCCAACCCGGTCCGCGGCGTCCCCCTGGCCTCCCGCGACGCCCGGGTCCGCGAACGGCTGACAGGGGGAGCGGTCCCCCGCGCGGACGAGCTCCTGCGCCTGTGGGAGCGCCTCTCCGCGACCCCGGCCCGGGAGGGCCCGCCCGTGTGGATCCACGGCGACCTGCACCCCGCCAACGTCCTGGCTCCCGCCGACGGCGCGCCGGGCCTGGCCGCGGTCCTGGACTTCGGCGACCTGACCTCGGGCGACCCCGCCACCGACCTGGCCGTGGCGTGGATGATGTTCGACGCCCCCGGGCGCGCAGAGTTCCGCGCCGAGCGCGAGCGCCTCTCCCCCGTGGACCCCGCCACCTGGGACCGCGCCCGCGCCTGGGCGGTCTCCTTCGGGTCGCTCCTGGCCGCGGCCACGAACGAGGACCCGCTCCTGGCCGCGGTGGGCGCGCACACCGTCGACCAGGTCCTGGGTCCCGACCACCCCTGACCGCCCGTCGGGACGGCGGTCCGGCTCAGTCGTGGACGCCGGAGCGGTTCCCCACGTGGACCACCCAGACGATCAGCTCGCCCCTCTCCACCGTGCAGACCACCGGTGGTCGCCCACACGGAGGCGACGGACCTCGGGGGATCCGGCCAGGGCGGTGCTGCCGAATCCCAGCGGATCGGTCTCCGGCTCGGTGAGCTCGCGGAACACGCTCCTCACGACGCTGCGGGGCAGTTCCCGGCGTTGGGCCCGCTCCTGGCCGCGGTGCGCGCGCACCGCCGGCCGGGTCCTGGGCCCCGCCCGTCCCCGACCACCCGTCGTCGGACATGCCGCGCGAAGGCGCACAATGGTTCCGACCAGTGCGAATCGACCCCCGGAGTGGAACGTGAGCAAGACCGGCCTGACCGTCAAAGAGCTGATGGAGGCACTCGACGGAGCCGTCCACGGGCTCGTCGCCGCGCCCCGGGGGCTCGGCGCGCTCGTGCGGACGGTCGTCGTGGCGGGCGAGGGCGTCCCCGTGCCCGCCGCGTCCCTGCTCGTCGTCCCCGCCGGCGGGTCCGCCCTCGCCGCGCGGGCCGGACTCCGGGGCGCGAGCGCCGTGGCCGCCCTCGGGGACGACGCCGCCGGCCTCCGGGGCCTCGGCCTGCCCGTCCTCTCCGTGGAGCCCTCCGTCGGCCCCGAGGAGTTCGCCGCCCTGGCCCGGTCCGTCCTGGAGGCCGATGAGGCCGAGACCCGCCACGGCGACCTGTTCTCGCTCGCGCGGACGGTCGCGACGCTGACCGGGGGCCTCGTCAGCATCGAGGACGCCGGCGGGCAGGTCCTCGCCTACTCCGCGTCCGACGAGGGCGCGGACGAGCTGCGCAGGCAGACCATCCTCGGCCGGGGCTGCCCCGAGTCGTTCCTGGCGCACATGCGCGAGTGGGGCGTCAACGAGCGCATCCGGGCGGGGGAGGTCGTCGAGGTCGCCGAGCGCCCCGACCTCGGCGCCGCCCGGCGCCTCGTCGTGGGCATACGGGCCGGGGAGCGCGCGCTCGGCACCATCTGGGTCCAGGTCGGCGACCGCCCGCTCGCACCCGCCAGCGTCCAGGTGCTGCACGGCGCGGCACGGCTGGCCGCGGTGCACGTCATGCGCGCCAACAGCGGGGCGCGCAGCACGGGGCGGGACACCGAGGAGCTGTCCGTGGGCCTGCTGACCGGCGCCTTCGACACCGACGCGCTCGCCCGCCACCTGGGGGCCGACCCCTCCACCCCGGTCGCGGTGGTCGCCCTCGCGCTGCGCGGCCCGGAGGCCGACCTCCCCTGGCGGCTGGACCAGGCCGCGGAGATCACCTCCGTGTACGCGGCCTCCTACCGCAGGGACGCGCTGGTCGTCCCCGCCTGCGGGCTGCTGTACGTCCTGCTCCCCGCGACCACCGGCCGGAGCCCGGCCGCGTGGGCGGGCGAGCTGGTGTCGGTCCTGCGGGACAACCTGGGCACGCCGGTGCAGGCCGCCGTGGCGGGGACCGCCCCGAGGATGCGCGCGGTGCCCTCCCTGAAGAAGGTCGCCAGCCGGACCCTCGACGTGGTCGCGGACCGTCCCGAGCGGCGCGTGACCGCGTTCGAGGAGGTGCGCTCCTCCGTGGTGCTGCGCGACCTGTTCGACACCCTCGCCGACATGCCCCGGCTGCGCGACGACCGGCTCGACGCGCTGGACGGGGAGCAGCGCCGCTCGCTGTCCGCGTACCTGGACGCCTTCGGCGACGTGACGGCGGCGGCCGGGAGGCTGCACGTCCACCCCAACACGCTCCGGCACCGGGTCCGGCGGATCTGCTCCCTGACCGGGCTCGACCTGGACGACGCCGACCAGCGGCTCCTCGCGGCGATCACGCTCAGGGCCTGATCGCGGCGCGGCGCATCGCGGTACGGCTCCCGCGCGGTCTCCGCCCGGTCACGGGAGCCGCCCACCGGCTCCCCCCGGGGGCCGGATTGTCGGAACCGACACCGCCGACGCGCCCATGTCGTCCGTTCTGACAACGGTGGCGCACGCCACCCGGACCTAGGCTCCCGCCCATACTCGCGGAGCCTCTCCTCGTCGGCCCGCGAAATCCCCGACCCCGGCAGGAGCTCTGGACATGAGCGCGGACACCACGCAGGCACGGCCACCGAGGGCCAAGGTCCTCGTCGCGAGCCTCACCGGCAGCACGATCGAATGGTTCGACTTCTTCCTCTACGGGACCGCAGCGGCCCTGATCTTCGACAAGCTGTTCTTCCCGTCGGACGACCCGCTCGTCTCGCTGATGCTGTCGTACCTGACCTTCTCGCTGACGTTCTTCATCCGTCCGCTGGGCGGCGTGGTCTTCTCGCACATCGGCGACCGGATCGGCCGCAAGAAGACCCTGATCATCACGCTCTCCCTCATGGGCGGCGCGACGATGTGCATCGGCCTGCTGCCCACCTACGACAGCATCGGCGTCCTCGCCCCGGTCCTCCTCATCGTGCTGAGGGTCGTCCAGGGCATGGGCATCGGCGGCGAGTGGGGCGGCGCCCTGCTGCTCGCCTACGAGTACGCGCCCAAGGAGCGCCGCGGCTTCTTCGGAAGCGTCCCGCAGATGGGCATCACCCTGGGCATGCTGCTGGCCAGCCTCGCCCTCACCCTCATGTCCCTGCTGCCCGACGCCCAGTTCGAGGCGTGGGGGTGGCGGGTGCCGTTCATCGGCAGCGTCCTGCTCGTGCTCCTGGGCCTGTGGATCCGCTCCGGCATCGACGAGACCCCGTCCTTCAAGAAGGCCAAGGAGGAGGGGAACGTCGCCAAGCTGCCCGTCGTGGAGACCTTCCGCTTCCACTGGCGCGCCGTGCTGGTCGCCGTCGGCGCCAAGGTCGTGGAGACCGCGCCGTTCTACATCTTCGGCACGTTCGTCGTCAGCTACGCCACCGGCACCCTGTCCTTCGACAACACGTCAGCCCTCAACGCCGTGACCGTCGGCGCGATCGTCGCGACGGTGTGCATCCCGCTGTCGGGCCGCCTCTCGGACGCCTTCGGCCGCCAGAGGGTCTACCTGGTCGGCGCGGTCCTCCTGGCGCTGTTCGCCGTCCCGTACTTCCTCATGCTGGGCACCGGCAGCGTGGCCATGCTGGTCCTGGCCACCGTGATCGGCCTGGGCGTGTTCTGGGCGCCGGTGACCGCGACCATCGGCACCCTGAGCTCGGAGATCTTCTCCACCCGGGTCCGGTACACGGGCGTCACCCTGGGCTACCAGATCGGCGCCGCCCTCGCGGGCGGCACGGCCCCGCTGATCGCGACCTGGCTCCTGTCCCGGTTCGACGACTCGTGGGTGCCGATCGCCGTCTACCTGGTGTTCACGGCCCTGATCTCCATCGTCGCCGTGTCCCTGGCCCACCGCGCCTCCAAGGCCGAGCTGGAGCGCGCCGGCGAGTCGGCCTGACCCCTGCCCGGAGGGGCGGTTCCGCGCGCGGCGCGGAGCCGCCCCTCCGCCGTGCCAGGACGGGGCGTCCGTCCGCCCCGTCAGTCCACCGACCGCAGCAGCTCCGCGATCCGCTCGGGCTGCTCGTTCATGGCGAGGTGGCCCGCGCCCTCCATGACGACCACGTCGGCGTTCAGGAAGCGCCGGGCCGGTCCGTGCAAGCGCGCCGGGGAGTAGAAGGCGTCGTCGGACCCGGTGGCCACCACGACCGGGGTGTTCTCCCAGGGGCGCAGGCACTCCAGCGGCAGCGGCCCCGGGGCCAGGCTGGTGCGGCAGTGGCGGCCGACCAGCGTCATCCACGGGGCGAAGGGGTGCGTCCCCGACACGGCGTAGGACGGACCGCTCATGAAGTTGAGCAGGCGGGTGCTCTTGTCGTCCCGCGGACCGATCATCCACGGCAGGGTGGCGCGCATCAGCTCGGACGTCTTCGCCGCAGCCGTCAGGCCCGCCGGCCCGACCATCACCACGGCGTGGACCAGCGGGGAGGGCTTCGCCGCCAGGGCCACGGCGGAGCCGAGCGAGTGCGTGAGCACGGTGACCGGCCGCTCGGTCAGCAGGGGCAGCACCTCGTCGAACCACGCGCCGTAGGCCGCCGCGCGGTCCGACCTCGGCCGGACCCCGACGCTGAGGCCCGGCTGGCCGGGCAGGTCGACGAGGATGACCGGGCGGTCGCGGGCGATGATCCTCGCGGTGTCCACGGACGTCGCCGAGTTGAAGTTGGTCCCGCTGAGGACGAGCACGGGCGTCGCGTCGCCCCCCGGGGCCCGGAAGGCCCGCGTCGGGCCCAGGGCGGTGGTGAGCTCGGGCAGCGCCTGGAGGGAGGGCCAACCCGAGATCCGCTGCTCGCACCAGGCGCGGACCGCGCGGGCGCCGGAGGGGGAGCGGTAGATGTGGGCGCCGTGAGGGCTGGACTCGGACATCGGACACCTGTTGTTTCCGGATAGGCGACAGCAACCGCCGACCAGTCTTCCCGGCACACCTGCGAAGCACTGTACTCGACGCGTCCCGGCGCGCCCTCCGAGAACGGACACAAGCCTCTGGAGTGGACATTCGTCCCGTTTTCGGCGAGCATGGGCGCGGCGCGACGGCGCCTAGGTGTGCCGGGAAGACTGGTCGGCAGTCCCCGACCCATGTCCCGGAAAGCTGCCCATGAGCCTCGACCCGAACCAGTCCATCCCGGCCGGAGGGCCGCTCTCCCGCTTCGCGGACACCCTGCGCAGCGACACCGTCGGCGGGTTCCTCCTGATCGGCGCGGCGGTCCTCGCGCTCGTCTGGATCAACTCGCCGATCGGCGGGGTCTACGAGCATCTGCGCGAGATCACCTTCGGCCCCGCGTCGCTGCACCTCGACCTGTCCCTGGAGACCTGGGCGGCCGACGGCCTGCTGGCGGTGTTCTTCTTCGTCGTCGGCAACGAGCTCAAGCAGGAGTTCGTGCACGGCGAGCTGCGCAACCCGCGCAGGGCGATGCTGCCGATCGTCGCCGCGGTCTGCGGCATGGTCGTGCCGGCCGCGATCTACGCGGCGATCAACGCCACGTCCCCGGACACCGTCCAGGGGTGGGGCATCCCGATGGCGACCGACATCGCCTTCGCGGTCGCGATCCTCGCGGTCGTCGGCCGCGGCCTCCCGCCGGCCCTGCGCACGTTCCTGCTGACCCTGGCGATCGTGGACGACCTCGGCGCGGTCGTCGTCATCGCGGTGTTCTACACCTCCGGCATCAACTTCCTCGCGCTGCTCGCCGCCGCCGCGGGCCTGGTGCTGTTCTGGTACCTCCAGCGCGGCAGGGGACTGGCCGCGAAGCTCAACGCCTCCGCGCTGCCCAACTGGATCGTCTACGTCCCCCTGGCCCTCCTCGTCTGGGGCCTGGTGCACGAGAGCGGTGTCCACGCCACGATCGCCGGCGTGGCGATGGGCCTGCTGATGCGGACCACGAAGCTGCCCGGGGAGTCGCACGACCCCAGCCACGGCGTGGAGCACGTGCTGCGCCCCTGGTCCGCCGGGCTGGCCCTGCCGATCTTCGCGTTCTTCTCCGCGGGCGTGGTGTTCGACGGCGTCGGGGAGGTCCTCACCGACACCGCCGCGATGGGCATCATCGCCGGCCTCGTCGTGGGCAAGGTCGTCGGTATCGCGGGCGGCTCCTGGCTGACCACGAAGCTCACCCGGGCCGAGCTCAACCCGAGCCTGAAGTGGATCGACATCGTCGGCATGTCCACGCTGGCGGGCATCGGGTTCACGGTGTCCCTGCTGATCACCGAGCTGTCGTTCGCGGACTCCCCGGAGCACCTGGCGCACGCGAAGACGGGCGTGCTCCTCGCCTCCCTGATCGCGACCGTGCTGGCCTCGATCGTCCTGGGCGCCCGGTCGCGGCACTACAGGCGGCTCATGAGCGGCATGTCCCCCACACGGACGGCCGAGGAGTGAGCCCGGGCGCCGGTCCCGGGGGCGCCCCCGGGACCGGCGCCCCGTCCGGTCGCAGCACGCGGACACCGTCCAACGCCCCCGGCGGGTCGGTCGATGCCAGGATCCACCGTGCCTTGACACACACGACAATTCCCGCGACACCGAAACCCGGGTGTGCTAGGTTCAGGGAAGTTGCAGTTGTGATTCCCGTTGGATTTTGCGTTGTTCGGCCTTCAGGCTGGGTCTTCTTCAGGGTTCGTTATTCGGGTGGTCATCACGGTGACGGGGAAACCGTCAGATCGCGGTTTTCCTTGCCCAGAACGAAGGAGAAAACATGGCTACCGGTACCGTCAAGTGGTTCAACGGTGACAAGGGCTTCGGCTTCATCGAGCAGGACGGCGGCGGCCCCGACGTCTTCGCCCACTACAGCAACATCCAGGCCACCGGCTTCCGCGAGCTCCAGGAAGGTCAGGCCGTGCAGTTCGACGCCACCCAGGGCCCCAAGGGTCTCCAGGCTGAGAACATCACCCTGCTCTGACTGAGCCCCGCGCTTCGGTCGTGACAGAGGCCCGCCCTCCGGGTGCAGGGCCTCTGTCCCTTTTTCATGTTTTTCTGGACCGGTTTTCTGGCCGTCGACTCCCGACAGGCACCGGTCCGCACCACTCCACCCCACCGCGTGTTCTCCGCGTGGGCCGTGGAAATCGCAGAATCCTCCGGCGCACCACCGATGCTCCACGTCGAAGCCCCCAGAGGCTTCCTCGACCGGCACGCGCCGTCGACGAAAGGCTCGTATGAACCATCCGTCCCGCGTGAACGGACAACGGCGCTCCTCCACGGGCGGCGGCAACGGCGGCTCCTTCGGGCGCTCCCGGCCCCGCCGGTCCTCCGGCCGCCCCCCGGGCGGCGGCAGGGCCCCCTCCGGCCGCCCGGCCGGTGAGTTCGCCCTCCCCGTCTCCACCACCCCGGCGCTCGACCCCGTGTCCACGTTCCAGGAACTGGACATGCCCGCGCCGCTGAAGTCGACCCTGGCCCGCCAGGGCCTGACGACCCCGTCGGCCATCCAGGCCGCGACCCTGCCCAACTCCCTGGTCGGGCGCGACGTCCTGGGCCGCAGCCAGACCGGCTCCGGCAAGACGCTGGCCTTCGGGCTCGCCCTGCTCGCCCGCCTGGACGGGCGGACCGCGCAGCCCCACCGCCCGCTGGCCCTGGTCCTGGCCCCCACCCGGGAGCTGGCCCAGCAGGTGGCCGACTCGCTGGCGCCCTACGCGCGCTCGCTCAAGCTGAACCTGACCACCGTCGTGGGCGGGATGCCGATCTCCCGCCAGGCCCGGGCCCTGCGCCAGGGCGTGGAACTGGTCGTGGCCACCCCCGGCCGCCTGCGCGACCTGGTCGAGCGGGGCGACTGCGCCCTGGACCAGGTGGACGTCGCCGTCCTGGACGAGGCCGACCAGATGACCGACATGGGGTTCATGCCCCAGGTCACCGCGATCCTCCAGCAGGTGCCGTCCGGCGGACAGCGGATGCTGTTCTCCGCGACGCTGGACCGCAACGTCGACACGCTGGTCCGCCGCTTCCTGAACGACCCCGTCGTGCACTCGGTGGACCCGACCGCGGGCGCGGTCACCACCATGGAGCACCACGTCCTGCACGTGTCCAACACCGACAAGCAGGCCACCGCGACGCACATCGCCGCCCGCGACGGCCAGGTGATCATGTTCCTCGACACCAAGCACGCCGTGGACAAGATGGCCAAGCACCTCCTCGCCAACGGCGTGCGGGCGGCGGCCCTGCACGGCGGCCGGTCGCAGCCGCAGCGCACCCGGACCCTCAAGCAGTTCAAGGAGGGCACGGTGACCGCGCTGATCGCGACCAACGTGGCGGCCCGGGGCATCCACATCGACGGCCTGGACCTGGTCGTCAACATCGACCCGCCGACCGACCACAAGGACTACCTGCACCGCGGCGGCCGTACCGCCCGAGCGGGCGAGTCCGGCAACGTGGTCACGCTCGTCCTGCCCAGCCAGCGCCGCGAGATGGCGCGGCTGATGAGCCGGGCGCAGATCGAGGCGAAGACCGCTCAGGTCAGCTCGCAGGACCCGGAGCTGGCCCGGGTGACCGGTGCCCGCACGCCCTCGGGCGTGCCGGTGACGCTCCCGGCGGAGCCCCGCCAGGAGGCCTCCCGGTCCAACAGGCCCCCGTCGCGGGGCAGGCGGCGCCCGCGCCGCTGATCCGGCGCCCCGGCGCCTCGGGGCACCGGACCTGCCGAACGAGGAGCGGCCCCCTCCCGCACGCCGATCCCCGCCTCCCCCTGGACTCCAGGGGGAGGCGGGGATCGTGGTTTCCGAGGGGTCGGAGGCCGGGTTCCCCGGGGCCCCGAACCACGAGGACGGCAGGGTCCCGGGTGCTGCCCGGGCAGCCGGGGTGCGCCCTCGCACGGCGGCCGGCCGGGCGCGGGAGGCCGGCGGGCGCCGCTCCCGGCGACCTCCCGCCGTCCCCGGTCTCCCCGGCGTCGGCCGGGCCAAGGCTCGCGACCGCCCCCGCGCGGCCGGGGCGTTCAGCCCTCCAGGGCCTCCAGGTAGGCGAGCCAGCCCCCGTGGTGGCTGATGTCCTCCGCCCCCTCGGCCGCCGCCGGGTCGCACCCGAAGCCGACCACCGTGCGCCCGTCGGCCAGCGTGACGGGGCCCAGGGACATGGGCGCGGGGAGCCCGGCCAGAAAGGTTCCGAGGCCCGCCGGGGAGATCCGCCAGACTTCGCAGCGCACCGACGCCCCTCCCTCCGCCACGCGGAGCAGACCGGGCTTGGGGGGCGAGGTGGGCAGGGCGACCATCCTGTAGTCGGCGCTGGTCGCGTCCTCCGCGACGAACCGCGCGCCCGCGTCCGTGAGCTGATGGTGGAGCGGCTGCCCGCGCAGGTGGGCGCCGAACACCGCCAGCTCCGCTCCGGGGCCCGGCAGGGCCTCCCCCCGCTCCTCCCCGGCGATGTCGGCCGCCAGGTCCAGTGCCACCTGGTCCTCGAACGCCCGGGTGACGACGCTGACCCCGAACGGGCGCCCGTCGGCGGTTCCTGCCGGGACCGCCACCGCCGCCATGTCGAGCAGGTTCACGAAGTTCGTGTAGGTGCCCAGGCGCGAGTTCGCGCCGACCGGGTCCGCGGCGACCTCCGCGAGCGTGGGGTGGCCGACCGTGGTCGGCAGGAGCAGGGCGTCGAAGCCGGCCAGGAGCGCACGGGCGGTCGCCCTGTAGGCGGCCAGCCGATGCTGGTCGGCGGCCAGGGCGTGGGCGGGGATCTCCCCCGCGGCCAGGATGATCCCGGCGACGGTGGGGTCGGCGCCCTCGGGGTGCCCGGCCAGGAACCCGCCGACGGCGGCGTGGCGCTCCGCGACGAGCGCCCCCTCGTACAGCAGGCGGGCCGCCTCCAGCAGCGGGGACACGTCCACCTCCACGACCTCCGCCCCGGCCGCGCGCAGGACGTCGGCGGCGGCGCGGAAGGCGGCGCGCTCCGCCCCTCCGAGCGGGGCGAGCCCCCCGCCCTCCGGCACCGCCACCCGTCCGGCCCCGCGCGGGGCGAGCCGCACGTCGGCGGGCCGGTCCCGGCTGAAGGGGTCCCCGGGGTCGGGCCCGGCCATCACGGCCAGGGCCGCGCGCGCCGGGGCCAGTCCGCGGGAGAACACGGTGACGCAGTCGTAGGGCCGGGCGGCCGGGACGACCCCCGTCGACGGCACGAGGCCGAGCGTGGGCTTGAGGCCGACGAGGCCGTGCAGGGCGGCGGGCACGCGCCCCGAACCGGCCGTGTCGGTGCCCAGGGCGATGTCGGCGATCCCGAGGGCCACGGCCACGGCGGACCCGGAGCTGGAACCGCCGGAGACCCGTTCGGGGTCGAAGGCGTTGCGGACCGCGCCGTAGGGGCTGCGCGTGCCGACCAGCCCGGTGGCGAACTGGTCGAGGTTGGTCTTGCCGAGCACGATCGCGCCGGCGTCCACGAGCCTGCGCACGGCCGGCGCGCTGGCCTCCGGCGTGTAGGCGTAGCCGGGGTGGCCCGCGGTGGTGGGCAGGCCGGCCACGTCGATGTTGTCCTTGACCGCGAGGAGCGTCCCCGCCAGCGGCAGGTCCTCACCCGACGCGAGGCGCCCCTCCAGCGCCTCGGCCTCCGCGGCCGTCTCCCGTTCGGGGCGCAGGGTGATCCATACCTCGGGCCGGTCGGCCCCGGCGATCCGCCGGTAGGCGGAGCGGACGCGGTCGGTGGGGTGGGGCATCAGGCGGGCTCTCCTTGTGCGATGACGGCCAGGGCGCTCCCCGGGTCGAGGTGCTGTCCCGGTGTGACGAGGATGTCCGAGATCCTTCCCGCGCGGGGCGCGCGGACCACGACCTCCAGCTTCATGGCCTCGAGGCGGACCACGGGCTGGCCCTCCTCCACCATGTCGCCCGGGGCCGCGTCGACCTTCCAGACGGAGGCGGCCAGGGGCGCCTCGACCAGGACCGCGCCGGGCGGCAGCTCGGGCGCGGCGGGGGCGAGGGGCTCGGGTTCGGGCCGGTCCTCGAACTCCCCCGCCGCCTCCCAGGCCAGGCGCTCGGCCTCGAACGCCGCCGCCTGGCGGCGCTCGAACGCCCGGATGGACCCGGCGTTCTCCTCGAGGAACCGCTCGTGGTCGGCGAGGACGAACTCGCCCTCGCCGATGTCGAGCTCGTGGCGCCCGGCGAGCAGGTCGGCGCGGACGTCGAGGAGTTCCTCGTGGCCGACCGGGTACCAGCTGATCCGGTCGAAGAAGCGCAGGAGCCAGGGCGTCCCCGGCTCGAACGGCCCGTACTGTCGCAGACCCGACCAGATGGGGACGGTGCGGCCGATGAGCTGGTAGCCGCCCGGGCTCTCCATGCCGTACACGCACAGGTAGGCGCCGCCGATGCCGACCCCGGCCTCGGGGGTCCACGTGCGCGCGGGGCTGTACTTGGTGGTGACGAGCCGGTGCCTGGGGTCGAGCGGGGTGGCGGCGGGCGCGCCCAGGTACACGTCGCCCAACCCCAGGACCAGGTAGGAGGCGTCGAAGACGATGTCGCGGACCTGCTCGACCGAGTCGAGGCCGTTGACGCGCCGGATGAACTCGATGTTGTCGGGGTTCCAGGGGGCGTCGTCGCGCACCCCTGTGCGGTAGCGGGCGACGGCCTCGTGAACGGACGGGTCGTCGAAGGACAGGGGCAGGCGCAGGGTCCGGCTGGGCACCCTCAGCCGGGAAGTCGGCGGCAGCCCGTCCTCGATCTCCCGGAGGAGGCCGAGGAGGGTGCGCAGCGGGAGCACCGCCGGGTCGGTGTGCAGGTGCAGGGAGCGCACCCCGGGCGTGACGTCCACGATCCCGGCGGGCGCGGCCAGGTCGAGGGCGGCCATGAGGGCGTGGACGCGCAGGCGCAGGCCCAGGTCGAGTTCCATGGGGCCGTACTCGACCAGGACGTTGTCGTGGCCGCCGCGCCGGTAGGTGACCCCGGGCCGGCCGTCGCCCTCCGGGACGCGGGCGAGGACGCCGTCGTCGCCGTCGGACCCGGTGACGCGCAGGAGCGGGGCGGCGGCGGGCTCGAAGTGCAGCCGCTCGGCCGCGGCCTCGGTGACCGGGTGGAACCGGACGGTGTCGCCGGGTCTGAGCTGTCCGACCTTCCAGCGGGAGCCGGAGACCACGGTGACCGGGCAGACGAACCCGCCCAGGCTGGGCCCGTCGGGGCCGAGGAGCACGGGGGTGTCGCCGGAGAGGTTGACGGCGCCGACGGAGTAGGCGGTGTCGTGGACGTTGGAGGGGTGCAGGCCCGCCTGGCCGCCGTCCGGTCGGGCCCAGGCCTGTTTGGGGCCGGAGAGCCGGACGCCGTTGCGGGCGGACTGGGGGTGCACCTTCCAGTCGGTGGCGTAGAAGGCGTCCAGGCCCTCGCGGGTCAGGAACTCGGGGGCGGCGTGCGGCCCCTCGGACACCTCCACGTCCCAGTGCGCGTTCCCGCCCCGCCGGGCTCCGAGGACGGGGCGGTCGGCCTCCGGGACCGGTCGGGCCTCCGGCGCCCCCTCCGGGACGGGCGCGGGGCGCAGGACGTCGCCCGGCAGCAGGGCGCGGCCGCTGTGGCCGCCGTACTCCCCGGCCGTGAACGTGGACGCGCTGCCCAGGTACTCGGGCACGTCCAGCCCCCCTCTGAACAGCACGTACGTGCGCATGCCGGGGCCGCGGGCGGGGCCCACCGCGAGCACGCCGCCGGCGGGGACCGCCACCGGCTCCCACCGGGCGACCGGCTCCCCGTCCACGGTGACGTCGGCGGGCGCCCCGGTGACGCAGACGGTGGCCGGGGCGGAGAACCGCAGGGTCGGGCCCTCGACGGTGCACTCCAGGCCGGGCGCCCCCTCCGGGTTGCCCAGGGCGCGGTTGCCCAGCCGCAGCGACAGGTCGTCCATGGCCCCCGAGGGCGGGACGCCGACCTGCCAGTAGCCCGTGCGGCCGGGGAAGTCCTGGACGGTGGTGAGGGTTCCGGCCCGCTCCACCTCGATCCGGGGCTCCGGGTCGCCGACCTCCGCGCAGGTGGCCGTGGTGTGCGCGACCGCGCGGACGCCGGCGTGCCCGGCCAGGGCGCGCAGCAGGCCCAGGTTGGTCTGGAGCCCGTCGACGCGCACCTCCGCGAGGGCGCGGCCGAGCCGGGCGAGGGCGTCGGCGCGGTCGTCGCCGCGCACGACGACCTTGGCGAGCATGGGGTCGTAGTCGCTGGTGACGCGCTGGCCCGGCTCGATCCAGCCGTCCACCCGCACCCCGGGAGGGGTCTCGAAGCGTGTGACGAGCCCGGAGCTGGGCCGGAAGCCGTGGGCGGGGTCCTCCGCGTAGACGCGGGCCTCGACGGCGTGCCCGGTGCGCGGCGGCCCCTCCGGGGGCACGTCCGCGAGGACGTCCTCGCCCCGGGCCAGGCGCAGCATCCACGCGACCAGGTCGACGCCGGTGATCTCCTCGGTCACGGGGTGCTCGACCTGGAGCCGGGTGTTGACCTCCAGGAAGGAGGCCTCGCACCGCTCCGTGTCGTAGACGAACTCCACCGTCCCGGCGCTGCGGTAGGACAGGCCCGCGCACAGCTCGCGGGCGGTGCGGTGGAGCTCGGCGCGCAGGGCGTCGGGAAGGTCCGGGGCGGGGGCCTCCTCCACGACCTTCTGGTTGCGGCGCTGGAGGGAGCAGTCGCGGTCCCCCAGGGTGACGACCTTGCCGCGGCCGTCGCCGAACACCTGGACCTCGACGTGCCGGGCGCGGGACACGAACCGCTCCACGAACACGCCGCCGCCGCCGAAGTGGGCGGCGGCCGTCCGGCCGACCTCGTCGAAGGCGGCGCGCAGGGCCTCCTCGTCGGCGCAGGGGCGCAGGCCGATCCCGCCGCCGCCCGAGGTGGACTTGAGGATGACCGGGTAGCCGATGCGCTCCGCCGCCGCGGCGGCCTGCTCCACGTCGGGCAGGGTCTCGCTGCCCGCGACCATGGGCAGGCCGGCGGCGGCCGCGGCCTTGCGGGCGGTGTGCTTGTCCCCGAACTGCTCCAGGTGGCGGGGCTCGGGGCCGACGAACACCAGCCCGGCGGCCTCGACGGCGTGGGCGAACGCGGCGCTCTCGGACAGGAAGCCGTAGCCGGGGTGGACGGCCCCGGCCCCGGTCGCCGCGGCCGCCGCCAGGACGCGTCCGGCGTCGAGGTAGCTCTCGGCGGCCGGGGCCGGTCCGAGCCGCACGGCCTCGTCGGCGAGCCGGGTGTGCGGGGCGCCCGCGTCGGCGTCGGAGTACACCGCGACGGTGCGCAGGCCGAGTTCGCGGGCGGAGCGGATGATACGGCAGGCGATCTCGCCCCGGTTGGCGACGAGCACGGAGTCGAACACGCTGGCTCTCCTTGGTCCGGTGGTCTGTGCGGCGGTGGGCGGGCGCGCCCGGGCGCGCGGACACCCGGTCAGAGGGCGTCGGAGTGGAGCGCCATCTGTGTCAGCGCGCGGCGGGCGCGCTCCAGGACGACCTCCATGGAGGCGCCGACGTGCTCGTGCATGGCGCGGTAGGCGGAGTCGAGTTCGCCCGCGAGGAGGAGTTCGGTGATCCGGATGTGCTCGGCGACGGTGGAGGCGATCCGGTCGGCGGTGAGGAAGTCGTACATGCGGACCCGGCGGATGCGCTGGTTGACGGAGACGAGGGAGTCGGTGAGGGCGCGGTTGCCGGAGGCGCGGGAGACGGCGGCGTGGAACTCCTCGTCCAGGAGGACGAAGGAGGGGTCGGGCTCGGGGACGCGGTCGCGGAGCCTCTCCCACCGCTCCAGCTCGGCGCGGAGGACGCCGGGGTCGTGCCGGACGGAGGGGTCCTCCATCGCGCGGGAGATGCCGCGGAGTTCGAGGGTGACCCGGAGCTCGTAGAGGTCGCGGAGCTCGGCGAGGTTGGGGACGGTGGCGTAGAAGCCGTTCTCTCGCCGCTCCACCAGGCCGTCGGAGTGCAGGCGGGCCAGCGCCTCGCGCACGGGGGTGCGCGAGACGCCGAAGAGCTCGGCGAGCCGGACCTCGCCCAGCCGGACGCGGGGCGCGATCCGCCCGCTCAGGACCTCCTCGCGCAACAGGGCGTAGACCCGGTCCCGGCGCGAGGTGGCGGCGGCCGGTTCCCCCGCCGGCCGCCCGCCGTCCGCGGGCGGCGCCTCTGTATACATCGGTGTGTCCATGGGGCCCGACGCTAGGAAGGGCGTGTTTCGGCGGCCCTGCCTCCCCGTGAAGCCTGGGTTTCCCCGTGTTTCCGCGTGTTTCGCGCCGACGCGCGCGGGGGTCAGGGCCGGGGCGGGACGGCGCGCACGGCGCCCGGAGCGGGTGCGGGGGCCGCCCCGGTCCTGCGGGCCGGGCGGCGTTCCCGCAGGTACACCCGGGTCACCCGCCCGCGCCCCGTTCCCGGACGCCGCCCGGCCTGCCTAAGCTGCATCCATGTATCCGATGGGACCGAACCGGCGCACCGTGCTGCTCGGAGCGGCGGGGGCCGCCGTCGCCGCGGCCGTGGGCGGCTGCTCCCGCGGTCCCGAGTACGGGCTCTCCGAGCTGGTCGTCGCCACGGGGCCGCCCGGCGCGGTCTTCCGGGAGATCGGCGCGAAGCTCGCCGTCCTGCTCCAGGAGGCCCTGACGGAGCTGGAGGTGAGGACCGTGCAGACCGGCGCCTCCCTCGACAACCTCTACCTCCTGGACGAGGGCGCGGCCGACCTCGGTTTCGCCAGCCTCGACGCGGTGCTCTCGTACGAGGCCGACACCGGCGAGGGCGCCCGGCTCAACGCCGTCGGACGCCTCTACGACAGCTTCGTCCACCTGGTGGTCCTCGACGGCTCGCCCGTGCGCGAGCTCTCCGACCTGGACGGCCTGCGCGTGTCCGTGGGCTCGGTCAACTCCGGCACCGAGTTCACGGTCGCGGAGATCCTGGAGGAGACCGGCCTGTCCGTGGAGACCGTCCGGCTCGACCAGGCCGCCTCCGCCGACGCCCTGGCGTCGGGGGAGATCGACGCCATGTTCTCGCTGACCGGGCTGCCGACCCCGGCCGTCGCCGAACTCGCCGAGAAGCACGCGGTACGGCTGATCGACCTGGCGGACACGGCCGACGTGATGGCCGACGCCTACCCGGAGGCCTACTTCCCGGCGACGCTGCCCGCGACCACCTACTCCGGCGTCCCGGCCTGCCCGACCATGTCCATCCCCAACCTGCTCCTGTGCCGGTCCGACCTGGACGACGCCCTGGCCCACCGGGTCACCGACACCGTCTACCGCGGCCAGGCACGGCTGGCGGCCCAGCGCCCGGAGGCCGCGCAGATCAACGTGCGCACGGGCATCTCCACCGGTGTCGTCCCCCTGCACCCCGGTTCCGAGCGCTGGTACCGGGACAACAAGCCCGCCTGAGGCGGCCCCGGACCTCCGCCGCGCCGGTCAGCCCCCGGAGCCGCGCACCGGCGGCAGCCCGATCACCACGCCGAACCCGCGGCGCTCCCCGTCCGGCAGGCCCGTCCCCAGGGTGAGCCGCCCCCCGGCCTCCCGCACCAGGTCGGCGGCGATCGCCAGGCCCAGGCCGGTGCCCTCGGTGTTCTGGTGCCGCGGCGAGCGCCAGAACCGGTCCAGGGCCGCCGTGTACTGCTCCTCCGGCAGGCCGTCGCCGTCGTCCAGGACGCTGATGCGCACCGGGTCCCCCCGGTCGGCCTCCACCACCACGCGGGTGCCGCCCGACAGGCGCAGGGCGTTGCTGACCAGTTCGTCGAGGATGCTGCCCAGGCCGCCGGCCGGGGCGTACACCCGGACCCCGGCGGGGACGCGGGTGGTGACGGAGACGCCCCGGGCCTCGCCCAGCGCCCTCCAGCGCTCCACCCGGCTCTCCAGGACCTCGGCGACCTCCACCTCCTCCGTCCCGGTGACGCTCTCCAGGCGGGTCGCGGCCAGCAGGGAGTTGAGCATCCTGTGCATGACGGCCGCCTCGTCGACGGCGACCTCGTGGGCCTCCCTGGCCGCGGGGGTCTCCAGGTGCGGCGCGAGGTTCTCCACGGCCAGCCGCAGGCTGGCCAGGGGGTTGCGCAGCTGGTGGGAGGCCTCGGAGACGAACGCGCGCTGGCGCTCCAGGGCCCTGCGCACGACGTCCACCATCGTGTTGAACGACTCCGTGAGGCGGCGCAGCTCCGGGGGGCCGCGCTCGGCGTCCACGCGCACGTCGAGGTCGCCCGAGGCGACCGCGGTCGTGGCGGCGTCCAGCCTGCGGATGGGCCGCAGCACCCAGCGGGACAGCGGCAGCGACGCGGTCGCCAGCACCGTCAGCGGCACGATGCTGAGCAGGCCGAGCAGACCCCAGACCTGGAGGATGTCGGCGCCGAGCTCCCGGGTCGGGGCGACCACCACCACGGCGCCCGCGACCTCGCTGTCGCGGCCGATGGGTTCGGCGACCACCAGCGGGTCCGGGTTCCACGGCCACACGGTGGTCGGAGGCGCGGGGCGCTCGCCGGCCATCGCGGCGTCGATGGTCCCCGGGTCGGGGATCCCGTCGAGGAGGTCGCGCATGCGGTGCCGGTCCCCGGAGCCGACGACGATCTGCCCGTCGGGCGCGACCACGAGGGCCGGGATGGCGTACAGCTCCTCGTAGTGGGCCATCTCCTGGGCGAGGGGGTCGAGCCGGTCGGTCTCCAGGGCGGTGCGGGCCAGGGCGGCGAACCGCCCCGCGTCGCCCAGCCGGTCGACGTACACCTCCTGGGTCCGCTGCTGGGCGATGACCGTGCCCAGGGGGACGAACACCGCGGCGACGATCACGAACGCGACCGGGAGCAGGATGGCCAGCAGGCGCCGCAGCAACGGTCAGGCCCCGTCGAGGAGGTAGCCGACGCCGCGCACGGTGCGGATGCGCACGGCGCGGCCGACCTTGGCGCGCAGGGAGGCGATGTGGGTGTCGAGGGTCCTGGAGGAGGTCTCCCAGGCGTCGCCCCACACCTGGTCGAGGATCTGGTCGCGGGCGACGACCGAGGGGGAGCGGGAGGCCAGCAGGGAGAGCAGGTCGAACTCCTTGCGGGTCAGCCGGAGCGTGCGCCCTCCGGCGGTGGCCTCGCGAGAGTCGGGGTCGACCGTGAGCGCGCCGACCGTGAGCGGGGGTTCCGCCTCGGCGGCCTCGGCCCGCGCCGGTCGGGTGCGCCGGAGGACGGCGTCGATCCGGGCGAGGAGCTCGGCCACGCCGAAGGGCTTGACCACGTAGTCGTCGGCGCCGGCGCGCAGCCCGCGCACCCGGTCGCGTTCCTCGCCCCGCGCGGTGACGGCGATGACGGCGGTCTGGGGCCGCTCGCGGAGCTTGCGCAGCAGGTCGATGCCGTCGGCGTCGGGGAGGCCGAGGTCGAGCAGGACGACGTCGGCGGGCGGGGCGGTGAGCGCGCGCTCCGCGGTGGCGACCCGCTGGACGTCGAAGGACGCGGACCGCAGGGCCGTCACCAGGCCCCGGGCGACCCGGTCGTCGTCCTCCACCACGAGAATGCGCATGTCCAGCATGGTAGGCAGTGTTGCGGACCCCCGCCGACGACGGCGCACGGTCAGGGCTCCCGTGCCTCCCACAGCGGGATGAGCGGAAGTGCCTCGCGTATCGTTTCGGCGATGTCCGGGACGGTGATGCCCAGCTGCCGGTACCACTCGGCCACCCGGGTGACGGGCGCGCGCATCCGCCTCCCCGCCTCGACGAGTTCCGCGAACGACACCTCGAGGGGGGTCTCCTCGAAGTTGCCTGAGACCAGACGCGCCACGTCGGAGAACCGCAGCCCCTTCGGCAGCTCCGTGTAGGAGGTCCTCATGCCCAGACGGGTCAGGGCGGCGAGGACGCGCTCGAGACTCTCCACCTCCTCCTGGGCCGCGGCCAGCACACGGACGAGCGGAAGCGGGTCGTTCACACCGATGTCCCCCCAGCTCAGCAGGGAAAGGCCGGTGGAGAGGGTCTCCTCCAGGGGGGAGATGTCCGCCGGAAAACGGAGGCCGATGTCGAAGCCGAAGGCGCGCAGGCGGTCGACCGTCTCGGCCATCCCCAGAGGAGATACCTCCTGGATGTCGTAGAGGTCGTAGTACCTCAGTCCCGCGGACGGGATCAGCGCCCTCCCCTCCTCGTCGAAGAGGAGGTCCATGTCGTCCTCCCCCGCGTCGTCCGGGAACCTCCCGGGAACCGGGAGGCCGGCTCTGGCTACTTTCTCGATGATCTCCAACGGCTCCACCCCGGTCTCCAGGGCCTCGCAGAGGATGTTCCCGGGAGGGACGGTCTGCCCGCACGCGATCCACGGCCCCGCCCCGTCGCCCTTCACGCTCAGCAGGGTCAGGAGCCACGGGTCGGCGCGGCGGGGAGCCGCCCCGGCAACGACCCTCATCCCCAGGTCGGAGATCCGACGTTCCACCTCCTCCACCGGCACGGACAGGCTCAGGGCGACGCTGACCACCGCCCCGGGAGGGACGGGCCCCGACACCCAGGGGGGAGAAGAGGAAGACGTGACCGCATAGGCGTCCAGCAGCGCACGGGCCAGGGGGCCGTCGGCGATGCGCACCAGGCTCTCGTCCAGCCCGTGCCCGCCGGTCCGGAAGGCACGGACCACCTCCGCCACACTCACCCCCGACCTGCGCGCCATCCAGGCCAGAGCGACCGGGCTGACGCTCCGCAGTCGGCCCTCCAGGATGGATACGCACAGGACACGCCCCAGGCCCCGGTCGTCGGCCACGGCCCGCAGGAGTGCCGCTTCCTCTCCCAGCAGGCCCAGGGCCTCCATGCGCGCCACCACCTCCGAGGGTCCGATCTCCAACGTCCTGGCCACGGTGAACAGGGCGTCGGCCTTCGGCTCGGACCATGCCATGCGGCGGTCCGCATCGGTTCGCACGAGGAGAAGCTGGTCGGACGGGCAGGGCAGGAGCAGGGGACCCACCTCGGACAGCTCGGGGGCGAGGTCGAGGAGTTCTCCGGACACGCGCTCGTCCCGGTGGGCCAGGAGGCGCCACAGGAGGATGTGGGCCGGGACGCTCCCGGAGACGTGCATCCACTTGCTATCCGCCCCCTCATCCGTTTTCCGGTGCTTGCGATCCGTATCGATGAGGGCGAGCCCGCGGTCGGCCGGGAGGACCCCGACGTCCGCGGGGCTCAGCGTCCCTTCCTTGAGTGGGATACCGGCGCCGCGCTCGACGGCCGACGCCACGAGCAGGTCCGCCAGAGCGGGGTTCGCCCCTGCCACGGAGCACAGCCAGGAGTAGTCGGGGAGGGAGGCGTTCGAGGCGAAGAGGTCCCGGGACGCCTCCTCCAGGAGCGCGCCCACCACACCGGAGATGTCGCTGAGCACCTCGCCCCGGTCCGCGGAGAGCTGTTCCGGTGCCAGGGGGCCGGAGAGGTTCACGACCACACCGAAGAAACCGCACCCCGAAGGGGAGAAGTACCCGCGCCGGACGGCGGGCCGGACGAAGAGCCCGTCCACCAGCAGGGCTCCGCCGTCGTTGCACCAGATCACACCCGCGCCCTCGGGCGCCGCGTCCCAGGGGGCGAGTTCGCCCTCGGCCCTGATCCCGTCGTCGGCCCCTTCTTCCACACCGGGCGCGACGAACTCGCCCGCCTGCCATTCGTGTCCGCGCCGACCGTCCTCGGCGGTGGTGTGGAACTCGGCTATCCCGAGAAGGCGGCGGAGGACCTCGACGCAGGACCAGTCCCCGTCCCTGACCGCCTCCGCGCTGAGGTAGAGGCGCACCGTCGTCCCCGGCGCCGTGCCGCGCTCGGCGACCCGCCTGATGCGGAACAGGTGGCCGGGGCCGTGGATCGAGGCCTCCAGCACCGGGCCGGGGCCGCCGTCCGCACCCATACGGCAGGTGGTCACCCGGATGTCGTCGGCCAGCATGAAGTAGCTGAGTACACCGATGCCGAAACGGCTGTTCGGGTACAGCCGCACCGGAGGGTCCAGGGCCTCCCACTTCTCCCGCTCCATCAGGTAGTCGGGCTGCTCCGCGAAACGCGCCCCCGCGTGGGAGAAGACCCCGCGCAGCTCGGCCTCGCCCATCCCCACGCCGTCGTCCGAGCAGTCCACGTACCGGCGGCCGTCCCCGTCCACCCCCTGGGTGAAGTCGATCCGCCCCTCGTAGGCGTACGATCCGGCCGAGGTGCGGTCCAGGTACTCGGTGCGCGCCCGGCGGTACCGGCAGGCGTCCAGGGCGTTCTGGTACAGCTCGCGGACCGCCAGGTCGCGGTTCTTGTACAGCTGCACCCCCGTCAGCAGCTCGCGGGCCCGGCGCTCGTCGATCCGGAACCGCGACCACCCGTCGAACACGCCCTCCGCCGGGCGCACCCCGTCGGCGGACAGGCGCACCGGCAGCTCCGGCACCGGCTGGTTGACGCTCTTGCGCACGGAGCGGTGGATCTCGTGCAGGAGTTCGTCCACCCTTCCCACGTACTCCCGCAGGGCCTCGATGACCGCCTCGTGGTGGCACTCCGCCTCCAGCACGGGCAGGTCCTCCGGGCCGCCCCAGTGGGCCCCCTCCACGGTCTCCAGCAGCCTCCCCAGGTCGACGGCGTGCGGCACTCCGAGGTGCTCGGCCACCACCTCCGGCAGCGAGGCCGCCTCCAGGGCCGTGCCGAACGCCAGGGCGAGCACCAGCACCAGCCGCTGTTCGCGCACGCGCTGGCTCCCCCGGCCGCGAACCCGGTCGTCGGCCCTCAACAGCCCCAGGTACTCGGGGTTGCACACCCCCGGCCCGCGCCGCAGACCGTGGAACACCTGACCGAGCCGGGCGGGGTCCAGCGCCCCGGCGAGGTCCTCCCCGGGCTCGCGCACCAGGTCCAGGAGTTCGCGCAGCGCGGCCTCCCCCGGCACGTTCTCGGCGCGCAGCGACCACCGGTGGAACAGCCACCACCCGATGCCCGCCCCGTGGTCCGGGTGCCGGCGGGCCCGTTTGACGAGCGTCCCGTACCCCTCCGCGAACTCCTCGAAGGACGTGCGCGCCGCGTCCGCGCCGGCCACCCGTTCCAGGGAGCCCGGCCCGACCTCCGCCAGCCCGGCCGCCCGGTTCAGTTCATGGACCCGGAACACGAACGGTGCGAGGACGAGGAGCGCGGCCTCCGCCGGGTACAGGTCCAGGTCGTGTCCGGGCCCCGGCTCCCCCAGCAGCTCCTCCACGCGTCGGAGGAAGCGGAGCGGGACGCCGGGGTCCAGCCACGGGTCGTCCGCCAGACGCTCCTCCGCCGCGTCGCGGAGCGGTACCAGGCGGGAGGCGGCGTCGACGGCCGCCTCCCGGAAGGGCCCGGGGTCGCTCCCCTCCCGGACGCGGTCCCAGACGGAGGACCGGCCCGCCCTCTCCGGCCAGGGGTCCGCGGGCGGGCGCGCGGGGCCGGGCCCGGCGGCGTGGTGGTGGACGGTGACGCTCCCGACGCGGCCGGCGTTCACCGCCACACCGCCGTGGACGCTCCCGATGGAATTGTGCGTTTCGCCCTGATTCACGACGTTCCCCTCCCTCGCTCTCGGGACAGCCTAGGAGAGCGCAAAGGCCGTCGCTTCTCCGGAGAAGTCGGGAACCGTCCGCGGTACGGCCGCAACCACAATGGATTACCTGCGGAAACCTCCCTTCGGTCCGCCTTCGCGAAGTTCTCCCTATAGGTCCCGGTACGTCCCTCCGCTTTCCAGCGGTCAAGGGCTTCGCCATCCCCGCACCGCGGCCCCGGCTCTTTCACTCCCAAGGTCACTTTGGGGCTGCTGGGAGCTGGTGCGTTTCGGGCCGTGCCCACCGAAAACGCTTTACCGTCCGGCACGCGCCATCGCCGATGACGCCGGGACACAGGGGACTCCGGGGAAAGACGCACCCGGACTGAGCAGCGCACTTCCCCGGTCCTCTCCACAGATCCCCCGGCGGCGTTCCCCCGGGCGAACGGGAAACATGCCGCAAGCATCAGTTTATGAACAGTCCGAGGATGACTGCATCCGGACAACATGATCAGTACCCCAGTGGGCATGTACAAGTGGGTTCGAAAGTCAGCAGAATATATGGGAGAGCCGAAGTCGGACCCGACCGGACTTACAGGGCCGCACGGGAAACAGGAGCGACCAATGGTGGAACCGGAAGAATCGAGGCCGCCGCGTGCGTAGAAACAACCAGGAAAGACAGCCCGGACGGGAGCTCTCGTGAGGGGTTTGGGACGGGGGCCCGGACGATGGCGCACGTCGACTTACAGCGGCGGCGGTACCAACTCGTGCGTCGAGGCGGTCCTGAGCTCGCCCGCCGCGGTCGGGATCCGCGACTCCACGCACCGCGACCACGCGGAGCTCGCCCTGCCCGCGCACCAGTGGGTCGCGCTGCTCCGACTCGCGGACCGCGCCTGAGCGGGCGTGGTCCGGGGCCGCCCCCGGACCACCGCGGTCACATCTGGGCGAGGTAGATGTCCGCGTCCCCGCGCACGCTCTTGCGGATGCTCAGCGTCGCGGGGTGGTCCGCGCCCATGGCCTCCCGGTACATGTCCTCCACCTCGATGAACTCCGGGTCGACGTCCTCGCCCTGGGCCCTGCGGTCCACGAGCAGGTTGCGCCGGGCCAGGAGGGTCAGCGGGTGCCTCGCCCCCAGTTCCCTGGTGCACGCGGCCAGGGCCTCCTCGTCCAGCTCCCGGGCCCCCGCCACGTCCCCGGTGAGGAAGTGGTCGTTGGCCAGGTTGACCAGGCAGGAGAGGGCACTGGGGTGGTGCCCGCCGATCCGCTCCCGGAACAGTGCCAGGGCGCCCTCGTCCAGCACGCGCGCCTCGGCGACCCTGCCGAGGCGGCGCAGGATGATCGCCTGGTTGATGTTCGCGGCCCCGACGTACGGGTGCTGGTCGCCCAGCAGCTTGACGTAGCGCTCACCGGTGGTCTGCGCCAGCTCCAGCGCCTCGTCGTGCTGGTCGACCGCGCTCAGGGACATCGAGTGCACGAGCGCCGCGTACATGGTGTCGTTGCTGTCCGCGCCCTGCTTGATCCGGAAGCGCTGCCAGGCCTGCTCCGAGAGGGCGAACGCCTCCCTGTGCCTGCCGATCCGCCGCCGCATGACGGCCAGCGTCCGCACGTTGCTCAGGACCCCGGGGTCGTCCTCGCCGAGCAGGCTGGTGACCCGCTCGACCTGGTTGGTCTGGATCGCCTCCGCCTCCCGGTACAGACCCCGCTCCATCAGGGCCTCCGCGTACCCGTTGTTGGTGCCCAGGGTGCGTCCGTGGTCGGGGCCGAAGACGATCTCCAGCCGGGTCAGGGTGTCCCGGTACTGCTCGGCCGAAGCAGCCGGGTCGCCGCTGAGGAGCAGGTTGAAGGCGCGGAAGTGGGCGGTGAGCAGGGTGTGCGGATCGTCCTCCCCGAAGAGGCGCACACGGCGGTGGTAGGCGTCGGCGGCGGCGGCGAGCGAGTCCCGGAACCTGCCGACGAACCGCAGGCTGCGGATGTGCTCGATCTCCGCCTCCAGGGTCTCCGGGTCCTCCGGGTTCTGCTGCTCGCGCAGTGTGGCCAGGGTGGTCTCCCCCAGTTCGAGGGCCTCCGCCAGGTGGCCCTGGCCCCGCATCGCCACGGCGACCTGGACCGCCATCCCGAGGGTGGACGGGTGCTCCTCCCCCAGGTGCCGCTTCCACCACGCCCACGCGGTGTCGCCCAGGCGGCGGGCGTCCTCGAACTCCTGGCGCAGCAGGGCGATCCGGCACATCTGGACCACGACTGCGCGGACCCACGGGTCCGCGCAGTCCCAGGCCTCGGACGCCCACACGTGCGGCAGCAGGTCGGTGAAGCGGCTGGAGTCGTTCGTGACGTCCTGGAGGTCGCTGCGGCCCAGCAGCTGGTGGGCGCAGTGGCGCATCTCCTCCCGCTCCGCGTCGTCCATGGGCGCCTGGACCGCCCGCTGCACGAGCCGGTGCAGGGAGATCGTGTTGCGCTGGTGGTCGATGTGGGCGAGGCTGTTGCGCCCGATGTCCCGGATGGCCATGCCGAGTTTGGCCGGGTCCTCCAGCGCCGTCCTCAGCTCCGCCGGGCCCTCGATGCCCCGCGCGTGGTTGAAGAGGGTGCGGGGGATGGGCGCCGTCGCCATGAACGAGCAGAGCTGGAGCAGCTGGAGCGCGGCCGGGTTGGTCATGGCCAGCCGGTCCAGGGACACGTTCCACGCGGCGGCGACCGCCACCGGGTAGGTCCCGTCCGGGCGCAGCAGCGCGAGCATCTCCTCGCTCTTGTCCGCGAACTGGCGCAGGTACTCCTCGGTGGCCATGCCGCTCTCGTGCAGCCACACCGCCGCCTGGTTGAGCGCCAGGGGCAGGTCTCCCAGCTCGCGCGCCAGGGCGTCCGCCTCGTCGTCGGTGAGAGTGGCCGGACCGCGCCGTTTGAGGAGTTCGATGCTCTCCTTGCGCTCGAACTCCCGGACGGAGAGGAAGGCGTCACCCCCCGCCACGGTCCAGCTGTTGTCCCGAGAAGTGATGATCACGTGCCCCTCGCCCCCGACAGGAAGATACTGTTCCAGTTCGGCCCGGGCCTGCGCGTTGTCGTAGACGAGAAGCCAGCGCTGGAAGAGCCCGCCCTGGTGGAGCGCCGCGAGCACGTCCTCCACGACGTGCCCGCTGCCGGCGCCGACGCTGTCCAGCCGCAGGCGGGACGCCAGCACGGAGAAGCTCTCGCGCAGCTGGTTGCCGTGGGCGGAGGGGATCCAGACGATGAGATCGTATTCGGAGGCGTACCTGTGCAGGTACTCCTTCGCGAGTTCGGTCTTGCCCACCCCGGACATCCCGTTCAGCGCGGTGATGACCTGGCGCTGTCCCGTGAGGAGCTGTGCCCTCAGCGCGGAGAGCAGCTCCTCGCGCCCCGTGAAGGCGCTGTTCTTGCGGGGAACCTGCACCCAGACAGCACTCAGCGGCCGACCGCTGGTGGACGATCTGCCCGCGCGGCCGCTGTGAATGTCGCCAGAATCGTTCATTCTATCCCCAATTGACGGGTTTGTAGACATAAGCGGCTTTTCACCCGACCGATCAGAAAAGGGTGCGGTATTCCGTGTCTTCCGGTTATCGCTCTTACTCGTTTGCGCAGATCCGGGAACCTTCTTCAATCCTAAACCAGACGAGGACGGGGCCCAGGCTTCCGGCCCGAAATGATCCCGGGATCCGTTTCGACCGGCCGCTTCGGCGTACTCCCTGATCGGCGCCGAATAACGTCGTACGAGGGCCGCGCTCTCCACCGCGGGGAGCATGGAACGCACCCACGAGCGCGACGTCCCCGTGTTGGTCGGGGAGACCACGTGCTCGCCGCGGAGCATCCTCGCGAGGTCGCCGAACCAGGGGTCCACCCTCAGCAGGCGCTCCGCCGCCAGGCCCAGCATCCGGCGGATGTCGGACACCCGCCCTCCCCGGGCGAGGAGGGCCTTGCGGACACCGTCGCGGAAGTCCCACCGGACCGCCCCGCGCTCGGCCGCGTCCCCCATCCGGACGAGCCCGCTGAAGAAGACCTCGGTCAGCTCGGACGGCGACGCCCGGCCCATCACGTCCTCGCACACGGCCTCCACGAGGCTCGGGTCCAGCGGGACGGCGGCCAGGGCCACGGCGAGGTCGAACGCCTCGGGGGTCGCCGCCCGCTGGAACCGGCCCACCTCCCGGTCGGGGTCGAACTCCCCGTCGGTCCCGGCGTCGGGCGCCAGCACCGGCCCCGGACGTCCGGGGAACTCGGCGGTGTGCGTCCACAGCCGCGCGCGGCCGCGGGCCATCACGAACGACGCCCAGTCGTGGAGCGCGGACGGCTTCAGCGGGAGCACCGGGACCAGCGTCCCGGCCGCGGGCTCGTCCTCGTCCGCCACCAGGTCGGCGAGCGTCCGCTCGCGCACGTACCGGGTGTTCGGCGCCCCGGCGGCGGCGGGCCAGGACGTGCCCAGCTCCGCGGGGGCGGTGGCGATGGCGCCGCGCCTCCACAGCCGGGGGCTCAGGAGGTGCAGGATCGCCAGTGCGCCCTCCCCGGCCGCACCCGCCACCCACTCCTGGAAGCCCCGGTCCCGCCAGGCCCCGCCGAGCCCGTCGGTGAGGATCAGGGTGACGTGCGCGCCGACCGCCCGGCGGCCGAGCCCGCGGCCCCGGCCGTCCGCGTCCCTCAGCTCCGGCGGCCCGGCCCGCTCGGAGTCGAAGTGCAGCGCGCGCACCGTCCGGAAGACCCCGCTGTCCCGGAGGAGCCCGGCGAACTCACCCGCCGGGCCGCGCTGGAAGAGCATGGTGACGCCCTCGTCGAGGAGAAGGGTCAGGTCCACCGCCCTCTCCTCGCGCGCCCGGAGCACGGGCACGACGGGGACGCCGGCGCTCTCGCGCTCGCCGTCCGTCCAGTGCAGGCTGTCCAGGAGGGCACGGGCGTACGCGCGGGCGGTGCCCTCCGGGTCGACCCGGTCGGGCTCGCCCCGGGGCGCCTTGAGGTTGAACGGGGACAGGGCCGCGACGAACTCCTGCCGACGTTCCAGGACGGGCTGGACGAACCCGGGCGACTCGGCCCCCTCCTCGGAGGGGGCCTGCTCCCGCCCCGGAGGGGCGTCCGGTGTCGGCACGGGCCCGTCCGGGGAGGCCGGGCGGTCCGTGCCGGTCGCGGGCGCGGGTTCCCGGGGCCGTCCGGGGTCCCCGGCCCGCTCCGGGACCGTGTCGGGAGGCCACGGGGACGGCGCCGGCCCGAAGTCGTGGCCCGTGTCGGCCGCGAACCCGTCCCCGCCCTCCCCGAGCCGGTGCGCGCGCGGGGCCCGGCGCTCGCTCGCGTCCCACAGGGCCGCCAGGTGGATCGCGTCCGCCAGGTCGGTCGCGGTGAGCCCCGGCCCCCGGCGCGTGGACCCTTCCGCGTCACCTGTCACCCGGGGTCGGTCGCTCCCCGGTCCACGCCCCGAACTCATCCCGGGCTTTCCGTGAGCCGGTGCCAGAGGAGCTCTGAGAGCTCCCGCACCTGCTCCCCCCCGGGTCCGGCCTGGTCGGGGCCGAGCGCACCCACCAGGTGCACGGCGTTGAGCAGCTGGTCGATGGCGAGCTCGTGCCCGCTGCCGCTCCTCTCCAGGAACTCCGTCACCAGCCGGCGCGCCCCGGAGGGCAGGTCTCCCCCGAAGTGCCCCGCCACGGCGGCCAGCAGCTCCTGCTCGTCCGGGAGGCCCATCCTGACCGGGATGCACCGCCGCATGAAGGCGGGGGAGAGGTCGCGCCCGCTGTTGCAGGTGAGCACGGTGATGGGGAAGGCGGAGCAGAGCACCTCTCCGTGCGAGACCGGCACGGTGCGTCCGGGGTCGTCGGTGGCCACCTCGATCGTCGGCGCCACCCCCGCCAGCCTGGCCAGCTCGGGGATGCGGTAGCCGCCGTTCTCGAACAGGTCGAGCAGGTCTCCGGGGAGGTCGAAGTCGCCCAGGTCGAAGTCGTCGATCAGCAGGACGCGGGGCGCCCTCGTCGGCAGGAACGCGGTGCCCAGGGGGCCCAGGGCCAGGTAGCGGCTGATCGACTCCGCGCTGCTGCGCAGGTGGGCGTCGCCGTCGCCCGCGTAGCGCCGGTCCGGGGCCTGCCCGGTGGCCCGACGGTGGGCGTTCTCCAGGTTGAGGTCGTGGATCTGGGTGAGCGGGTCGTAGGAGTACAGGCCGTCCCCGACGGTGCTCCTGCTGGTCACCGCCCAGCGCAGCGTCCTGCCCAGGTTGAGCTCGCGGGCGATCTGGTGGGCCAGGCTGGACTTGCCCACCCCGGGCGGCCCCGTGACCAGGAGCGGCCTGCGCAGGTGGATCGCCGCGTTGACCTTGTCCAGGAGGTGCTTGCGGTGGGGGCCGAGCGGGACCGTGCCGGGGCGCGGGTGCTGCGGGCCGAGGTGCCGCGCGCTCTCCGCGGCCGCGGCGGGGTCCTCTCCCGGCTCCGCCGGCTCACCGGGTTCGCCCGGGGGGGCCGACGGTTCGTAGAAGGGGGACGTCGAACCGGAGTTCAACGCCCCGCCGTAGGTACGCCACTGCGGAGGCGGGGGTAACCGCGTCGCGAGGTCCAGATGCGCGCGCGGCTGACCAGTGCCGTGGAAGACCCACCACTCCGGTACGGAGTCGGTCGGCCCGGGTCCGGCGTGTGCGGTCATGGCGAGCCCTTCGAGCCTCGGTCAACGGGGGGTGGTGCGGATACTGCTGGCGGTCAGCGGAGGGGGGTCCGGGAGGACCGGCAGGGAATCGTGGTAGAAGACGGCGACCTCGAAGCTTTCTTCGATGTACCCGCTATCGTCCGGCGAAACGCCCCCTGAACGGGAGTTGTGGAGCACCTGGGGGATCGACTGGAGTTTCTCTGATGACACCGTCACCTCTCGTCCCGTCTTTCCCAGATTCAGCCACGGACCGATTTCCCGGCCGTTGTCGGCGGAACGCCACACCACAACCGGAACTCCGAACCTGATCGCGGACCGGACCGACTGGTGGCAGTCGTCCAAATGGGAGGGGACCGAGAGAATGGCTATTCTATCGTCCGGGAGCCGATCCTCCAATGGTTCCCGGTAGGTCCGGCCGCTCAGCCGCTCCTTGGTCTGCGCCTCGTGGGCCGTGTCCAGGTGCACCCCCGAACCGCACCCCAGCAGGGCCGCCCACCGCCGGCCCAGGGCCCTCCTCCCCGCGTCGTAGTCGCGCCGCGAGGGGTCCTCCAGCTCCGCCGCCCGGTAGACCACCTCCGCTCGGGCCCCGAGGGGCGGCGCCCCCGCCGCGCCCCCCGCCCCCTGCCACCGGTCGGCCTCCAGCTCCCGCAGCAGGTCCAGCTCCGCGACCAGCTCCACCCGCATCCTCCCCCGGTGGTGCTCCCTGCGGTGGTCCACCTCCACGAGGCCGAGCAGGACGCCGACGCTGTCGGCGATCCTGTCCGGGGTGACGCCCTTGCGGGTGCCCGAGTCGCAGAAGTCGGGCCGTTCGCCGCCGTGCTCCCTGAGCACCGTCCAGTACCGCAGGTCGTGGCGGTCCCGCTCCTCGCCCCTCTCGACGTGGACGACGAGGCGGGCCGGCACGTCCTGTCCGGCGTCCGGCCCCGGCGGCGCACCGGGGGCCTCGGGGGCGCTCCCCCCGCCCCAGCCCTCCAGCAGCGCCGCGCAGCGCAGCGCTCCCCGGGCGCCCAGGATCGCGCAGAACTCGACCAGCGCGGACTCCCCCTCCCGGCCGGGGATCTCGGCCAGGGCCACGAACGTGTGCCACGCCCGGTCGGACGGCGTGCGGTCGATGGGCCGCGCCCCCCGGACGCGGTCGGCGTCCTCCCGGAAGTCCGCGGCGTCGTACAGGACCAGCTCCTCCCGGACGGCGTCGACCTGCTGCCGGGTGGCCTCGGGGATGGCCTGGCTGACCTGGGCCCACTCCTCCTCCCTCACCAGGGGCTCGGCGATCAGGGCGGCCGCCCGCCAGCTCCGGCTGTCGTCGGACCAGTAGCCGATCCACCGCATGAGGACGCCGAGCAGCCGGCTCTCGCGGCAGCGGCCGACCAGGGCGTCGGTGAAGACCACGGGCACGGCGTTGCGGTTGACCCCGGAGCGGACCCGGGGGAGCTTGCCCAGCAGCAGTTCGTGGTACTCGGGGGACGTGACGCAGGTGACCGAGCACAGGGCCTTGGCCAGCCGGGCGTAGTCGGCCTCGTCCACCCGGGGAGGGACGGGGCCCTCCAGCGGCTGGTCCTCTATCCCGGCCGCACGGCTCACGCGTCCCGTCCCGTCAGGAGCGGCGCCGCGGCCTCGCGGACGCGGAGCATGCCGGCGCTCCCCTCCTCCCTCTCGTCGAGGAGGTCGAGCACGGGGCCGAGGAGGCGGTACTCCTCGTGGGCGAGGGAGACCAGCTGGGAGGCGAAGACCGTCAGGTCCTGGTCCGCGCGGAGTCTGCGGCGCAGCCGCGGGTCGAGGGCCGTGTAGAGGTCGAACCTCAGGTCGGGGGAGAGCAGGGTGCGCAGGTCGGTCATGGCGCGGGCGGTGCGCGCGACGGCGGTCGCGGTGTCCGGTCCCGCCCCCCAGACCCGGGGGACCCGGTCGACGGGGATCATCCAGCCGGCCCGGCCGTTGGCGGCCGCCTCGCAGACGATGCCCAGGAGTCCGTCGCCCGTCCCCTGCCGGACACCGCTGCCGCTGAAGCCCGGCAGGACGGTGAAGCCCGTGGCGGAGTCGACGTCGATCTGCGCGTAGTCGAAACGGCTGCCGCTGGCGCCGGTGATCCGTCCGGTCACCCAACGTCCGGTCTCGGCGTTGGGGAAGCCCAGGACGCGTACCCGGTCGCCGACGCGGTGGCGGGCGGTCGCGGCGGGAGGCCCCGGGGCGGTGCGGTCGAGGCGGAGCACGGCCGCGTCCCAGGGCGCCTCCCCCTCCCACCACCACCCGTCCGGGAGGACGGTGCCGACGGACTCCCATCCGGGGAGTCCGCGCGGCGCGTCCAGGCGCACCTCGCTGCCGGGGCCCGCCGAGGGCCCGACGGCCTCGACGACGACGTGGGCGCAGGTGAGGGCGTACTCCGGCGCGACCAGTACCGCCGCTCCGTGGAGGGCGGTGCCGTCCCGGTCGGTGACGCGGAGCTGCCAGTCAGGGGTGTCGGGTCGGTTGGACAGGAGGGACACGGTGCTCCCGTTCGGCCCAGGGGGGTCGGGTCACGGAGGACGGCCCCGGTGACGCGACCCCGCTGTCAACGTGGATTCTGTTTGGTTTTTTTATTCTACCGATCGAACCCGAAACACCACGAGGATAGGACAGAAATTCGATATTGTGCGAAATAATGTCTGTTTTGTGAAAGGTGTTAAGTAAGTTAAAAGTATTTTCTGGCGGCCGGGCCGCCCGCCTCCGGCAGCGGGCGACCGGGCACCCCGGTCAGGAGGCCGGCAGTGATTCCGATGTCCGTCGGCGCGGGGCGCGGCCCCACGGCATGACGCGGTCCAGGGAGTAGCGACCGCCCGCGAACCCGAGGGCGACGGCGGTGACGGCGAGGACCACCAGGTACTCGTAGCCGCCGATGAACGCGTCGCCGAGGTGGGCGAAGTAGTAGGCGCTTCCCATCATGAAGGCCAGGAGGAGTCCGGCGAGGGGCAGGGCGAACCCGACGGCGAGCGCCAGCCCGGCGCCCATCTCGATTCCCGCGCCCAGAAGGGCGGAGAACTGGGGAAAGGGAATTCCCAGGGAGGCGAACCCCTGGGCGGTGCCCTCGAGGTCGGCGGCCTTCGGCCAGCCGTGGGCGATGAAGACGACACCGACGACCGCTCTCGCCAGGAGGGTGGTGGTGTCGCTGATTCTGGAGACGACTGTTTTCTCGTTCACGGGTGATTCCGTTCTGTGAGCGGGTATCCCAGAGGAGATCGCGGTCCGAGTCCAACACTTGAGACCGCAACCTTTTTCTGGGAAGCCAGATGATAGTACGCATCCGCCCGAACACATAGAGTGTCTTCCCGTGTTTTTCCCTCCCGTGCCGTAACCCCCGGTCAGGGGAGGTCACAGAACCCGGTTCAGTCCCGGCCCCCGGCCCCTCCGGATCGCGGGCACCGCGGCTCCCGTCCCTCGGGGTCCAGCTCGCCGAGCATCACCTCGGAGATCTCGCGGAGCTGGTCCACCTGCTCCCTCGTCAGGGAGTCGAACAGGACCCGGCGCACCTCGTGCACGTGCCCCGGCGCCGCCTCACGCAGCACCTTGAGCCCGCGAGGCGTCAGCTCGGCGATCGTGGTCCGCCTGTCCCCCAGCCGCTTGAACCGGTGGATCAGGCCGTCCTCCTCCAGACGGGCGGCGGCGTGCGAGAGCCGGCTCGGCGACGACCTCAGCAGCCTGGCCAGCTCGGTCATCGTCAGCGCGCCCTCCGGGGCCTCGGACAGCATCGCCAGGGCCTGGTAGTACGCGTGGGGGAGCCCCGAATCCCTTCTGAGCTGCCTGTCCAGGGAGCCCTCCAACAGGTGGACGGCGGCCAGGAAGGTCCGCCAGGTCCGCTGCTCGCCCTCGTCGAGCCACCTCGTGTCGGCCATCAGGCCCGTGCCCCCCGGAATACTTGAGAGTTCAATTGTGTTCTGGCCAAAATCCGATCTCCCAGTCACAGGAGGACCCCATGGCACCGCGACCCACACGCATGCCGACCCTGTACCTCAGCCATGGGGCGCCGCCGCTGGCCGACGACGCCCGGTGGACCCGGGAACTGGCCGACTGGTCCGGTGGCCTCACCCGGCCGAAGGCGATCCTCGTGGTCTCGGCGCACTGGGAGGACGCTCCGCTCACCGTCGGCGCGACGGCGGACGGAGTCCCTCTGACCTACGACTTTTGGGGCTTCCCGCAACGCTACTACGACGTCACCTATCCCGCCCCGGGAGCGCCGGACCTCGCCGCGAGGGTGCGCGACCTCGTCACTGGTCCGGTCGGGGCCCTCCACCAGGACCCGGGGCGCGGACTCGACCACGGCGCCTACGTGCCCCTCCGGGAGATGTACCCCGAGGCGGACGTCCCGGTCCTCCAGGTGTCCATGCCGACCCTCGACCCCGCCCGGCTCCTCGCCCTGGGGCGCCGCCTGGCCCCGCTGCGCGACGAGGGAGTCCTCATCGTCGGCAGCGGGTTCACGACGCACAACCTGCGCGAGATGTCCCGGCGGGCGCACGGCGACGCGCCCTCCTGGTCGGTGGAGTTCGACGACTGGGTGAACCGGGCGGTGGCCGACCACGACGTCGACTCCCTGCTCGACTTCGGGCACAAGGCCCCGGCCGCCGCGATCGCCCACCCGCGCAGCGACCACTTCGCGCCGCTGTTCGTGGCCCTGGGCGCGGGCCTGGACGGGCACCGGAGCTCCCGGTCCACCGTGGACGGCTTCTGGCACGGCCTGGCCAAGCGGTCCTTCCAGTTCGACTAGGGGCCGACCGTGCCCGCTCCGGTGCGGCGTGAGGGGAACGGGCACGGACGGTCCCGTCACGGCGGACGGTTCCGGCGCCCGAACCGTCCGCCGGCACGAGACCACGGCGGAGGCGGCGGGGCCGCGGGCCGCTCCCGGCGCCGACCGGAAAACGGCCGGCCGAACGTCGGCGGCCCCTGGCAGACTCCCCCCATGACCGACGCACACGACCCCGGGGACGCCCGGTCCGTGCGGGAGCTCCTCGACGCCACGGGGCGGGCCCGCTACCTCTGCTTCTGGGGACACCGGCCGCCGGCCGGCGGGGGCGTCTCCGCGAGCTGCCTCTCCCAGTGGTGGCCCGCCGACCTCACCGTGGACGGGGTCCTCTACCGGACCGCCGAGCACTACATGATGGCCGGCAAGGCACGCCTGTTCGGCGACGCCGAGGCGGAGGCGCGGATCGTCGCCGCGGGGCACCCGCGCGACGCCAAGGCGATCGGCCGCGAGGTCCGCGGCTTCGACCAGGAGGCGTGGGAGGCGGCCCGGTTCGGCCTCGTGGTCGAGGGCAGTGTCGCCAAGTTCGGCCAGAACCCGGACCTGGGGGCCTACCTGCTCGGCACGGGCTCCCGCGTGCTGGTGGAGGCCAGCCCGCGCGACCGCGTGTGGGGCATCGGGCTCGGCGCCCGGCACGACCACGCCGAGCGGCCCGAGCACTGGCGGGGGCTCAACCTGCTGGGTTTCGCGCTCATGGAGGCGCGCGCCCGCCTCGCCGCCGCCTGAGAACCGCGTCAGGCGGGGCGCCAGGGCCGCGCACCCCGACCGGAACGCCTCGCCGAGGGCCCCGGGAGAGGCCGGGTTCCGCGTCCGATTACCGCCAGCCCCGCGCAGGCCGAAACGGCATTATCGAACTCATGAACGAGAACTCGAAATCACCGGCCAGGGTCGCGCTCGTCACCGGCGGCAGCAGGGGCATCGGCGCTGCGATCGCGCTGCGCCTGGCCGAGACCGGGCACGACGTCGTCCTCACCTACGAGCGGGACGCGAAGGCCGCCGACGAGGTGGTCGAGGCGATCGGGAGGACCGGTCGGCGCGCCCTCGCCTTGCGCGCCGACAGCGCCGACCCCGACGCCGTCACCTGGGCGGTGGAGCACGCCGCGGAAGCCTTCGGAGGACTCGACGTGCTGGTCAACAACGCGGCGCTCTTCCCCTCCGGCCCCTACGACGCCGCCACCGTCGAGCAGATCAACCGCGTCCTGGCCGTGAACGTCCGCGCGCCCTTCCTCGCCGCCCGGGCCGCGCTGCGCCACATGGGCGGGGACGGGCGTATCATCACCGTGGGCAGCAACGTGGCGGAGAGGATCCCCTTCGGGGGGCTGACCCTCTACGCCATCAGCAAGTCCGCCCTGACCGGGATGACCCGGGGCCTGGCCCGCGACCTCGGGGCGCGCGGCATCAGCGTGGTCCAGGTCAACCCCGGCCCCGTCGACACCGACGCAAACCCCGCCGACGGCCCGAACGCCGACGGCATCCGCTCCCTCGTGCCTCTTGGCCGCTTCGGCCTTCCCGAGGAGGTGGCCGAGACGGTCGCCCACCTGGCCGGGCCGGGCGGGCGGTTCGTCACCGGCACGGTGATCGGCGTGGACGGGGGCATCAACGCCTGACCCGGCCCCGGCCGGGACTAGGTCACCCGTCGGTGATCCGGGAGACGCGCTCGGAGACCACCCGCGCGCCGACGGAGTCCGCCAGCGGCGTGTACCCCGTCCCCTCGGCGATCCGCGCGCCCTCGTCCCCGAGGGCGTAGGCCCAGAAGTCGCGCAGGACGGAGCCGGTCCCGTCCCCGTGCCCGCACTCGTGGGCGAACACGTGGTTCACCCGCATGATCGGGTAGGCGCCGTCTCCCTGGACCGCGTCGAGGGAGAAGTCACTCCCGTCCAGGTCGATCTGCTCGGTGGCGGCCCTGGTCGTCTCCGGGGTGAGGTCGACCTCGACGCCCCGGTCGCTGCGCAGCGGCATCGCGTCCAGGCCGTGCTCCTCGGCGTAGGACGCGTTGACGAACCCGAGCGCGCCCGGGGTGGCCGCCACCTCGGCGTGCACGCCCTCGTCCCCGGACGCGGCGACCACTCCGGGGCCCCACCGGGTGTCGTCCCCGACGTTGTCCGGTCCCCAGGACCCCCCGTCGGCGGCCAGGTAGCGGCTGAAGACGTGCGCCGTGGAGGCCTCGCTCTCGTGGCGGACGGGGACGATCTCCAGGTCCGGGAGCCCGAGCTCCGCGGCCCCGTCGAGGTCGGAGTAGTCGGTCACGGCGCCCGAGTAGATGTCCGCCAGTTCCGTCCGGTGCAGCGCGAGGCCGTCGAGGCCCTCGCCGTTGTGCACCAGGGCGACGCCCCCCGCCAGCACCGGGAACTGCACGACGGGGCAGCCCCTGGCCTCCGCCGCCTCCGCGACCTGGCTCTCGGTGAGCGCGTTCTCGGAGGCCCCGAAGTCCACCTCGCCGCGCACGAACGCGTCGGCGCCCGCCCCGGACCCGGTCGGCTCGTAGGAGATCCGCGCGTCGGGCTGCCGCTCACCCGTGTAGGAGGCCGACCACGCCTCGACCGCCGAGGAGAGGAACGTGGAGCCGGCGCCGTTCACCGTGCCCGCCAGGGTGCCCGGTTCCGCGGGCTCCACCGCCGGGGCCGGGTCGGGGACGCTCGGGTCCGGATCGTCGCCCTCCAGGGCGTTGACCAGGCCGATACCGCCCACGGCCGCCACCGCGAGCGCCCCGGCGGCGATCACCACGGGGGCCCGGCGGAACCGCCTCCGGGGCGGCGGGGCGGTTCCCGCTCCCGCGGGCCCTCGACCGCCGCCCGCCGGCCCTCCCCCGGGGCCGACGGCGGGGGAAGGCGGGACGGAGGCGGTCGGCGCGGTCCGGGGCGCCGGGACTCCCCGGGCCGCGCCACCGGCCCAGTGGGCGCGGATCAGCCCGTCCACGATCGTGGTGTCGTCCGCCCCCGCCGCGGCCTCCGGGTCCGCCGCCGCGACACGGTGCAGCAGTTCCCCGGCCGACGGCCTGGACGCGGGGTCCTTGTCGAGCGCGCGGACGACCGGCTCCTCCAGCTCCGGGGGGAGCCCCTCCAGGTCCGGGTCCTCGCTCAGGATGCGGTACATCAGGGTCTCGGCGCCGCCGTCCCCGAAGGGCGGCCGGCCGGTGGCCGTGTAGGCGACCATCGCGCCCCACGCGAACACGTCGGCCTCGGGTCCGCTGGTGCCCCGGTAGCGCTCCGGACTCATCCAGGCGGGCGAGCCCACGAGCCCGCCGGTCCGCGTGAGCGCGGTGGCGTCGGCCGCCCTGGCGATGCCGAAGTCCAGCACCTTGGGACCGTCGGGGGCGAGGATGACGTTGGCGGGCTTGAGGTCCCGGTGCACGACCCCGGCCGCGTGGATGGCGGCGATCGCCTCGGCCATCCCCGCCGCGACCACCCTCGCCTGGTGCGGCGCGAGCGCCCCGCCCTGCCGCACCCGCGCGCCCAGGGTGGGCCCGGGGAGGTAAGGGGTCGCGTACCAGGGCAGTTCCGCGCGGGTGTCGTGGGCGAGCACGGGGGCGATGCAGCGGGCCCGCACCCGGTGCATCAGGGCGACCTCGCTGGCGAACCTGGAGCGGAACTCGGGTTCTCCGGCGTACTCGGGGCGTACGACCTTGACCGCCGCCCACCGCCCGTCCGGGCCCACCGCGCCGTAGACCACGCCCATGCCTCCCGCGCCGAGTCTGCCGTGCACGGCGAACGGCGGGATCACGCGGGGGTCGGAGCTCCGGAGGGGCGTGAGGTTCGGCGGCGGGGGCGGGTGGGCCATGGTGGTCCTCGGGTCGGAAGCGTGGCACGGGGCGCGCCCTGGGGAGAAGGGGTCCGGTCCGTTGGACGACCGCGGAGCGTGAACCGTTCGCCTCTGCCCGCTCCTGTTTCCTCCCGGTCACACCAATCACACGAATCACAGCGGTATCGACCGATATACACAGTGGTTTCCGAATCACCTCCGCCGCTCACCCGCGGATCACCCGGATTTCACCGTCCGTAGCCCCGTTTTCGGCTCCCGCCTCCACCCGGAGGAGTAGAGTCCGAGGACACGGAAGGCACGGTGCACCGGCACCCGTACCCGTTCCCCGGAGAGCTCCGGGTCTCGGCGCTCTCGCCGCACCCTTCAGGCACGCCCTCGCGGTCGACGACCACTCGCGTCCCGCCGCACGCACCGGGAAACCGATCCCCCTGCCGCTCCAGGCGGCACGCACGTTCCGGGGACGCACCGTTCTTCCTCCCAGGACGAACAAGACCCCAGGGACTTCGCATGGCCTACTACCGCATCCAGTTGAGCAACGGCTCCTCCCACACCCTCCAGGCGGTGCGCATGCGCACCGACGCGCGCAGCCTCTACCTGGAGGAGCGCACCGCGGGCGCGTGGACCGAGGTGTTCGCGAACGCCCTCACCGACGTGGAGCGCGTCCAGCGCCGCTTCACCGAGAACGACGGCACGTGGACGTGGCTGAACGAGCGCCTGCCCGCGCCCGTCGGCGGCGTCCGGTCCTGGTAGGACCGCACCGGGGCGCTTCCGTCCCGGTCGCCCCGGCGGCTCCCCCGACCGGGCCGCCGCCGGGGCGGCGCGCCGCAGGGTTCCGGGGCCTCCTCCGGGCCGGGGCGGCGCCGGCCGTCCCACCCGGTGCGGCGCGGCACTGCGCGGCCCGTCCCCGCCCCGGACCCCCGGAGTGCCCGGTACGCCCCGGAAGGCCTGTGTAGTCTCGGTTGGGGCACAGAGAGGCGGACGGCGATGGACGGTCAGACCGGCTCCGGCGGAATCCGTCGGACCGCGGGTTCCGCACTCCCCCGCCGGGCCCCGGGCGTTTCCCCGCCCGCCCGCCCCGGCGAGCGGCGCCCGTCGCCCGGCGGCTCGCTGCTGACGACCGTCCTGCTCCCCGTCCTCCCGGCCGTGCTCCTCCTCGCCGCCACCTCGGTGGCCCTCTCGGTCCACGGACTCCTGCCGCCGTCCCCGGGGGCCGCACCGCCGCTCCCCCCGCCCGCGGAGCCGTCCACGGGGCTCGTGGTCCTCGCCGGCCTCACCCTGGCCTCCCTCGCGGTCGGCCTCCCGGTGTCCGTGCACGCGGGGCTGCTCGTCGGCGGCGGCGCCGTGCTCGGGCAGGACGTCGGTGCGCGCGCGGCCTGGTCCCGCGCCCTGCGCCGCGTCCCGGGGACCCTGGCCCTCCTCCTTCCGCTGGCCGCGTCCTGGGCCGGGCCGCTCTGGGGCCTGCGCCGGCTGGCGTCGGAAGGCGCGTGGTCCGCGCCGGCCGCCGCCGCGACGGCGGCCGGGACCGCCGTGGCGGTCCTCCTGCTGGCGGCGCTCCCCCTCCGCGTCCTGGCCGACCTGTCCCCGGGGCGGGCCCTGGCCGAGACCTGGCGGACCGCCCGTGCCCGGAGCACCGCCCGGGCGGCCGCACGGATCCGCGCCGCGCTCCCCCGTCCCCGCCCCGGCGACGCCCACGGGATCCCGGCCGCGGTTCCCGCCCTCGTCTGCGTACTGGCGCTCCTCCCGCTCGCCGCCCCCGGGCTGCTCCGTCCGGAGCCGGCGCCCCCCGGGTCGGCGCCCTCCGCCGCCCTCACGGCGTCGGCGGAGAACCGGACGACGGTACAGATCGAGGACGAGGACGGCACCGCCCACCTGTTCGAGGTCGGGCCCGGGGGGCTGCGCGAGGCCGACTGCGGTCCCGGGTGCACCGTCGGTCCCGCCGAGCCGGGCCCCGGGGCGCACGTCGACGCGGACGGGTCGCACGCCCGGGTCGGCGGCCGGGTCGTGGCCGCCTACTGGCGCACGGACCCCGACCACGGCCCCTCCACGCTCTACCTGCGCGTGTGCGACACCGGCAGCCCGTGCCCCGACGACGCGGAGGCCGCCGCCGCACCCGCCTCCGCGCCGCCGGCCGGCTCACGCGTGGAGGTGCTCCGGGACGGGGGTGCGCGGGTCCTCGGCTGCACCGAACCGTGCGCGGCCGGCGCCGTGGACCGGGCCGGCGAGGCCCCCGGGCCCGAGAGGGCGACCGCGGTCCGGCCCGCGCACCGCGCCGGGGCCGTCACCGTCGAGGTCAGCGGGCCGGAGACCCTGCGCCTGGTCATGCTGGCCTGCGACCCCTCCGGCTCCTCGACCGACTGCGGCGCGGGGGTCTGAGGGCCCGGACCCGCTTCGGTCCGAACGGGCTTCGCACCGAGGGGTTGCCCGAGACCGTTGCCGGTGTGAGTGGGAGCCCCTGCACCCGACCCTCCCGTGCAGCCGGACCCGGTGGCGAGACGTCCGACGCGTGTGCGCAGGTCGGGGGCCACCGGCCCCCGCAGTGCCCTCCCATGGGGCACGCCGCGCCGCGCCGCGGAGGGGGCCGCCCTACCCTGTGATGTACGTCTCTTGAGCGGAGACTTCACTTACTTAATGTTTATTAAGCAAGGGGAGGGGCCGAGATCTCGATACCGTGGGCGACGGGCCCGCCCCCGGCCACGGGCCCGGGGTACCCGCCGGGTACAACGAAGTGGAGAGCAGGAATGAGCGAGACGACCCCCGCACCGGACACCCGGCCCCCCGGCGGTCCCGAGGCCCCGACACCGCGCAAAAGGGTGAACCGGCGGGAGCAGATCCTGCGCACCGCCGCCGACGTCTTCGCGGCCCGGGGGTTCAACAACACCTCGCTCGCCGACATCGCCGCGATGCTCGACATCACCCCGGCCGGGGTCCTGCACCACTTCGGCTCCAAGACCGACCTGCTCACCGCCGTCCTGGAGCTGCGGGACGACACCGAACCGGCGCCCGGGGGCAGCCGGATGCTCGACCACCTGGTGACCACCGCGGAGCGCAACGCGGCCCGCCCGGGGACCACGCAGCTGTACGCCGTCCTCTCGGCGGAGAGCGCCACCGACGGGCACCCCGCCCAGGGGTGGTTCCGGGACCGCTACACGGTGCTGCGCGATGAGATCGCGGACGCCGTCCTGGACAGGCTCGGGCCCGGGCACCGGGAGGCCGCCTCCGTCCCCGGCCCCGACGGGCGCACCCCGGCCGAAGCCGCCGCGGCCGCGGTCATCGCCGTCATGGACGGCCTCCAGGTGCAGTGGCTCCTGGACCCGGAGGCCGTGGACATGGCCTCCGTGACCGCGCTGGTGATAGACGCCCTCGTCGCCCGGCTGTCCCGGGAGGGCTGACCGGCCCCGGGAAGGCCCGGAACGCGGCGAGGGGGCGTCGGGAACCAGGTGGTTCCCGACGCCCCCTCGGACGCGCGGCGGCTACTGCTCGCCGTGCACGGAGCCCGGGGTGCCGGAGCCGTCGGTGATCTGGGCCTCGCCGGTGGCGCTGCTCTCCAGCCACTCGTCCCAGGACTTCTGCCAGACGCCCCAGCCGTTGTCCCACTCCTTCACACGGTCGGTGCCCGTGGTGTCGAGGACGTCGCCCATGAGGGTGTTCTCGAAGAACCACAGCGCGTCGTCCATGCGCAGGTTGGTGCAGCCGTTGGAGGTGTTGGCCGAGCCGATGTTGCCGTTGTAGGAGGCCTCGTGCACGAACTCGCCGCTGTGCGAGGTGCGGACCGCGTACTGCACGTCGACCTTGTAGGAGCCCGGGGAGTCCGCCGGGATGCCCACGGTCGCGGAGTCCATCGTCAGGCTCTCGTAGCGCTCCATCAGCACGTGGGTGCCGCTGCTCGTGGTGTCGAAGTGCCGGCTCTCCTTGCCGTTGCTCACCTCGATGACGCGCTCCTGCTCGCCGTCCACGGTGATGACCATCTCGTGGTCGGGCACGTGCATGGTGGCGATCAGCTCGCGGCCGATCTCGAAGTCGATCCGGTGGTTGCGCACCCCGTAGACGCCCTCGGACGCCTCGACGCCCGCGAGGCGGAGGTCGACACTGACCTGCTGGTAGGGGTCCCAGTACTCCTCGGGGCGGAACTGCGCGGTCTTGTCGTTGACCCAGTTCCAGGCGCCCGCGACCTCCTGCTCGGAGACGACCTCCATGGAGTTCTCGACCTGGGCCTTGTTGGTCACCGGCAGGTCGAAGTTGATGACGATCGGCATGCCGACCCCGACGGTGTCGCCGGAGCTGGGGAAGTTGGACTCCAGTTCCAGGCGCTGTCCGGCCACCGCGTCCAGGGTGGTGAACTCCTGGACCAGCTCGGTCGTCTCACCGGCGTCGTTCTCGGCGGTGGCCGTGACCACGATCTCCGAGCCGGGGCGCAGGTTCCAGTCGCTGACCCACTCGGTCCCCTCCTCGTTGAGGGTGCCGGTCATGGCGTAGAGGTCGGGGTCCTCCTCGCCCTCGCCCTCGGCGGCCGCCTCGCCCATGACGACCTGCTCCACCGCGACGTCGGTGATGACGCCGTTCTCGGCGGTCACCGTGACGGGGGAGTTGGGCGCGACCTCCTGGGCGCCGTCCTCCGGCGTGATCACCAGTTCGGCCGCGTCCGCGCCCTCGGCGTCGGGACTGTTGCCCTGCGTCTCCGCCTCGCCGGACGTACAGGCCGTGGCGACGAGCGCGAGCGCCGCCAGTCCGATGCCGAACCGACGCGTCACCGCCGCAGGGGTCTTGCCCGTCACGTCTGGACCTCCATGTCGTACCTCGAACGCCGTGTGCCCTACTGCCACTAAGACGCACCAGCGGGGAAAAGGTTCTGAAAACCCGCACATCGGTATAGAGCGGTTACCACCGGCGCGGGGCGAGACACCGGAACGGCCGACCATACACCCAGGGGGTACGTACCAGAAGCCCTCCATGTATGAGATTACGGCCATCTCCGAACCGTCCTGTACACCGGGAGGCCCCCGGAGATAACATCTTGGTCGAACGCTCAGGTTTCTCTTCAGCCGAAACCTGATCACTTGAACAACTTTCCCCTGGAGGAAGTCATGCCGTGGTTCTGGTTGGTCGGCGCCATCGCCGCAGAGGTGACCGCCACCACCTCGCTCAAGCTCTCCGAGGGGTTCAGCCGCCTGGTCCCCTCCGTCCTCGTCGTGGTCGGCTACGTCGCGGCCTTCACCATGCTCAGCCAGGCCCTCGCCCGGGGCATGACCCTGGGGGTGGCCTACGGTGTGTGGGCGGCCGCGGGCATCGCGCTGGTGGCGGTGATCGGGGCGCTCTTCCTCGGGGAGTCCCTCACCTGGGTCCAGGTGGGCGGGATCGCCCTGGTCATCGGCGGGGTGATGGCACTGGAGATGGGCGGCGGGCATTGACGGGAAGGGAAGCCGTGGGCGGCACGACCGACGAGGGGACCACCGACGGCCGCAGGCTCAAGGGGATGCAGCGCCGCCGCCTGCTCCTCGACGCCACGATGCGGATCGTGGAGCGCGAGGGCGTGGGCGCCGTCAGCCAGCGCCGCGTCGCCGCGGAGGCGGGGGTGCCGCCCAGCACCGTCACCTACTACTACGCGGCCGTCGACGACCTGCTCGTGGACGCCCTCACCAGGGTCAACGACACCTACGTGGAGGCCCTGGGGGCCCTCCCCCACGAGGCGGACGCGGCGCTGCGGGGGTTCGCCGAGCTGATCTCCTGCGCGGGGGCGGGGGACGGCCGGCCCTCGGTCGTCGCGGAGTACGAGCTGTTCCTGCTCGCGTCCCGGCGTCCCGCCCTGCGTCCGCAGATCGACCGCTGGAACCGCGCGGTGGACGGCTTCCTCGCACCGTACCTCCCCGATCCGGACGACCGCGCGGCCGCCTCCGCGACGGTGGACGGCCTGTTCGTGCGCTCCTGCACCGACCCGGAGCTGACCGCGGACGCCATCCACCGGGTCCTCACCCGGCTCCTCTCCCTCCGCTCCTCGTGAGAGCCGCGTAGCGGGCGGGCGGGACCCCGATGACCGAGGTGAACTCCCTGGTCAGGTGCGGCTGGTCGCTGAACCCCAGTTCGGCGGCCAGCACGCCCCAGTCGGGAGCGGCCCCCCGCCTGGCCCGCTCCGCCGCCTCGTAGAGCCGGTACCTGCGGATCACCGCCTTGGGCCCGAGCCCGACGTGGTCGGCGAACCTGCGCTGGAGCAGCCGCACACCGAGCCCCTCGCGCTCGGCCAGGGCGGAGACGCCGACCACCGACGGGTCCGCGGCCACCCGCTCGACGACGTCGCGGGTGTCCTCCGCCGGGTGCCGGTCCGCGGGCAGCCTCCCGGCCAGGATCCGGTCCAGCTCGGCCATGAGGGGGAGCGGGGACCCGGGGAACACGTCCCCGGCGAACACCTCCGACACGGGCAGGGAGGCGTCGACGATCCCGCTCATCGGGCGGCCGAGGAGGGGACGGAACCCGGCCGGGCGGAACATGACCCCGAGCGCCCACCCCTCCCCCTCCAGGCGGCGCCGCGCGACCTCCGTGGCGGGGCCGTGCACCGCTGCGCCCCCCGCGGTGAACACCACGTTGACCACGGGGTGGGCGAGGACCCTCTGGGTGTACGGCTCGCGCCCGGCCAGGTTCCACGAGGCCACCCAGTAGCGGTCCACGAAGCGGGCGACCGGCGCGGAGGGCGCGTACCGGTCGAGGCGGAACCGGGTCAGCCCCGTCCCCGGGTCGATGATGCCCCGCGCGTCCCGCTCGACGGGCTCTGGTCTCACGCCCACCAGGGTAGGTCCCCGGTCGGACGGTTCCCGGGGCGCCCGGTCCGCGCTCCGGGGGCGGTCCGGCCCCGGCTCCGCCCCGTTCCCCCGGAGGGGCCCGGACGTGCGGCCCCTGTCGCGTTTCTTCAAGACCCCGGCGGGTCCGCGGGACGAGGATGGGGCCGGAACTCGACCGATCCAGGGGGACACCTGTCATGAGCGACATCTCCGAGCGCTACGCCCGCCTCTCCGACGCCTTCGCCGCGACGGTGGCCGCGGTACCCGACGACCGGTGGTCGGCCCCGTCCCCCTGCGAGGGGTGGACCGCCCGGGACGTGGTCCGCCACGTCGTGGACACCCAGGGCATGTTCCTCCGCCTGGTCGGCCGGGACCTGGGAGACATCCCGTCGGTGGACGCGGACCCGGCCGCGGCCTGGGACGCGGCCCGCGCGGTGGTCCAGGCCGACCTGGCCGACCCGGAGCGCGCGGACGCCGGGTACGACGGGTACTTCGGACGGACGACGTTCGCGCGCTCCGTCGACCAGTTCCTCTCCTTCGACCTGGTCGTGCACCGCTGGGACCTGGCCCGCGCGGCGGGGCTGGACGACCGGCTGGACCCGGAGGACGTGCGGTGGGCGCACGGGAACACCGCCGCGTTCGGCGACAGCATGCGCGGCAACGGCGTCTGCGGTCCCGAGCTCACCCCGCCGGAGGGCGCGGACGCCCAGACGCGGTTCCTCGCCTTCCTCGGGCGCCGGGCCTGGTAGGCGCCCGGGAACGGACGGGAGCCCGGGAACGGACGGGAGCCCGGGAACGGACGGGAGCCCGGGAACGGCCGAGGGCCACGGGGGTGAACCCGTGGCCCTCGTCCTCGGCGGGCCGCGTGCGGCCCGCCGGTCCCTCTTCCGCGGTCCGGCCCGCCGCCGGGCCGGCTCCGTACCGGGTCACTCCGCCGGAGGGCCCCCTCGGGCCGCCTCCGGACGGTCGGCGCCCCCGCCGGTCAGCAGGCCTGCTCCCAGGAGCATTCGAGCTCACCGCTGCCCTGGACCGGGGCGCGCAGCGGGGCTGCGCCCGCCGGCGCCCGGTGGCCCGCGTACTCGGCCAGGCGCACCGCGACGGCGTCCTGGACCGCGAGGGGCGCGGGGCCGGAGTGGCCGTTGTTCACGATGCTGAACGCCAGCCCGCCCTCGGGTCCGGGCACGTACCCGGAGAGGGCGCTGACCCCGCTCATCGTTCCGGTCTTGGCCTCGACCACGCCCTCGGCGGCGGTGCCGCGCATCCGGTTGGCGAGGGTGCCGCCGACGAACGGGTCGCTCTCGCCCGCGACCGGCAGCGAGGCGGACCAGGTCTCCTCCCAGGGGGCGGAGCCCGCCTGTCCGAGCAGGTCGACGACGGTGTCCGCGGTGACCAGGTTGCCCCGCGACAGGCCGGAGCCGTCGTTGAGGACCAGGCCGGCGGTGTCCACGCCCAGGCCGGACAGCGCGTCCTCCACGCCCGCGAGGCCGGCGTCCCAGGTGCCCGCTCCGGCGGTCTCCTGGCCGATGCTCTTGACCAGCATCTCGGCGTGCCCGTTGTTGCTGAACTTCATGAAGGGCACGAGGATCTCGGAGAGCTCGGCCGACGTGTGGTCGGCGAGCACCTCGGCGTCCCGCCAGTCGGCGGGGACGCCGCCCAGGCCGACGTCGCCCTTCACCGTGACGCCGTTGTCCTCCAGCGCCGCCTCGAAGAGGTGGCCCGCGAGCGCGGCGGGCTCGTCGACGGTCCGCAGCGCGGTCACGGGTGCGGCGTCCGCGGGGAGCGAGCCGGTGACCACGACGGTGTTGGCGCCCGCCGGGCGGTCGATGACGAGGGTGTTGGCGCTGCCGGCGGCGCCGGTGAGGGCCCGGTTGTCGAGCTCGGCGTAGCCCTCCGCGGCGCCGAGGTCCACGTCGGCGGGCTCGCCCTCCGCCGCGGGGGTCACCGAGACCTCCGTGACGCCGGTGTCGAAGCGCTCCCCGTGGGCGACCGTCAGGGCCGAGATCTGCGCCGAGTAGGCGTACGGCTCGTCCTCGGGCCACCAGTCGTCCACGAGCCGTTCGGAGTCGAACCACGTGTCGTCGGCGTACAGGTCGCCCTTGACCGTGCGGACCCCGGAGGCCGCGACCTCGGCGGCCATGGCGTCCAGGTCCTCGGCGGAGAGCGTGGGATCGCCCCGGCCCACCAGGTAGAGGTCCTGCACCTCTCCCCGGCGCCCGGGAGCGGACTCGGCCGCGACCTCGGTCCCGAAGGAGTGGTCGGCGCCCAGGACCTCCAGGGCGGCGGCCGCGGTGAACAGCTTCATGTTGGAGGCGGGCAGCAGCTGCTCGCCGCCGTCGCGCGAGTACAGCTCCTCGCCGGTCGCGGTGTCCACGACGACCACGCCCGACACGGCGCCCTCCAGGGAGGGGTCCTCCAGGATGGCGTCGATGTCCTCGCGCAGTTCGGTCAGGCGGGCCCCGGAGGCGTCGGCGAGCGCGGGGGACGCTCCCAGGAGCGTCATCGGCAGCAGGGGGATCGTGACGAGGGCGGCGGCCCTCCGGGCGCCGCCGCGCCCTCCGGTGCGGCGGGGGCGCGGGGGTTCGGGGGAGGATTGCTTCATGGGTCTCCTCGAAGGGGGCGGAAGCAACGCACCCTAGCCCAGGAACCGCCGCCGATCCAGGGTTTCGCCGCGAGTCCCCGCGCGGCGGAGCGGTTTCGTCCGGAACCCGCCGCCGGCCCGGGGGCGCGAGGGGCCCCGGCGGGCCCGCGGGGAACGCCGTCGGGCCGGCGCCGGGGCTCCCGCCCCGCCTCCGGCCCGACGCTCCGCGACGGCTCAGATCAGCTCGACCACCTGGGAGTAGTGGCAGGCGTCCCGGTGCCCGGTCCCCCGGTCCAGCAGGTCCGGGGGCTCCTCCACACACCTGACCCGCTCGGTCTCCGACAGCTCGCCGGCGAACTTCGGGCACCGGGTGCGGAACCGGCAGCCGGACGGGGGGTCGGCCGGGCTGGGCACGTCGCCGGTGACGACGATCCGCTCCCGGGTCCTCTCCTTGACCGGGTCCGGCAGCGGGATGGCGGAGATCAGCGCCTGCGTGTACGGGTGCGCGGGAGCGCTGAACAGCTGGTCGGTCGTGCCCGTCTCCACGATCTTGCCGAGGTACATCACGGCGACCCGGTCGGCGATGTGCCTGACCACCGACAGGTCGTGCGAGACGAACAGGTACGACAGCCCCAGCTCGTCCTGGAGGTCCTCCAGCAGGTTGATCACGCCCGCCTGGATCGACACGTCCAGGGCCGACACCGGCTCGTCCAGGATGAGCACCTTGGGGTTGAGCGCCAGGGCGCGGGCGATGCCGATGCGCTGGCGCTGGCCCCCCGAGAACTCGTGCGGGTAGCGCGAGCCGTGCTCGGGGTTGAGGCCCACCAGCTCCAGGAGCTCCTTGACCCGGGTCCTCGCGCCCTTGGCCCGGCCGTGGATCTGCAGCGGCTCCGCGACCGTGTCCGAGACCGTCATGCGCGGGTCGAGGGAGGCGAACGGGTCCTGGAAGACCAGCTGGAGGTCGCGGCGCAGCGGCCGCATCTGGGAGTCCGACAGCTCGTGCAGCGGCTGCCCCATGTACCGGACGTCTCCCGACGTCCGGCGGATCAGCTGGAGCAGGAGGCGCGCCGTCGTGGACTTGCCGCAGCCCGACTCGCCGACGAGCGCGAGGGTCTCGTGCTCGCGCAGCTCCAGGGAGATCCCGGAGACCGCCTGGACCTCCCCGACCTTGCGCCGGAGGACGCCCTTGGAGCGGATCGGGAAGTTCTTGACGAGGTCGGTGGCGGTCAGCAGGACCTCGGCCCCCCCGGCGGGAGCGCCGTCCCCCGCCCCGGGGTCCGCCTCCGGGGCCTTCCCGGCGGCGCCCGCCTCCGGCCGGGGCTCCCCCAGCTCGGCCGCGAGGACCTCGGCGGGCGCCTCCGCGTCCACGGAGGTGGGCCGGAAGAGGTCTTCCGGGCGGACCCCGGCCAGCTGGTCGCTGAAGTGGCAGGCCGACCGGTGCCGGCGCAGGGGGTCGTCCTCCTCCCCCGCTCCGGGGGCCCCGATGTCCGCCGGCTCCGCGAGCTCGGGCACCTCCTCCCGGCAGATGTCCTGGGCCATCGGGCAGCGCGGCGCGAACGCGCACCCGCGCGGGAGGTTGAGCAGGGAGGGGGGCGTCCCCAGGATGGGGGTGAGCCGTTCGTGCCGCCCCCCGTCCAGCCGGGGCACCGACCCGAGCAGGCCCAGGGCGTAGGGCATGCGCGGACGGTAGAAGACGTCCTCGACCGTGCCCGTCTCCACCAGGCGGCCCGCGTACATGACGGCCACCCGGTCCACGTGTCCCGCGACCACGCCGAGGTCGTGGGTGATGAGCACGAGGGCGGCGCCGGTCTCCCGGCGGGCCGCCTCCAGCGCCTCCAGCACCTGGGCCTGGACCGTCACGTCCAGCGCGGTCGTGGGCTCGTCGGCGATGATGACGTCGGGGTCGTTGGCCATCGCGATGGCGATCACCACCCGCTGGCGCATGCCGCCGGACAGCTCGTGCGGGTACTGGTCGACCCGGCGCTCGGGGTTGGGGATGCCGACCTTGTCGAGGAGTTCGACGGCTCGCTCCCGCGCCTGCTTCTTGGTCACGTCCCGGTGGGTGAGCACGGCCTCGGCGATCTGGTAGCCGATCGTGTACACCGGGTTCAGCGAGGTGAGGGGGTCCTGGAAGATCATCGCGATCTTCTCGCCGCGGATCCTGCTGATCGCGGCGTCGCCGAGCCCGATGACCTCCTGGTCGAGGACCCTGGCCGATCCCGTCACCCTGGCGGTCCTGGGCAGCAGGCCCATGATCGCCATCGAGGTCACCGACTTGCCCGAGCCGGACTCCCCGACGATGCCCAGCGCCTCGCCGCGGCGGACCTGGTAGGTGACGCCGCGCACGGCGTCCAGGGGGCCGTCCTCGGACGAGAAGGTGACGCTGAGGTCCCGGACGTCCAGGACGACATCGTGCTCCGCGCTCGGGGCGGGGCTGTCGCTCATGTGTTCGGTCGTGGTCATCGCCGCACCATCGTCTGTCGTGGGTCGAGTGCGTCCCGGAGTCCGTCACCGATGAAGTTGATCGTCAGGCAGATCATGACGATCAGGAGGCCGGGCGGATAGAACAGCCAGGGCCGGGTGAAGGCCGCGGTCCTGGATCCCTCCACCATCTTCCCGAGGGAGATGTCCGGCGGCTGGATGCCGAACCCGATGAAGGAGAGCGCGGCCTCGGTGAGGACCGCCACCGCCACCAGCAGGGTCGCGGCCACGATGATCGGCCCGGCCGCGTTGGGCAGCAGGTGGCGGAAGATGATCCGCGAGGCCCTGGCCCCCACCGCCCTGGCCGCCTCGATGAACTCCTGTTCGCGCAGGGAGAGCACCACGCCGCGGACCACGCGGGCGATGGTGGCCCAGGAGAACAGGCACATGATGAGCGCCACCGCGTACCAGGTGGTCCCGCCCCGGACGTTGCCGTTGATCGCCGCCACGGCGACGATGAGCGGCACGATGAGGAACACGTCGACGACGCGCATCATGATCGCGTCGACCCTGCCGCGGTAGTAGCCCGCGACCGCGCCCCAGACCGAGCCGATCACGGTCGACAGGACCGCGACGGTGAGGGCGACCTTGAGGGACTGCTGGGTGCCGCGCATCGTCTGCGCGAACACGTCGTTGCCCTGGTTGGTGGTGCCGAAGGGGTGCTGCAGGCTCGGCGGCTGGTTGCCGAGGATGTCCCGGCTGACGGTGTGGTCCCACGGCCACACGAAGGGGCCGACGAAGGCGAACGCCGTGATGAGGCCCAGGAAGACCAGGCTGACCATCGCCGCCCGGTGCCGGCGGAACCGGCGCCAGACCATCCGGACCTGGCTCAGCTCCTCCCCCCGGTTGACGTCGCCTCCGGCGGGGAGCCCGGCGGGGCCCTTCCCGCTCGCCGTACGGCTGTCGGTGTCACTCATAGCGGATCCTCGGGTCGAGAACGCCGTACAGGATGTCGGCGATGAGGTTGGCGACGACGACGAGGGTGCCGCTGAGCATCAGCCAGGACATGAGCGCGAACGCGTCCTGTGCCCTGACCGCCTCGATGAAGAAGTACCCGAGACCGCGCCACTGGAAGATGGTCTCGGTGATCACCACGCCCTCGATGATGCCGACGAAGCCGATGGTGGCGACGGTGACCAGGGGGATCAGGGCCGTGCGCAGCGCGTGCCGCCGGACGACCACGCTGTTGCGCACGCCCTTGGACCTGGCGAGGCGCACGTAGTCGCTGTTGAGCACCTCCAGCATCGACGTGCGCTGGTAGCGGCTCCACGCCGCGTAGCTGGTCAGCATCAGGGTGATGGTGGGGAGCACGAGGTGACCGGCGGAGTCGAGGAAGTACTCCCAGTTGGTCATGTTGCCCACCCGGGCCGAGTTCGCCCCGATGGTGAAGAAGAACGAGGTGCCCGTGGACTGGTTGAAGACCAGTCCGCCCTCCCGGATCAGCGCGCCCAGCCAGAACGTCGGCATGGCGAGGGCGAGGAACCCGATGAAGGTGAGGGTGTAGTCCAGCTTGGAGTACTGGCGCATGGCGCTGACGACACCGGAGAGGACCGCCAGTCCGAGGGCGAAGACGAGGGCGGCGGAGACGAGGCGCAGGGTGACGGCGATGCCGGAGGCGAGCTGTTCGCCGATGTCGAAGGCGCCGCCCCGGACCGAGGGTCCGAACTCGCCCTGGAGCAGGCCGATGTCTCCGTTGCCGCCGATCCCCGTCATCCAGAGCCAGTACCGTTCCGGGGTCGACCGGTCCAGGTAGTAGCGGGCTTCGGCGGCGGCGATGGCCTCCTCGCTGGGCGGCGGCTGCGCGAGGCGCATGTCCGCCAGCGGGTCGCCGCTGAGGTCGACCATGAGGAACACGAGAACCGACGCCGCCAGGAGCACTGGGATCGCCACGGCGAGGCGACGCGCGGTGTATACGAGCATGGGAAGGTCCTTCGGTGAGCGCTCCCGGAACGGGGAGGCGGCCCCGCCCGCCGCGGGGGACGGCGGGCGGGGCCCGCCCGGGCCGGGCCGCCGCCGGGACTCTCGTCCCGCCGGCGGTCACCGGTCCGGGCGCGTCTCCCCGCTGTTCAGCACGGAGCGATGCGGGCCGGGAGGTGCGCTAGTTGACCGCGGTCCACTCGTGCTGGTTCCACTGGGCTCGGCGCGACTGGGTGTTGTTGTCCGTGACGTTGCCGAGGTAGTTGGTGTCGTAGAAGTAGAACGCCGGGGTGTCCACGAACGGCAGGACGTAGGCCTCCTCGGCCACGAGCGCGGCGGCCTCGTTGGCGAACTCGGCGGCCTCGGCGGAGGTGGCGACGTTCTGCGCCCTCTCCGCGAGCTCGTCGACCTCGGGGTTGTCCAGCTTGCCGTGGTTGCTCAGGCTCTCGCTGTGCCAGTAGAGGTAGGACGAGCTGGCGAAGGCCGGGGTGGTGCTCCAGCCGTAGATCATCAGGTCGAAGTCCTGCTCGGCGAGGGTGCCGCCCAGGTCGTCGGTGGTCTCGATCTCGGCGGTGACGCCGATCTCGGCCAGGTCGGCCTGGATCAGCTCGGCGATGATCTCCCGGGCGACGTGGCCGGCGGTGTAGCGCAGGCGCAGGGCCGGGACCGCCTCGCCGTCGAGTTCGAGGGTGTCGCCGTTGAGCTCGTAGCCGGCCTCCTCCAGGAGCTCCAGGGCGGCCTCGGTGTCACCGGTGCCCTGGCCGGTGGGGGTGATGACGTCCTCGTGGTACTCGCTCGAGGAGGAGAAGATGTGGTTCGTGCGGGGCTCGACCTCGGGGAACTTCTCGCCGTAGGTGCGGGTCGCGATGTTCTGGACGTCGATGGCGGTGAAGATGCCCTGGCGCAGCGCCCGGTCGGACAGCGCCTCGTTGTCCAGGTTGACGTCGAGGTGCTCCCAGCTTCCGCCGGACTCGATGCCGAACTCGACGTCGGGGGCGTCCTCGAGCTGCGTGATGACGTCGTCGGACCAGGAGGCCGGGGAACCGCCCTGGACCTCGCCGTTGGTCAGCGCCGGGACCCAGCTGCCCTCCTCGGTGTTGACCTGCAGGATGATCTCCTGGATCTCCGGGGTCGGGCCGTAGTACTCCTCGTTGACGGTCTTGACGATCCGCCCGTCGAGCTCGGGGGTGCCCTCGAAGATGTACGGACCGCCGGAGACGGTCACGGGGTTCTCGTTGAACCAGTGGGAGGACTCCAGCATGCCCTCGGGCGTGTCGAGGTCGAAGCCCTCGGCCTCGGCGAGGTGCGACGGGTACAGGCCGTCCATGCCGAAGGCGTACCACTCGGGGAACTGCGTCCCCTCCTCGATGGTCACCGTGACGGTCTTGCCGTCCTCGGAGCCCTCGACGCTCTCGATCAGCACGTCCACGTCGGATCCGCGGGAGTTGCAGATCTCGGCGCAGAGCTCCTCCTTGCCGCTGTTCATCTTCCAGGCCCAGATGAAGTCGTCGGCGTCGATGGGCTCGCCGTCGCTCCAGTTGGCGTCCGGGTTGATCTCGTACTCCCAGACCATGGGGTCTTCGCTGAGCAGCTCGGGGGTGTTGACGATGAGGTCGGAGTTCCACTCCCACTGGCCCTCGGGGTTGTAGAACCCCGTCACGGGCAGGACGCCGTGGACCATCTGGATGACGTAGACCGAACCGCCCTCGGGGGCGTTGTGGTTCCAGCCGCCGCCGGGCTGGTTGACGATCCAGGTGACGGAGCTTCCATCACCGCCGCCGCCGCTGTCCTCGGGGGGCGAGCAGGCGCCCAGCACCAGGGCAGCCGAGACGCCGACAGCGGCGGCGGCCAGCAATTTCCTACGATTCTCCATCAGTCACACCCTTGATCACTAATACGAGCCGGACCGCGCGGGTTTGTGTGGTTCGCACACAGCCAGCCGAGCCTAGGCGATTAGTCGATCAGAAGACCATTGAGCGAAATGTCTGTATAGCCCTACTGGCAGATTCGTGACCCATCCGCAACCGGTTCGCGCCCATCGACCTCGGGCGTCGACACAAACCCTCAATACGGCGGTAATACGACCAGTTCACGCAGGTCAGAGGCGTCATCGCACGACAGTACCCAGACACCAGATTCGGACAAGCCAGAAATGAATTGCTGGACATTGACACCAGTCAACAATGTTGACGATAAAGTAAACGACGTTTAACTACAACTTGCTCGTGCATGATTACCGAGAGGAAAACGGACACAGGGCGCTAAAATCCCCATCAAGGACGAAAGACTCACTTTTCCTTCGCCGCAAACGCCGCTTCCATGGACACCCCGGCATCTTCACATGATTCGTGGGATGACCTGATGTTAATCAGATAAAAGCGTCAAAAGGAGCTGTCGACACCAAAGCACGCATACCCGAGACCTAACCCCTCGCCAGAGCTGTCCGAAACCACCGTTCCCATGCCCGCGGAGCCGATAGGGTCGGGAACGGCGACCGCCGTCATCCCACCGCAGCACCCAGCGAGAGAGGCATCTGCCGTGTCCGAAACAGTCCGCATGGTCTGCCCCGTAGGCCGTAAACACGTGGAGCTGTGGGCAGGTTACGCACTGGTGGTACTCGGCGTCGTGGTGGTCGCGGCCGACCCCGTGCACTGGGCCCACATCACCCTCGGACTGCTCCTCGCCCTCGGGGGCGCCGGCCTGGCCGCGCACGGCCACATGATCAAGGCCCCCGTCCTGGAGATCTCCGACGGCGAGTTCCGCTACCGGCGCGGACGCTACATCGTGCGCGTCCCCTTCCACGACATCGGCTCCTACTACGTCCTGCCGGGGCGCATCCGCTCCCTGGGCCTGTGCGACTCCACCGGACGCCCCAAGCGCTTCCCCTCGCTCCGGAGCCGCCGCGCCGCGCGCACGTACCTGCCGCTCACCGGGATGACCAGCCCCGCCAAGGTCGAGTCGTTCATGGCGGTGGCCGGCATCCCGCCGCGCAAGCGCTCCCTGACGTCCTGACCGCCCGGTCCCCCCTGGGACGACTCTGGACACATCAGACAATTACCCACCACGCGCCCCACAGACATACCGCTGCAAGCCGGTGTCATCTACCCTCGGTGTCGTGAAGCAGTCCAGAATCACCGCCATCCTGACCGTAGCGGGGATGCTCGCGGCCATGTGGGTTCTCGAGATCCTCGACAGCTTCGTCCTCCGGGGGGCACTCGACCACGGGTTCGGCCTGCGCGCCTGGAACTTCGACCAGCCCTGGACCGTGCTGACCGCGCCCTTCATGCACGGCAACCTCGAACACCTCATCGGCAACTCGCTGCCGTTCCTGGTGCTGGGCTCCCTCGTGGCGTTCAGCGGCCTGGGCCGGTTCCTGCTCACCACGCTGATCGTCATCGTCGTCAGCGGGGTCGGGGTCTGGCTGTTCAGCTCGCCCTTCTCCCTCACCGTCGGCGCCAGCGGCCTGGTGTTCGGCTACTTCGGCTACACGGTCCTGCGCGGCATCGTCGAGCGCAAGACGGTCGACATCGTCATCATGATCTGCGTGGTGCTCTTCTACGGGACGATGATCTGGGGCGTCCTCCCCCAGTACCCCGGCGTCTCCTGGCAGGCCCACCTCTTCGGCTTCCTCGGCGGCCTGCTCGCGGCGTACCTGCTCCCCAGGAGGGAGAGGGCCCGCCAGCTCAACCAGGGCTACGGCGGCGCCCAGGGCGGCTACTACGCCCCCTGACCCCCCGACGACACGAACGGGCCGCCCCCTCGGGGACGGCCCGTTCACGCTTCCCGCCGCGGGCGCGGCGCGCGGGACCGCGCGCCGCCGGCCCGGCGTGCTAGAACTCCAGGCCCTCGGCGGCCTCGCCCAGGGTGCGCTCCAGGAACTCCGGGTTCTCCGACAGCCAGGTGCGCGCGCCCTCCTGCGGGTTCTCGACGTCCTCGCCGACGGTCAGCACCTCCAGGGAGGCCAGCTCGTCGTCGGACATCTCCCAGTTCCCGATCCACTCGCTGAGCTCCGGGTACTCCTCGGTGAAGCCGTCACGGCCGACCGCGTGGATCTGCTCGGCGTCGCCCATGAGGCCCTCGGGGTCCTCGAGGTCCTTCAGGTCGTGCTGCGCGTAGGCGGGGTGCGGACGCCACAGGGTGACGACGATGGGCTCCTCCTCGGCGATGGCCGAGTCCAGCTCGGCGAGCATGGCCGCGGTGGAGGACTCGACGAGCTCGAAGTCCTCGTCCAGGCCGTAGCCCGGCATCGCCTCCTCCTTGGTGACCCGGGTCAGGCCGGCGCCCGGGTCGATGCCGATGATCTCGCCGCCCAGCTCGTCGGCGTGGTCGGCCAGGTCGGCGATGCTGTTCACGTCCTCCATGTAGGTGGGGACGGTGAGCGTCAGGACGGCGTTGTCGTACCAGACGCCGAGGTCCTCCAGCTGGTCGCCGTAGTCCTCCCAGTAGTCCGAGTGGGTGATCGGCAGCCAGGTGTCGAGGAACAGGTCCACGTCGCCGTTGGCGGCGCCCTGGTACATGGGGGCGACGTCGACGTCGGTGACGGTGACGTCGTAGTCCAGCTCCTGCAGGATCACCTCCCACATGGCGGTGGTGGCGATGGCCTCCTCCCAGGCGATCAGCGCGATGTTGATCTCCTTGGTGTCCCCGCCCTCGCCCTCCGCGGGGCCGGTCAGGTCCTCCCCGCCGCCACCGCAGGCGGTCAGGAGGAGGGCGGCGCTCATGCCGGCGGCGGACAGCGCGGTCATGCGCTTGGGGCTGTACATCGTGGGATTCCTTCCCTAGGTAATTCCGTGTGCGGGGTCGGGTCGGCGGCTCAGGACGCCTGGGCGGAGGCGCGGGCCCGGGGTCCCCTGCGGGTGACGGCCGCGGTGAGGCGGTCGAGGAAGATGGCCAGGATGACCACGGCGATGCCGGCCTCGAAGCCGAGCGCGCCGTCGTTGCGCGTGATGCCCTGGTACACCTGGCTCCCCAGGCCGCCGGCGCCGACCATGCCCGCGATGACGACCATCGACAGGCCGAGCATGATGACCTGGTTGACGCCCGCCATGATGTTCGGGAGGGCCAGCGGCAGCTGGATGCCGGTGAGGATCTTGTGGCTCGGCGCCCCGAACGCCTCGCCCGCCTCCACCAGCTCGCGGTCGACCTGGCGGATGCCCAGCTCGGTCAGGCGGACGCCGGGGGGCATCGCGAACACGATGGTCGCGACCACGCCCGGGACGGCGCCGATCGAGAAGAAGAAGATCGCGGGGATCAGGTACACGAACGCGGGCAGCGTCTGCATCAGGTCCAGGACCGGCTTGGCGATCTTGCTGACCGTGTCGTTGTAGGCCGCGAGGACGCCGATGGGGATCGCGATGACGACGGCGATGGCGCTGGCCACGAGCACGAGGCCCAGGGTGTCCATGGCGTTCGTCCACTGGCCGACGGACGCGATCAGGGTGAGGGCGACGAGGGCGAACAGGCCCATCCGCCATCCGGCGACCGAGAGCGCGAGCAGGCTGAGCAGCAGGATCATCAGCAGCGACGCCGGGTTCGTGACCAGCGCCGGCAGCACGAGCCAGCCCAGCACGAGCAGGACGAGCCAGCCGCCCGCGACGACGCCGGTCCGGACCCTCGTCGACCGGCCCGTCAGGCCCAGCACGGTGACGGCGATCAGGAACAGCAGCGAGATGCACAGGTAGGCGTCCACGTACTGCTGGTCGAACAGCGCCATCGCCCACCCGAAGAACGGGCGTCCGAGGAGGTTCACGACGGTGTCGCCGAAGCCGAACTGCCCCTGGAGGACGTAGAGCAGCGAGACGGCGCCGACGATCACGACCAGCGGCAGCCGCCGGGTCCTCAGCAGCGGGGCCGCGATGACGACCGCGGCGATGAACGCGAGCTGGCCCGCACCCGGTTCGACGAAGAACCCGGACAGGGCGTCGACCGCCCAGCGGATGAACGCGCCGAGCGCGTCGAAGAAGAGGCCGAAGTTGGACTTGAGCCAGCTGTTGAACGCCTCGAAGCCCTCGCCGATCGGCAGGCTCGGTGGGAACTCCACGGGTGTCACGGGGTCTCCTTCCCCGCCGCGAGGGCGGCGAGCACGGAGCTGCGCGTCACCGTGCCGAGGACGCTGCCGTCCTCGGCCACCACGCGGAGGCGTTCGGCGGTGGTCATGTCGGCGTACAGGTCGGCCACCGGCGTGCTCGCGGCGACCTGCGGCGCGGACGCGTCGGCCGCGGGGCCGTCGGAGTCCAGGACGGAGGACGCGGTGAGCACGCGGGTCCGGTCGACGTCCTCGATGAACCGCTCGACGTAGTCGTTGGCGGGTTCGCTGAGGATCTCCTGCGCGGTGCCGATCTGGGCGACGCGGCCGTCGCGGAGCACGCAGATCCTGTCGCCGAGGCGCATCGCCTCGTTGAGGTCGTGCGTGATGAAGACGATGGTCTTGCCCAGGCTCTCCTGGAGTTCCAGGAGCTGGGTCTGCATGTCCCGCCGGATGAGCGGGTCGAGGGCGCTGAACGCCTCGTCCATGAGGATGATGTCGGTGTCCGCGGCCAGTGCCCTGGCCAGGCCCACGCGCTGCTGCATGCCTCCGGAGAGCTGCTCGGGGAGCTTGTCCTCCCAACCGCCCAGGCCCACCAGTTCGAGGGTCTCACGCGCCTTGCGGCCGCGCTCGGCACGCGGGATCCCGCGGAGCTCCAGGCCGTAGGCGGCGTTCTCGAGAACCGTGCGGTGGGGCAGGAGCGCGAAGTGCTGGAAGACCATGCTGATCTTCTCGCCCCGGAGGGTCAGGAGTTCCTTCCTGCTCAGGGCGGTGATGTCCACGCCGTCGACCTCGACCGTCCCCGCGGTGGGTTCCAGGAGGCCGTTGAGCATCCGGATCAGGGTCGACTTCCCTGATCCGGACAGGCCCATGACGACGAAGATCTCGCCCGGTTCGACCTCGAAGGACACGTCGATGACGGCGGCCGTCACGTCGAGGTCGGCGATGGTGTCCCGGTGACTGCCGTCCTGGAGCCGCTCGACGGCGGCTCCGGACTGTTTCCCGAACACCTTGTACAAGTGGTCTGCGCGTACTGCTGGCACGGTCTCCTCTATGGGGCTGTCCTGGCCGCGAGGCACACCAGGGCATGCTCAGCCCCACTGCCGACCCGCGGTTCCCGCAGGTAGCTGGCTTGCGCAGGGCCCCCATGCGCCCCCCGGTCGGGGCGGTACCGCTACCTGGTTCACGTCGGGTGCAAACCCTACAGAGATACGTACGCACAGTTCAGACGGTTGGTAACCGGCAAATAACATGTTTAACCGACATAAAAACCGTCCGCCGACCTATGACACCGGATATCGGCACCGCAAGACGTCCATATGTGATCTATGCCACTCTGCTTTTTGCAGTGACCCTTGTCACATATGCGAGACAGATGCGTCGCGCGACGGTATGTGTCGATTCATAACCGTAACGTAAGCGTCCGGCCGATTCCAGAGCCTCCGCCGGTCAGGAGGCGTCGGGGCTGATGGGCGTGCGGACGAAGTTCTGGTGCGACCTGGACGGCGTCGGACCGCGCTGCCCCTGATACCGGGAGCCGTAGCCCGCGGAGCCGTAGGGGCGCTCCGCCGGGGAGGACAGGCGGAACATGCACAGCTGGCCGATCTTCATGCCCGGGTACAGCTTGATCGGCAGGGTCGCCACGTTCGACAGTTCGAGGGTGACGTGCCCCGAGAAGCCCGGGTCGATGAAGCCCGCGGTGGAGTGCGTGAGGAGGCCGAGGCGGCCCAGGGAGCTCTTGCCCTCCAGCCGGCTCGCGATGTCCACCGGCAGGCTGACCACCTCGTAGGTGGACGCCAGCACGAACTCGCCCGGGTGGAGGATGAACGCCTCCTCCCCGTCGGTCTCGACCAGGCGGGTGAGGTCGGGCTGTTCGACCGAGGGGTCGATGTGGGGGTACTTGTGGTTCTCGAAGACCCTGAAGAAGCGGTCCAGCCGCACGTCGATGCTGGAGGGCTGGACGAGGCTCGGGTCGTAGGGGTCGATCCGGACCCGCCCGGCATCGATTTCGGACTTGATATCGCGATCGGAGAGCAGCACGGTCCGAACCTACCGCCTGCGACAACGCACCGTAGGCGGGACGGCCGGCCCCCGGCTCCCGCGCCGAGTTGCCCATGGGGGGCCGAGTTGGGCTAAGATGACGTGCGTCGACAACCGGACTTCCGGCGGTCACACGCGGATGTAGTTCAATGGCAGAACTTCAGCTTCCCAAGCTGATAGCGCGGGTTCGATTCCCGTCATCCGCTCCACACAGCAGAGGCCAGGTCAGACCGGATTTCCGGTGACCTGGCCTCTCGCGTTTCCAGGGGTCCGTACGGGCCGCGTGCCCGCTACGTGCCCGATGCTCAGTTCTGAGCACCCGCCACAGGCGGACCATCACCTTCCCTCGCACGGGACCGGCGCAGTTCCTCGGCGGCCCTCTCCCCCAGCCGGTCCGCCAACTCCTGAGCGCGTTCGTCGCGCGCGTGGAGGTAGACCATCGCGGCCCGAGGGCTGGAGTGCCCCATCCGGTTCATCAGCTCCCGCAGGGACGCCCCCGCCTCGGCCGCGTAGGTGTTACCGGTGTGCCGGAGGTCGTGGAGGTGGACGTTCTCCAGACCCACGGCGACGCAGGCATCCGCCCAGTACTTCGTGAAGTTGCTCCGGCGGAGCTGGTTGCCGCGAACCCCGACGAAGACGAACCCGTTCGGCCCCGGAGCCGAGTACTCGTCCAGGTGGCGGCGGAGGTCCGCGATGATCAACGACGGAAGGCGCACCGTACGAGCGCCCGCCCTGGACTTGGGCGTTCCCTTCTCCAGGGCCCCTATGTCGTAGACCGTCTCCCGCACGGTCACGGTCCGCTTGTCCAGGTCGAGGTGTCGGCGGCGCAGGCCGGCCAGCTCCCCCCACCGCAGACTGCCGAACGTCGCCAACAGCACCAGCGCCCGGTACCGCGGGTTGATCTCCTCAGCCAGCTTGAAGACCTCGGCCACCGACAGCACCGGACGTTCCTCGCTGTGCTCCTGGCCCGCGCCGTCGATCTGGCAGGGGTTCTCACGGATCAGCCGGTCCTTGACGGCAGTGTTCAGGACCGCCCGCATCAGCCGGTAAGCCTTGGGAACCTGCCCCCTCCCCCGGGCCTTCCGTCGCTTGACCGCCCGCCACTTGCGAATGTCGGCCTCCTGGATGTCCTTCAGCGCCATGTTGCCGAACGTGGGGTCGAGGTGGAGCCGGAGCAGGTCCTCGTAGGTCCGGCGGCTCTTAGGGGTCAGTTCACGGTTGTCCACCCACTCCGCCGCGTACGCGGAGAAGAGGTCATCACCCGCGTTCGGGTCCCACCAGCCGTCACGGTTGATCTCCGCCTCCCTCAGGGCCAACCAGCGGTCCGCCTCCTTCTTCGTGGCGAAGGTGTGCGGAGCGGGATGGTCGATGCCGTCCGGTCCCGGGTAGCGGACCTGGTACCGACCGGAGGTGAGCTTGCGGATACGGCCGAACCGCCGCTTCTTCGCAGCCATTACGCGGCCCTCCTCGTGTGAGGCCGGAGCGGTTCCACGACTCCAGCGGTAATGAACTCGTCCAGGGAGCTTTCCGGGATGCGAACGTGCCGACCGATGCGGACGAAGGTGATGCGCCGTTCCTCGATCAGGCGTCGGGGGTAGCGCACGGAGGTATTGAGGAGTTCGGCCACCTGATCGACGGTGAGCAGACGGCCGGTCGGGGGGTTGTTCTTGCTGTCCATCAGGCAGCCCTTTCCGTTGCCGAGGGGGTGAGGGTTAGCGCGGCGTCGAGCTGGGCCCGGCGTCGTAGTGCTTCACCGACCGCCCGGAGTAGTCGCCGTTCCCGTGGTGGCACGTCGGGGTCGGTAGGGCGGGCGAGTTCCCACTCGAAGGAGTCGGAAGCGAACGTCAGTGCCGGAGGACGCGGGTTGTTCTCGTCGCCCTGGTCCTCGTCGGCGGTGGGGTTCACCCCGAGGGCGTCCAGGACCCAGGTGAGCCGGTCGGCTTTGTGGTCGGCGAGGGTCTTGCCGGACCACTTGCGCGAGACCAGGACGCGGCGTCCGGCGTAGCCGAGGTGTTCGCGCCGGTGGGCCTTGGAGCGGCAGAACCCGGGACGCATCCCCGCCTTGGCCTGGTCGGGTTGGATGCCGTAGCGCAGCCAGTTGGCGCACCGGGGCGAGCACGGCTCGAACCGGAGGGTTTCCATGAGCCGGTCCACGTGCTGTTCCTGCCGGACGGTCTCGGCCGCGTGGCAGTCCGCGATGTCCTTGGTCAGGTACTTGGCCAGGTAGCGCACGCACCGGGCGGCGTCCTCGGTTCCGGCCACGACCCCCTTGGCGTCCACCTGCTTGCCGAAGCGGACCACGTGGAAGGGTTCGGCGTCCGGATCAGCGTCGAGGGCGTCCAGCGCCTCGTCCCAGGTCGGGAGGACTTCCCCCGTGGCGGGGTCGAGGTAGGACCCGGCATCGGTGTCCCAGAGGGGGATGTGGTCGCCCTCGAAGCGGACGGTGTCGGCGGGCGGCCACCACACCTGGTGGTAGGTCGCGGCGGCGATCTGGCGCAGTTCAGCCCGGGGCAGGGTTCCGCGTGTGGCCATGTGCAGGTGCGGGGCGAGGCGTCGTTGGGGTTCGACGGCGGCGAAGTACTGGACGTCGAATCCGGCGACCCGGCGCAGGTTCTGCACGAACCGGTCCACGAGCTTGGAGAAGTGCAGGGTGTCCCTGGCGGCCCGACGGTAGTCGTAGGTCGAGGGATCGACCGGGGTGCCGTCCGAGCGCACCCGCCCGTAGGAGTCCAACGTCAGGGTGAGGAACAGTGAGGGGCGGAAGACCTTCCCGGAGTCAGGATCGGTGAACGCCCGCCCGACCGTCTTCCTCGTCATGGGCCGCTTGGGCAGATCCGGGACGTCTTGGCGGCGCTTGGTGGAGCGCACCCGGCGCGGGCCCGAGGAGGCCGGGGAGTCGGCGGAGCGGGTGACCGACCCTCGTAGCCCGGAAGCCGTGATGTCCTCGTCCAAGCCCGCAATGGCCGCGTCCAGGGCCGCCAGGTCCTCAGCCGAAGCCGCCCCCGAGGAGGCGAGTCGATCTCTCTCGGCGGTGACCATCGCACGCTGCTCCACCCAGGTCCGCTGCTGTTCGGTCGGAGGGTCGGGCTTCACGACGGGTTCGGTGGCCAGGTGCCAGCCCTCTTCGCACTGAGTGCGCCGCAGCGACCGCTTCCGCTTCGCACAGGCCGGGCACCGCGATTCCAGGGTGGACCCGCACGGGACGTCGATCACCTCCGTGGCACCGGTGGCGATGTTCGTGCGTCGGAGAGAGACAGTGCGGATGCACACGCCGTGGTCGGAGGCGACCTGTTCGGCCACCTCACGGGCCAGGGGTTGCGCGAGCCGTTCGGCCCGGGTGGACTTACCGGTAGGCGTCGGCATCAGCCCACCCCCACAACCACAGAGCAGGAGCGCCCCCGATGGCGAGACCCCCCAAGGAGATCCCTTTCCACTGGGCAGCAATTCTTTGCGTGTTCGGGCTGCTGTGGCTTGCAGGCGACGTCATCGCGAACTGGGGTGGGGATGAAGGCTTGGTGGGGGTAGGTCCGGCTTCGTGGGCGAGCGGCATCTTGTGCGCCATAGGGCTGCCATTCCTCGTGATGGAGTACCGGCAACGGCGCTTGGTGAAGCGCACCCATCAGGCCACCTCTCCCACCGAGGAAGAATCCGCCCCGTAGGCGTTCACCATGGCGGTGATGTCCTCGTCCGTGACGTAGGCGGCGCGGACCCGTACCGGGGCGGGGGAGGTCTCCATACGCACGTAGGCCACCCCGGGCAGCGTGGGGTCGATCAGGTGGGCGTTGCCGCCCCGGTCCCGAGCACCCTCCCCCAGGATCATGTCCACCTGCGAAGCCTCGTCCAGACGAAGCGCGACCTTGTCCGGGAACAGGTTTCGCAGGTTCATCACCTCCTTGCGCGGGTCCTGGAGTGCGGCCAGGACGGAGAAGCCGACCGAGCGTCCTTGTGAGGTCAGGGTGGCGATGGCGTTCTCGGCGCGGCGGCGCACGTCCCGGTCGGGGTGGTAGGCGGTCAGGAACGCGACTTCGTCGATCACCACCAGGACGAAGGGGTCCTTCCTGCTGGGCACGTGGGAGCGCTGCTTTCCCGCGTAGCGGCGTGCGCGGTTCTGCATGTCGGCCACGGCCAGTTCGAGCAGAGCCACCGCGGATTCGCCGTCGTCGGCGTAGTGGGCGAACAGCTCCCGTCCGTAGGACAGCTCCATGCGCTTGGGGTCCAGCGCCCACACCTGCGCGGTTCGGTCGGCGATCGCGGGGAGCATCGCGCGGATGGCCGACCAGATCACCGAACCCTTTCCAGAGCCAGTGACTCCGGCTGCGAGGACGTGTGTGCCGTGCAAGCGCAGCAGCCAGGGTGAGCCGTCTTCCCGGTGGCCGATGGGCAGCGCGGTCAGGTCCGCCGTGTTCGGAATGTCCAGGGCGTCGAGGGGTTCGGCCAACGTGTCGCGGCGGGGGAACTCCAGCGTGATCCTGCGGGGTCCGTCTACCACCACCCGGCAGGACGGGGCTTGGAAGCCGTGCGCGAGTTCAGCCACGCGGGTCTCGAAGTCGGCCGGTGAGGTGCCGGCGACCAGGGTGACACGGACGTAGTCGGCCCATTCGGAGCAGGTGACGCGGCGAATCCTGGGGAGGTAGCGGCGTTCCTGGTAGGACTCGGCCAGGCCGGAGATGACCAAGACGGGTTGCCAGTGGCGCCGGTAGACGAACACGTGCCGCCACCAGGCGAGCAGGCGCAGGGTGACCCAGGTCCGGTAGGTGTCGGGCCAGACGCGCCACCACGCTAGGGAGGCAGCAGCGGCCAGGCCCCACAGGGTGGCGAGTCCGGGCCAGTCGAACCACCACCAGGCCCCCGCAGAGACGGCCAGCCAGGCGACCGTGACGGGGAACCGGAACGGCAGCGTCACCAGGAACCGCACCAGCCGCCAGATCCACGAGCCCAGCACCACGATCCCGGGGGTTTCCACGATCGGGGTCGTCCACCGCACCCCGTGGGCGGGGGTGGGCAGGGTCGGGGAGGACTGGGCGGAGCCCACCTTGGACTGAGGCATCACCGACCACCCCGGTTCTGGTCCTCGATCCGGGCCAGGAGCCGGTCACGGTCGGAACGGGCACGGGCGGCGATCGCCTCGGCGGTCGGGTTCTCCTCCCGGTGCGCGAGGGTCGCGAACACGCGCGCCTTGAAGTCGAAGAACTCCGCCCGTTCGGTGTCGGTGGTGGGCGGGGGGTTGGTCGCGTCCAGGAGCAGCCGGACCAGTTCCGGGCCGCTCAGGCCGGACAGGTCACGGGGGTAATCGGACATACTGAAGACACCTCTTCACGAAGCTTTCGCAGGGTTCGCGTGGGGGTTCACAGGGGCGGCTCGGTGTTGGCGCACCAGGCCGCCCCGTCTCATCTCTCGTGGCGGGTCAGGCGGCTTCCTTGGCCGGAGCAGCACGACGCCCACCAGCACCGGGAGCTTTCACGCCACGGGCGCGCAGGGAGTACGCCACCCGGGGGCGGCGACCGGAGTCGTCCACATAGGGCATGACCGCCATGGACTCGAACTCGATCGGGCGGAACGGCAGCCCCGGAACCTCGTCCGGCAGGGTCGGGCACACCTCGGCGGCGACCTTGACCTTCACCGACTTGGCCTTCCCCCGCGCCTCGGGATCGGCGTCGATCACGTCCACCGCCCACAGCGGCAACCCCGAGTCCTTGTCCGTCTGCGGACGCTTGGTCTCGAAGTCCGTGATCGCCTCCACCCCCAACGCGAACGCACCGTGCGGGAACACCGCCCCGAACGCCACCGGCAACGCACCCTGAATAGCCATCTGGCCAGTCCTTTCTCATCGTTCACGCAGGTCAGGGCCCTTGGTCGGAGTCAGATCCGACTCTCCCAACCAGGAATCGATACATGTATAGCATGTATCGAATCTGGCGACCAGGGTTCACCGGACGCCGTGGTCTGCTGTTGTCGTCTCCGCCCCCTGGACGGGTTCTCGGTACGGTCCCACTGTGGCCCGCAGGGCCGGGACGAGATCACTACATGGCTGGACGTGTTCAGGACGTCTCGATAATGTGAGCGCGTCCCCAGACATCCTGCGAACCTGAGGTACATGCCGAACGAGAGGTTGCGAGCCGCGCTGCTCCAGCGGGGGGTCACCCCGGCCCATGTGGCCGACGAGGTCGGCGTGGACGCCAAGAGCGTGGAGCGCTGGATCACGCAGGGGCGCACCCCCTACCGTCGTCACCGCTACGCGGTCGCGGCTTTCCTCGGCGTGGAGGAGACCTACATCTGGCCGGAGGCGCTCAGCCCGGACCAGAGCAAGGCCGCTTCACAGAGCGAGATCGTGGAGATCTACCCGCACCGGTGGAGCGTCCCGCAGGACCTGTGGAAGCGCGTCTTCGAGAACGCCCAGCAGAAGATCTCGATCCTGGTCTTCAGCGGGTTCTTCCTGGCGGACGACCCCAGCATGATCAAGCTGCTGGCGGACAAGGCCAGGGCCGGCGTGCGGGTGCGCTTCCTGCTGGGGGACCCCGAGAGCGAAGCGGTCACCCAGCGCGGTCAGGACGAGGGCATTGACGAGCTCCTGGCCGCGAAGATCCGGAACGTGATCCTGCTGTACCGGTCGCTGCGCGCCGTCGAGGGCACCGAGTTCCGCCTCCACGGGACGACCCTGTACAACTCGCTCTACCGTGCGGACGACCAGCTGATCGTCAACACGCACGTGTACGGCGCGATGGCGTCCGAGGCCCCGGTCTTCCACCTGCGCAAGATCCCCGGCGGGACCCTGTTCGGCACCTACCTGGAGAGCTACGAGAAGGTATGGGCCCAAGCATCCCCTCTTGAGTGACCCAGGAGCCCTGACCATGTTCGAGCTGTTCACCGAACAGGCGAAGGACGTCACCGTCCTGGCGCGCGAAGAGGCCATGGAACTCAGGCGCAACCACATCGGCACCGAGCACCTTTTGCTCGGACTGCTGAAGCAGGGGACGGGGATCGCGGCCGGCGTCCTGGGAAGCCTGGGCCTGGACCACGGAACCGTCCGGGCCGAGGTGGTCAGGACCGGCGGTCGTGGACGATGGCGTTTCCGGACCTACCTGCCCTTCTCCCCGGACGCCAGGAAGGCCCTGGAACAGACGCTGTACGAGTCGTTGCAGGTGCAGCACGACTTCATCGACACGGAGCACCTGTTGCTCGGTCTGCTCCACGAGGACCACGGCACGGCGCTTCCCGTGTTGCGCGGTCTCGGCGTTTCCCCGGAGCTGGTCCGTGAGCGGGTGCACGGAGTATGGGCCCATCTATCGAAGCAGATCCAGGAGCAGGCACATGGGCAAGCGGATTGACTACTACGACGACCCCGAGGCCCCGGCGGCGAACAGCCTCGTCCCGTCGGTGAACGTGTTCGTGGTCAACGAGCGCGACGAGGTGCTGATGATCCGCCGCACCGACAACGACAACTGGGCGGTGCCCGGAGGCGCGTTGGACCTGGGCGAGTCCGTGCCCGAGGCCGCGGTGAGGGAGACGCTGGAGGAGACCGGGATCCACTGCAAGATCACCGGCATCATCGGCATCTACAGCGACCCCAAGCACATCATCTACTACACCAGCGACGGCGAAGCGCGGCAGGAGTTCTCCCTGGTGTTCGCGGCGCGCCCGCTCTCCGGTGAGCCCACACCGAGCGATGAGTCCAAGGAAGTCGTCTGGGTGCCCAAGCACGAACTGGCCGGTTACCGGATGGACCGGTCCATGCGGCTGCGCGTCGAGCACTTCCTCGCCGGAGGCCCGACCCACATCGGGTGAGCGATCAGCCGACTTCGGCCAGGCGCCGTTCCACGGATCGCACCGACGTCGTCAGCAGCGGTGAGGAGCGGGTGATGGACCGGTGGACCAGGTCCTCGGGGGCGTAGCGCTCCAGGATCTCTGACAGTCGGCGCTCTACAGGCAGGTGTGTGCCGTCCGGGCCGGTGGTCATGTCCGAGTAGGTGAGGGCGTCCAACAGGTCATCCGGTGGAGCGGCGAACTCGTCCTTGAGGAGAGCCAGCAGTCCGCGTTCCTCGGCTTCCACCACGGCGCAGGAGTGATAGGCGACCAGGGAGACCAGGGATTCGTCTGTCTCCTGGATGCGGCGCAGGTACCGGGCGCCGTCGAGGGGATGGAAGCCCGTCGTCGCCAGTTCCGGGGAGTACCCGATGTCGTGCAGCCAGGCGGAGGCCTCGACCAGGTCGGCGTCATCACCGAGCACCGGACGCAGGGAGCGCGCCTGTTCGGCTACCCCTTGGGAGTGCAGCCAGCGACGGGGAAGCGGCCCTTCGAGCAGTTCTCGCGCGAGATCCCGCGCCCAGTGAACATGTCCCACATGTACCAGGCTAGCTTGTGGGCGTTTCGGGCCCTTGGACGAACCGGCCCTTGCCGTGGACGGCGATGACGAGCCCGGTCCCCTCCAACTCGGAGAGGGCTTGACGGGCTGTCCCCCGGGAGACGTCGTACTGGCGGACGAGGGCGGCCTCACTGGGCAGGGCGTCCCCGGGGACGAGGTCACCGCCGGCAATCTTTTCCCGCAGTTCGGCGGCGATGCGCCGGTACTGGGAGAGAGTGGGCCCGTTCCCAGAAGCACTCTCCCGTTCCTCTGTGGTGCACACGACGCGGCCGGTCCCCGGGACGGCCCTGATCAGCCGTTCCGACTCCAGTTCGGCCAGGGCCCGGCGCACGGTGGTGCGGGCGACGCCGAACTCCCTACCAAGAGCGGCCTCGGAGGGGAGCCCGTCACCCGGGGCCAGGTCCCCGCTGGTGATGCGGGAGCGCAGGGCATCCGCGATCTGGTGGTACGTCCCCCACGGGGTGCGCGGACTCAAGCGTGTTCCTCCAGCATGGACTCGGGCGAGTGACCACGTACATGGTTCACAGGGAGCTTTCTGATCTGCCTGCATGCATGCAAGCAAGCTTTCTTGCATGCATGCAAGCTTCTAGAAGTACTAGCAGCCAGCTAGCACCCACTTGGTGCCGACCAAGCCCACGAGTCGTACGACACTTGCAGGCGACCGGACCGCGCGGCCGAAGGCACGCAGATGCGAAGGCTTCGACCGCGCGGGAAGTAGTTCAGGGATCAGCTGGGATTGTTGACGGTGGTCCTGCCGTGGTCGAGCAGGGCGCGGACCTCGTTCTCGCGGTAGCGATGATGTCCGCCTGGAGTGAGTACCGAGGTCAACCTCCCCAGCCGACCCCATTTACGGACCGTTTTGGGGTCCACCCGGAACATCCGGGCAACTTCTCCCGGGGTAAGCAACTCGTCAGCTGTGGACATCAGTGGCGGCGGCTCGCTCACGTGCTCTCACCATCCTTGGAAAGCTTGGTGTCTCTGGTCTGGGCCGAGCGGGTACGACGTATGTTCTGTTCGTTCTGCCAGCTCAGATAGCAGCCTTGCTGCTCCACAGCCGCCTCCTCCTCAGCGGTCAGAGGGGCGTCATCGGGGCTGCTCACAACGACCTCCGAGGAGTCGGAACTGCGGGTTGAGCTCTTCCCCGGGTGTGTAGCCGTTCCTCCAGCAGGGCCGGCGTGGGTTCAACCTCGGTGCGCCAAAGCGAGGTGCGTGAGTGGGCGGTGGCGACCCAGAACGACCCCGTCCACGCGATCTGGTGGGTACGGCCCCAGGTCTGTTTCAACCGCGCCAAAGTCAACCCCGGGGGCTCCCAGTGCTCGCCCTTGAGGTCCTGGTGGTCACCTTCGTGTCCTCGTTCCAGGAGACAGGTGCGGCGGCATCCGGATTCGTCCAGGCGGCTCTCTGAACACAGGGGCGGCATCACCAGGCCACCCCCACGCCACGCAGACCCTCCAGGACCGCGCTCAACACACCCCCGGTCGGAACCGATGGGAGTGGTGAGGGCGGGTTGCTGTAGGCCCGCACCCTGGAGGCCCGATGAGGGCGACGGTGGCGCAACGTCTCTGTGGTCAGGAAGCGGACGGCCAGCAGGGTCGAGGGGTTCAGGTAGCTCGCGCTCATGGCGCCGCAGCTTCCGTCACGGGCCTCTTCGCGAGCCTGTCGATCCGATGCCCTGTCGGTCCGCGTGTCCAAAGGTGTGGGATCAGGTTCCGCATGTTCCTCCCCGCTCAGATCGTGTGAGGCTCACGGCGACATCGCGGGATGCGCCGGAGCCCTCGTACATGCGGAAACGATGCTCTGAGTGAGCGGACATGTGTACCACGTATCGGACGACTTTAGGGACGTCTAGGGACGTCTTCTGTTATCGTCGGGTTCCCGCACTCCGGAGGGCACTCCCGTGAACGCTGCACTGCGTAAGGCACTGGCCGCAGCCCAACTCACCGAGACCGACGTGGCCGCACACCTCGGCGTGGATCCTAAGACCGTCCGCCGCTGGCTCTCCGGCCAACGGCCCTACCCCCGACACCGCTGGGCACTGGCTGATCTCCTCCAGGCTGACGCAGATGACCTTTGGACGCAGAACAGCCAGGAGGACGAAGCACGCACACCCGCGTCCGATCACGTCCAACGTGTCTACGCACACCGATGGCAAGTACCTCGCGAAGTGTGGTGGGACCTTTTCAACTCAGCAGAACAAGAGATCGGCATCCTGGTCTACAGCGGTCTATTCCTCGCCGACGACGCGGGGATACTGGGGCTCTTGGAAGCACGGGCAAAGAAGGGCGTCAGTGTCCGCATCTTGCTCGGAGATTCAGAGTCCCAGACGGTGAGACGACGAGGTGAGGAGGAGGGCATCGGAGAAACAATGGCTGCCAGGGCGAACAACGCCCTGCTGCTCTTCCGCACGCTGCTCAGTATCGACGGGGTGGAGATTCGCACCCACTCCACCATCCTCCACAACTCTCTCTATCTCACCGAGAAGAAATTAATGGTGAATCATCACGCCTACGGAATTCCTGCCGCAAAATCACCCATATTTGAAATAAACAGGACAAACCAAGGAATGGATTTCACCTACCGAAGAAGCTTCTCCCTGGCGTGGCAAGAAGCTATTCCGACCCCTGAGCAGCCTTGAAACCTATCGCCTGTTTTTGGTTCAATCCCGCGACTGCGATTCAGGTTTAATAGATCCATCTTGGTTTCTCTCGATCCTTCTAATCCTTGGCATTCTGCTTGCCGTCTTTCTTGCAGGGGAAGCCTTAATAGTTTCCAGATGGGTAATCTTATGCAGAACCCAGACGAGGCGAATCATTTGGAGTGCAATGAGAAAAATCGAGGAAACCGCAAACCAGCGCGCAGGGTTATCCGAATAAACGCCACCGGAATCGTAAATCTTGGCAGCTATGATTACAAAGGCACTCACCCAAGGCAGTGAAAGCGCAGCAACCCACAGTTGAATAATCTTAGCCCCGGTCGCACTCTCTCTAATTCTAGCCACATAAGTACTACCAGAAGCAAGGAAGATAGAGAAGGAGACTGCGCTAAATCCAGCAAATATAGTGGCGAGCTGGAGCATATCAGTGTAGAGATTCTGCCTAACAGCAAGATCGAGTCTACCCAAACTGTCCATCTTACTGCCATCAGGAATGAGATATACCACCGAAGCGCAGAACATCACTGAAAAAACTAGATCGAGCCACCACCAATCAAAAAACTTATCCCAAACCAGTTGCAATTTATTAAGAAGAGCCTGCCACCGGTGCCTCCATAAGTGACTCATGTGAACCACCCTACTCCCGGCCTACGACAGTCTAGGGTTCCCCAACCGTCCGCAATGCAGACCTAATGTCATCTAGAGCAGCGTCGTAGGCTCTATACATCGCTTGTGACACGGACTGCTCCGTGGGTTGCCCAGTTTCCGAGTCAGCGTCTACATCAACAGATATAGCTACTGACTCATTCAAAAAGTCAAAGCTCTGCATCCTGTGGTTCTCTATATCCTTATATGCTATTTTTGCGCGCTCCACATAACTAAATGATCCAAATTCAACAAGGCGCCTAATCTCCTCATGCATAGATTCTGATTGTTCTACGGATTCTTTCGGCTTCATTTTTAGGAGCATATAAAAACCAACGGATCCCAAATTCGAGTTTAGAGCCCTTAGCTGTCCCCTGATCGTAGAATTTTCAGGGAACACCTCAGACACTACTTCGGGACCAACTTCAATTTCCACCCTGGTTAGAGTGTCAATACTACTCAAAACTCGAAGATAGTTGCTATCAACCAAGGGGGCGAGCTCGAAACCCGCACCCTCATACAGAATCTTATTCAAATACTCTCTAATCGAAGCGACACTAGGGGCGGAGCCGCTATTTCTCATCACCCCCATGACGTTCCTCGGAAAAATAGAGAAGAAGGTCGGTTCAGCAAGATTTTCTTCATCGTCCAACAAGAGAGGACGGTAGTTTCTTTTTCGCTCAATCCGAATCTTCGGATTTCGAGTAATTCGGTCGAGCGCGACCACCGGCACACCCGAGAAAAGCTGGAAAGCTTCTTGAGGAACGTGCGACGACCCAAGAAGTTCCATAGTTCGCGTACTTACATAAGCTTCGCTTTCCGGAAGGTTTTCGATTAAGTCCATCAACTCCTCGAAATTTATATCTTCCGGAAGCCTCTCCCTTTCATGGTTCATGATTTCATAGAACCTAACCGTTCTTTCAGTCATTTCGGGCACCTCTTCACTGCCGAGTTGGGCTGTATCGGATCAAGGCGCCGGCGCGGGCGCCGTCGCAGCGGCCTTCGGCCGTCGCTCGGGCTGCGGGCTGACGCCCGGTCCCGAGCGCAGCCGCTGGCCGTTCTGTTAGAAGCTTGACGCGTTCCTGCGACGAACGGTTGCGCTTTCCCGGAAATCGACCGATCGCGAATCAGAACCACTGCATCAGCACTGGTCACCGATGGTGAGCAATCGGTCAAGGACTGGTGGTACCAAGGGGCTCGCGCCCCCTGGACCCCCCGAGCCCGCACGGAACCTGGCGCGACATCGGACGTGCGGAAGTGCAGACCGAGCGCGCCAGAACCCGCACGGGACCGAAACCGTGGTTAAGCATCGCTGGGGTCACTGGGGAAGTGGCGCGCGTAGACGGAAGCGTGACAGCCCAGTGGGCGCACCTGTCAGCCCATCCGTGGCAGAACAGCCGTGCCCGCTGCATGCCCGTTCGGAGGGAACCAGACGGGGACTTAGGGTCACTCAGGCGGCAAACGCTCCTGAATCAGCAGGTCACCGGTCCGCAGATCAGCTGGTTTCCACGACCTCGAATTCCCAAGCTGATAGCGCGGGTTCGATTCCCGTCATCCGCTCCAGTACGAGAACGGCCAGGTCGCTCGGTGAGAACCGAACACCTGGCCGTTCCGCTTTCCCGGGTCGGGACCCGGCGTCCGTGCCACACACGTGCCACACGCCCGTCAGGGCGCTGCTGCGGTGACCGCCGGAGGGTCGTCGCCGTCCCGGTCCCGCCGCTTGGCCCGCAGCTCCTCGGCGGCCCTCTCCCCCAGCCGGTCCGCGATCTCGCGTTCGCGTTCGTCCCGCGCGTGGAGGTAGATCATCGCGGCCCGCGTGCTGGAGTGCCCCATCCGCCGCATCAGCTCCCGGACGGAGGCCCCTGCCTCGGCCGGGTGGGCCCCTGCCTTGTCTTCCTGACCCGCGCACGAAACCCCCGATACGAAACCGCAAGGCCCCCAACGCCTTGCGTAAGGCTGTGATTCGCCCGCGCCGTGCGGAACGAGGACGGACCACAGCCGCAGGCTCATTCCGTCTCGAAACGCAGGTCGGTGATGGTGGACAGGTCGATGCCGTGGCGGGCGTAGACCTTGGTGGTGTTCTCCCCGGTCAGGTCCGCCTCGGCGTAGCCGAGCAGGGCCGCGACGCGCACCACCTCGGAACGGCTGCCGGCCTCGATCTCCAGGTAGGCGGGGATGCGGGGCCAGGTGTCGATCTCCAGTTGGGCGCCGTCCAGGATGAAGCTGTGGCGACGGTTCTCGGGCTGGGACGCGCCGAGGCCGGTCTGCGCACCGACCTGGCCATGGCCTACACCGCCCACGGCGACCTCACCCAGGCCCGGAGACAGGCACGACGCGCCGTCGAGCTGTCGAAGCGTTCCGGTTCGGTCCGCCAACGCGCCCGTCTGGCCCGGCTACTGGAACCTCGGGCTCTGTCAGGAGGCGAGCAGGTGGAGTAAGGCGATGAGGGTGCCTGAACTCTGCACGCGCCCCTCAGCGATCAGGGCGCGGGTCTTGGCCAGGGGGACCCACTCGTAGACGCCCTCGTCGAACTCGGTCGGGTCCGCGACGAGTTCGGCGTCGCGCCCGACGAAGACGTGGTGGGGGCTGCGTACCGTGCCGATCATCGGCTCGAACGTGGCCACGTGCTCCACCGAGCCGACCCGGTGCCCGGTCTCCTCCAGAGCCTCGCGAACGGCGGTCCGTTCCGGTGTCTCCTCGGGGTCCAGGAGTCCGCCGGGCAGCTCCCAGCCCCATACGTCGGGCACGAACCGGTGCCGGTAGCTCATCAGCACGTGCTCTTCGGTGCGGTCCAGGATCGCGATCACCGCGGCCGAGGGCAGGGTCACGGTGTGGTGCTCGAACCTGTTCCCAGAGGGTGTGGTGATGTCGGCCTTGCCCAGCCGCACCCACGGGTTGTCGTACAGGGTGCGCTCACCGTGCACCACCCACCGGCCCTCACCGTCCTCGCCACCGCTCATGACCCGAAACTACCGCGAAGGCCTCCACGCCTCCTCAGGGCTACCCCGGTCACAAGGCATCGTTCTCACTCCGGATCCCCGGTGACCTGGCCTCTCGCGTTTCCGAGGGTCTGTAGGCACCGCGTGCCCGCTACGTGCCCTTGGCGCCCACAAGTTGAGGGCCTCCTCCCCGCCCGGGGAGTCCAGGGCCGGGACGATGAACGGGGAGGCCGGAAAACCCTGTCGGGGCCTGCGCAAGGGCGTCCGACCGTCCTTCCCCTCACCGGCGGCCCGGGCGTCGTGGTCCCGGGATCCCGCACGAAACGCCGACCACCTCGATGGCACCGGTGGCGGTGTCCGTGCGTCGAAGGGACACCGGGCGGACGCACACCCCGTGGTCGGCGGCGACCTGTTCGGTCTCCCCGCACGCCAGGGGTTGCGCGGGCCGCTCGGCCCGGATGGACTTACCGGTGGGCGTCGGCACCGGCCCGCCTCGCGAAGGAGTCCGAGACGATATGAGCGCCGCACCGAACCCGGAGAGGTTCTTCCTCCCCCTGGTCGCCGTCATGTTCACGCTGATGTCGGCGATCTCGTTGCCGCTCGTACTCCTGACGAGTTGGCCCGCGTGGCTCGCGGCCCTCGTCGGGAGCGGCGCCAGCGGTCTGGTGAGCCCCTTCCTCGTCAGATGGATCCTCGACCGGCGCGAACGCGTCCGGAGCCGCCCCTCCTCGAGCGCCGGGGAATAACCCCTGTGCACGGCGACGACGCTCGTCGACCACGCACCCCCAAGGATCCGGGGCGGGAGGCCTCGACCGGATGAGCACTCCTACGCCTCCGGCCCGTCGGCCGGTCGTCTTCACCGCCCTCCTCACCGGGGTCGGAGCGCAATGGGTGGTGCTGGAATGGCTGACCGAAGGGCGTGTCAGCGGTATGGCGCCGGCCGTGACCGTGTTCTGGTCGGCGCTTCTGACCAGGGCCGTCAGAACGTACAGGCAGGAACGCCGCGACCACTTCGCACGTCATCCGCCTCGCGGGGCCTGACCGAGCAGGAATCGGCCATGGCGGTGAGGTCCTCGTCGCGGACGTGGGCGACGCGTAGCCGCACCGGCGCCCACGGGCAGGACCACGAACCCGGCCACCAGGTCGCGTCGCGCACCCACGCTTCCCACGATCCCGCCCCGGGGCCATCGCCCCAGTTCAGAGGCGCTTCCTGAGGTTCGGGAGGCGCCGTCCCCGGTCGACTCCGGCATCGACGTCTACTCTGTCCTTGATTTCGGAGAGTGCTCACACGATCCGGTGCCGTGACACGGCGCCTCTCCGTGGGGCGCTTCGCGGACCGTCGCGCCCACGCATCCGTCCACGCCCCTCCCCCGCCGGCCCGGGGGACGTCCGGCGGGCGGCGGCCCCTGCGGCAGGCGTTCCCCGACCAGGAGACGAGGCGGCACCATGCACGAGCGCGTCGAGCAGTCGAACACCGGCGGCACCGCACCTCCCCCCGGGCGCGGGGGCGCCGCGGGCCGGACCCCGGACCCGTCCGCCGTCGTCGCCGGGAGCACGCTCCTGGTCGAGCGGGCGCTCTCGGAGGGCCGGAGGAACTTCGACGCCCTCGGCCGTTCCTGGGACCTGCTGCCCGGGGTGTTCTCGCCCGCGCTCACCTCCAGCACCGGGTTCTACACCCGCCACCTCCCCTTCCCGCAGGGGGGCCGCTTCCTGGAGATCGGCTGCGGCGCCGGGGTGACCGCCGTGCAGGCCGCGCTCTCCGGGTGCGCCGAGGTGACCGCGGTCGACATCGGTCCCGCCGCCGCCGCGAACACCGCCCGCAACGCCCGGCGGCACGGTGTCTCCTCCCGGGTCCGGGTCGTGGTCGGCGACGTGTTCGACGCCGTCTCCGACACCGGGTACGACCTCGTCTTCTGGGCCATCCCCTACGTCGCCGTGCCCGAGGACTACGAACACCCCTGCGACCTGACCCGCGCGGTGTTCGACGCCGGCCACCACTGCTGCCGCGCCTACCTCGCCGGCGCGCGCACCGTCCTCGCCCCCCGGGGCAGGCTGTTCCTGGGGTTCGGGGACATCGGCTACCGCGACACGATGGAGGACCTCGCGGCCGCCCACGGCTGGCGGCCCGAGCTCCTGGCCGCCGAACGGGCCGAACCCGACCACCACATCGAGCACCAGATGTTCGAGCTGCACGACACCACCCGCGCGGCGGGGGCCGTCTGACCGGGCTCCGGCTACCGGCCCCCCGGGGGGCGCGTCACCCGGCCGTGCGGCGGAACCGGTACCACTGAGGCGAGGTACGGTCCATCGGCCATCCCAGGCCGGCGGTGTCCGCGTCCTCGGCGGCGAGGAGCTCCCACCCCGGGAACGCCGCCTCGACGTCCGCCCGCGAGACGCCCTCGACGAGCCGGCTGTACCGCGACGGTCCGAATGCGAGCAACAGCAGGACGGCCCCCGGTGCGGCGAGCGCCGTCACGCCCCGTCCCTCCGCGGCCCGCTGGTCCGCGTCGAGTCCCTGGAAGCAGCCGACGTCGAGGAAGAGGTCGAACGCGCCCAGGCCGACCGCCTCCAGGGCGGTCGCGTCGCCCACGGCGTAGGAGACGTCCGCGGGGCCCTTGCGCCGGGCCGCCGCGATCGCCGCCGGAACGATGTCGACGCCCACCGCCTCCCACCCGCGCCGGGCGAGCTCGGGGGTGAACTGCCCGCGTCCGCAGCCGATGTCCAGCGCCCGCCCGGGACCGGTCGGGCACTCCCGCGCCTCCCGGTCGAGCAGGGGGCCGAGCTGGGCCCCGCCCGCGGCGCCGTAGCGCTCCCAGGGCGTGAGGCCGAGACGATACATCCACGCGTATTTCGTCATGGCCCCAACGTAGGCCGGTCCTCCGGAGCGGTCGGACCGCCCCCTGGAATCGCCTCCGGCGCAGCGGATCCGCGCCTTCCGGGGTCCGGGTCCCGCCGCCGGGAGCGGCGGATCCGACCGTTCCGGCGGCGGCGCGGGCGAGGCCGCCGTTCCCCTGCCGGGGCCGCCGCGCCCGGTCCGGGCAGGAGAGTCGGCGGCCGGTCTCCGGGGCCGGACAACGACCGCGCCCCGCGGGCCCGGCTCCGCCTTCCCCTGCGCCTCCGGGCGCCCGCCGGTTGCGCCGCGTCGTCTATGGTGGGCGCGAGTAGATCCCTGACGAGACAGGGGTTCCGGGCGCGCCAGCGCCGGATCCCCCGCTCTGCGGCGTGAACCCCCTTGCAGCGAGGTAGAGACCCCTATGACCGACAACTCGTCCCCGTCCACCCCCGAGAGCTCCGGCCGGCCGCCGCAGATCGACACCACGCGGACCCACTCGGCCCGCATCTGGAACTACTGGATGGGCGGCAAGGACAACTACCCCGTCGACCGCGAGGCGGGCGACGCGGTGGCCGAGTTCTTCCCGGAGATCAGGGACCTGGCCCGCACGAGCCGGGACTTCCTGATCCGCGTGGTCACCCACCTGGCGGGGGAGGCGGGGATCCGCCAGTTCCTCGACATCGGCACGGGGATGCCGACCGCAAACAACACCCACGAGGTCGCCCAGGCCGTCGCCCCGGAGTCCCGCGTGGTCTACGTGGACAACGACCCCCTCGTGCTCGCGCACGCGCGGGCGCTCCTCGTCGGCACGCCGGAGGGGGCCACCGACTACATCGACGCCGACCTGCGCGATCCCGACAGGATCCTCGAGCAGGCCGCGCAGACCCTCGACTTCGACAAGCCCGTCGCGCTCATGCTCATGGGCATCCTGGGCCACGTGCCCGAGGACGAGATCACGCCGATCGTGCGCCGTCTCATGGACGCCCTGCCGCCGGGGAGCTACCTGGCGAGCTACGACGGCTCCAACACCAGCGAGGCCTACAACCAGGCCATCGAGGTGGGGAACAAGCAGGGCGACGTCCCCTACATCCTGCGCAGCCCGGAGGTGATCGCCGCCCGCTTCGAGGGCCTGGAGCTGTTGGAGCCCGGCGTGGTCCCGTGCCCCCTGTGGCGTCCCGGCCCCATCGAGGTCGGCACCCGCCGCGGCATGGACCAGTACGGCGGGGTGGCGCGCAAGCCCTGACGCCGGGACGGCGGTACCCGGGGACGCCCTCCCGGCCGGGCCGGTGCGGTGCTCCCCGGGTCGGGGCGGGGGCGCCGCCCCGACCCGGGCGGCGCGCTAGTCGGGGCGGGCGAAGCGGCGCGCCCCGACGAGCAGGAACACCGCGCCGAAGGCGGTCAGCGCCATCAGCTCCCCGGAGACCGGCGGCCGCACGCCCCACAGTTCCAGGCCGCGGAACATCCCGTCGGCGGCCCCGGCCGGCAGGTGGGCGGCGAGCACGCGCCTGGCCGCGTCGACCGCGTAGGTCAGGGGGTTGAGGGCGGTGAGCCCGACGAGCCAGGACGGCAGCCCGTTGAGCGGGAAGAACGCCCCCGACAGGAACACCAGGGGTCCCAGGAGCAGGCCCGTGGCGGCCTGGAAGCTCTTGGGGCTGGGCACGCAGACCGCCAGCAGCGCCCCGAGGCAGGTCATGGCGAACGACGCCAGCGCCAGCACCGCGACGAACCCGGCGAAGAGGAGCGGGTCGTAGGGCACGCCCGCGAGTCCGGCGAAGAGGAGCAGGATCCCGCCGTGGCACGTGGCGATGGCGGTGCCCGCCAGGACCTTGCCGAGCAGCAGCGACTCCCGGCGCACGGGCGCCACCAGCATCTCCCGCAGGAAGCCGAACTCCCGGTCCCACAGGATGGAGGCGCCGGTGGCGAACGCCGGCGGCTGGATGGCCATCACGAGGACGCCGGGGAAGAGGAACGTCACGTAGCCGACGCCGGAGCCGTCCTCGGGGACCACCGTCCCCAGCCCCACGCCCAGGGCGACGAGGATCAGCAGGGGTTGCAGCAGGCTGATGACGAGGTGCATCCGCTCGCGCTGGAACGTGATCATCTCGCGCTTCCACACCGCGGCCACGGCGCGCCCCTCGGAGGCCAGGCGCGCGGTCGGCGGGGGGGCCGCCGGGGCGGGGCTCACGCGTCTCCCCCCTCGGCGGGCTCCGAACCGATGCTGCGGCCCGTGTAGTGCAGGAACACGTCGTCCAGGGTGGGCCGGACCAGGGACACCGACGTGACGGAGCCGCCGAGGGCCGCCATGACCGCCGGGAGCACGGCCGCCCCGTCCTCGACGCGCACGACCAGGGCGCCGTCCTCCACGGCGGGGCTCAGCCCCAGGGAGTCGGCCAGCCGCCGCGAGCACTGCTCGGGGTCGGAGGCGACCAGCACGATGCGGTCGCGGCCGATCCGCGAGCGGAGCTCGGCGGGGGTGCCGAGGGCCACGACCCGTCCGCGGTCCATGATGGCGAGCCGGTCGCAGTTGTCGGCCTCGGACAGCTGGTGGGTGGTGAGCAGGACGGTGGCCCCCGTCTCGCTCCGCATCCGGTGGACGTGGCGCCAGACCTCGGCCCGGCTGTGCGGGTCGAGGCCGACCGTGGGCTCGTCCAGGAAGAGCACGTGGGGGCGGTGCAGCAGGCCGCGGGCGATCTCCAGGCGGCGCTTCATCCCGCCGGAGAGCGTGCGGACCAGGCTGCGCCGCCGGTCGAGCAGGTCGGCCAGGGTCAGCATGGCCGCGACGCGCTCGCGCACGTGGCGGCGGGGGACCCCGTAGAGGGCGGCGTGGATGGCCAGGTTCTCCTCCGACGTCAGCTTGTCGTCCAGGGTGGAGCCCTGGAAGACCACGCCGATGGACCTGCGGACGGCGTCGGGCGAGACGCGGACGTCGTGCCCGGCCACCCACAGCCCGCCGCTGGTGGGCCGGGTGAGCGCGCAGAGCATCGAGATGGTGGTGGACTTGCCCGCCCCGTTGGGTCCCAGGAACCCGAAGATCTCCCCGGGGTGCACGAGGAGGTCGAGTCCCCGGACCGCTTCCACCCCCGGGTAGGTCTTGACCAGCGCCTCTGTTCTGATGGCCGCGGGAGGCGAGGATTCGGTCCGATCCCCCGCGTCCTTTGAGGACGTCACTTCGAGCGGAACTCGGGCCTGTGTTCCTGGTTCCATTTCGCTCCTCATGGGGGCAAAACCATCCGGCTTGGGGGCCAGGCCGGGTCATCCCGCCTCCCCGGCGTTTTTCCGGAGGGGGGAGGGGGATCACTACTCCTGGCAAGACTACCCAAGGTAGTCGGCCATTAACAAAAAGTTGCTAGATCTGGAGGACTCATGTCCGCACAGGAACTGCCCCGCGACGCCGGATCGCTCGACACCACCGCCCTGATCTCCCTCGGGGCCGAGACCGAGCTCATCTCGGAGCGACTCAACCTGGAGTGCCGCAACACCTGCGTCTCCGGCTTCACCATCCGCTGCGACGGATACTCGCTCTAGTCCGGTCCGGACCCGCCCGGGTACCGCCGACGCCCGAGACGACCGTGACGAACCCCGCCGAGGTGCCGTGAACACGAGCGCCGGACCCTCCGACGCGGGCCGTCCGGAGACGATCGCCCTCCTCCACCTGTGCCACGAGGGAGCGCTGCCGACCGGGGTGGACGGCGGCGCAGGTCGGCGGTCCCGGAACCGGGACCCCTTCACCCCGCCGGAAGCCGGGATCACCGTGTGACCCCGGCGCTCCGGCCGCGGGGCGGTCGGCCGCTCAGCCGGCCGCCCCGTCTTCGACACCGACGACCATGAGGGAGACCAGGGTGCGGGAGCACACCGGCACACGCACGTGCACGGTCGGCATACGGGAGCGGGCCGTCGCGGCGGGCCGGGTGGTCTCCGACTACGGCCCCTGGACCGACGTGGCGCTTCCGGGGCTCGACCTTCCGCCCCAGGGGTGGAAGATCCACGTGTCCGCCCGCCCGGTCACCCTCCTGTCCACCGTCGAGCGCGTGCTCCCCCTGCTGCTGCGCACGCCGTGCAGGTTCAAGTTCGCGCGCACCACGGAGGCCATGCGCGAGCTCAACTCCCACCACAACCGCCCGGGAGCCGTCGGCAAGGGCGTCACCGTCTACACCCGCCCGGACGACTTCGCCGGCCTGGCCGAGAAGCTCGCCGCCGAACTCGTCGGGGTGGAGGGGCCCGGCATCCCCAGCGACCGCAGGCTGCGGCCGGACGCACCGGTCTACTACCGCTACGCGCCGTTCGCCGGCGTCTACGGCATCGACGGCAACGGCGACTTCCAGCTGGTCCTCCACGACGCCGAGGGACGTGAGCGCCCCGGCGCCGCGGACGGGCGCTACCAGCCGCCGGACTGGCTTCCCGACCCGTTCACGGGGCAGCCGCCCTCCCCCGGCGGGGCCGACCGGGAGCCCGTCCTGCTCGGCGGCCGCTTCCTGGTGCCCGGCGCCATCGCCCACACCGCGGTGGGCGGCGTCTACCGGGGCACCGACCGGGGGACGGGCACGGGGGTGGTCGTCAAGGAGCGCCGCGCGTACACGGGCGAGGACCTCGACGGGTCCCGCGACGCGCGCCACCGGCTGCGCGGCGAGGCCGCCGTGCTGCGCCGCCTGGAGGACGTCGCGGGGGTCCCCCGCGTGGTGGACCACTTCCGGCACGGCGCCGACGAGTTCCTCGTCACCACGGACGTCGGCCCCCGGGACCTGCGCACCGACGTGGCCGAGAACGGCACGTACACCACCCCGGAACGCGACCTGGAGCGCCTGGGCCGCGACCTGCTCGGGCTGCTGGACGCGGTCCACGGGCGCGGCGTCCTCGTCCGCGACCTCGCCCCCAAGAACATCGTGCTGGCCGACGACGGCGCGCCCTCCCTGGTGGACTTCGAGATCAGCAGCCTCGACGGCGACCAGGTGCACGGCTGGACCCCGGGGTACTCCTCCCCCGCCCAGGAACGCGGCGAGCCGGCGTGCGAGGAGGACGACCTCTACTCGCTGGGGGCCACCCTGCTGTACGCCGCGACCGGCACCGAGCCGGCCGCCCGCTCCACCCGGGCGGTGCCCGACGACGGGCGCGCCCGCACCCTCCTGGCCTCGCTGGGCGAGGGCGTCCCGCCCTGCGCCCGCGCGGTGCCGGGGCTGATGTCCCCCGACCCCGCCGAGCGCAGGGCGGCGGCCGACCTGCTCCGCAGGGGCGGGGGCCACCCGCCGCTCCGGGCCGAACCGCGCTACACCGTCACCCCGCGCTCCCTTCCCGCACTGGTCGCGAGCGCCCTGGAGCAGACCCGCGGTGTGGCCCGCGACCTGCTGGCCGGACGCGGCGGCTCGCCGGGAGGGCGGCCCAGCCCCACCAACCTGTACCGGGGCGCGGCGGGCGTGGGCACGGAGCTGCTGCGCCAGGGGGACGACGAGTCCCTCGGCCTGGCCCGCGCCCTGGCGCACTGGACCACGGGCTTCCTCACGCTGCGCCGTTCGCTGCCCGGCCTCCAGGACGGCGAGGCGGGCACCGCCCTCTTCCTGGCCGCGGCGGCCCGCGAACTGGACGAGCCGACCCTGGCCGACGCGGTGCGCCCGCTGGCGCGGACCTCCCCGGAGGCGGTCCCCGAAACCGACTACTCGTCCGGGCTGGCGGGGATCGGCCTGGCCCAGCTCCAGCTGTGGCGGCTCTGCGGGGACGGGTCCCGCCTCGACCTGGCGCAGGGCTGCGCCGAGCGGCTCGTGGCCTCGGCCCCCGCGGAAGGGCTGCGCGCCTGCCCGCCCGACCCCCGCGACCACGAGGAGGTGACGACGCGGCTGGGGTTCGCGCACGGCGTCGCGGGCGTCGCCCACTTCCTCCTGTGCCTGGAGACCGCCACCGGCGACGCGGCCGCGGGGGCGGAGGCCGCGGCCTGCCTGGAGGTGTTGGCCGGGTTCGTCCCGGGGCTGGTCTCGGCCGCCTCCTCGCCCGAGGCCCGGCCCATGGCCGCCTCCTTCTGCCAGGGGCTCACCGGGATCGGCGGGGTGCTGCTCCGGGCCGGCGCGGTGCGGGGCGAGCCCCGCTACACCGGGCTGGCGGAGACGACCGCGTCGCACTGCCGCGCCCTCGCCCCGAAGATGCAGGTCGCCTGCCAGTGCTGCGGGCTGGCGGGGGTCGGTGAGTTCCTTCTCGACACCGCCGGGCTCACGGGCGGGGCGGCGCACCGGGACGCGGCCATGGACGTCGCCGGGCTGGTGCTGGTGCGCTCCGCCGGGACCCCGGAGGCACCGGTCTTCCTCGACCACACCCGGGAGCCGGGCGGCGGCTGGGCGACGGGGGTCTCGGGGGTGCTGTCCTTCCTGCGCCGCCTCGACCGGGGCGGCCCCCGGGACTGGCTCGGGGACGAACTCCTGGCCGTCCGCAACTGACCGCCGTCCGGCCCGCGCCGTGCCCGGGCCCCGCGCCTTCGCGGGGGGCGGGGGGCCACCGTGGCCCACCGGGCCCGCATCGAGCCGGGCCCCGCGCCTTCGCGGGGGCCGGCGCGGGCGGCGGTGCGGCGCGATCCCCGCCCCCGCGCGGAGCGCTCCCCCGCGGAGCGGTCCCCCGCCCCGGGCGGCGCGCGGCCGACGGCCACGGCGCACACGGGGCCCTTGTGGCAACGGCTCACTCGTGTGGCGCACGGTGCCCGGGAGGGGCGGGACCACCTTCCTCCTACGGAACGGGCCCGCGGCGACCGACCGCCCCGGGCGCTGTCGGCGCTCTCACCTGCGACGGTTCCGTTACCTTCCCGTGACCGCGTTTTGGGCGTGGTCATCGGGGCAGGGCAGGACGACCGGACGACAGGAGGTGCCCCCAGTGGAAACCGGAACCGTTGTCATCATCGTCATCGCGGCGGTCGCCGTCATCGCCGTGGGAGTCGCGCTCGCCGCGCGCTCCTCCATCCTCCCCGCCCAGCGCACCGCACGGCTCAAGAAGCGCTTCGGCGCGGAGTACTACCGCGCGGTGGAGGCCCACGGCGGCAGGGCCGCCGCGGAACGGGAGCTGTCCGAGCGGCTCGACCGCCGCAAGGGCATGAGGCTCCGCAGGCTCACCGACCGCGAGCGCGAGGCGCACGCCGGCACGTGGGCCGCGGTGCAGCAGGAGTTCGTGGACGACCCGGTCAGCGCCGTGCGCAGTGCACGCGGACTGGTCGAGGGGATCATGTCCGACGTCGGCTACGCCGACCGCGCCCCGGCCGAGGACCGGGGCTTCGAGCAGCGCGCGGGAGACCTGTCGGTGGACCACCCGGCCGCCGTGGCCGAGTTCCACCGCGTGCGCGGCGCCGTACGCCCGGCAGGGGCGGACCGGGTCGGCACCGAGGGCCTGCGCGAGGAGCTCGTGGCCTACCGGGGCCTCGTGGAGGCCCTGCTGGGCGGGCTGCCCGAGTCCCCCGGCACGACCCCGACCGCGGCTCCGGGCAGGACCGTGACCGGTCCGGCGCGGAGCGGGACCGATACGGAGGTGGACCGATGAGAGAGCACGACGAGACCGCCGCACCGGCGGACCTGGAACAGCGCGGCGTCCGCCGGACCCCGCGGGCGCAGGAGCGCAAGGCCGCCGTCGGCCGGCCGGCGCCCGGGAGCGCCGGGGTCCGGCGGCCCCCGGCCGAGGAGGTGCCGGAGCAGCGGCGGCGCGGCGGGGGCCGCACGGACCCGGTGCGGGCCGCGGCTCCGGACGCGGCGGCGCCCGGCGCCGCACGTGCGGTGACGGTCGACGCCGAGGTGTCCGACCCCGCCTCCGCCCCCTCTCCCCCGGCCGCACCGGCCCCGGATCCCTCCGGGGCCGCGCCCTCCGGCCCGCGCGGGGCGGAGGGCCGGGCGAAGCGGCCCGGACCGCGGGGCATGGACCCGGGCGACGTGCGGGAGCGCTGGCAGGAGACGCAGGGCGGGTTCGTCGACGATCCGCGGGGGACCGTGCGTGAGGCGGACGCGCTGGCGGCCGAGGTCGCCGAGGCCGTGATCTCCGGGATCGAGGCGCGCCGGGCCGCGCTCCGCTCCGCGTGGAGCGAGGGCGACGGCTCGGACACCGAGTCCCTGCGCCTGGCCCTGCGCGACTACCGCTCCTTCGTCGAGCACCTGGTCGACGCGGGCAGGTGACGCGGACACGACACGCGGGCCGTGCGGCGCCGGGCCGCACGGCCCGCGTGTCCCGACCGTTCCGCTGTACTCGCCCCGGAGGCGGGTCTACCGTCACTGTCATGGGCACCAGGGGAACGGTCACACGGACACGGCTCGTCGACCGCGCGCGCGAGCTGCTCGAGGCCCACGGCTACGCCGGAACGGGCCTGGAGCAGGTCCTGGCCGCCAGCGGCGCCCCCCGCGGCTCCCTCTACTTCCACTTCCCGGGTGGGAAGGACGAACTGGTCGCGGCGGCCCTGGAGTCCGCCGGGGCCGAGATCGGGACCCGCATCCGGGAGCTCTCCGAGGAGGCCCCCGACGCGGCCGCCCTCGTCCGGGGCGTGGTCGACCTCTTCACCGCCAGGATGGAGGGGTCGGCGTTCACCAGGGGCTGCCCCCTGGCCGCCACCGCCCTGGACGTCTCGGCCACCAACGACCTGGTGCACACCGTGTGCAGGAGGGTGTACTCCTCCTGGCAGGCCACGCTCGCGCGACGCCTGGTGGCCGAGGGGCGCGCGGCCGAGGAGGCGGACGCCGACGCCTGGTCCGCGCTCTCCCTCGTGGAGGGGGCGCTCCTGCTCTCCCGCGCCACGCGCGACCGCGGGCCGCTCGACCGGGCCCGGGGCACGGCCTCCCGGCTCTTCGGCGGGGAGTGACCCCCGCCCGCGGCGGCCCGGCTCAGGAACGCGTCCAGACCCCCGAGGTCCCCCTGCGGTGGCTGTCCACCAGGTGGGTGTCGACCATGCCGATCGCCTCCATGAGGGCGAACATGGTCGTCGGACCGGTGAAGGAGAACCCCGCGCGGCGCAGGGCGCCGGAGAGGGCGGCCGACTCCGGCGACTCGGTGGGGACGTCCTCGACCCGCGCGGGGGCCGGTGTCCGCTCGGGCCGGAAGGACCACACCAGGTCGACCAGCCCTCCCGCGTCGCGCAGGGCGACCGTGGCCCGCGCGTTGCGGACCGTGGCGCGGATCTTCCTCTCGTTGCGCACGATGGAGGCGTCTCCCATCAGCCTCTCCACGTCCTCCTCGCCGTACCCGGCCACGGCGTCGGGGTCGAAGCCGTCGAAGGCGGCGCGGAAGGCCGGCCTCTTGCGCAGGATGGTGGCCCACGAGAGTCCCGCCTGGAACGCCTCCAGGCTGATCCGCTCGAAGACGCCGCGCTCGTCGCGGACGGGCATCCCCCACTCGGTGTCGTAGTAGTCGCGCAGCAGCGGGTCAGCCGCCGCCCAGGGCGGCCGGACCAACCCGTCCTCGCACACCAGCGCGCCGCTCTCCGTGGCGGCGAACCGCGCCTTCCCCCGTCTCTCCGCCATCTCGGACGTCCTCTCCCCGGCGTCGGCGCCGACCGGCCCGCCGCATCCCGTCCGCTCCCCACGGCGCGGCCCCCTTGCGCCCTCGACGGTACGCGGCCCGCGCCGCGTGAATCCACGGGAACGACGCACACGAAGGACGGCCCCGGCCCCCGACGACACGCCGAGGACACCCCGCCGCCACCTCCCGGACACCTTTCGCGCACCCCCGGCGATCGATCGATGACACAGCGCCATGGCGGGAGGTCCGGCCGGGTCGAGTTCTTTTCGCGGCCGTGCGCCCCGGATCTCCTGCGGGGCAAGGGATCCCGAAAAAAACGGACAACTACCACGGAGACACCAGCAACAACGGGGATTGACACACGTCACACGGTGATCCAATCTGGTTAACAGTTAACAGTTAACCGAAGGGAAGACATGTCGGAGATCCTGCCCATCAAGCAGCGGGCACTCGGCGAGAAGGTCGCCGGAGAACTCCGGCGCCTGATCGTCACCGGGCGCTACGCGCCCGGGACCTCGCTGGTCGAGGGGCACCTGGCCGAGCAGTTCGACCTGAGCCGCGGACCGATCCGCGACGCCCTCAAGATCCTCGCCTCCGAGGGGCTCATCGACACCAACCGCCGCAGCGCCACCGTCGTGGGCCTGGGCGGGGACGACATCGACGAGCTCTTCTCCCTGCGCGGATCCCTCGAACAGCTCGCCCTGGAGATCGGCCTGAACCGCGACCGGGCCGGGCTCGCCGACGGCCTCCGCGCCCCCCTGGAGCAGATGCGCAGGGCCCGCGAGGAGCGCGACCCCGACGCCTTCACCGCCGCCGACGTGCGCTTCCACTCGGTCTTCTACGACGTCGCCGGCCACCGCCGCCTCGCCGACGTGTGGGCGCAGTACCGGCCCACCATCGAGGTGCTCCTCCTGGCCTCCAACGAGCGCTACGAGGACCTCGGCCCCTCCGTCCGCGCCCACGAGGTCCTCGCCGGACTGGTCGAGTCCGGCGAGCCCGAGGCCGTCCTGGAAGAGCTCCGCGGCCACCTGGACAACGCCAGGCTCAGGCTCAGGGCCCCCTACACCCAGCCCGCGACCCACTGACCCGACGGGACGCGCACCGCGTCCCGTCGTCCCTCGGCTCATGTCCCGCGACCGACCCACGGAGCCGATTCCACCGAAACACCGGAGAACACCATGCGTTCCACCACCTTCCGCCTGACCGCGGCCGCACTCGCGGTCACCGCCCTCACGGCCGGCTGCGCCGACCGGGGCGGCGTCAGCGAGGACGCCGCGGACTACCCCAGCCAGGACATCACCCTCGTCGTCCCCTACGACGCCGGAGGCGCGTCCGACCTCGCGGCCCGCACCCTGGCCGCCGGCATGGAGGACTCCCTGGGGCAGAGCATCATCGTGGAGAACCGCAGCGGCGGCGCCGGCTCCGTGGGACTGGAGAACCTCGCCGGGCGGGCGGCCGACGGCTACAGCATCGGCTACCTGCCGGTCGAGACCGTCATGCTCGGCTACCAGGGCTACGACGTCGACCCGGGCGCCTACGACCTCGTCGGCCAGATGGTGTCGGTCCCCGCCACCATCGCCGTCCCCGAGGACAGCCCCTACGAGACCCTCGACGACCTGGTCGAGGCCGCCCGCTCCGAGCCCGGGTCCCTCTCGGTGTCCAACTCCGGCGCGGGCTCCATCTGGGAGGCCGCCACCACCGAGCTGGGGCGGGCCACGGAGACCGAGTTCCAGCCGGTGCCCTTCGACGGCGGCGCCCCCGCCGTCACCGCCGCCGTCGGCGGCCAGGTGGACGCCGTGGTCGCGGGCATCTCCGAGACCGCCCCCGCCCACGCGGACGGCCGGCTCCGGGTCCTCGCCCTCTTCGACTCCCAGCCCTCCGACTCGCTCCCCGGCGTGGAGACGGCGGCCGAGCAGGGCGTGGACGTCGTGATCGGCGGCTGGGGCGGTATCGGCGCCCCGGCCGGCCTCCCCGACGAGGTGCGCACGAAGCTGGAGGAGGCGTTCTCCGAGGCGGCCGACTCCGACGAGTTCAGGACGATCATCGCCGACTCGGGGAACATCCCGGTCAACGTTCCCTCGGAGGAGTTCGCCCAGTTCGTCGACCAGGAGCACACCCGCTTCGGCGCACTGCTCGAGGGCCAGGACTGAGCACCGTGGCCGACACGACCACGACCCCGGACGCGCCCGCCCCCGGCGGACCGCGTCCGGGACGCAGACCGAGGGACCTGGTCCCCGCCGCCGTCGGCGCCGCGCTCGCCGCGGGCGCCTTCGCCCTGGCCGCGCAGATCCCCGAAGGGGCCCGGCTCACCCAGTTCAGCCCGAGGTGGTGGCCGGAGACGCTGGCCGTCCTCCTGCTGGTGCTGAGCGCGTGGCTGGCCGCGGGGGCGCTGCTGCGCCGCTCCGCGACCGCGGAGGAGGACGGGCCCGAGGCCGCGACCCGGCAGGGCGCGTGGCGGCTCGCCGCGATGCTCGCGTCGATCGCGGGGTACGGCGTCCTCTGGTACTTCGTCGACTTCCGGGTCTCGACGGCTGTCCTGTTCGCGGCCCTCACCTGGCTCGGCGGAGGCCGCGGGTGGAAGGCGCTGATCCTCTTCCCGATCGCCGTGACGGCGATCCTCTACCTTCTGTTCGGCGTCCTCCTGAGAGTGCCACTATGAGTCCGATCGTCGAGGGCTTCAGCGCCCTCCTGGACCCCATGGTCCTGCTGTGCATCGCCGCGGGCGCCCTCCTGGGCATGCTCGTCGGCGCCTTCCCCGGCGTGACGGCCACCATGGCGGTCGCCCTGGCCAGCGGTTTCACGCTCTCCCTCGAACCGCTTCCCGGCCTCGCGGTCCTGCTCACGATCTACGTGGCGGCGAACTTCGGCGACCGGGTCCCGGCGATCCTCGTCAACACCCCGGGGACGCCCGCGTCGATCGCCACGACCTTCGACGGCTACGCCATGGCCCGCCAGGGCAGGGCGGGCCTGGCCCTGACCTCGTCCGCCTTCGCCTCCGCGTGGGGGACGCTCGTCGGCGTCGTCCTGCTCATGGTCGCCGCGATCCCGCTGTCCCGGCTGGCCCTGAACTTCGGCCCCGCCGAGATGTTCGCGCTGGTCGTGTTCGGCCTGACGATGATGATCGGGGTGTCCGGCGGCCGGATCGTCAAGGGCCTCATGGCGGGCGGCCTGGGCCTGCTCCTCGGGGCCGTCGGCCGGGACCCCATCACGGGCACGCCGCGGTTCACGTTCGGCCTCCCCGAGCTGTCCGACGGCATCCCCTTCATCGCCGCGATCATCGGCCTCTTCGGCATCGCGGAGGTCATGAACCAGATCCTCGTACACCGCCGGGGCCGCGGGGCGGAGCCGATCAAGGAGTTCGGCCGCTGGTTCCCCAGGCGCTCGGACTGGCGCACCATGCTCAAGCCGATGGCGATCGGCAGCGGCGTCGGCGGCGTGGTCGGCATCGTGCCCGCCACCGGCGGGGACATCGCCGGCATCCTCGGCTGGGACCAGGCCCGCAGGGCGTCCAAGCGGCCCGAGGAGTTCGGCAAGGGGTCGCTGGAGGGCATCACCGCCGCGGACACCTCGTCCAACGCCACCCTCGGCGGGTCCGTGACCACCACCCTGGCGCTGGGGCTGCCCGGCGACTCCGTGATGGCCGTGATGATCGGCTCGATGGTCGTCTGGGGCATCCAGCCGGGCCCGTCGCTGTTCGCGAACCAGCCCGACCTGGTCTACAGCATCGCCGGGATCATGCTCATCGCGACGGTGGTCGCCCTCGTGATCAGCGTGCTGCGCATGCGCGGCGTCGCCAAGCTCCTGGAGCTCCCGCAGCACTTCCTGTGGGCGGTCATCCTCGTGTTCTGCATGGTCGGCACCTACGCCGTGAACAACAGCGTCCTCGACGTCGCCGTGATGCTCGTGTTCGGCCTCGTCGGGCTGTTCCTGAAGCGCTTCGGGATCCCGCCGGGACCCGTCGTCCTCGGCCTGATCCTGGGCGGCCTGGCCGAGGGCAACCTCCGCCGCGCCCTGGAGATCGGCGGCCCGGAGAACATCCTGACCAGCCCCATCGCACTCGGACTCCTGGCGGTGAGCGCGCTCGCCCTCGTCGTGCCGCCTCTGCGCACGGCGTGGGGCGCGCGCCGCGCCCGCGCCGCCTCCGAGAACACCACCACCCCGGCGCCCTGACCCGGTCCGCCGGCAGCCGTCCCTTCCCCACCCGAGGAGAACCACGCATGTCCGTCCACGCGAAGGTGATCACCGCCCTCCCGACCCCGTTCACCCGGGACGAGGCCCTCGACCCCGACGCCGCCACCGCGCTGTTCACGGCGGTCCGCGACCGGGGCGTCGACGGGGTGTTCGTCGCAGGGACCACCGGGGAGTTCACCGCCCTCGACGACGACGAGCGGACCGGGGTGATCGGGCTGGCCCTGGACGTCTTCGGCCCGGAGCGGGTCTACGCCCACGTGGGCGCGGCCGCGCCCCGACAGGCCGAGTCGCTGGTCCGCGCCGCCGTCGGCGCGGGGGCCACCCGGCTCGCCGCCGTGACGCCCTACTTCCTGCCCGCCCCCGAGGACGCGCTGGTGCGCTACTACGAGCGCCTGGTGGCGGCGGCCGGCGGCGCGGAGGTGCACGCCTACCTGTTCCAGGTGCGCTCCACCACCCCGGCCGCGCCCTCGGTGCTGCGCCGCCTCGCCGACGCCGGCGTCCGCGGGGTGAAGATCAGCGGTGAGAGCGACGCCTCGGTGTCGGCGTACCTGGCCGCGGCTCCCGCTGGGTTCGACGTCCTGTCCGGCAACGACATCGCCTTCGAGGAGTTCGTCCGCGCGGGCGGCCTCGGCGTGGTCTCCGGCGTCTCCTCCGTCTTCCCCCGGCCGTTCGTGGCGCTGCGCGACGCCCTGAACAGCGGGGACACCGAAGGCGTGCGCGCGGCCCAGCCCCTGGTGGCCCGCGCGGTGGCCGCCGTCCGCAGCGGCAGCATCCCGCACCTCAAGGCCGGGCTGGAGGTCCAGGGGCTCCCCGCCGGCCCCGCGAGGGTCTGCGGCGACGCCGTCTCCGAGGCGGACCTGAAGGTCCTCAGGGAGACCGCGGAGGCCCTGGCCTGACCCCGCGGCCCGGGTCCCGGACCCGGCCGCCCGACGCCCCCGTGGCGTACACACGACCCGCCCCAGGGGGCGGCGGACCGAGAGGCGAGTGAGCGCGGATGGCGCTGAAGAAGATCATCAACCGACCCGAGGACTTCGTCGACGAGGTCACCGAGTCACTGCTCATGGCGCACCCCGACCGCCTGCGGGCGGCGTCCGGCGACCGCAGGGCGCTGGTGCGCGCCGACGCGCCGGTCGAGGGCCGCGTCGGCATCGTGACCGGGGGCGGGTCCGGGCACCTGCCGCTGTTCCTCGGCTACGTGGGCCGGGGGCTGGCCACGGGCGTGGCCGTGGGGAACGTGTTCTCCTCCCCCTCCGCCGAGCAGATCGCCGCGGCGACGCGCGCCTCCCACGGGGGCGCGGGCGTGCTGTACCTGTACGGCAACTACGGCGGGGACGTCTACAACTTCGACCTGGCCGCCGACGTCGTCGCGGCCGAGGGCATCGCGACGGCGACCGTGCTCGGCACCGACGACATCCTCTCCGCGCCCCGCGGCAGGGAGGCCACCCGGCGGGGTGTGGCCGGCCTGTTCTTCGCCTACAAGACGGCGGGGGCCTCCGCCGAGCGCGGCGACGACCTGGAGGCGGTGCGGTCGGTGGCCCGGCGCACGGTGGACGCCACGCGCACGATGGGGGTCGGCCTGTCCCCCACCATCCTCCCCGCCGCGGGCGAACCCACGTTCACGCTCGCCGAGGGGGAGATGGAGGTCGGCATCGGCATCCACGGCGAGCCGGGCAGCCACCGGGGGCAGCTGGAGACGGCCGACGAGATCACCGACCGCTTCCTCGCCGAGATCCTCGGCGAACTGGAGCCCGCGCCCGGCGACCGTGTCGCGGTCCTGGTGAACGGCCTGGGCGCCACTCCCCTGGAGGAGCTGTACCTGGTGTACCGCCGGGTCCACCAGGTGCTGGGCGAGCGCGGCGTGGTCATCCACCGGCGCTACGTGGGCGAGTTCGCGACGAGCCTGGAGATGGCGGGGGCCTCGGTCTCCGTGCTCCTGCTCGACGACGAGCTGGCCGAGCTGATCGACGCCCCCGCCGCGTCCCCGTTCTTCGGCCAGGGGAACACGGAGGCGCCGGAGCCCCGCGCGGCCGGGGCCGGGGCGCCCGGTTCCGCGGCCGCCCGGGGCCCGGCCCCCGCCGTCCGCCGCACCGGCGCCGCCGGCGCGCTGCGCGGCGCTCTGGTCGCGGCCATGGAGCGCATGCCCGCGCACGCGGAGGAGCTGCGGCTGCTGGACTCGCGCCTCGGCGACGGCGACCTGGGCATCACGGTCTCCTCGGGGGCGGAGGCCGTGCGCGAGGCGCTGCTCGCGCTGCCGGAGGACGCCCACCACGCCGACGTGCTGCGCGCGGCGGCGACGGCGTTCGCGTCGGCCAACCCCTCCACGTTCGCCGCGCTGACCGGCGCGGGCGTGCTCGCCGCCGCCGCCGAGTCGGAGGAGCTCGCGTCCGTCTCGGTCCGCGACGCCGCGCGCCTCACCGCCGCCGTGTCCCGCCGGGTGCGGGAGCGGGGCGGCGCCGAGCCCGGCGACAAGACGTTCGTGGACGGGCTCCTCCTGGTGGAGGCGGCCCTGGAAGGGGCCGACGACCCGGTCGCCGCCGTGCGCGCCGCCGCCTCCGCGGCCGGGCACGCCGTCGAGGAGACCAGCGGGCTGACGTCGGCGAAGGGCCGCGCAGCCTGGGTGGGCGAGCGCGGGGCGGGCGAGCGCGACCCGGGCTCGGTCGCCCTCCTGCGGTTCCTGGAGGAGCTCCGCGACGTCCTCTCCTGAGTGCGGCCCCGTGGCGCCTCTGTGGGGGTCGCGCCACGGGCGCCCCGGCGGACGGGGAGAGGACGGCCGCCGGCGCCGCGGTGCGTACGCGCCGCGGCGCCGGGCCGGGCCGGGCCCCGAGGGAGCCGGAAGGGCCCGGCCGCCCCCGTGACCGGGGGCGATGAGGGCGGCACGGGCGCCGTGGTGGACACTGGAGGTCCGTCGAAACAGCTCACAGGGGGTCACCGTGTCCCGTCCGCTCACAGTCGTCACCGGCGGCAGCCGGGGCATCGGCGCCGCCACCTGCGTCAGGCTGGCCTCCGAGGGCCACGACCTGGTGCTGGGCTACGCGAGCGACGAGGGGGCGGCCGCCCGGACCGCGGCCGCGGTGCGGGAGGCCGGCGCGCGCTGCGTCACCGTGCGCGCGGACACCTCCTCGGAGGAGGACGTCGAGCGGCTCTTCGACTCGGCCGCCCCGCTGGGGCGGGTCACCGGCCTGGTCAACAACGCCGGCGTCACCGGCCCGCTGGGCAGGCTCGCGGACGCCCCGGCCGACGTCCTGCGCAGGGTGGTCGACGTCAACCTGCTCGGCTACCTGCTGTGCTGCCGCCGGGCAGCCCGGGACATGGCCGAGCACGGTTCGGGGTCCATCGTCAACGTGTCCTCCGCGGCCGCCACGCTCGGCAGCCCCGGCGAGTACGTGCACTACGCCGCGACCAAGGCCGCGGTGGACGCCCTCACCGTGGGCCTGTCGAAGGAGCTGGGCCCCGACGGGGTCCGCGTCAACGCCGTGGCGCCCGGCGTGATCGAGACCGGCATGCACGCGGCGATGGGCGACCCCGACCGCCCGGCCAAGGCCGCCGCCACGCGCATCCCCCTGGGGCGGCCCGGGCAGGACTTCGAGATCGCCGCCGCGATCTCGTGGCTGCTGTCCCCCGAGGCCGCCTACGCGACGGGCACGGTTCTGCGGGTCTCCGGGGGCCTGTGAGCCGCCCGGCGGCGGCCGTGCCCGGCGGCGCGCGGCCGGACGGGCGCGCCGACGGCGGGACACGGTGCGAGGAGGTCTGCGGGCGGCGTGCCGGGCGCCCGGTTCCGCCTGTGGCAAGGCGAACCCGGGGCCCGCGGACGGCCCCGTGAGCTGTACCATCGGGGCCGGATTCTCCCCCTCGTCCGCGTGCTCCCCCGGTCCCGGAGAAAGCCGTGCGACAGGGCTTTCACCACAGACGGAAACGGACGTTCATGGACGCTGACGACACCCAGGTCATGACCAGGACCGGCGAGTTCACCACCACCGTGAGCTGGGAGACCCCGGTCCGCGGTCGGGTCGCCGCGGCGGTGGACCGCCTCTCCGGCCCCCTGGCCGACCTGCTGGAGCGCGACGCCAACGACGGCGACACCCGCATGCTCGTCGCCGACTTCTTCAGCGTCGGCCTGAATTTCAGCAAGTACCAGGACATGACCACCGAGTACCGCACGAGCGGCGACTCGATCGACTACGCGATCATGCTGGAGGGCAAGCTGTTCGCCCCCGTCGAGGTGCGGCGGATCGGCCAGGAGCTCGACCAGCGCAACATCCAGATGTCGCGGCGCCTGGCGGCGGACGAGGGCGCCGAGTGGGTGATCCTCACCAACGGCCGCCGCTGGCGGGTCTACCACCTGCGCCCCGACGGCGAGGGCGGCAACAACCCGGTCGAGGTCCTCGACGTCGACCTCCTGGACGCGGACGCCTACCACCGCAACATCGACGCCCTGTTCCACCTCACCCGCGAGTCCGTCGACCACGGCCGGCTGGACGCGCTGCGCCAGTGGAAGGAGGCCGTCGAGGCGGCCCCGCTGGCCGAGGTGCTGCGCGGGGACGCCGTGGTCGCGGCGATCCGCGACCAGCTGCTCGCCGCCACTGGGCACCGGGGCCACACCGGTGACGCCGAGGAGATCCGCCGCGCCCTGACCGAGACCGTCGTCGCGCGGGGCCTGCTCCCCTCCGGGGAGTGACGCCCAGGGCCGCCCCGGGACCGGAGGGGGTCCCGGGGCGGCCCGGTCACGGCCTTCGTCCCGTTCGCGCCATACTGTCCCCGAACGCATCCGGACGACAGGCGGACCCGGACGGCCCGTGGGCCGGACCCGCCGGAGGAACCGTGAACGAGACCCCCCCGACGACCCCGCTCGTGGCCGGCGACCCCGCCCAGGTCGGCCCGTATCCCCTGCACGGCCGGATGAACACCGGGGGCTCCGGTGTCACCTACGCCGCCCCGGACGGGCGCGGCGGCTGGGCCGCGCTCACCGTGGTCCGCGAGGAGCACGTGGCCGTCCCCGGCTTCCGGTCCCGGTTCGCCCACCACGTCGGCCTGGTCCAGCGGGTGCGCTCGCCCCGTGTGGCCCCGCTGCTCGCCGCCGACGGCTCCGCCCCGCGCCCGTGGTTCGCGACCGCGTACGTCCCCGGGCCGACCGTGCGCGACATGGTCGCCACGCACGGGCCGATGCCCGGCGGCCAGGTCCGCGAACTCGCCGCCGGCGTCGCGGCGGCGCTGGCCGACGTCCACGCCGCCGGGGCCGTCTACCCGAACCTGACCCCGGCCGGCGTGGTCCTGGGCCCGGACGGCCCGGTGCTGACCGGTTTCGAGGCGCACGTGGCCGCGGCCGACTCGGCGGGCTGGGTGGACCCGGAGTGCTTCACCGGCCGCCTGTCCTCCGCGATCGACATGTTCTCCTGGGGGTCGGTGGTGGCCTTCGCCGCGACCGGCAGGGCTCCGTTCGGCGCCGGCGACCCGGACGCCGTGGCGCACCGGCACGAGAACGGCCGCCCGGACCTGTTCGGGGTGCCCCGGGACCTGGCCGGCCCGGTCGCGGCCGCGCTGGCGCCGCTGGCGGAGGACCGCCCGGACGCGGCGGGCCTGGCCCGCGCGCTGACCGGTTCCGGCGGGCCCCCTCCGCCTCCCGAGCGGAAGCGGTCCCGGACGGGGCCGGCCGTCGCGCTGGCCGCGGCGGCGCTGGTCCTGGTGCTGCTGGGCGCGGCCCTGGCCGTGTGGGCGCTGGGCCGCGGAGACGGGCCGGCCGGGGGCTCCGCCGCGGGCGCGGAGCGGGTGGGGACGGAGCGGTCCGGGGCCGGGGACTGAGCCCGGGCGGGTTCCCCGCCACCCCGGAGAGCGCCCTCCGGGGTGGCGGGGAACCCGCGCCGTCCGGGGCCGTTTACCCCCATTGACAGCGGTGACCTACGACACAACAATGAATTTGGGAGCGCTCCCAGACATGTCGACCGCTCACCCCCGGCGGAAGGACCCCCACAAGTGAGACCGGTACGAAGAAACGCTGCACCGGCCCTCGGCGCCGCCCTGGCGCTCTCGGCGACCCTCCTCGCGGCCTCCCCCGTTCAGGCCGATGAGGAACCCACCGAACACATCGTCAACGGAGGCTTCGACGACGGCGCCACCGGGTGGTGGAGCAGCCCCTCCATCGCGCCCGAGGTCACGGAGGACGGGCGGCTGTGCGCCGACATCCCCGGCGGAACCGCCAATCCGTGGGACGTGATCATCGGCCAGGACGGCGTCCCCCTGCGCGCGGGAGAGTCCTACACCTTCTCCTTCACCGCCTCCGGGGCCGGGTCCCGGCCCGTCCGCGCGCTCGTCCAGGAACCCGTCGACCCCTGGCGCACCATACTCGACGAACGCGCGTTCCTCACCGAGGAGCCCGCCGCCCACTCGTTCGTCTTCACGGCGGACGAGGACCGCGACGACGCCCAGGTGGCGTTCCAGGTCGGCGGCGCGGACGAGCCCTGGACGCTCTGCCTGGACGACGTGTCCCTGCTCGACGGCGCCGAACCCCCCGTGTACGTGCCCGACACCGGCCCGCGCGTGCGCGTCAACCAGCTCGGCTACCTGCCCGAGGGCCCCAAGAACGCCACCGTCGTCACGGACGCCGCCGACCCCCTCCCCTGGACGCTGGCCGACGCGGACGGCGCGGTCGTCGCCGAGGGCGACACCGTCCCCCGCGGCCCCGACGCCTCGTCCGGCCAGAGCGTCCACACCGTCGACTTCGGCGGCTTCACCGAGCCCGGTGAGGGGTACACGCTGACCGCCGACGGGGAGACGAGCCATCCCTTCGCCGTCTCCGCCGACCTCTACGAGGACCTGGCCGCGGACGCCCTGTCCTTCTACTACCCCCAGCGCAGCGGCATCGGGATCTCGGACGCGATCGCCCCAGGCTACGGACGCGAGGCCGGGCACATCGGCGTCGCGCCCAACCAGGGGGACACCGAGGTCTCCTGCCATCCCACCGCCCCCTGCGACTACACACTGGACGTGTCCGGCGGCTGGTACGACGCGGGCGACCACGGCAAGTACGTGGTCAACGGCGGCATCTCCGTCCACCAGCTGATGAGCGTCCACGAGCGCGCCCTGCACGCGCCGACCGGCAACCCCGACCGCGCGGGCGACTCCACCCTGCGCCTGCCCGAGCGGGACAACGGCGTCCCCGACGTCCTGGACGAGGCCCGCTGGGAGATGGAGTTCCTGATGGCCATGCAGGTGCCCGGGGGAGAACCCCTGGCCGGCATGGCCCACCACAAGGTCCACGACGCGGCGTGGACGGCGATCCCGATGCTGCCCGCCGACGACCCCCAGCCCCGCCACCTGCACCCGCCGTCGACGGCCGCCACCCTCAACCTCGCGGCGACCGCGGCCCAGTGCTCCCGGGTGTTCGAGCCCTACGACGCGGGGTTCGCCGCCTCCTGCCTGGAGGCGGCGGAGACCGCCTGGGCCGCCGCCGGGGCCCACCCCGAGGAGTACGCCCCCTCGACCGGCGAGGGTGGAGGCCCCTACGACGACACCGACGTCTCCGACGAGTTCTACTGGGCGGCCGCGGAGCTGTACCTGGCCACGGGCGACGCCGCGTACGAGGACGCCGTCACCTCGTCCGACCTGCACGCCGACCCCGGGGTGTTCGGACCCGGCGGGTTCGACTGGCGCTACACGGCTCCGCTGGGGGTCCTCCAGCTGGCCTCGCTGCCCAACGACCTGTCCGACGGGGCGCGGGACGCCCTGGTCGAGGGCGCCGGGCAGTACCTGGACAACGTCGGGTCCCACCCGTACGGCCTGGCCTACGCGCCCGAGGACGGGGTCTTCGCCTGGGGCTCCAACAACCTCGTGCTGAACAACCTGGTGGTGCTGTCGACCGCCTACGACGTCAGCGGGGACGCGGCCTTCCGGGACGCGGCGCTGGAGGGGATGGACTACGTGCTGGGCCGCAACGCCCTCAACCAGTCCTACGTCACCGGGCACGGCTCCAACGACTCGGTCAACCAGCACAGCCGCTGGTACGCCCACCAGCTCGACCCGTCGCTGCCCAGCCCGCCCCCCGGCTCCCTCGCCGGAGGGCCCAATTCGGACACGGCCACCTGGGACCCGGTGACCGCGGCCGACCTGGCCGGGTGCGCGCCCCAGTTCTGCTACATCGACGACATCGGCTCGTACGCCACCAACGAGCTGACCGTCAACTGGAACTCGACGCTGGCGTGGGTGTCCGCGTTCGCCGTCGAGCAGCTCCGGTAGCCGCCCGGTCCGGGACCCGGTGACCGGGTCCCGGACCGGCCGCAGACCCCTCCGGGAGGACGGGGCCCCTCAGGAGAGCGTGGGGCCCCGTCCGACATCCTCCTCCGGGACGCCCGGGGAAGGACCGGGGGCCCGGCCGCGGGGCCGCGGCCCGCCTACTCCAGTGGCAGCCTCAGGATCCGGTCGTCGCCGTCGCGCGGTTCGCCCCGGCCGTCCAGGTTGCTGGTGCCCAGCCACAGCCCGTCCCCGCCGGGGACGGCCACCACCGTGCGCAGGCGGCCGTACTCCCCCTCCAGGTGGGCGACCGGCTCGCCCGCTCCGCCGTCACCGGTGAGCGGCACCTCCCAGAGCCGTTCGCCGCGCAGGCCCGCCACCCACAGGGAGCCGCCCGCGAAGGCCGCGCCGCTCGGGGACGCCTCCGCGGTGGTCCACGCGACCAGCGGGTCGACGTACTCGTCCCCGCCGCCGGGCCCCTCCACCTCGGGCCACCCGTAGTTGTCGCCGGGCTCGATCAGGTTGACCTCGTCCAGCCGGTTCTGGCCGAACTCGGTGGCGTAGAGCCTCCCGTCGCCGTCCCACGCCAGGCCCTGCACGTTGCGGTGCCCGTAGCTGTACGTGTAGTTGCCGAACGGGTTGTCCGGGGCGGGCTCCCCGTCCGGGGTGAGGCGCAGGACCTTGCCGCCGAGGGAGCCGGTGTCCTGGGAGTCGCCCGGGTCCCCGGCATCGCCGGTCCCCGCGTAGAGGAGGCCGTCGGGGCCGAACCCGATCCGGCCGCCGTTGTGGGTGGACGCCGAGGGGATCCCGTCGAGGACCGTCTCCGGCTCGCCCAGGCCGCCCCCGTCAGGGTCGTACTCCATCCGGCTGATCCGGTTGTCGGAGTCCGTCGTGTAGTACGCGTACACGTAGGGCTCCTCGGGGAATCCGGGGTCGACGGCCAGTCCCAGCAGACCGCCCTCCCCGGACGGGGACACCCCGGGGACGGTCCCGGCGCCGGTGACGGCGCCGTCGTCCGCCACGCGGACGACGTCGGCGGAGTCGCGCTGGGCGACCAGGGCCGAGCCGTCCGGGAGGAACGCGATCCCCCACGGCACCTCCAGTCCGGTGGCGACGTCCTCGGGATCTCCGGGCTCGGACGCGGTCGTCCCGGGGTCGGTCTCCCCGGCCCCGGTGGTCACGCCCTCGGGGGCGCCGCAGGCGGAGAGCAGGAGGAGGGCTCCGAGGGCGGAGAGGGTACGCAGCGCGGGTCTCGCGGTCGATGTGTGCACCATGCCCGCTCCCTTCCCCGTGACCGCCCGTGTACGCCCGATTCCTCACCCGCGGTCGCGCGCACTGTTCTCGTGCCCCTCCTGGAGCTCCTCGAACAGGCGGTCCACGTCGGTGAGCAGTGCGCTGTACACGGGTCGGCGGTCCCGGTCCGCGCTGATCCGCTCCCGCGTCCGCTCCACCCCGCGCTCCCCCTCCTCCAGGCAGGCGCGCAGGTCGGCGGAGACGGAGGAGCGCTCCGGCTCCTCGGCGTCGCGGACCGTCCGGAACGCGTCGGCCGCGCCGGCCAGGAGTCGCGCGAACTCGCGCAGGAAGGCGTCCTCCGGCGCGGGGAACCTCCCGCCGGGGTCGGTCGCATACCTCAGGGTGCGCACGACCGACTGGAGGTGGCGCGAGGACCGGCCCAGGGCGGAGATCCAGGCCCGGTACGCGTCCGGGTCGCCCTGGGGCCCGCGACCGCCCAGGGCCCTGCGCGGGTTGAGGCGCGCCCGCTCCTCCTGCTTGGCGACCGCGGCCCGCGCGTTGCGCGCGGTGTCGTCGAACCCGTCCGCGACGCGCGCCCAGTGGTCGAGGTCGGCCAGGCCGTCGTTCCCCCGCCCGAGCCCCTCGGCCATCTCGTGCGACAGCTGGCACAGCCCGTCGGCGAAGTCGAGAACCGCGTTCTCGGCGTCGCGGAAGCGGATGGCGGGGGCGAGGACCGTGTTCGTCACCACGGCCGCGCCCGCGCCCACCATGACCATGGCCAGGAGCGAGCCGAGGTCGCCCGGACTGGCAGCCGTGCCCCCGGCCAGGGCGAACGCCGCGACGACGGGGATCTGGGAGCCCTGCGAGCCGAAGACGGCGGCCTGGCCCAGGACGAGGGCGAACAGGACGAGGAGCGCGAAGATCCACAGCTCGGGTCCGACGGTGAGGCCGCCCACGCCCGCGATCAGCGCGCCCGCCACGACCGCGGCCACGTAGCGGCCGGACTGGAGCACCGATCCGTAGACGCTGGGGCGCACGACCAGGAGGGCGGAGAACGGCGCGAACCCGATCTGCTGCGTGTCCATCAGCAGGGTGCCCACCCCCAGGGCGAGGGTCGCGGCCACGGCGCACTTGAGGATGAGGACGGCGGTCTCCCGCTCGTGCCCCCGCCGCTCGACGACCCTGCGCGCCCACCGGCGCCAACGCTCTCCGATTCCCGACCGACGCCGCTGCGCCACCCCGTCCCCTCCTGTCCTCGTCCACCGCCGGGGAGGGCCCGGTCCCGTGCTCGCGGCCCCGCCGCCCCCCGCGGAACCGTCCCGCCGTGGGCCGTCCCCCGCTCTCTCCGTCGCTTCCCCCTCCGGCGCTTCTGACACGTCGCGCGCCCCGCGACCCGCCCCCGGCTCAGGCCCCGGGGGCGGTCCCCAGGTAGACGGTGTTCGACGCGGGCGCCTCCCGGTAGGGGCTGGCGAAGGTCACCACCTCGCTGCGCACGCCGCCGAAGGCCAGCCTCAGGACGTCCTCGTAGTCGGCGTCCGGCGGGTCGTCGGACCAGAGCGCGAACACCCCGCCGGGGTGCAGGCGCCCGGCGAGGCGGCGCACCCCCTCCGGCTCGTAGAAGGGTGCGTGGGACGGGTGGAGCAGGTGCCGGGGCGAGTGGTCGATGTCGACCACGACCGCGTGGAAGCGGCGGCCCGGGGACTCCGGGTCCAGCCCCTCCGCTCCCAGGGCCCGTGAGAAGAAGTCGCCGCGCACCAGCCGGCAGCGGGGGTCGGCGGAGAGCACGGCCCCCGCCGGGACGAGCCCCTCCCGGTGCCAGTCGACCACCTCGCCCAGCGCCTCCACCACCAGGAGCGAGCGCACACCGGGGTCGTCGAGCACGGTGAGGGCGGTGTGGCCGAGCCCGAGCCCGCCCACGACCACGTCGTACCCGTCCGGCGGCTCCGCGCCGGGGCCCGCGCGCAGTTCGGCCAGGGCGAGGCGGGCCACCTCCACCTCCGCGGCGGTGAAGGCGCTGGACATCAGGAAGTCGTCGTCGAGCTTGATCTCGTAGACGTCGTCGCCCACGAGGGGGTCCCAGCGGCGGCGCAGGCTGATCACCCCCATCGGGGTGGGCCGGTGGTCGAGTTCCCGGAAACGTGGGCTCAAGGTCGGTGCTCCAGACCGGAGAGGGCGGGTGTCCCGCCCACCGTAGGGGGCGCCGCCCGCCCGGGGGCCGGTTCCGCGCCGGACACGCCTCAGCGGCGGACCATCACGAGCACCCCGCAGGACCAGCCGAGCAGCGGGATCCGCTCCCAGCCCGAACGCGACTCCAGATCGCCGATCAGCCCCTCGACCTCCAGCCGGTGGCCCTCGGAGCCCGTGCCCTCCGCGTGCCGGGCGAGGTCGCCGACGACGTAGAAGCCGCCCCGGTCCACGAGCGACAGCGCCTCGTCCAGGTGGGTGAACTTGCCCGGCCACGTGTCCGCGAACACCAGGTCGTAGCCGGGGCCGGTGTCGTCCGCCCGGCCGGTCAGCCACTCGCCGCCGTCGGCCTCGTAGACCGTCACGCGCGGGTCCACGGTGTGGTGGCGGCGGGCCACGCCGAGGCACTCGGGGTCGTTGTCGACGGTCTCCAGGACGGACTCCCGGTCCATCCCGGCGAGCAGCCACGCGGTGCCCGCCCCGGTGCCGGTGCCCAGTTCGAGCACCCGCCCTCCGGGCTTGGACGCCGCCAGGGCCCGGAGGAGGCGGCCCACACCCTCCTCGCAGGACATGGTGAAGCCGATGGCCTCGGTGTCGGCCTCGATCGCGGCCAGGGACGCGGGACGCCGGTCCGGCGCTGTGGTCGCCATGTGGCGGGGCTCCTCGCTGCTCGCCTTGCCCGTCGGGTCGAGGCTACGGCGGCCGGTGGGGCCGGTCCAGCACCCCGGACGGGACGCACGGCGCGCGTCGGCCCCGGCGCACCGCTCCGGGCGGCCCCGCCGACCCGGACGGCGCGACGGATTCGCGTCCCGACGTGTGGACGGCCCGTGGAACGGCTAGGGGGTGGGAACCGGAAGGCACCGAGGAACTGGGAGGCAGCGATGGTCGAAGAATCCGGTGCTCCTCCCCGCCGCCCCTGGATCCGGGGGTCTCTGCGGGGGGTCGTGGGAGCGATGGCGATGAGCGGGATGCGGCAGGTGGCGGTCGGTGTGGGGGCCATCGAGAGGACGCCGCCCGACGCCGTCCTCAAGGAGGGCGTGCCCCTCCTGCTGGAGAGCGTGCCCGAGCACCGCAGGTCGGCCGCCGTGGAACTGGCCCACTGGGGGTACGGCGCGACGGCGGGGGCCGCGTTCGCCCTCCTGCCCGCCCGGCTGCGCCGTTCGCGGCTGACCGGGCCGGTGTACGGCGTCGCTGTGTGGGGCCTGTTCGAGGTGGCCGTCGCTCCGGTGCTGGGCCTGGCCCACGCGCGCAGGTCCAGGCCGCGCGAGCGGTGGGCGCTGCTGATCGACCACGTCGTCTTCGGGTTCGTCGTCGGCGCTCCCCCCGAGGCGGGCATCGCCGGCTCCGACGGCCCGGACGGGGACGGGGGGACGGACGGGGACGGCTCCGGCGCCGGGGGGACCGGGCCGGAGGACCGCCGCCGCGGCGCCTGACCAGGCGCGCCGGGCCCGGTCGGGAGAGGCGGCCGGGCCCCTACCCCTGCGCCTTCTGCAGGCGCACATAGGCGAGTTGCAGCCAGTCGGACACCGCCACGGCGCTGAACACCGCCCCCGCGCTCCGCGTGAGGGAGGGGGCGAACACCAGCCCGAAGGCGTAGCCGGTGGCCACCCACTGGGCCAGGCAGAAGGGGCAGGTGACCAGCTCGCCGACCGCCTTGCGCCCGCCCTCGCCGCGCACCTCCTCGTCGAGCTCGGCCGGCGCGGAGGCCCCGCGGAAGCGCGTGAAGAACGACCGCAGCGGGCTGGTCACCGGGTCCTTGGCCAGCAGCCGCGACAGCTTGTGGGTGGTGAGCCCCATCAGCGCCAGGTCCCAGGGCCCCACCGAGGCGGCGGCCCCGCTCCGGCGGGAGCGGCTCGCGACGAGCGCCCCCGCCGCCACCAGGGCCGCGTAGCCGGACGCCACCGCGGCGTAGCCGACGAGCGGCTGGTCGCTGCCCCCGCGGTAGGCCTCCGCCTCCTGCCGGACCGTCTCCTTGACGCTCTCCGCGCCGGAGGTGTCGTCAGTCATCGTCCCCGTTCCTCCTTCGTCTCGTTCCGCCTCCGTTGCCGGACCTGTTGCGGGCCCAGTCGTGCAACGCCTCCCTGTCGGCCGCCCCGTCGACGTTGACGGCGGCCTCGATCAGCGCGAGGTGCGTGAAGGCCTGGGGGAAGTTGCCCAGCTGGGTGCCGTCGGCGGTCATCTCCTCGGCCAGGAGCCCCAGTTCGCCCCCGCTCCCGCACAGCCGCTCGAACCTCTCCCTCGCCTCGTCGGTCCGCCCGGCGAGGACGAGCGCGGACACCATGTCGAACGAGCAGAGGAGGAAGGCGCCCTCCGGGGCGCCGATCCCGTCGCCGGTCTCCCCGGGGTCGTACCTGCGGATCAGGCCGCCGCCCTCGCCCAGTTCGGCCTCCACGCGCTCCAGGGTGCGGAGCACACGCGGGTCGGTGCCGTCGAGGAAGCCCAGGAGCGGGATCCGCAGCAGCGAGCCGTCCACGTTGGCCGCGCCGTAGGACTGGACGAAGGAGCCGGTGGACGGGTCGTAGCCGTGGTCGAGGACGTCCCGGTGGATCGCGCGGGCCTCCTCGCGCCATGCGTCCAGCGGCACCTCGTCCTCCCCGCCGGTCAACTCCGCGAGCTGGACCGCCCGGTCGAGGCACACCCAGGCGTAGACCTTGGAGCTGGTCCAGTGCCGGGGGTCCGACCGGACCTCCCACATGCCCTCGTCCGGCTCCCGCCACAGCTCGCGCGCCGACTCGACCACGGTGGCGAGCCGGGCCAGCTCGTCCGGCGGCAGGCCCCCGGTGGCGTCCTCGTAGGAGAGGGCCGCGTCGAGGATGTGCCCGTACACGTCCAGCTGGTGCTGCGAGTACGCCGCGTTGCCGGTCCGGACCGGCCGCGCTCCGCCGTACCCGGACAGGTGGTCCAGGACCTCCTCCTCGGGGGGCGGGTCCTCGTCGACCGTCTCCACGGGCGGGAGCCAGCCCTTCGGGCGACCGCACACGCGCAGCAGGAAGCTCAGGTAGTTCCCCGCCTCGGCCTCGTGCCCGAGGCGGAGGAAGGCCAGCACCACGAGGGCCGCGTCGCGGTGCCACACGTAGCGGTAGTCCCAGTTCCTGGTCCCTCCCGGCCACTCGGGCAGGGAGGTGGTGGGCGCGGCGATCAGGGCTCCGCTCTCCTCGTGGAGCAGCCCGCGCAGGGTGAGCGCGCTGCGGCGCACGTGGGCGGCCCCCGCGCCGTCGTAGTCGGTCCGCGCCGACCACGCCCGCCACGCGTCCACCGTCCCCCGAAGCAGGGAGCGCCCCTCGCCCAGGTCGACGCGGCGCTCGCCGCGGAGGTAGTCCAGCGCGAGGACCGCGGTGTCCCCCTCGGAGAGCTCCACCAGGAACTCGGGGTCCCCCTCCTCGGTGAGGCCGGGGCCGGGGGCGCCCGACAGCAGCGGGCCCGACGCCTCCCTCAGGCCCCCGCCGGCGCTCTCCCACCGCGGCTCCGATCGTCCGAAGTCGGGACGGGCGCGCAGCCGGGAGCGCACGGAGGTGGTGCCCGACCGGCACTCGACGAGCCTCACGAGGACGCCCTCGCGGTACAGGCCCTCCTCCCCCTCGGGGGTCCGGACCGCGAGCAGGTCGCGGACCGCGACCTCCACCCCGTCGCCCCGCCACAGGGTCTCCAGGACGAGCGTCTCGTCCACGTAGGCGCGGTCCGCCGGACGCGCCCCCTGGACCTCCAGGGTCCACTCCCCGCCGCGGTCCGGGTCGAGGATCCCGGACAGGAACGCGGGCCCGTCGAACCTCGGCGCGCACAGCCACGTGACCGTGCCTTCCGGTGTGGTGAGCGCCGCGGTGTGGCAGTCCGAGAGGAAGCCGTGGTCCCCGATGCCCGTCGTCCCCTGCCCCATCGGCCCCTCCCCCGTGGTCCTCCCGTGAGCGCTTCCTCTCCGACTGCCCTGGGACGGACGGGACGAAACGACACTTCAGCGCCCTGGTGCGCACATAAGGAACCACTGCCCCGGGTAGCGCAGGGGGAAGGACCCGAGTGCGTGACGGAGGTCGGTATGGAGACCGGGAACGGGGGGCGCCGGGTGGCCGTCGTCAGCGGCGCCAGCGCGGGCGTCGGCCGGGCGACCGCGCGGGAGTTCGCCCGCCGCGGCTACGCGGTGGCCCTCCTCGCGCGCGGCGCGGAGGGGCTGGCCGCCGCCGAGCGGGAGGCGCGCGAGGCCGGGGTCCCCGCGCTGTCCGTCCGCACGGACGTCGCGGACGCCGCGGCGGTGCGCGAGGCGGCGGGCCGGATCGAGGCCGCGCTCGGCCCGGTGGACGTGTGGGTGAACGCGGCCTTCGCCTCGGTCATCGCCCCCTTCGGGGAGGTGGAGCCCGAGGAGTACCGCCGGGTCACCGACGTCTGCTACCACGGCTACGTCCACGGCACGCGGACCGCGCTGGAGCTGATGGCGCCCCGGAACCGGGGCGTGGTCGTGCAGGTCGGGTCGGCCCTGGCCTACCGGGGCATCCCCTTCCAGGCCGCGTACTGCGGGGCCAAGCACGCGGTGCGCGGGTTCACCGACTCCGTGCGCGCCGAACTGGTGGACGCCCGGTCGCGGATCAGGGTGACGGAGGTCCACCTGCCGGCGGTCAACACCCCGCAGTTCTCGTGGGTCCGCTCGCGGATGGGGGCGCGGACCAGGCCCGTGCCGCCGGTCTACCAGCCGGAGGTGGCGGCGCGCGCGATCGTGTGGGCCGCCGAGCACCCCCGGCGCCGCCGGTACTGGGTGGGCGCGTCGACCGTGGGCACCGTGCTGGCGCAGCGCCTCGCCCCGCGGGCGCTCGACCTCCAGCTGGGCCTCTCCGGCAGGGGAAGCCAGGTCCGGGACGAGCCCGCGCCCGAACGGGACAACCTGTTCGAGCCCGTGGACGACGTGCGGGACTTCGGCGCGCACGGGGAGTTCGACGACGAGGCGTACGCCGTCAGCCCCCTCGACGAGCTGAACCGCAGGCGGCGGCCCGCGGCCCTGGCCGGCGCGGCCGTGCTGGCGGCGGGGGCCGCGGTCTACGCGTCCCGCCGGCTCCGGCGGTGAGGGGCCCGACCGGTGCGGCGGCCGGGGCTCCGGAGCGGGGCGGGCCGGAGCCGGTGGACGGACCCGACAGGACATGTCCGAGAGCGAGGAGGACGAAGATGAGCGAGCACGATCCGGCCGTGGACGACGCGTGGGAGGACTTCCACTCGGCGGTGAACATGACCGGTGAGGAGCTGCGCGCGTGGCTGCTCACCAACGCCTCCGGCGAGGAGGGCTTCCGGCCGGAGCCCGGCCGCACGGTGTCCCGGCGGGGCGAGGCGGTCGTGAACCTGCTGTCCAAACGCCGTTCCGACGTGACGGGGGCCGACGTCGAGCTGATGCGCGAGGTGTCGGATCTCGTCCGGCGCGAACTGGCCGACCCGCACCGCGAGGATCCCGGGTGGCGGCGCCGCCTGATGTCGGTGGGGCACGACCCGCTCAGCCCCGACTCCGCGCGGCCCGACGAGGAGGACCTCGCGTAGCCGGGGCCGAGCCCGCCGGCGCGGGGCCGCCCGACGGGGAGCCCGTCCGGCGGCTCCGCGCCTCTGCCTCTCAGGAGAGGGGGGATTTCTCCGGTTCCTTCTCCCCGCGCCCGCCCAGGACGAGGACCCCCGCCGCCGCCAGGGCGGCGACCCCGGCCAGGGCGAGGGCCACGACGTGGAACGCGTCCGTGAACCCCTCGCCCTCCAGCCGGCCCCCGGTGAGCGCCGCGAGGACGGCTCCCGCGCAGGCGAGGGCGACCGTCTCCACGGTGATGCGGGTCGCGTTGAACACGCCGGAGGCGACCCCGGTCCGCTCGGCGTCCACGACCCCCATCGCCATGCCGTCGACGGTGCCGTTGGTGAGACCCACACCGACCCCGATCAGCAGGAACGGGAGCAGGAGCGTCCACGGCGTGGCGTCCGGACCGAGCACCAGCAGGCCCGCGGAGCCCGCCCCGCACAGGACCAGGGCGCCCGCCACGACCGCGGTGTGGGGCAGCCGGGAGGCCAGCTCCGCCCCCAGCGCGGGCAGGAACAGCGTCGGCCCCGTGAGCATCAGCAGCCACAGTCCGGCCTGCGCCGCGCCCAGACCCACCACCGCGATCAGGTACGAGGGCAGGTAGACGAGCAGGGGGACGAGCACCGCCATGAACGCGGCCGCCGCCAGGGCGTACGCGACGAACCTGCGGTTGCCGAGCAGCGCCACGTCGACCAGGGGCTCGGGGCTGCGCCGTTCGACCAGGACGAAGGCGGCCAGCAGCAGGGCGGACACCGCGAGCCCCGCCAGCACCGCCGGCAGGCCCCGTGCGGGGCCCTCGACCAGGGCGGCGACCAGGACCGCCAGCGCCGAGGTGAACAGGACCGCGCCCGGCCGGTCGACCGGCCTCCCGGTGCCGCGCGCGGCGGGCATCAGCGGGACCAGCGCCAGGGCGAGACCGGCGACCACCGCCGGGGCGGCGAACGCGGCCCGCCAGCCCAGGGTGTCGACCAGCAGCCCGGCGACGGCGGGACCGAAGGCGGTGCCCGCGCCCAGCACCGTGCCGAGGAGGCCGAAGGCCCGCGCACGCACGGGCCCCTCGAAGGTCGCTGCGAGCATCGCCCCGCCCCCGGCGACCGCCGCCGCGGCGCCGACGCCGCCGACCGCACGGAGCAGGTTCAGCACGGCGACGTCCCGCGCGAACAGGCACAGCAGGCCGGCCGCGCAGAAGAGGAGGACCCCCGCGGCGTAGACGCGCCGACGGCCGACCGCGTCGGCCACGGCCCCGGCGCACACGAGGAACGCGGCGAAGCACGCGTTGTAGGAGTTGACGACCCACTGGAGCGCGGTCGGGCCGCCGCCGAGCTCGGCGCCGACGGCGGGCAGCGCCACCGAGGCGCCGGTGATGGCCAGGGGGAACGTGAGGGTGGAGAGGAGCACGGCGAGGAGGACTGCTCCGCGGCGTGCGGGTGGTGTGGACAAGTCGGAGGCTCCGGGCGTTCAGGAACGGAGCCGGGGCAGCACGGAGGGCCGCACCGGCGTGGTCGCTGATGCGGCGGAGGACTCTGGGGTCGGCCGCCGCTAGGCGGCCACGTCAACCGATTCGGGCACGGGCCGGACACTAGCCGAGCCCTGCCGCGCGCCGCCACTGGTTTTCACGTCTCTCCAGCACGCCGGGAGGGACCGCCCTGTCCCTCCTCCGGTCACGTGGACGGTGGCGAGGAGCCGACTCAGTGGAGGCGGAGCCGTGTCCCGAGGCGTTCGGCGAACTCTCGGTCCCCCGCCTCGGCGAGGTCGTCCGAAAGCTCTTCCGGTGCTTGGGGAGGGCGGCGCTCCTCCCCCGCCGGTCGAACGACGATCGTGACCACCTCTCTCCGCAACTCGTCCAGCACATGGCCGAGGCCCCATCGGTCCGGCCCCCTACGGCTGCTTGCCGGTCCCGTTGCAGAGCGGGCACGGGATCCGGTCGACCTTCCCGTCCCGGGACTGCGTGATGGTCTTCCTCCCGTGGCAGGTGGAGCAGTTCACCTCTTTGCCGTGGTCACCCACGTGCGTCTCCTTCCTCACCGCACCAGGTTGCGCGGCTGGTCCAACCACACCTGCCGGCCTTCGACACCCACGGTGAGCCCGAACCGCTCCAGTTCCGGCTCACCGAGACCCACCCAGGCCAGGTAGGCCGTCTCCATCTCCGACCACAGGTCACGGGGCCCGTACTGGGTGACCTCGGCCGCTCCTCCGTTCTCGGAACGGATCGCCAGGGCGTACGCACCCGTCACCGGGTCGTGCAGCCCCACCCGGTCGTCCCCCTCGCCGATCCCGTCGACCACGACCCCGGGCAGCAGTGCGACCACCACCATTTCCAGCCCCGGACCCGCACTCGTCACCGCCATCGGGTCCAGTCGCGCCTCCGTCTCACGCGACTCCCCCTGAGGGGAGGGGTGTCCGGGACGCTGGGAGCGCGCCGTCATGAACGCCGTTCCACCGTGGAGCCGGCCGATCGCCCGGTCTCCCGTGGCCCTGAGCCTGAGCTTGTGGCCCCGGACCTGCACGGGTGACCACGGCGCGACGACCACTCCCCCGGGACGGGTCTGCTCCACCCAGGCGAACGGCACCTCGCGCACGGCGCACGTCACGTGCACGCGGTCGTAGGGAGCCCCCTCGGGGAACCCGGCGAGCCCGTCCCCCACCACCAGGTTCGGCCGGTACCCGGCGGCTTCGAGGTGGTCGGCCGCGACCTCGGAGACCTGCTCGTCCACCTCGACCGAAGTGACGCTGTCCGCCCCCAAGCGTTCGGAGAGGAGCGCGGCGGTCCATCCGGTCCCGGTGCCGACCTCCAGCACCCGGTCGCCCGGATAGGGATCGAGCAGAGCGAGGAACTCCCCGACCAGGCTGGGCGCGGTGCTCGAACTGCTCGGCTCACCGGTGCGCACCGTGTCCTCGGACAGTTCCACGGTCCCGTCCGCGATCTGGGTGAGCAGGGTCGTGTCCGCGTAGACGGCGGCCCGCCACCGGTCGGGGTCCTCTGTGCGGTCCACCCAGTACGACGGTTCGTCGCCCATGGGACCCGCCTGGACGGCGTCCGGGATGAAGAACTCCCGGGGCACGCTCCGGAACACCTCTTTCCAGGCCGCGGGTACGAGCACCGCCAGGTCCCCAGGACCGGGTTGGTCGGTCATGCGGGCTTCCTTCTCGGTCAGAGTCGTCATGCTCACGATGGTGCCCCCTCCGCTCATCGCAGTCGGAGGAACCAAGCAAGAGACTATTCCAAGAAACTAGACACAACAAGGAATAGTTCTGTGGCCGCGAAGCAAGGGACCCGAAGGAGGTCCCGGGAAGGAGAGGGGTCAGGTGTGCTCGCGCGTCAGTTCCGCGAGGAAGGCGCGCGCCTCGTCGCCGTAGATCGCAGCGTCCGCGAAGTACGCGAACATGCGCAGATGAAAATCGATGTCCCTGGCGTCCGTGAGCACGCGGTGCGTCGTGAAGTTCTCCACCGCGACCTCGCGCTCGTCTCGGATGTCGAAGCCGTTGTTCGGGAACTCGGGAACCTCGACCTTCCACGGAAGCAGGCCGAGGCGCACGTTCGACAGGGTGGAGAGGTTGGCGAGGCGGTCCATCTGGGCGGTCATGGTCGCGGTCCCGCCCATGCGCCAACGAAGCGCAGCCTCCGTGATGACGAAGTGGAAGCTCCTCTCGGGCTGGAACAGTGCCGACTGCCGGTCGAGCCTGGCAGCCACGGCCCGGGCGACGTCGACTCCGGCACAGGAGAGGGGGCGGCTGAATACGGCCCGGGCGTACTCGGCCGTCTGGAGCAGTCCCGGAACGGTGCTCGGCTCGAAGACCCGGAGGAGGGTCGTCGAGGACTCGACGCGTTTGATGCCCCGCTGCTCGTGCTCCAGTCCGCGCTTTCGCAGCATGCGCAACGAGCGGTAGCGGTCGTTCAGCTCCGCGACCCGCGTTTCGAGGGCGAGACGCTCCTCCCGGCCCGGTCGATACAGCCCGACCAGCTGCCGCACGTCGTCCGAGGAGGGGGTGGCTCTGCCCGTCTCGATCTTGGAGATCTTGGACTGGCTCCAGCCGAGGCGCGCCGCCGCCGTCACACCGGGCATGCCGGCATCCGTGCGGAGTCGGCGGAGGTCCTCCGCCAACTCCGCACGGATGCGTTCAAAGGATTCAGGTGTGGTCATCAGTCCCTGTGGTACTGCGGATGCGCACTCCAATACTCCCTGAAGGGTACGGCCTGGCCGACAGCCAGGTCGCGTTGGGCGCGGTAGTGCTCCAGATCGGGCTCCACCAGGAGTTCCTTGCCGAGGAATTCGCCGTCGTCCCGGTAGTCCATGCGGACCACATGGGTCTCGTCGAACAACCAGAAGTCCTCGTCGAGCAGCCCTTCGGGACGACCGTGTTCGGCGGTGTCGAGGATGAGGATCTCCTCGCCGGCCCGGGAGGTGAAGGTGTACCCCCACTCCATCTCGTAGCGGAGGTAGTCCGTCAGGGGGCCGTGGACGACATGGACCCGGTAGCGCCGGATGCCACGGCTCGTCTGATCCTTGACCTCCTGCATGTAGGGAGTGGTGACGCCCACCCTCGGGCAGGGGTCCCCCGCAAGATAGGACTCCAGCGTCGAGGCTTCGGACACCGGGTTGTAGACCGGCAGGGTCTCCAACCTGAAGACGCTCTTGGTCGTCCCGTCGAACAGCTCGTCGAAGCCCGCGTCAGTCAGAGACGGCACGAATCCCCCTCAACAACTCGGTGGGCACCTCGACCGCGGACTCGCCCTCAGGAAGGCCGATCTGCTTCAGGGCTTCGGGGTCGGAGAGTACGTAGCCCTGGACGACGAGGGTTCCGCGATCGGTTTCATAGACAGCCGGACAGTTCCTGTTCTCGCACCCGTCGGTGATCTTCCTGAGTTTCAAGGGGGTCTCCTCGCTCGAAGGGAGCCGACGCGGAGAGAGTATTCCCGAAAACAGGCGATGTAAAGGAATACTCCACTCTAGCGCGACTGCCTGTGACGACCGGATCACCGCTCCCACCCCGGACAGGTGACAGGCGGGCGGGGACCGCCACGGCCCCGCCCGCCCGGATCAGGCGTCCTGGTGCTTCTCTACCCAGGACGTGAGGGGTTGTCCCTGGATCGCGGCCGCCATCAGCTCCGGGAACACGTCCGGCGTGCAGGCGAACGCGGGGACTCCCATCTCCGCGAGCGCCGACGCGTTCTCGCGATCGTAGAACGGCGCGCCCTCGTCCGACAGGGCCAGGAGGACCACCACCTGGACCCCGGCGGCCTGCATGGCGGCCACCCTCTTCAGCATCTCTGCTCGGACACCGCCCTCGTACAGGTCGCTGATCAGCACGAAGATCGAGTCCGCGGGCTTGGTGATGAGCCCCTGGCAGTACGCGATCGCCTTGTTGATGTGCGTGCCGCCGCCGAGCTGCGTGCCGAAGAGCACCTCCACCGGGTCGGTGAGCTGTTCGGTCAGGTCGACCACGGCGGTGTCGAACACGACCAGGGAGGTGCGCAGGGTGCTCATGGAGGCCAGGACGGCGCCGAACACGCTCGCGTACACCACCGAGGAGGCCATCGACCCGCTCTGGTCGATCGCCAGGACGACGTCCTTCTGCACGCCCCGGCTGCGGCGCCCGTACCCCACCAGGGTCTCCGGCACGATCGTGTTGTGCTCGGGGAGGTAGTTGGCGAGGTTGCGGCGGATCGTGGCGTTCCAGTCGATGTCCGCCACCCGGCGCGGCCGGTGGGTGCGCGCCGACCGGTCGATCGCCCCCTGCACCACGGAGCGGGTCTTCTGCGCGACCCGGCGCTCCAGGTCGTCCACCACCCGGCGCACCACGGCGCGCGCGGACTCGCGCGCCTCGTCGGGCATGACCCGGTTGAGGGACAGCAGGGTGCCCACCAGGTGCACGTCGGGTTCGACGGCCTCCATCATCTCGGGCTCCAGGAGCAGCTGGTGCAGGCCCAGCCGGTCCATGGCGTCCTTCTGCATCACCTGGACGACGGAGGTCGGGAAGTACTCCCGGATGTCGCCGAGCCACCGGGCGACCCGGGGCGCCGACCCGCCGAGGCCGGCGCTGCGCCGGCCGTCCCCGGCCCCCCGGTCCGCGTCGCCCCGGTTGTACAGCGCCTCCAGCGCGCCGTCCATGCCCTGGTCCGCGGCGCTCAGGCCGCCCGCGCACTGCGCCTCGCGGCCGAGGACCAGCCGCCAGCGGCGCTCCCGCTCATCCGTGACGCTCACGTGTGGCTCCTTCCGGTGGTGAGGATGGCCAGGGCCGCGGCCAGGGCGGGGGCGGCACGTTCGACGTCCACGTCCGGGCGGACCGCCGCCGGGCCGGCGGCCGGGGCCGCCCTGCCGAGCCGGGCGGCGGCCGCCCCGATCTCCCGCCGCTCCGGACCCTGGAAGGACCCGAAGGTGCGCCTCAGCAGCGGCAGCACGACGGTGAAGCGCTCCTCGGGCAGGCCGAGCAGCCAGGTGTCGATCAGCCCCAGCAGGTGGTCGTCGTGCACCAGGATCAGGCCGCTGCCCCGGAGGAACCCCTCCAGCCACGCGGCGGCCGTCGCGGGCTCCTCGCCCGGGGACATGGCCAGCCCGAGGCGGCGGCGCAGCTCGTCGTCGTCCACAAGCCCGGCGTCCGACAGCATCCGGTTGACGCGGCCGGCGATCCGGCCGGGCAGGGTGTCCCGCCGCGCGAGGGCGACGAGGGTCGCCGTCCACGCGGCGGCGCCCTCCCCGCCCAGCAGGGTCGCCGCCGTGTGCGTCTCGTCGATCCGCCCGACGAACCGCTCCGCCGCGTCGTCGTCCAGGCCGTGCACGGCGGGGGCCAGCCCGACGCAGACGCGGCGCAGGATCTGCTCGGCGACGGCGCGCAGGTGCGCGCTCTCGGTCCCGCGCACGTCGCCGTAGCGGGCCGACCGGGCGAGCGGGGGCAGCGCGCCCATCAGGTGGGTGACGTCGCTGTCGGTGGCCGCCCGGTCGGTGAGCAGGGCCAGGACCCGGGGCAGGGCCTCGCCCAGCTCCGCGAACAGGCACTGCTCGGTGAGCGAGGTCAGCTCCGGCAGCGTCGCCTCCCCGGCGAGGTCGACCGCCCTGGCGGCGGCGGCCGAGGCCACGGTGGTCCCCCACCGGCTGGCCTCGATCAGCGCCACGTCCATCTCCGGTTCCCAGCGCAGCCGCCACGACTCCCGGAAGGTCCCCTTGTGCCCGCCGTCGGGCGTGCGCGGAACGCCCCACCCCACGCCGAGCATCCGCAGCCGGTGCAGCAGCACGCCGCGCCGGCGCTCGTTGTCCTTGCGCAGGTCGAGGTCGAGGTCGCGGTCGAAGGGCTCCGGTTTGAGCCGCAGCCGCTTCTGGGCGGCGACCAGGTCCCGCTGGAGCGGGACCATGGGCGTGGACGGGGGCACCGCGCCCATCCGCTCGCCGATCGCCATCCGCCGGTGGACGAGGGCGGCCCGGGTGGGCTCGCCCTCGCACAGGACGGCGGTGAGCGCCTCGGACACCTCGTCGAGCCCGGCGAGGGGTCGGCCCCGCAGCACGGCGAGGCTCTCCGCGAGCCGCACGCCCTCGATGACGTGCGAGGACGACACGCCCTGACCCTCGTCGCGCAGCATGCGGGCGGCGTCGGTGAGCCAGCGGTGCACCGGCCGGTCCTCGACGGTGAACAGGTGGTGGTACCAGCCGGGGGCGGACACGCCCGCGCCGTAGCCGCTGTCCGAGGCCAGGCGGCCGTGGGTCCACGGCACCCAGGTCGCGGTGACCTTGGCCTTGGGCAGGCCCTTGAGCAGGGCGGCGTCGTCCTTGACCGAGTGGTCGGCCAGGTCGCGCAGGGCGGGGGCGTGCCAGGCGCCGCAGACCACGGCGACGCGCTCGTGGCCCTGTTTGAGGGTGGCGCGCAGGGTCTGGCGCATGTACGCCTCACGGCGGGCATTGCGGGGTTCCTCGGGGCCCGACTCCGCGCGGACGGCGGCCATGGCGTCGGCGATCGCGGGGAACGGGGAGGGCTCCCCGTCGCCGCGCTGCTCGACGACGTCGTCCCACCAGCGTTCGGCGTCGTCGTAGCCCGCCGCCTCGGCGAGGACGCCGAGCGGGTCCAGGCGGACCCGCTCGGGCTCGCCGACGGCCTCCTCGACCCCGGCGCCGTCGGCGGCCCCACCCGGCTCACCGGCGTCGGCCCCCGGGTCCTCCCCGGCGCCGTGCTCCTCCGCCATCCGCTCGGCGAGGGTGTGCGCGGCGGGCAGGTCGCAGAAGCGCACCGGGACGTCGTTGGCCACCGCGTAGCGCAGGGCCTCCCACTCGGGGGAGAAGCTCGCGAACGGCCAGAACGCCCATCCTTCCCCCGACCGGCGGCCCCCGACCGCGTCCTTCCCCTCCCCGTCGCCCCCGGCCGGGGCCTTCCTGCCGCCCGCGGGTGCGTCGGCCACGTAGGCCAGCAGCGCCACCGGCGGCTCCAGCTCACCGACGAGGGCGGTGAGCGCGTCCGCCTCCGGAGGCCCCTCGATCAGCACGGCGTCCGGCTTGATCTCCTCCAGGGCCGCCCGGACGGCCCGGGCCGAACCCGGGCCGTGGTGCCGCACGCCGAGGACGTGCAGCCCGCTCGTGTCCAGTCGGGGTCGGCCCATCAGGCGCCCACCTCACGGCACGCGCGGTAGAACTCGCCCCAGCCGTCGCGGCCGCGCGCGACGGTCTCCAGGTACTCGCGCCACACCACACCGTCGGACACGCGGTCCTGGACGACGGCGCCCTGGATGCCCGCGGCGACGTCGGCGGCGCGCAGCCGCCCGTCGCCGAAGTGCGCGGCCAGGGCGATGCCGTTGGTGATCACCGAGATGGCCTCGGCCGTGCTCAGGGTGCCGCTGGGCGACTTGACCTTGGTGCCGTTGTCCTCGGTGACCCCGGAGCGCAGTTCGCGGAAGACCGTGACGACCCGCTGGATCTCGGTGAGGCTGGTGGGGACCTCGGGCAGCTCCAGCGAGCGTCCCAGCTGCTCCACGCGCTGGGTCACGATGCGGATCTCGTCCTCCGCGCTGTCCGGGACGGGCAGCACCACCGTGTTGAACCGGCGGCGCAGCGCGCTCGACAGGTCGTTGACGCCGCGGTCGCGGTCGTTGGCGGTGGCGATGATGTTGAACCCGCGCCGGGCCTGCACCTCGATGCCGAGTTCGGCGACCGGCAGGGCCTTCTCGGACAGCACGGTGATGAGGCCGTCCTGGACGTCGGAGGGCATGCGGGTGAGCTCCTCGATGCGCCCGATGGAGCCGCGCGCCATCGCGGTCATCACGGGACTGGGCACGAGGGCGGCCTCGGAGGGCCCCTCCGCGAGGAGCCGCGCGTAGTTCCAGCCGTAGCGGACGGCCTCCTCGGAGGTCCCGGCGGTGCCCTGGACCAGGAGGGTGGAGTCGCCGGAGACGGCGGCGGCCAGGTGCTCGGAGAGCCACGTCTTGGCGGTTCCGGGGACGCCGAGGAGGAGCAGCGCGCGGTCGGTGGCCAGGGTGGCGACGGCGACCTCGACGACCCGGCGGGCGCCGATGTACTTGGGGGTGATCTCGGTGCCGTCGTCGAGGGTGGCGCCCAGCAGGTACTGGGTGACAGCCCACGGGGACAGGCTCCAGCCCGGGGGGCGACGGCGGTCGTCGGCCTTGGCCAGCGCCTCCAGTTCGGCGGCGTAGGTCTGCTCGGCGTGCGGGCGGATGGCCTGGGCCGCGTCGGTGCTGATGGCGGAGGTGGTCAACTAGAGCTCCTTGTGCATGTCGAGTCGGAATCGGAGGGTGTCCCGAAGCCGGAGGTAGGCGTCCGCGGTGTCGTCGAACGGGGGTTCGGCGCGCAGGTCGGCGAGGTGTTCGGGGGGCATGTGCTCGGCCGCGGCCTCGCAGACCTCCCGGTAGCCGAAGGAGTCGCGTCCGCGCCCGGGCTGGTGCAGGCGCCGGACGGTGTGCTCGGACAGGGCCGCGGTCCAGGGGCCGCGGGTGGCGCGCAGCACCTCGCCCCAGCGTTCCAGCCCCGCCCCGGCGCCGAGGACGCCCTGCACGTGCGCGCAGCGCTCCTCGACCGGCAGCAGGTCCAGGAGCTTCTCCAGCTGGAACGCTCTGCGGGCGTGGGCGTCGGGGCGGCGGGCGACGCGGGGGCCCACCGCGTCCAGGACGGTCCGCGCCCACGCGGTGTCCTCCTGGACGACGACCGCGTTGACGAAGGCGTCGCGCAGGTCGGCGTCGCCGGAGTCGGCGGCGGCGTCCAGGACACCGGCGGGGCCGGTGCCGAGCAGGTCGGGCCACACGTCCAGCGGGGCGTGGGTGACGAGCGCCCACAGGCGTTCGGACCGCTCGTTCTTGCTCTCGGGCTGTTTCCGGGGCGCCGCGAGCGCGAGGTCGCGGTGGATGTCGTCGCGCCGGGTGCGGACGGTCTCCACCCGCAGCCCCCCGTCCGCCGACGCGTACTCGCGGACGTGGCCGCGCAGGCGGTGCGCGTGGGCGCTGTCGGGCAGCCGGGTGAGGAGTGACAGGGCGAGGCCGCGCACGTTGGCGCCCCGGTCGTCCAGGGCGTGTTCGAGGAACTCCTCGTCGGCGGGGCCCAGCCCGGTCGCAAGTGCCTCCAGGAGCCGGCGGCGGAGTTCGGCCTTGGCCAGGTCGGGCCAGACGCCCCGGAGGAGTTCGCGGGCCGCGCCGGGGTCGGTGGCCCGCAGGGCGGTGAGGGCGCGCCGCCTCCGGGCGGGGCTCCCCTGCTCCCACTCGTCACGGTCGAACCGGTCGCCCGGGAGGGACTCGCCCAGCATGTACTCCCAACCGGGGTTGAACCGGGCCAGCCAGTGGCCGCGTCCGCCGACGGCCGCCGCGAGCGCGGGGCGCAGCCGACTGTCGCGCGCCCCCTGGTCGAGGAGGGCGGGGACGCTGGAGTGGGCGGCCCGCGTCCCGCGGGCTGCTGCGAGTCCGAGCCACTCGGGCAGGAGGGGGAGGCGTCCGGCGAGGATCCCCTCCAGCCGGCGGGTGGCGGCCTGGCCCGCCTCGGGGCGGTCGTCGGTGTCGTCGGGCGCGACGGGGGCCGCCTCGACGGGGGTGTGCCCGGCGGCGCGGCGGACGGCGGCCAGGGCGGCCCTGTCCAGGAGGGTCTCGGCGCCCTCGGCGGCGGGGGTGGCGGGCAGGTCGGGGGTGTCGGGCACGGCCCGGCGGGAGGTGCCCACGAGGGCCGCCGAGACCAGGCGGTCCCAGGAGTCGACGGGGGCCAGGGGGTCGAGGGGGTCGGTCGTGCCGGTCACAGGGAGACCGCCTTTCCGTTCCGGTCCCACACGGTGAGGGGTGTGAGCCCGTGGGAGGGCGACCACTCGGCGGCCACGGTGGCCGGATGGCCGCCGGTGACCGCGAGGAGGCGCCAGGGTTCGGGGGAGGCCAGGGGGAGGGCGGCGCCGGTCGGGTCGGCGAGGTGCCACCGGTCGCCGCCCGCGGTCGGGAGGGCGGGGGCGACCCGGTCGAGCACGACCGGCCAGGCGTCCTGCCAGGGGTCCTCGGCCAGGACCGCGGCGAAGGCGTCGAGGGCCTCGGCGACGGTGCCGCCCCCGGGCTCCGGCGCCGGGCCGGCGTCCCCGTCGCCCGGGGGGACGATGCGGTGGCCGTCGGGGTAGAACGCGAACTCGGCGGCGACCTCGGTGCCGACCCGGAAGGCGGTGGCGGGCGCCTCCCCTGCGCGGCCGAAGGTCAGGGAGAGGGCGGTGCGCCCGGTCTCGGCTCCCCGCAGCCACACCCGGCGGGCGCGCATGTCGTTCTCGGGGGTGGCGACGTCGCGCCATCCGAGGACCCGCCACGTGTCGCGGACGCGCTCGCCGCCCGCGAGGACGTCCTCGGCGCGGGTGGTGATCCCGATCCGGGCGCGGACCGCCCCCCGGGTGCGCTCCCCGAGGGCGTCCCCGGCCCGGTGGCCGACGACCAGCAGGTGGAGCAGGCCGAGCTGTTCGAGCACGCGCTCGGGCCAGTGGTCCCCCCTGGCGACGGAGGGCAGCTGGGAGACGAGGGTGGAGGCGCCGCGCGCCTTGGCGTCCGTGAGGCGCCTGGCCATGCGGTCCCAGTGGTCGTAGCCCCGCTTGGGCACCTCGGCCAGGCCCGCGTCGACCTGGTCGTACAGCCAGGTCCGGAGTTCCTCCAGTCCGGCGCCGACGGCCTCCTCCCGTTTCTGGAGGGTCTGCGCCGCCTTGGCGGGGTCGGCGGGCGCCGCGGGGGCCCCGTTCTCGGCGCGGGCCCGGCGGGCCGCGCGGCCGTTGAGCCAGGAGCCCACCCATTCGGGTCTCTCGGCCCGGACCGCCACGTCGTCCTGGGCCCACAGCGCGAGCAGGGCCAGGACGTGCTTGCAGGGGATCTTGCGGCTGGGACAGCTGCACTTGAAGGCGGGGCCGCCGTCACCGTCCAGGTGGACGGCGGCGAGGTAGGGCTTGGAACCGCTGCCCTTGCACTCGCCCCACACGGCGGAGGCGCCGCCGGAGGGGGCGGCGACCACTCCGCGCTCCGGCCAGGACCCGCCCTTGGCCACCTTGATCGCGGCCTTCCGGGAGGAGGGGTCCGGAGCCAGAGCCCATACGTCGTCGGTACTCCATCGATCGCTCACATGGAGAACACTACGGAACGACAGTGACAAATCGGGGTGTTCCGGCAGCCCCTCGCGCGACCTTTCCCGGGGGCGCCGGGCGGACGCCCGGAACTGTCCGGGCCCCGTGGCAGGGTGGGGCCGCGGACCGGCCCGACCACGGCCGCGAACCCCCCGTGTGCCACCGAAAACGCATTAACGGGATATAAAATACATTTGTTCTCTCTGGCCGTTTTATCCTGGTGCCGAAAGTCCTGATCCGCGCATTTTTCCGAGGGTGTTGAAAACAGATCTATTACCCTCCTAGAATGCCACGACCAGGATTGCAGCCCCCGGTCGCCACGCCTCCGGGGAATGCGGTCCCGGAACCCGGCCACGGCCCGCCCTTCCCGCCTGCGGCCGAGACCGTCCCCGCTCCCCCTCCCCCGACACCACAGAAACACGACGTCTCCTCGAAGGGAGGGAAGCGGCTCCCGTGACCCCCGGGTACCGCGACCCCGATGACGACCACCCGACCCGGCGACGAAACCGCCCCGCCCGGAGCCCCCGGCTCCATGCCCCCCCGGGGGTGCCCGGCCGATATCACCCGCCTGTACGGGACCACGCCCGACACCGGGCGCGACGCGCTCTGGGCCGCGCTGCGCGAACGGCACGGCCCCGTCGCGCCCGTCGAACTGGAGACCGGGGTACGGGCCTGGCTGCTCCTCGGCTACCACGAGAACCTCACCGTCCTCCAGAACCCGCACATGTTCTCCCGGGACACCCGCCGGTGGCGCGAGGTGGCCGAGGGCCGCGTCGACCTCGCCTCGGCCCGGCCCGCCCTGTCCTGGCGCCCCAACGTCCTCTACGCCGACGGGGCCGAGCACACACGGCTCCGCGGAGCCGTCGTGGAAGCCCTGGCCAGGGTGGACATGGCCGCCACCTCGCGCATGGTCCGCCAGCTCTGCGAGGAACTGATCGACGCCTTCGTGGCCGAGGGCAGAGCCGATCTCGTCGCCCAGTACGCCAACCCGCTGCCCGTACTGGTGATCAACCGGCTGTACGGGCTCTCCGACAGCTACGGGCACATGCTCGGCGACCTCACCGCCCTCATCTTCGACGAGGACGCCAAGCGGGGCGAGGACGCCATCGGCCGTGTCCACCAGTACTTCTCCGGGCTGGTCGACCGCAAGCGCGAGCACCCCGGACCGGACCTGGTGTCGTGGATCCTGGAGCACCCCTCGGGCCTGAGCGGGCACGAGGTCGCCCACCAGGCGGCCCTCATCAACAACGCCAGCCACCAGCCCACGACGCACCTCATCGGCAACACGCTGCGCACACTGCTCACGGAGGACCGCATCCGCGGGGCGTACGCCGACGCCCGGCTGCCGGTCCAGGAACTGCTGGACCACGTCATGTGGACGGACACGCCCTTCCAGATCCTCCCCGCCCGCTTCGCCCTCCAGGACATGCGCATCGGCAACGCCGAGGTCCGGGCGGGCGACGCCCTGCTGATCGGGTTCGACGCCGCCCACCGCGACCCGGCGGTGCGGCGGGGCGAGGACGACGGCACGGGGGTGGCGAGCGGCAGCCGCGCACACCTGATGTTCGGCGCGGGGGCGCACGCCTGTCCGGCGCGCGAGATGGCCAAGATGATCGCGGCGACGGCCGTCACCATCCTGCACGAGAGGCTGACGGGCATGCGCCTGGCGGTCGACCCGGAGGAGTTGCGCTGGACGCCCTCGCCGTTCCTGCGCGGACTGCGCGAGCTGCCCGTCGTCTTCGTCCCGGGCGAGCCCTCCGCCCCGGACCCGGCCGCCGGGGACGAGTCCGGGTCCCAGCACCGGGACGGCCGGCGTTCGTCCTCCGAGGAGGAGGACGGGCAGGAGGGGGACCTTCTCGACCGGCTCCTCCACTGGTGGCGGGGCCTGCGCGGGTAGGCGCGGCGCGCGCCGGGTCCCCCGTGCGCGGCCGGGCCCGCTCCGGGGACGGGGGCCGCCCCCCGGAGCGGGCCGACGCGGGACGGCGGCGGCCCCGGGGGGAGGTCTGCGCCCCGGGGCCGCCGGATCCCCGTGGCCCGGCTCACGCCACCGGGCCGGACCGACCGCCCATGTCCCGGATCGGCCCGGCCAGCTCCTCCTCGAAGAAGGTGAAGAACCCCTCCGTGTCCGGCCCAGCGTTGACCAGGCACAGGTGGTCGAAACCGGCCTCGGTGAACTGCCGCACGGCCTCCAGGTGGCGCTCCGGGTCCGGTCCGTAGCCGAACGCGTCGCGCATCGCCTCCCGGTCGATCAGGGCGGTGGCCGCCTCGAAGTTCACCGGGTTGGGCAGCTCGGCCTGCACCTTCCACCCCAGCAGGCCGAAGCGGAAGACCTCGCGCGCCGAGTCCAGCGCCTCGTCGTCGTCGGCGGCCCAGGCCAGGGGCACCTCGCCGTAGCGCGGGCCGACGCCGCCGCTCTCGCCGTACGCCCCGGTGAGCGCCTTGTCGGGCTCGGTGCAGAACAGCCCGTCGCCGAGTTCCGAGGCGAGCAGGGCGGCCTGCTCGCCCCCGGCCGCCACGATGATCGGCGGCGGCTCGTCGGGGAGGTCGAACACGCGGGCGTCCTCCAGGACCAGGTGCTTCCCCTCGTAGGAGTGGTAGCCGCCGGACCAGAGCAGGCGGATGATGTCGATCGCCTCGCGCAGCATCCGGTGGCGCGTGTTGGCGTTGGGCCAGCCCCGGCCGACGACGTGCTCGTTGAGGCGCTCCCCCGAGCCCAGCCCGAGGCTGAACCGCCCCTCGGACAGGAGGGCGGTGGTGGCGGCGGCCTGCGCGACGATCGCCGGGTGCACCCGCAGGATCGGACAGGTGACCCCGGTGGCCAGGCCGATGGTCTCGGTCCGCTCGGCGATGGCGGCCAGCATCGACCACACGAAACCCGAGTGGCCGTGGCTGTACAGCCACGGGTGGAAGTGGTCGCTGACCTCGACGAAGTCGAAACCGGCCCGTTCCGCGCGGACCGCCTGCTCCACGATCTCGCGGGGGCCGAAGCCCTCGGCGAACAGCTTGAAGCCCACCTTCATGGTCTTGTCGTCCCTCCCGTCGTCAGGCCGGCACCGTCGCGGTCGGCCGGTCCCAGATCCGGTGTCCCCCGACCAGCCGCGCGAACTCCGCGACGCAGTCGTCGCCCGCCCCCTCCGACACGACGACCCCCAGCTCGGTGCGCGTGCCCCCGGCGGGTGCGAAGGTCCCGTCCGGGACCGGCAGGGACGCGAGGAGCCGCGTGCCCTCGCCCACCGCCGCCACCGCCTTGTGGTGCTTGTACGCCTCCAGGACGAAGTGGACGGCCACGCCGTCCTGCGCCAGGGTCTCGGCGGAGGAGGGCCCTCCCGGCACCACGACGGCGTCGTACAGGACGGAGGACACGGTCGTGTAGGCGCGGTCCACGGTGACGGGGTCCCCGGCGCCGGCGCGCACGGCGCCGTCCGTCGCGGCGAGGAGCTCCACCACGGCGCCCTCGGAGACCAGGCCGTCCCGGAAGGCGTGGACGGCGGCGGCGTCCACGCCGTCGGCGACGAGCACCGCGATCTGGCGGCCCGTCAGCGAGCCGAAGGCGGTGTTGGCCATGCTGACGGCCGGGGAGGAGCGTCCGTGGTTGGGCGTCCCCTCCGTCTCGGGCGGCTCCACCCCGATCCCCTCGGCCACGCGGGCCGACAGCTCGTGGTCGACGTGGTTGAGGTTGGCGACCACCCGCTGGCGCACCGCGAGCTCCTCGCACTTGCCCAGCTCGAAACGGAACCCCGCGACCAGGTGCTCGCGCTCCCAGTCGGCGAGGCTGTTGTAGAACAGCGTCGCCTGGGAGTAGTGGTCGGCGAAGCTCTCGCTCCGCACCCGGATCTTCCCGCCCTCGACCTTCTCCGCGTAGTGGCGGTAGACGCCCTCGTCGGCCAGCGCGGGGCAGCCTCCCCCCAGCGAGTTCGGGTAGTAGGAGGTCTGCCCCCTGTGCACCCTGTGCTGCGCGAAGCCGTCGCGCTGGTTGTTGCTCACCGGCGCCACCGGCCGGTTGACGGGGATCTGCTGGAAGTTGGAGCCGCCCAGGCGCAGCAGCTGGGTGTCGAGGTAGGAGAAGTTGCGGGCCTGGAGCAGCGGGTCGTTGGTGAAGTCGATCCCCGGCACCACGTTGGCCGTGTGGAAGGCGACCTGCTCGGTCTCGGCGAAGAAGTTGTCCGGGTTGCGGTCCAGGACCATCTTCCCGATGGGCCGGACCGGCACCTCCTCCTCCGGGATGATCTTGGTGGCGTCCAGCAGGTCGAAGTCGAAGGCGTGCTCGTCCTCCTCCGCCACGAGCTGCACGCCCAGCTCCCACTCGGGGTACTGGCCGCGCTCGATGGCCTCCCACAGGTCGCGCCGATTGAAGTCGGGGTCCTTGCCCTGGATGCGCTGCGCCTCGTCCCAGACGAGGGAGTGCGTGCCGAGCAGCGGCTTCCAGTGGAACTTGACGAAGGTGCCCTTCCCCTCGGCGCTGACGAACCGGAAGGTGTGCACGCCGAACCCCTGCATGGTCCGGTAGCTGCGCGGGATCGCCCGGTCCGACATCAGCCACATCATCATGTGGGTCGTCTCGGGCTGGAGGCCGACGAAGTCCCACAGGGTGTCGTGCGCCGACTGCGCCTGCGGGATCTCGTTGTGGGGTTCGGGCTTGACCGCGTGGACGAAGTCGGGGAACTTGATGCCGTCCTGGATGAAGAAGACCGGCATGTTGTTGCCGACGAGGTCGTAGTTGCCCTGTTCGGTGTAGAACTTCACGGCGAACCCGCGCACGTCCCGCACCGTGTCGGCGGAGCCGCGCGACCCGGCGACCGTGGAGAAGCGCACGAAGACCGGCGTGGTCACGTCCGGGCCGCTCAGGAAGTGGGCCGCGGTGAGGTCCGAGAGCCCCTCGTAGGGCTGGAAGCGGCCGTAGGCCCCCGCCCCGCGCGCGTGGACGACGCGTTCGGGGATGCGCTCGTGGTCGAAGTGGGTGATCTTCTCGCGGGCGTGGAAGTCCTCCAGGAGCGTGGGGCCGCGTGCGCCGGCCCTGAGCGAGTTGTCCGTGTCACCCACGCGCACGCCGGTCTCCGTGGTCAGCGGTTGCTCGGAATCGGTCCTCGCCGAGTCGAGCTGACGGTCCTTCTCGGTGCGTGCGTCGTCCATGGAAGCCCTCCGTTGGTGAGACCTCAGGTGCTGGCATGAGGGGTTTCTCCACTCACGGTGACCGAGCCGCTCCACCTCCAAACATGGTTGTCCCGCTTTTGGAGGGGAGTTCACCGTTCCGTCCGGCCGTGTCCGCGAAGGCCCGGGCCGGGGGCGGGTTCCGCGTTGGAGGGGCGCGGAGTCGGGTAGGGGGAGCCCCACGCGAGGCGCCAGAGAGAGGAGAAGCCCATGTCCGAGACCCGACCTCCCGCGCAGAGCCAGCCGTACCCGGGGCGTACCGAGCCGATGGATCCGCAGCCCAGGGACGAGATGAGGGACTACGAGGGGCGCGGTCTGCTGGAGGGCAAGCGCGCCCTGATCACGGGAGGCGACTCCGGGATCGGCCGTGCCGTGGCCGTGGCGTTCGCCAAGGAGGGGGCCGACGTCGTCTTCGGCTACCTCAGCGAGGACGCCGACGCCCAGCACACCGTGGGCCTGGTCCAGGAGCAGGGCCGCAAGGCCGTGGGGATCCGCGGCGACCTGGCCGACGAGTCGTTCTGCTCCCATCTGGTCGGTCGCGCGGTCGAAGAACTCGGCGGGATCGACGTCCTCGTGGAGCACGCCGCCACCCAGTCCCCGGTCGAGCAGTTCACCGACCTGACCACGGAGCAGCTGCGCCGCACGTTCGACGTCAACGTGATGGGGGTGTTCTGGACCGTCCGCGAGGCGCTGGAGCACATCCCCGACGGCGGTTCGATCATCATCACCGGGTCGATCAACGGCCTGCGCGGCAACGACTCGCTCATCGACTACGCGGCGAGCAAGTCCGCGGTGATGAACCTGTCGCTCTCGCTCTCGCAGGTGCTCCGCGACCGCGGCATCCGGGTGAACTGCGTCGCGCCCGGCCCCGTCTGGACGCCGCTCATCCCGGCCACGCTCGGGGAGAAGGGCGCCGAGGGGTTCGGCGAGCAGGCGCCGATGGGACGGGCCGCCGAACCCGACGAGATCGCCCCGTCGTACGTGTTCTTCGCCAGCGACCGCCTGTCGTCGTACTACTCGGGCGAGACCCTGGCTCCCACGGGAGGGGAGATCCAGGCCGGCTGAGCCCGGGCGCAACGGACGCGGGGGCGGGGGCCGCGCGGGCCCCCCCCCCCCCCCGGCGCCGGGCCCGTCCCGGCCGCGCCGCGGCCCCCGTTCAGTCGCGGCCCGGCAGGAACTCCCGCGCCTTGGCGGCGAGCCCCCGGCGCGCGGCGCGCACGGCCGCCCGCCCGCGGTGCGGGTGGTGCGGTGGGTCAGGAGGAGCGGCGGGACCTCGAGGACCCGCTCTTCCCGGAGCCCGAGGTCCGCCGGTTGCTCTCCTTGCGGAGCGCCTCGACGAGCTGGGGCTTGGTCATGGACGAGCGGCCCTGGATGCCCAGCTCCCTGGCCCGGCCGTAGAGGTGGTCCTTCGTGGCGTTGGCGTCCACGCCGCCGGCGGTGGGCAGGTCCTTGCCGCCCCTGTTGCGCCCGGCCCTCGGGTTGGCGGCCTGGGCGTCGGAGGGCCCCGAGCGCTGCTTGGGCACCCAGTGGTCGCCCTGCTTCTCGAACTTGTGCTTGAGCGCCGCGATCGCCACCCTGTGGGCGCGCTCCCCCTCGCCGTACTCCTCCACCGCCGAGTCGTGCGCCTTGATCCAGGTGTCCTGGGCCTTCTTCGGCGACCGCTTCAGGGTCGCCGGGAGTTCCTTCGCACCAGGCACTGTCCTCACTCCCCGATCCTCGTTGGTTCTCGGTGCCCACCGCCCTGCCCGGGAGCCGACCGTGCAAAACACCGGGAACCGCCCCCGGCGGAGCCCGTGCCCGTCCCGGAACCGGGCACCGCCCCGTCCCGACCTGCCACGACTCCGGCACTGGTGATCCAACGGATGCACGTTCACACCATCGACTTCATAGTGAATTAACGGAGAAACATTTTCCCGGAACCAGGTCCCATTCGATTTCCCGGCCCCCTTATCGGGATTCGCAAAGGGCACGGTGTGAGCTGGCCGGACCCCCGTCCGGGCACATCTCCTTTCCTGATGGTTCTCCGGTCCGCGTCCACCCCGGGACCCGCGGATTCCCGCTGTACGAGAAAAGGAAAACGACGTGCTGACAATGAATCCCCCCTCCCCCGAGCTCCGTGAGGACTCCGGCCGTCCGCGCTCCCGGACGGCCCGGTTCGCCGCCCGGTCGGCGATGGCCCTCGCACTGGTCGCGGGCCTCTCCGGCGGTCTCGCCTCCCCCGCCCAGGCCGCCAGTGAGTACGAGCGCGGCCCGGACCCCACCGAGCAGAGCGTCACCGCCGTCCGGGGCCACTTCGACACCGACACCGACACCGTGTCCTCCCTGGTGAGCGGTTTCGGCGGCGGCACGATCTACTACCCGACCGACACCAGCGAGGGCACGTTCGGCGGCGTGGTCATCGCCCCGGGCTACACCGCCGGGCAGTCCTCGATGTCCTGGTACGGGCACCGGATCGCCTCCCAGGGGTTCGTGGTGTTCACGATCGACACCACGACCCGCTACGACCAGCCCGACAGCCGGGGACGCCAGCTGGACGCGGCCCTGGACTACCTGGTCGAGGACAGCGACGTGGCCGACCGCGTGGACGGCGACCGCCTGGCGGTGATGGGCCACTCCATGGGCGGCGGCGGCACGCTCGCGGTCGCCGACGACCGGCCCGAACTGCGTGCGGCGATCCCGCTGACGCCCTGGCACACCCAGAAGCGCTGGTCCGACATGGAGGTCCCGACGCTGGTCATCGGGGCCGAGAACGACAGCATCGCGTCGGTGCGGACCCACTCCATCCCGTTCTACGAGAGCCTGCCCGGCGACCTGGACCGGGCCTACCTGGAGCTGCGGGGCGCCTCCCACTTCGCGCCCAACCTGTCCAACACCGCGATCGCGAAGTACAGCATCTCCTGGCTGAAGCGGTTCGTGGACGAGGACGAGCGGTACGAGCAGTTCCTGTGCCCGGCGCCCGACACCGGGTTCGGCACGGACTTCTCCGACTACCGGGACTCCTGCCCGCACGGGTCCTGACCCGGGCCGGGCCCCCGTGGCCCGGACGGCGGAGAGCACGCAGGCGGCGGCCCGGAGGGACTTCCCTCCGGGCCGCCGCCCCGTCCTACCGGTCCGCGGGGAGCGCCCCCGCACGGCGACGGGCGCACCGGAACCAGCAGGACGAACCAAGCCGCCCGCGAGGCACGAGCCAGGCGCAGGAGAGGACGAAGGTTCCGGTACCCCGCGACCGGAGCACCGCTCCGAGCCCGCGAGGAGCGCGAAAGCACGGCGACGGGCGCACCGGAACCAGCAGGACGAACCAAGCCGCCCGCGAGGCACGAGCCAGGCGCAGGAGAGGACGAAGGTTCCGGTACCCCGCGACCGGAGCACCGCTCCGAGCCCGCGAGGAGCGCGAAAGCACAGCGGCCCGGAGGGACTTCCCTCCGGGCCGCCGCCCCGTCCTACCGGTCCGACCCCGGTCAGTCGTGGAAGTCCAGCTCCTCCGGGGGCAGCCGCTCGAAGTCGGTCTCCTCGATGGCGCCGCCCTCACGGTCGGTCACGCGGGGGCCCTGGACCATCTCGATGGTGCCCCCCGCCTGGTACTGGACCACGTACACGCCCTGGTGTCCGCCGTGGTCGCCGCCGCTGGAGGAGAAGGGCAGGAGGCCCGGCCCCTGCCACTCCTGGGCCTCCATCGCGTCGACGAGCGACTGGCGGGTGAGGTCCTGGCCGGCCGACCTGAGGACCTGGGCCACCATGACGGCCTGGGTCATGCCGAACACGTGGGTGTTGGTGACGGTCTCCCCCTCGCCGTACTCCCCGTAGACCTCCAGGAAGAACTGGGCCCACTCGTCCTCCTGGTCCTCGACGCGCGGCATGTAGCTGGTGACGAGGGCGCCGTCCAGGAACGCGTCGGCCGGGACGTCCTCGGCGTCCGTGTCCTGGGTGAACTCGGCGAGCAGGCCCTGGAGGGTCGCGGTGTCGCCGCCGATGCTGGAGACGACCCACTGCGGCTCGTAGCCGATGCTCGCCGCCTCCAGCATGGCGAGGGCGACGAACGCCGGGATGCAGGAGCAGACGACCACCTCGGCCCCGGTGCGCTCGAACTCGGCGATCTGGGCGCTGAGGTCGGACACCTCGGACTCGTAGTGCTCGCGGGCGACGACCTCGTCGACGAGGTACTGGTCCAGGCCCGCCTGGGAGTCCTCGCCGATGTCGTCGTTCTGGTACAGGTAGCCGACGCTCTGGCCGGAGAAGTTCTCGCTGATGTACTGGCCCTGGATCTTCGCCTCCTTCGTGTAGTCGGTCTGCCAGCCGTACGTGAGCGGGTGTTCCTCGGTGTTGTTCCAGGCCAGGGCTCCGGAGGACGGGAAGATGTCGGGCACGCCCTCGTCGTTGAGGTAGTCGATGACCCCGCCGTGCGTGGGCGTGCCCAGCCCGCCCACCATCGCGAAGATCTCGTCCTCCAGGACCAGCTGGCGGGTGACGTCGATGGTCTGCGCCGGGTCGTAGGCGTCGTCCTCGACCCGGTAGTCGATCTGGCGGCCGTGGATGCCGCCCTGGGCGTTGACGTAGTCGAACACGGCCCTCGCCCCCTGGGAGACCGCCAGGTATCCGGGGGCGGCGGGTCCGGTCAGGGGCTGGTGGGAGCCGAGGACGATGCTGTCGTCGGTGACGCCGGTCGACACGTCCAGGTCGGCCTCGCCGCCGTCGGCGACCTCGCCCGCGCCCGTGCAGGCGGTCGCCATGACCGTCAGCGCGAGGGCGGCGGCGAGCACGCCCGGTGTTCCTCTTCGCATGGTGGTTCTCCTTCGGTGGGGGGGTGGAGGGATCAGCGGGTCGTGGAGGGCCGCAGCCGGGAGCCCAGGCGCGTGAGCGCGCCGTGGAGCCCCAGGGGCCAGAAGCGCAGGACGAGGATGAGGACGACCCCGAAGAACACGACCGGGAGGTTGTTCTCGACGTTCCTGCCGAGTTCGAGGGAGCGGGCCAGGTCGGTGGCCCAGATCTGGAGGTAGACGACGGTGACCGCCGCCCAGAGCGCGCCCCACAGGCTGCCGATGCCGCCGAACACCAGGGCGGCGAGCAGGGTCAGGGACAGCACGAGGGTGAAGCTGCTGGGGGTGGCGGTGCCGAGCACGTAGGCCTGCAGCCCGCCGCCGAGGCCCCCCGCGGCGGAGGCGATGACGAACGCGACCACCTTGGTCTTCCCGACGGGGACGCCCGCCATGGCGGCGGCCGTCTCGTCGTCGCGCAGGGCGCGCATGCGGCGGCCCAGGCGGCCGGAGGAGATGGTGGCGAGCACGGCGAGGCCGATGACGACGGTGGTCCACACCACGAGCGCCTTCCACTCGCTGTCGGTGAAGACCCCCTGGAGGAACGGCGGCGCCCCGGCGGTGCGGATGTTGAGCCCGTTGCTGCCGCCGAGGAACTCGTGGTAGCGGTGGGTCAGCCCGGGCAGTCCGACCGCCAGGATCAGGGTGGCCCCGGCGAGGTAGGGGCCGTGGAGGCGGGCGGTGGCCGCGCCGACCGCGATGCCCGCGACCGCCGACACGGCGACGATGATCAGCAGGTTCGCGGCGATGGGCAGCATCGGCTGGTGGAGGACGAGCAGCGTCATCGTGTAGGCGCCGATCATCATGAACGCCCCGTGGCCGAGCGACACCTGGCCGCTGCCCCCGACGAGCAGCTGCAGGCCCGCGACGGCGAGCATGGTGTAGCCGACGGCGGCCAGGCGCAGCGCGGTGAGGTCCCCGGTGACGAACAGCAGGCCCGTCACCGCGGCGAGGCCGAGCGCCGCGAACAGGAGGTGGCGCAGCGGCGAGGGCAGTGTCCGCCGGCTCCGGCCGCGGGACGTGTCGGGGCTTCCCGCGGCGTGGGAGCCGGGGCCGGTGGCGCGTTCCGCGCTCTTTCCGATGGGCGAGGACATGGCTACACCTTCCGCGCGGTCGGACGGGACAGGATGCCGTCGGGGCGCACGCTCAGGACGGCGACGACGATGGCGAGGGCCGTGAGGGTGGCCAGCTCGGGGCCGGCGTACCCGGACACGTAGGACATGCCGAGGCCGATGAGCAGCCCGCCGACGACGGCGCCGAACGGGTTGTCCAGGCCGCCGATCACGGCGGCGGTGATGCCGTAGACGAACACGACGTCGAACACGTTCGGGGAGATGAACGGGGGTCCGGCGAGCATGCCCGCGAGGGCCCCGATGCAGGAGGCGACGGCCCACCCGGCGGTGAGCATCAGCCCGACCCGCACGCCGCTGAGCCGGGCGGCCTCGGGGTGGAAGGCGGCGGCCCGCATGCGCAGGCCGAGCGGGGTGAACCGGTAGAGGGCGAACAGCAGGAGGGCGACGGCGCCGACGGACGCGAGGGCGAACACGCTGGACGGGGCGAAGCGGCCCACGTAGCTGAACGCGTACCGGAACCCGTGCTGCTCGTTGCCCCAGACCATGCCCACCAGGCCCTGGACCACCAGGAGGAGGCCGAGGGTGACGATGATGGCGTTGAGCTGGGAGACGCGGGCGATGGGCCTGATGACGAACCGCTCGACCGCCGCACCGGCGACCAGTCCGGCCGTCAGCGCGGCCGCGAACCCGAGCCAGTAGGAGCCGGTGATCCCGGTGACGGTGTAGGCGGTGTAGACCGCGACCAGGGCGAGCGCGGGCTGGGCGAAGTTCACCAGGCGCGTGGCCTGGTAGATGATCACGAGGGACAGCGCCAGTGCCGCGTAGGCCGCCCCGGTCGCCAACCCGTTGAGGGTCAGGTTGATGAAGTGGGTCATGGGGGTGCTCCTCAGAAGCCCAGGTAGGCGTGGCGCGTGCGGTCGTCGGAGAGCAGTTCGGAGGAGGGGCCCTCGGCGACGACCCGACCCTGGTTGAGCACGAACCCGGTGTCGGTGACCGCCAGCGCCCCGGCGGCGTTCTGCTCGACGAGGACGACGGTGAGCCCGGTGCGGTCCCGGAGGTCGCGCAGGAGGCCGAAGATCTGCCGCGTGACCAGGGGGGCCAGTCCGAGCGAGGGCTCGTCCAGGAGCAGGATCCGCGGCCTGCCCATGAGGGCGCGGCCGATGGCGAGCATCTGGCGCTCGCCGCCGGAGAGGGTGCTCGCGGTCTTGCCGCGCCGTTCGGCCAGGGGCGGGAAGAGCTCCATGACCTCGGTGAACGTGCTCCTGTCCCGGCGGTCGGACCGCCACAGCCCGCCCAGGCGCAGGTTCTCCTCCACGGTGAGCTCGGCGATGACGCCGCCCCCCTCGGGGACGTGGGCGAGGCCGAGGGTGATGGCCTTCTCCGTGGGGAGCCGGGTGATGTCGTCCCCGTCGAGGAGGACCCGGCCGGACGAGGAGGGGTGGAGGCCGGTGACGGTCCGCAGCAGCGTGGTCTTGCCCGCGCCGTTGGCGCCGAGCACGGCGCAGATCCCGCCGGCGGGGACGGCGAGGGAGACGCCGTCGAGGGCCCGGACGGCGCCGTAGGAGGCGCTGAGCCCTTCGACGGTGAGAAGGGGGGAGGCGGTCATCGGGGGGCTCCGTTCGTGTGGCCGGGGCCGGCGCCGTCGGAGGCGCCGAGGTAGGCCCGGGTGACGAGGGGGTCGGCCTGGACCTCCTCCGGCGTCCCCGTGGAGATGACCCGGCCGAAGTCGAGGACGACGATGCGGTCGCAGACGCGCATGACCAGGTCCATGTGGTGTTCGACCAGGACCACGGCCATGTCCCGGCTGAAGCCGCGGATCTGCTCGGCGAGGGCGTCGATCTGCGTGCCGGACAGCCCGCTGGCGGGTTCGTCCAGGAGGAGGAGTTCGGGTTCGCCGACGCAGGCGCGGGCGAGGGCGACCTGCTTCTGCAGGCCGTAGGGGAGGGTGCCGGGGAGCCGGTGCGCGTGCTCGGAGACCCCGAACGCCTCCAGGGCGGCGAGGGCGCGGTCGCGCAGCTCCCTCTCGTCGCGGTGGTGCCGCCCGAGGCCGGTGATCAGGGAGAACGCCCCTCCGGAGGCGAGGCGGTCGGCTCCGGCGACGACGTTGTCCAGGACCGTCATCATCGGGAAGAGGTTGAGGCCCTGGAAGGTGCGGGCGATTCCGGCGCGGGCGAGGTGGTGGGGCCGGCGGCCGGGCGGCGGGGCCCCCTTCCAGGTGATGGTGCCCGCGGTGGGCCGCAGCACGCCGGAGAGGACGTTGAACAGGGTGGTCTTGCCCGCGCCGTTGGGGCCGATGAGGCCGACGACGGACCCCGGCGCGACCTGGAGCCCGACGTCGTCGAGCGCGGTGAGGCCGCCGAAGCGCACGGTCACACCGTCCGCTCTCAGGAGATGGTCCGCTGCGGTCGTTGTCATGGCTGCCTTTCTCGCGTTTGCCGACCGAAAACCCGTACCGACCAGTTGGTATGACGGGGGCGTCCGGCGGCCCTGGGACCGTCGGACCGGAGGTCAGTTGAACAGGCGGGCCAGGTCCACGCGGGACCTGATGTTGAGCTTGCGGAAGATGCCGCGCAGGTGGTGCTCGACCGTGCGCGGGCTGATGAACATGTGCGCGGCCACCTCGCGGTTGGTGGCCCCCTCGGCGACCAGGCGGGCGATCTGCTGCTGTTGCGCGGTCAGCTCGCCGGCCGCGTGCGGCCCGGGGTCGGGGCCGCGCTCGGCGGTGCCGATCGCGCGCAGCTCGGCACGGGTCTGCCGTACCCACAGCCTCGCGCCGAAGCGCTCGAAGGTCTCCACCGCGTTGTTCAGGTGCTCGCGGGCCCGGCCGGGCAGGCGCGCCCTGCGGAGGAAGGCGCCGAACAGCAGCTGGGTGCGGGCGTGCTCGACGTCGTCGTCCCCGCAGGCCCGGTGCAGGGCCAGGGCGTTCTCGAAGTGGTCGGCCGCCTCGTCGCCCGTGGACAGGAGCCCGGAGCCGCGCGCGGCCAGGGCCAGCGCGCTCGGGCTCCCCACCGACTCGGCCCAGCGGCGGTACCCGGCCAGGGAGGTGCGGGCCCACTCCGTCTCGCCCGTCCTGACCGCGGCCTCCACGAAGTGCGGGGCGGTCAGCAGCCGCATGGTGGGGTGGCCGTGGCCGGGGGCCGAGTGCACCAGGGAGCGCAGCCGGAAGAACGCCTCCGCCGCGTTGCCCCGGGACAGCTCCAGTACGGCGAGCGCCCACGCCGCCAGGGCCGCCGCCAGCCCGAGGCTGTTCTCGCCCGCCTGGGACGCGACCGCGCGGGCGCGGATCCGGCAGGTGTCCACGTCGCCCTGGATGGCCGCGATCATGGCCAGCGAGGCCAGGTGCTGGGTGGCCCAGATGGTCTGCCCGCTCTCGCGGGACACCCGGAGGCCGGTGAGCGCGGTACCGGCCGCGGACGGGAACCGGCCGCTCCAGAACTCGGAGAAGACCAGGAACCCCAGCGCGGCGGGGAGGGTGGCCTGTTCCCCGCGCGCCCGGCCGACCTCCGCCGCCCGGGAGGTCGCCGCCCGGACGAAGGGCGCGTCGGCCAGCCGCAGTCCGGTGATGCCCGCCCAGATCAGCTCGGAGGGCTTGGCGATCTCCGCGAGCCCGGTGGCCTCGCGCAGCAGGGGCGTGGACCCCGGGTAGTCGCCCCGGAAGGAGATCACGCACCCCTCCAGGAAGGCCGACAGCAGGCGCATCGGCGCCGGGTCGTCGGTGCGGACCAGGGAGACCGCCAGCTCGGCGGCACGGGCGTGGCGTCCGGCGTCGCCGGCCAGGGAGGCGGAGTCGGCGGAGCGGACCAGCGCACGCAGGGCCAGGAAGCGGTCGTGCGGGATGAGCTCGCGCCCGACGGTGTACAGCCGCTCGGCCACGTCGAGGGCGTTCTCGCCGCGCATGGCGATCTGGGCGTCGATGAAGTCGACGGTGACGCGGCGCCGGTCGGAGACCGCGAGCGGACGCGCCTGCGACAGCAGGCGGGTGGCGCGCTCGGTGCGGCCCGCCATGTAGGCCTCGTAGGAGGCGGTGGTCAGGCGGCAGGCGCGCTCGTCGGAGTCCGGTGACAGCCAGGCGGCGCGCTCGAACGCGTGGGAGGCGGCGAGGCGGCCCTCCAGCCGCTTGGCCCGGCGGGCGGCGGCGGACACCGCCTCGAACAGGTCCGCGTCGGGGGCGCTCGTACCCGCGGCGGCGTGCAGGGAGAACTCCACGGGCGACCGCTCCGGGTCCACCGCCCCGGCCAGCGCCCGGTGGGCCTCGCGCAGCCGCCCGGCGGGGGTGTCCTGGGCGATCGCCTCGCGGGTCAGGGGGTCCGTGAAGACGACGGCGTCGCCCTCGACGCGGACCAGGCCCCGCTCCTCCGCGGGTTCGAGGTCGGTGATGTCCGCGTCGGCCCCGCCGAACGCGGCGAGCAGCAGGTGGACGCGGGGCGCGGCGCTGAGCGAGGCGAGCAGGAGGAGGCGGCGGGCCCGCTCGGGCAGCTCGCGGTAGGGGGCGAGGAAGTCGCCGCGCAGGCGGCCGGGCAGGCGGGGCGGGTCGGGCAGCGGCTCCTCGCCGAGGAGCTGCGCCGGGGCCAGTCCGCGCAGGTAGCCGAGGACGGCGGCCGGGTTGCCGTGGGCGGCCCGGACGAGGGCGGCGCGGACGGCGGAGGCGAGGGTGACGGGGGCGCTGTCGGTGAGGATGTCGTGCACCGCCCGCTCCTCCAGGGGGGCGAGGAGGAGTTCGGCGATGCCGGGCACGAGCGCGTCGGGGGTGGGTTCGCCCATGGTCTCGGGCAGGCGCGCCCCGGCGGGCTTGCCGTGTCCCTCGCGCGCGGTGAACAGGGCGGCGACCGGGGTGCCGCCGAGCCGGCGGGCCGCGAAGGACAGCGCGTCCAGCGAGGGGGCGTCCAGCCGGTCGGCGTCGTCCACGCAGACCAGCAGCGGCCGGCCGCGCCCGGCGGCCGTGCGGGACAGGAGTTCGGGCAGCGCGGTGTAGAGGGCGAGCCGGTCGGCGTCGGCCACCGCGCCGCGGGTGAGGGCGTCCCTGAGGAGCGGGCGCCAGGGCTCGGGGAGCCCGTCGACCTCTGCGCCGAGGGGGCGGAGCAGGCGCTGGAGCCCGGAGAAGGGGAGGTCCGCCTCGTCGGAGATGCCCCCCGCGTGGAGCACGGTGAAACCACCGGCGGCGCCGCGTGCGTGGTCGAGGAGGGCGGTCTTCCCCCTCCCGGGACCGCCGGAGACGAGCAGGGCCGCGCCCCGTCCGGACCTGGCGCGGCCCAGGGCGTCGGCGAGGGCCCGCGTCTCCGTGTCACGGCCACGGAGGCGGGTGGGGGGTTCGGGTTCGCTGCCTTCCACGTGCTCACATTCGCACAGCGGCACCCCGTCACGGCAGGTGCGGAGGCCCACACTGGTCGTTTCACCGATGCCCGCACGGAGTCGCACGCGGCGGCTCCCGCGGGCTCGGGACGCCCTTCGCGAGGACCCGGGGGACGGGTGTGTCCGGCGGTGTCCCAGCACCCACCTGCGTTTCCACACCCCCGCAGGAGTGACGTCTCTCACTCCGCGCGGCGGTCCGGGGCCCCGCCGGGGATTCACCGACTCCGGGGGCGGTTATAAAGCCGTAACGCGCGCGCAACGTCACACCCGCGATTCCGACAAAGAGGACAAACGAAACAACGGATAGCTCTTTGTCTTCTTCGGGACACTGTCGCGGCCGCCCTGCACGGGATATCCAGTCCGGGACACCCCCGGACGGCAGGAGGGACCGACGCCCATGGAGAACCGCTCCACGACGGCACACGGCCAGTGGTTACCGGCATCCACCCACACCCGCACCACCGCGAGAAGCCCCACGTTCGGTGTCGAGGAGGAGTTCTTCGTCGTCGATCCGCGCACACGCCGGATCCTGTCCCGGGCGCCCGAGCTCCTGTCCCGCACCCGCATGCCGGACGAACGCCTGTCCGGGGAGTTCAGCCGCGTCCAGGTCGAGGCCAACAGCCCCGTGTGCGAGACCGCCGACGACGCCCTGCGGTTCCTCCGCGCGGCCCGCGGCGAACTGGCGCGCTCCGCCGACGAGGCCGGGCTCGCCGTGGCGGCCACGGGCACCGCCGTCATCGGCGACACCTCGGCCGCCCTCGTGAGCGACGGCCCCCGCTACGCCGACATCGCCGCGCACGCGGGAGGACTGCGCACCTCCCACATCGTGTGCGGTTGCCACGTGCACGTGGGCATCCCCGACCGCGAGACCGCCGTGGCGGTGAGCGACCACCTGCGGCGCTGGCTCCCCTTCCTGGTGGCGCTGTCCGCGAACTCGCCCTTCCACGCGGGGGCCGACACCGGCTACGCGAGCTGGCGTTCCATCACCTGGAACCGGCTGCCCTCCGCCGGGCCGCCCCCCATGCTGCGCTCACTGGCCGAGCACGAGCGGGCGGTGCGGGCGCTGTCCGCCGCCGGAGCGATCCTGGACAGGCACATGGTCTACTGGGACGTCCGCCTGTCCGACCACCTGCCCACCCTGGAGATCCGGGTGGGTGACGTGGCCGCGACCGCCGAGGAGGCGCTGCTGTTCGCCGTCCTCACCCGCGGCCTGGCCACCCGCGCGCTCGCCGACGTCCACCACGGCAGGCCCGCTCCGGAGATCACCGACCAGGCCCTGCGCGCCGCCATGTGGCGCGCCGCCCGGGACGGTCTGGAGGGCAGCGTCCCCGACCCCCTCACCGGCGAGTGCCTGCCGGGGGCCTACGCCCTCGAACGGCTGTGGAACGCGGCGCTCCCCGGCCTGACCGCCAACGACGACGCCGACGTGGTGTCGGCACTGCTCGACCGGGCCCGGGAGGCCGGGACGGGGGCGGCCCGCCAGCGCGCCGCGTACGCCCGGCGGGGGTACCTCACCGACGTGGTCGACCACGTCGTCCGCGGGACGCGCGAGGGCCTCTGACCCCGGCGCGGACCGCGCGGGGCCGCCGGTCGACCGGCGGCCCCGCTGTTCAGACGGCGCCCCCCGAGGGGTCGGCCAGGTCCGCGAGGACCGGCGGGTCCGCGCCCTCACGGGTCACCGTGACCGCGGCGGCGGACGCCGCGAACCGCAGCATCTCCTCCAGGTCCTCCCGGGTCGTGCCCGCGAGACGGGCCCGGGGGCCGTCGCCCAGCAGCTCGCGGCGGTCCAGCCAGGTCAGCAGCGCTCCCATGAACGAGTCGCCCGCGCCGACCGTGTCCACCACTTCGACCTTCGGCGCCTCGACCGCCGCCTCCACGCCGTGGGAGACCGCGAGGGCCCCCTCGCCGCCGAGGGTCACCACGACCAGCGACGGGCCGAGGGCGGCGAGGGCGAGGGCCGCCCGCGACGGCGACAGGTCCGGGTACAGGAACGCCAGGTCCTCGTCGCTGGCCTTGACCACGTGCGCCTGCGCGCAGTGCCGCAGGGCCAGTGCCCGCGCGGTCGCCGGGTCGCCGATGACGTCCTGCCGGATGTTGGGGTCCAGGGTGAGCGTCACCCGCCCCCTCCCGTGCTCGCGGCGCAGCAGCGACTCGATCCGGGAGGCCCCCGGCTCGCGGAACAGGGCGATCGACGCGGCGTGCAGGGCGCGCACCTGCGGCTCCAGCTCCTCCGGGAGTTCGCCCGCACGCCAGTGCCAGTCGGCGGCGTCGTCCATGCGGAAGTCGTAGCGGGCCGAGCCGTCCGGACCGAGCGAGGCGAGGGCCAGGGCCGAGGGCTCCTCCGCCGCCAGGAGGCCGGCGGGGTCCAGCCCCTCCCCGAGCAGCCGCTCACGGATCATCGCGCCGAAGCCGTCCGAGCCGATCCGGGCGAGCAGGCGGGTCGGGGTGCCGAGCCGGGCCGCCGCGACGGCCGTGTTGGCGGGCCCCCCTCCCGGGGAGGCCCGCAGCACGCCGGCGCCGTGGCCGGTGGGCAGCAGGTCCATGACGTTCTCACCGATCACGACGAGGCGGGCGGGCCCGCCCGCCGCCCTCGTGCCGTCCGTGCTTCGCTCGGTCACTCGTGTTCTCCGGGGGCCGGGGCGGACGTCGCGGGGAGCGCGGCCGCGAGGGAGGTCGACAACCCGATCTGGGGCAGAAGGGTCGCCTGGTAGGCGTGGTAGACGTCGGGCTTGCCCGCCCAGACGCTTCCCGCCGGCCGGTTGGCCGGATCGAGTTCGTGGTGCCAGCTGCCGTGCTCGCCGTCCAGGTGGAACCTGGCGGCGTAGTCCCACCAGCGGTCGTAGAGGAGGGTGTACTCGCCGTCGCCCGTGTGCCGGGCCAGCGCCCAGGCGGCCATCGTCGCCTCGGCCACCACCCAGTGCATGCGCTCGCGCACGACCGGGCCGTCCTGCCAGTCGAGGGTGTAGACGAAACCGTCCTCGCCGTCGACCCCCCACCCGCGCCGGACGGCGTGGGAGAACAGGCTCCGGGCGTCGGGGGTCAGCCAGTCGGGGACGTCCTCGCCCGCCCGGGTGAGCGCGATCTCCAGGTGGACCAGCAGCCGCGCCCATTCGAGCAGGTGGCCGGTGGTGCTTCCGAAGGGGCGGAAGGGGTGGTCCGGCCGGTCCCGGTTGTAGTCCGGGACGGGCTCCCAGGCGGGGGTGAAGTGCTCGGGCAGGCGCCAGTCGTGGGCGGCGGCCACACCGTGGACCAGCCGTTCCGCGACGGCGAGCGCGCGACGCGTCCAGAGGGTGTCGCCGGTGGCGTCGGCGGCGGCGAGGAACGCCTCGACGCAGTGCATGTTGCTGTTGGCGCCCCGGTACTCCTCGGTGGCCCCCCACCCGGCGTCCCAGCTCTCCCGGACGGCCCCCGCCGACTCCTCCCAGAAGCGGGCGTCCATGACCCGCAGCGCCTCGTCGAGGAGGTCGCGGGCGCCGGGGCGGCCCGCGGCGGTGGCGGTGGAGGCCGCCAGGACCACGAACGCGTGCTCGTAGGCGGACTTGCGCGGGAGGTCGGCCCCCGGCCCCCGCCCCTCTGCGTGGGAGCGCTCCCGGGACTCGTCCCCGGCAGCGCCCCCCGCCTCCGGGCGCCCCTCCGGAACCCGGTCGAACCACCCGCCCAGCTCCCCGTCGCGCAGCGGCCCGTCCGCGAGCGCGGCCACCCCGTGGTCGGCGAGCCGGCCGGCGTCCGCGTCACCTCGGAGGTGGGCCAGGGAGAACACGTGCGTCATCCGCGCGGTGATCCAGGTGGCGACCGGCCGGTCCCGCTCCACCCCGCCGCGTGCGTCCAACCAGCCGAAGCCGTCGGGCACCGCGGAGCCCGCGGCGAAGGCGCACAGCCTCCGCTCCTCCTCCCGCAGCCACTCGGGATGCCCCGGGGCGCGGTGTGTCGATGCTGTCAATCCACTGCCTCCTCGTCGGTACGCCGGACCACGCTATCCCGCGAGGTCGACGCGGCGGTAGCCCAGGGCCCGGCGAACCGGCCCCCGGACACGGGCCGCCGGGACGGTCACGGCGCGGACCCGCACGGAGCGCCGGGGCGCGGCGGGACCCGGCCCGGGTGGGCCCGCGACGGGCCGGACGGTTCGAGGGCCCGGGCGCTCCGGCCCGGCGGGCGGGGGCCCGGGCGGCATCGCCGGGGGCCGTCCGCGCGGTCGGCGGCCTCGGCCCCCGGACCCGCCCCCGCCGGGGGATCCGCTCACCGGCCGGGGGGCGGCGGAAGGGCCCGCCCGCGGGCGGCCCGCCGTCCCCCCAGGTCGGCGGCGCGGCAGGTCCAGCGGATGTGCTCGGCGACCGTGACGGGGTCGTCGGCCATGGGGATGTGCCCGCTGCCGATCAGGGAGACCATGCGCGCGTTCGGCACCCGTTCGTGGGCGTGCACCGCGCTGGAGGGCAGCAGGGTCCGGTCGCGGTCCCCCCAGGCGATGGTCACGGGGCAGTCGATGGGCCGCGCCGCGAAGTGGTACTCGGCGATGCGCGGGACCATCCGCACGTAGGGGGCGCCCGGTTCGAGCCCCTGCACGCTGAAGCGGGTGGCCTTGGCCCCGGGCGAGGAGGGGTCGCCCCGCAGGGCGATCCGCGCGGCGGCCCGGGCGGGCGCGGTGTTGGCGAGGCGCTCCTTGACCGGCGTCGGGATCCGGGTCGCCAGGTTGGCGGCGGCGCCGACCGCGCGCATCCCCCACCGGGCGAGGCTGTCGGAGAACCCGGCCGGGGAGAACACCGTCACCGACCCCGCCAGCCCGCGGGTCCCCAGTTCCAGGGCGATCGATCCCCCGAGGGAGTTCCCGGCCAGGTGCGGGCGCTCCCAACCGTGCAGCTCGCAGAGGGCGCGGACGTCCTCGGTCATGCTCAGGACGTCGTAGGGCTCGTCGGACCCCGGCGCCGGGGTCGAGCCGAAGCCGGGCAGGTCCACACAGATGACCTGGTAGTCCCGGGCGAGCCGGGTCATGACGACCTTCCAGCTCTGGCGGCGGTCGCCCAGGCCGTGGAGCAGCACCAGCGGGCGACCGCGCCCGCGCCGTTCGAAGGCGATGCGTGTCGGGTCCATGCTGTCCGGTCTACCCGCTCCGGCGCGTCGCCACCACCGGGCCCGGGGCGGGCCGCCGGAGGGCGCTCCGGACGTCCGCCCCGGCGCGGGCGGGGGGGCGGACCGCGGTCCGGCCGGGGACGGCGGCGGCCCCGGTCCCCGTGCGGGGACCGGGGCCGCGCCGGAGCGGGGCGTCAGACCCGCACGGGCGCCCGCGTCAGCATCAGGCCCGACAGGACCGCCAGCAGCCCGAGCAGGGGCGCCAGTCCCACGCCCAGGCCCGAGACCGTCAGTATCAGCATCCCGCCGCCGATCAGCGCGGCCGCGACCAGGACCCGCAGCATGCCGGGGGAGCCGCTCAGCGCCTTCGGCGGGTTCTCGAACCGCACCGCCCAGTGCGCCAGCGGCGCGATCATCGGCAGCAGGACCGCCAGGCCCAGCACGCCCCACAGCAGCCACGTGCCCGTCAGCGGCGCCGGGGTGTCGATCCCCAGGCCGAACACCAGGACCCCCGCGACCACGCTGACCGGGATCATGTGCCACAGGTAGACCGTCATCAGCTGCGGGCAGACCCGGTCCAGCATCCGCGCGGGCCCGGGGCGGTCCGACCACGCGCCGATCCTCTCCCGCAGCAGCACCGCGACGCCGATCTGGAGGACGCCCAGGGAACCGAGCACCAGGGTCGGCGGGGACACGTTCGAGGTCTCGGCGGCGAACACGCCCGTCATGTTCACCGAGTACGGCCCGGCCAGCACCAGGGCCAGCGCGGCGACGCCGCCGCCCACGGCCATCATCGCCGCGTAGCGGAGGCGGATCGCCCCCGTCGCGTAGCGGAAGCCGAGCTGGTGGATGCCCAGCCACACGAACGCGATGTTCAGGTACCCGACCCAGTCCGCACCGGTCCCGTACCGGACGGCGTCGACGGCGACCGCGCCGGCGAGCAGCGCCGCGGGCACCCACCAGCCGAACCTCTCCTGCGCGCCGAACAGCACCGGGGTGGCCACCACGACCAGCACGTACACCGCCAGGAACCACAGGACCATGCCCGCCGCGCCCGAGCCGACCAGGACCGACTCCGCGGGGGCGCCGCTCAGCACCAGGAGGTGGGAGGCGGTGATCCACACGACCGCGAGCGGCACCACGGGCCAGGCGAGGCGGCGCAGTCTGCGCGCGTACCAGGTGGAGGCCGTGACCCCCTTGTCCGAGGCCGAGCGCCAGCTGATGAGGTTCGCGGCCCCGCCGACGAAGAAGATCAGCGGCATGACCTGGACGACCCACGTGAGGGCGAAGCCGCCCTCGGTCTCCAGGACGCTTCCCGCCTCCAGGACGCCCTGGTCCTGGGCCAGGACCGGGAGCCACCAGTGCTGCATGACCACGAGGGCCATGACGAGGAGCCTGATGACGTCGAGAAACCTGTCCCGCCCCGCTCCGGGCCGGGGGACCCGCTGTTCGGCGGCGGGTGAGGCCGCGTGGACGGTGCCGGGCGGGGGCGCGGCCAGCACGCCCCCGCCCTCGTTCTCGACGGTCACGGTCATGTCGCTCCTAGGTCTTCCCGTGCACGGACCCCTGGGCACAGCGTGTTCCCAGTGGTCGGAGCCGACCGGGATCAGGGGGGGGTGGCAACGCGTTCTCCAACGCGCCCTACGACGGGCCCGCGTCGGTGTCGGCAGATCGGTGACGCGCGTTTCTACGACCTTAGGCGGAAGAGGCGGGTGGTCGCGATGGATCTGACGCCCCTTTTGAACCGGCGGTTCGCACTCCCCGAAAAGGTGGTGCCTGCACCACCGCACGGGGGCGCCCGGCAGGGTAGTGGGGCCCGGGCGGGAAGGACCGCGTCCGGAGGCCCGTGGCGGGGGCCGGAGCCGGGCGAGGACACGGCGGGCCGGCGCGGGGCGTCGGGCGGGCGCGAGGGCGGCGCCGGCGTGGGCGGCGCGGGACGTCGGGGGCCTCCCGGACCGGTGGCGGACGTCACCGTCCCCACCGGTACCGGAGGCCCTCTCGTCGTGTGTCGGGCGGGGCGGCCGTCAACGGCCCCCGCGGTCGGTACGCCTACGGAGCGGTGGGCAGCGCGCGCTTGTGCGCGGTGGCGCGGTACCGGTCGACCAGCGTGGTCTCCACGTGCCCGGGCACCGGCAGCCCCTCCAGGAAGTCGTCGATCTGGTCGTAGGTCAGACCGAGCGCCTCCTCGTCCGGCTTCTGCGGCGACAGGGTCTCCAGGTCGGCGGTGGGGACCTTCGAGACCAGGTCGTCCGGGGCGCCGAGCTCCGCGGCGACCGCGCGCACCCGGCGCTTGGTCAGCCCGGTCAGCGGGACGACGTCCACGCCGCCGTCGCCGTACTTGGTGAAGAACCCCGTGACGGCCTCGGCCGCGTGGTCGGTGCCGATCACCAGTCCGCGCAGGCCGCCGGCGACGGCGTACTGGGCGATCATTCTCTGCCTGGCCTTGACGTTCCCCAGGACGAAGTCCTCGGAGGCCTCGGTGTAGGCGAGACCGGACTCGGCGAGGGAGGCCGCCATGGCGTCGCTGGCGGGCTTGACGTCCACGGTGAGGCAGCGGTCCGGCGCGGTGAGGTCGACGGCGCGCGCGGCGTCCTCCTCGTCCTTCTGCGCGCCGTAGGGGAGGCGCATGGCGACGTACTCGGCGGTGTGCCCGGCCTCCCGCGCGCGGTCCACGGCCCGGCGGCACAGAAGACCGGCCGTCAGCGAGTCGACGCCGCCGCTGATGCCCAGGACGAGGGCGGTGGCGCCGGTGGTGGCCAGCAGTTCGGAGAGGAAGGTCACGCGCCGTTCGATCTCGGCGCGCACGTCGAAGTCCTCGGGCACGTCCAGGTCGAGGATGATCTCGCGGCGGGCCCGGCTCAGCTCGGTGTGGGTCACAGCTCTCCCCCGTGGGTCTCGTGCGTGTTCCCGCCGATTATCGCGCGCGGGACGGCGGGCCGCGCGGCCGGGGCCTCGCCGGTCGCGGAAGGAACCGGGTCCGGGCCCGCCGCGGTCGCGGCGGAGGGCCGGGGCGGGTCGGGGAGGGCCCGCGGGAGCGGCGCGGGCTCAGTCGTCCGCGCGCAGCCGCCGGGCGAAGCGCTCGTAGTCGACCACCACGCCGTGCCCGTCCACCGAGAGGCGGTACTCGCCGTGCAGGGGGTCCCGGTAGGTGTAGCGCTCCAGTCCCCCCTCGGCCGGGTGGCGCGTGTAGCGCTGCCGGACCCGGCGCACCCGCAGGGAGGGGATGTCGATCCAGACGACCTGGATGTCCCGGTACTCGCCGGGCCGCAGGCCCAGCCGGCGGATCGGGAGGGTGTTGGTCAGCGGGGTGGCGGCGACGTCCACGTCCAGGCAGCCGACCAGGCCGGGGAGGGGGTTCCCCTTGGCGTCGGACCAGTGGCCGCCCTGGGCGGTGAGGACGACCTCGGCCGCGCCCCGGCCGCTCACGACCTCGGCGCGCACCTCCCTGGTCGCCCAGGCGAGATCGGTGCGGACGGTGAAGCGGGTGAAGAACCGCTCCTCGTCCTCGACCACGGCCTCCCCCGCCTCCAGGCGGTAGCCGTCGGGCTCGGGAAGGAGTGTGCCCAGACCGAGCCCCTCGGGGACGTCGGTCCGCGCCCATGCGGCTGGATGTTCCGTCGGTGACGACATGTCACCGTTCTACCGCTCTCCGGGGCCGGTGCGCCAGGCAGGGCGGGCCCGCACCGGGTGCGGTGCGGGCCCGTGCCCCCGGAGCGGGGCCGACGCACCGGGGCGCGGCCCCGGCGCGTGCGGGGTCAGACGCCGGCGGCCTCCTCGGTCGCGGGGCCGGGCCCGGCCGCACGGAGTTCGGCCCCGACCCGGTCGAAGTCCTCCTCCATCTGCTCGCTGACCTTCGCCAGTCCGTTGAACACGAAGGTCGCGACGAGGCTGAGGGCGACGGCGGGAACCATCGCGTACAGGCCGATGCCGAGGTAGGCGGCGTCGACGACGTCCCAGAGGATCGCGGTGGCGCCGCCCGCGATCATCCCCGCGAGCGCCCCGGCCCAGGTCATCCTCTTCCAGAACACGGAGAGCACGAGGATCGGACCGAAGCCGGCGCCGAAGCCGGCCCACGCGTAGCCGACCAGGTCCATCACCGACTGGTCGCCCCACAGCGCGATCGCCGCGGCGGCCAGGGCGACGACCACGACGGTGACGCGGCTGATCCACAGCAGCGCCCTCGGGTCGGCGTCCCTGTCCACGAAGGCCTTGTAGCCGTCCTCGGTGAGCGCGGACGCCGCGACCAGCAGCTGTGAGTCGGCCGTGCTCATGACGGCGGCGAGGATGGCGGCGAGCAGGAGCCCGGCGACCAGCGGGTGGCTCAGCGACTCGATGAGGAGCGGGAAGACCTGCTCGGGGTTGCCGAGGGGGGTGTCGAAGTAGGCGATGCCGATGAAGCCGATCGCCACGGCCATGGCCATGGCGCTGACCGCCCAGGTGACGCTGATGACGGCGGCCTTCGGGATGTCCCCCACCGACCGGATGCCCATGTAGCGGGAGAGGATGTGGGGCTGTCCGAAGTAGCCCAGGCCCCAGGCCAGCCCGGAGAGGATGACGACCCAGCCGAGGGTCTCCGTGGTGGCCCACCGGCCGAGGTCGGCGTCGAGGGAGACCCCGCCGACGGCGGACAGGAGGCCGTCGCTCCTGGCGGACACGCCTTCGGCCAGGCCGCCGAAGCCGCCGAGCGCGGTGATCGCCATGACGGGGACGACCAGCAGCGCCAGCCACATCATCGCGGCCTGCACGACGTCGGTGTAGGAGACCGCGAGGAAGCCGCCGAGGACGGTGTAGAGCACCACGATGCCGACGCCGATGGCGATGCCGGGGGCCGGTGAGAGACCGAAGACCTGGTCGAACAGGGCCGCCATCGCGACCAGGCCGGAGGCGACGTAGAAGAAGTAGAAGACGATGATGAGGATCGCCGAGACCCCGCGCAGGAGGCGGGTGGGGTCGTTGAACCGGTTCTCCAGGAACGAGGACAGTGTCAGCGAGTCGGAGTCGCCGCCCGCGCGGGCGTCGGTGACCCGCTCCGTGTACACCCGCAGCCGGGGGGCGAGGAGGACCCAGCTCCCCGCGAAACCGCATGCCAGGCCCACGGCGATCCACGCCTCCCCCAGGCCGGAGACGTAGATGGCGCCCGGCAGGCCGAGCAGCAGCCATCCGCTGAAGTCGCTGGCGTTGGCGCTCAGGGCGGCCACCCAGCTGTTGAGCTGGCGGCCCCCGAGCACGAAGTCGGACTGCGAGACGGTCCGCTTGTAGGCCCAGAGGCCGATGGCGACCATGCCGGCGAGGTAGACCGCGAAGGTTCCGATCGACCAGAGCATCGATTCGCTCAAGACCGGCTCCTCCCTTCCCTTGAGCGCGCGACTGATGCCTTTACGCGCTGTTTACGGACATTGCTCGCGATCACTACCCCCCGTTGCACGGGTCACAACGACTGTGCGGTGAACCACACCTCTTCGAGACCGCATCGAGTCCTCGGGGGGCGCTGTTTGTCCGAGCGGCCATGCGGTGCGCCCTCCGTTTGTCCGATCGGACAGGAGGGGTGCGGGCGATCGCGGGGCCGCCGGGCCGCCGGGCCGCTCGCGGGCGCGCCGGGGTCCGGGGCCGTCCCGGCGGGTTCAGCCGAACCGGGCGCGGAGCCCCGACTCCACGGCGGCGAGGTGCGCGCCCAGTGCGCGCCGGGCCGCCTCCGGGTCGCGGGCGCGGACGGCGCGCACGATCTCCCCGTGCTGGGCGTTGCTGAGCGCGATCCCCTCCTCGGTGGGCGGGGCCGTGTCCATGAGCCCGTTGACCCGCATCCGCACGTCCGTCAGGACGGCGGTGAGCTCCTCGGAACCGGTCAGGCGGGCCAGGGTGACGTGCAGGACGGTGTCGAGGCGGCGGTAGGCGGCCCGGTCGGCCCGCTCCGCGGCCGCGAGGTCGACCGACAGCAGGCGCTCCTGCTCTGCGGTCAGGCCGGTCTCGGCGAGCCGGACCACGACCCCGGTCTCCAGGCCCCGGCGGAAGGCGAGCAGGTCGTCCAGCCCGGCGCCCGCGGCCGCGAGGCCGCGGAGGGCCTGGCCGGGGGTGGGCCGGGGCGGGACGCCGCGGACGAACGTCCCGCCGCTGCGCCCCCGGCGCGCCTCGACGTACCCCTGGTCCTGGAGCAGGCGCAGGGCCTCGCGCAGGGTGACGCGGCCGACGCCCAGCCTGGCCGCGAGGTCGCGCTCGGCGGGGAAGCGGGCCCCGGCGGGGACCACGCCGAGCCGGATCGCGCACAGCAGCCGGTCGACGGTGGCCTCCAGGGCTCTGCCCGACGGCACCGGGCGGAAGACCGCCTCGGCCGCGGGATCGGTGGGAGGGTCCACACGGTCAGCTTAGGCTGGCCCCCGGCCCTTCAGGGTCCGCGGCCGCCGAGGCGGCGCCCGCCGCCCCCCGGCAGCCGTGCCGGGTCCGGCCCGCGCCCCTGCTCGCGGGACGCGTCCCCGCGGGCGGGCGTCCGCGTGTCCGGCCCGCCGGCGGGGGCCGGCCCCGGGCCTCCGCCCCCTGGTTCACAGTCGCCCCTCGGGGGAACTGTTCCGGGCACAACGGAATTCGAGAGAGGTCCCCCCGACAGTGGACACCCCCCTTTCCTCCCGCGGCCTCCAGCCGAACGAACCGGCCTGGCAGATGCGGGTGCTCTACGAGGACGTGGCCGTGGGCGGCGCAGTCCTGCTGTCCCCCGGCCTGCTGGTGACGTGCGCGCACGTCGTCAACACGGCGCTCGGCCGCGACGGGGACCCGGCGGACCACCCGGGAGCGGGCGCCACGGTGCGCCTGCGCTCGTTCGACGGGCGGGTGTGGGAGGCGGAGGTCGCGACCGACCTGTGGGCGGCGGGGCCGCAGAGCCGCGACCTGGCCCTGCTGCGCCTGACCGGCCCGGGGCTGCCGGACACCGACTTCCCGGTGCTCAGCGGCTGCGGGGACCTGGAGCCGGGGCAGGCCCTGTACACGACGGGCTACCCGGCGGGCATGCGGTCGCTCCAGGCCTCGGTGACCTACCACGGCAGGGGCGGGCCCAACGGCGTCACGCACCAGGTGGAGACGTCTCCCTCGCGGGCGTCCCGGATCACCGGCGGGTTCAGCGGGTGCGCCGTCCGGACGGAGACCGGTGAGCTGGTGGGGCTCGTGCAGATGAACCACCACTACGAGTGGGGAGACCCCGACGAGCCCTCGGGGATCGCCTTCATCCTGCCCGTGGAGGAGATCGCGGGGGAGCGGGCCGGGGGCGAGACCGTCTCGGCCCAGCGCCTCGCGGACGAGTCGCTGTGCGGGAGGCGGACCTACGACCGCCTGCACGACCTGCTGGACTCGATCCCCCTGGCGGCGGTCCCGCCGGAGAGGCTGCTGGAACCCCGGGAGATGCGCCGGGTCAGGCAGCAGGGGGCCGCCACCACCGCCTGGCGGGTCCTCACCGCGCTGTGGGACCTGGTGCCGGGGGCGGGGAGACCGCCGTTACGGGTGGCCTGGGTCCACCACGTCTACCGGGAGGTCTCCCCTCACAGGCCGGTCCCGCCGATGGTCTGGCAGTGGATCCGGGACGAGGCCTCCGTCCTGGGCCGGGAGTGGTCGGAGGCCCTGGCCGCCGACCGGGGCGAGCGCCTGCGCGAGCCCGAGGAGCCCTCCCCCGCGGAGCGACCCGTCCCCGAGCCCGCCCCCGACGAGCCCGACACGATGGTGTTCTTCGACCTGGAGCCGGTGACCGGCGGCTTCAAGCTCTCGCACGGCTTCGCACGGCGGGGCGAGGCGGACGGCCGGCCGCTGCACCAGGACACGAGGCTGGTCAGCGAGCCGGAGATCTGCGACGAGATCGGCGACCTCATGAGCGACGTGGTCATGCGCAGGCTGGTCACCCCGAACGAGGAGTCCCTGCGGCTGCGCGTCTTCCTCCCGAGGAACCTGCTGTACCTGCGCCTGGGACAGGCCACCGGCACCAGCGAGGTGCAGTTCCCCTCCCGGCTGGCGTCGAGGTACGAGATCGTCTACCACATACGCGAGCGGCACGTGGACCCGAGCTATCTGGGGACCCCGCCCGGCCGGTGGCTCCTGCGCTCGGAGAAGCAGCGGGAGGAGGCCCTGGTCGGGGACCGCAACGTCCTCCTCACGTGGGAGAAGAAGGTGAGCGAGGTCGCGGACGCCCTGTCGAGGTCGCACCTCACCGTCTGCGCCGTGGACTCCGAGACCGACGACGCCGAACACGTCTACGACTCCGCGGTGAACATGGGGGTCCCCACCATCGTCAAGGGCCCCAAGAAGGCCGTGTTCGACTTCGTGAACGAGCTGCTCGAACGCGAGCCCCGGTCCCGGGTGCGGATCACCGCCCTCCCCCGGCTCCTCCGCGACAAGTCGCAGGACTCCCCCGACTTCCGCGACGTCTCCCTGTTCCAGGACGACTACGGGGACGTGCTCGCGCGGGCCGTCCTCGACGGGGGCTCCACGGTCCCCCGGACGGGAGGGGGCGGGACGGGAGCGGTGCCCGCCCCCCGGGCGGCGGCCTCCCGCGACATGCCGGAATGACCGTCCCGGGGAGAGCTGCCGTGCCGTGCATTCCACTCCAACCCTTATGCCACTGCCGTTCGGCCGAAATCATCTGGAAGAGGAAGCCGCGCCGATCCGTGAACCCTCCCGAACACGCACATCGAGGGTTCGTTCCGCTTTCCCGGACGATCGGGACGCGCCGCACGGCACCGCCCCCGACGACGGCGTGGCAGAATCGGAGGAAGGACATTTCCAGGAGGAGTTCAGAAGAGGGGCCCGCCGACCCCTCCTTTGAAGTTCCCCACAAGGGGAAAAAGACGACATAATGGACGATTTGTCCCACAGGTACCAGAACGCACTCAGCACTCTGACAGGTGGCTCGTCCCGCCCGGTCGTTCTCGTCGACTCGTCCCCCCTCATGGAGCTGCACCGCGACGGCGTGGACGCGCTGGTCGAGGGCGCCGGGCGGGCCGGGTGCGCGGTCGTCCGCTTCCACCCGGGCAACCCCACGCACACCAGGGACGAACACGAGCCGCCGTGGCCCCTGGAATCCCACCTCCCCCCGGACGCCGCGGTCGCCGTCGTCGTCACCGACACCCAGGACCGCGGGTGGCGCGGCCCGAGACTGCGCTCCTGGGCCGCCTCGCTCGCCTCCCGCATGCCGACCGTCCTCCTCCACCTCCTGGACCGCTCCGTCTGGTCCGGGGGGCCGCTCGCGCCCGGGCCGATGCGCATGACCGGCCCGTCCCCCGTCCCGCCCTCCTCCTGGGAGTTCACGGGGACGGCGGCCGGCGCCGGGGACGGCGGTCCCCCCGCGAACGCCGCCGTGCTCCCCGTCCTGGAGTTCGGCCCGGACGCCCTCGCCGCGTGGAGCGAGGTCGTGAGCGGCGGGGCCGACGCCTGGGAGGCGGACGCGGCCGTGCTCCCCGCCGACGGCGCCCGGCCCCCGGGCTCCGCCCCCTGGGACCCCGATCCCGTGTCGCGCTTCCTCTCCCACGCCTCGCGCGGAGCACGCGACCTCGCGGTGCGGCTGGCCCAGGCCCCGGTCAACCTCAGGGTGGCCGAGCTGATCCAGAGCAACATCCCGCACGCGCCCCGCGACCCGCGCGCGGCCGTCACCGAGATCGCCGAGGTGTTCGGCAGCGAGCTGATGGACCCGACCGTCCCCCTGGGGGACCTGGACGACCCCGCCGCCGCGGCCCTGGAGTTCCTTCCGGGGGTCCGCAGGGACCTCCTGGGCGGGTTCGGCGACCTCAGCGTGATGCGGTCGGTGTTCTACTCCCTCGGGATCGAGTTCAAGGACGCGGCCAGGCTCTACCAGTGGCTGTCCCGGATCGAGACCGGCGCCCCCCAGGACCCCCCGCTCGACGGCGAGGAGGACCTGGCCCGCGCCGTGCTGCCCGCGCTCTCCGAGATGCCGGGCGAGTACCGGAGGTTCGCGGACCAGCTCCGCGCCGCCCTGGGGGAGGGACCCGCCCGCGAGGCCGCTCCGACGGGAGTCCCGGCCGCCCACCGCGCGCCCCCGGACGGGGCGCGCTCCCCCGGCGGACCCGCCCCACGGCACGAGGACGCGCACCGCCCGCAGACCACCGCCCCCCGAGAGGAACCGAGCCCGACCGTGACCGACCCCCACACCCCCGCGACGGAGTCCGCCGGCTCGGAGCCCCTGGCCCTGGGCAGTTCGAGGCTGCGGCGTTCGCGGCAGAAGCCGCTCGCCAAGCTCCGCGGCGTCCCGCCGCACAACCTGAACTTCACCGGGCGGGAGAAGATCCTCGAACACGTCCACGACCTGTTGGAGGACTCCGTCGGCGGGGTCTACCTGCTGGCGGGCGGCGGCGGCATCGGCAAGACCCAGATCGCCACCGAGTACGTGCACCGGCACCGGGACGAGTACGACCTGATCTGGTGGTTCGCCGCCAACAGCGCCTCGGACGTCCAGCAGTCCTACCTGCGCCTGGCCCGGTACCTGGGCATCGGCGACGACACCGGGAACCTGGAGCAGGTCGCCCAGCAGGTACGGGAGGTCCTGGAGGGCGACCCCGGGGTGGGGCGCTGGCTCCTCGTCTTCGACGACGTCTCCGAGCTCGACCAGCTGGGGGAGGTGCTCCCCTCCAACGGCCCCGGGGACGTCATCATCACCTCCCGCGACCAGAGCTGGATCCCCAGCGGGCGCAGCGAGGGCTCGATCGTCCCCAGCCTGAGCGCGCGGGAGAGCGTCGCCCTGCTCCGCAAGGTCTGCCCCCACGGCCTGGACGACGACGCGACGGCCCTGCGCATCGCCGAGCGGCTGGAGCACCTCCCCCTCGCGCTCGCGCAGGTCGGCGCCTACCTGCGCGACTCCCTGATGAGCGTGGAGGAGTTCCTCCACCTGCTCCAGGACAAGTTCGACGAACTCGTCACCCACGTGGAGCCGGAGGACCTGTACCCCCTGCCCCTGGCGGCGGCCTGGAACATGCAGCTCGACGACCTCCGGCGCGGCACGGGGCCCGACCGCGCCCTCAAGCGGATGGTCCGGGAGTTCGTCCAGCTCTGCTCGTTCTTCGCCCCGCGCTCCCTCTCGCGCACCCTGTTCCACCGCGCCCGCGGCCTGAGCCCCAACCCGGACCTGTCGCAGATCCTCGGCAACGAGATGGTCCTGACGAGGGTCCTGCGCTACGTGAGCAGGCACAGCCTCGCCGAGTTCGACCGGACCAACCACACGTTCCAGCTGCACGTCACCTTCCAGACCGTCGTGCAGAGCACCCTCGGCGACGAGGAGCGGGTGCGCTACCGCGACCTGGCCCACCGGCTGCTGGCGCAGAGCGACCCCCTCGGCCCCGAGCTCCCGCAGAACTGGCCCGAGTACCAGCTGCTGTACACCCACGTGGACGCCTCCGAGGCGTGGCGCAGCCACGACCCGCAGGTCCGCGGCCTGGTGGGCAACGTGATCGTCTACCTGGTGGAGACCGGGAACGGCGACGCCGCGCTCGCCCTGGCGGACCGGGCCATCGAGGCCTGGTACGACGACACCGCGCAGAGGTTCCAGATCCAGCTGCTGCGCACCAGGATCCTCCGGATCCGCGGCGACAACGAGATCGCCCTCGCCGAGGCGGAGCGGATGTACGCGGAGCAGGCCCAGCTGGAGGGCCCGGAGAGCGAGGAGGCCCTGGAGGCCCACCGGGCGCGGGCCATCGCGCTCAGCAACCTCGGGCACTACGCCAGGGCCCTGTCCATGTTCGAGGACATCCACCGGACGAGGACCATGCTCTTCGCCGAGGACGACGAGAACACCCTGGTCATCGCCCACGACATCGGCGGCTGCCTGCGCCGCCTCGGCCGCTTCCGGCAGGCCCTGGAGCTGGACCGGCGCACCCTGGAACAGCGCAAGTACGTGTTCGGGCCGGACGGCATCCCGACGCTGCGGACGCGGCTGTCGATCGGCCTCGGCCTCATGGCCCTCGGGTACCTGGAGGAGGCCCGGGAGACCCTGGTGGACTGCCGGAGGCGCTTCGAGGTCACCGAGGCCAACGCCAGCACCCACACCTCGGAGATCCCGGTCTTCCTCTCCGTCATCCACCGCCGGCTCGGCGACCACGCCCTGGCGCTGGAGCTGACCGAGCAGGCGCGCGAGGTCAACGTCGCGCGCTACGGGCCGCACGCCCCGCCCACGCTGCACCTCAACAGCATCCACATGGTGAACCTGGCCTTCGCCAACCGCCTGGAGGAGGCCCGCCGGCTGGTCGAGGACCTCCTGGCCCACATGGACGACAGGTTCCCCTCCCGCCACCTCTTCCCCTGGGCTTCCAGGGCCAACGCGGCGATCGTGTTCCGCGTGCTGGGCGAGTACGAGCGGGCGTACGAGCTGGACCGCGCCGCCATGGCGGCGATCCGCGAGCGCTTCCCCGACGCGGACGTCACCCTCACCGCCGTCGAGGTCAACCTGGGCAACGACCTGTTCGCCCTGGGGAGGCTCAAGGAGGCCCGCGCCCAGGACGCCGCGAGCGTGGAGCTGTGCCGGGAGACCCTCGGGGAGCACCACGTCTTCCTGACCACGGCCCGGCGCAACCTGCTGATCAGCCGGCGGGCGCTGGGCGAGGACGTCGGGGAGGAGTGGGAGGCCCTGCGCGAGCACTACACCTCGCGGTTCGGGCCCGAGCACCGCTTCGTGTCCACGATGGCGTCCTTCACCCGGCTGGACACCGACATCTTCCCCGTCCGGGACTGAGGGAGGGGCGGTCCCGGCACACGTCCGGGGCCGCGGGGGGACGCAGGGGGCCGATCAGCGCACGGACGAGACCAGTGACAGCCACTCGCGGGACCGGAACCGCAGGACGTCCCCGCCGGGGTGGTGGGAGTCGCGCAGGCACACGCGGCCCGGCTCCGCGAGGGAGGCCTCGCAGCAGTCGCTGCCGGACGCAGACCTCGACGACTTGCGCCATCCGGTGCCGTCGCGTCCGTCCCGCCAGGTGGCGCTTGCGCCGTTTCGCCCGGTCATAACTGGTACGTCCCACCGTTTCCTCCGCGCGGACGGCAGCGGAATATCATCGTTGCCGGACATCTCCCCCTATTTTACTTTCTGTAGACATCAAGAGGAATGGCAAGCCCCTTCGGAGAATGCGTGAGGCCAATGTGAACAAAGTGATCGACTTCGTCACCGACGACGGCACCGTGATCAGCATCGAGTCCGCCCCCGTCCGCAAAGAGGGGGCCGCCCCCGTCTCACGGGCCCCGGGAAAGGCCACCGGGGACAAGAGGCTCGACTCCGTGCTGCTCCGCATCAGGAAGGTCGCCGAGGCCGTGTCGGCGCAACTGGAGGAGCTCTCCTCCTCCTCGCTGGCGCCCTCGGAGACGGAGGTCGAATTCGGTGTGACCGTGAGCGCCGAGGCGGACGTCGTGGTGGTCAAGGGGACCGGCGAGGCCACCTTCAACGTCCGGATGACCTGGACCGCCAAGGGCTGAGGGCCGTGCCCCGGCGCCTCCGACGGGGACCGGGGCGGGACACCCCCGCACACGGAAGCGGCCCGGATCGCGCGCCTCGATCCGGGCCGCCCCCGGGGAGGCCGTGTCCGCCCCCCGGGAGGAGAGCCCCGCCCGGCCCGCCTCACGCGGGCCGGGGCGCCCTCAGTCCCAGTCCAGGCCGCCGCCGGTCTGGTACTCGATGACGCGGGTCTCGAAGAAGTTCTTCTCCTTCTGGAGGTCCATCATCTCGCTCATCCACGGGAACGGGTTCTCCGTCTCGCCGAAGATGGGGGCCAGGCCGATCTGCTCGGCGCGGCGGTCGGTGATGAAGTGCATGTACTTCTCGCACAGCTCCGAGTTGAGGCCGAGCACGCCGCGCGGCATGGTCTCGCGGCCGTACGCCACCTCCAGCTCGCACGCCTCCGCCAGCATCTGCCGGACCTCGCCCTGGAACTCCTCGCTCCACAGGTGCGGGTTCTCGATCTTGATCTGGTTGATCACGTCGATGCCGAAGTTCAGGTGGATCGACTCGTCGCGCAGGATGTACTGGTACTGCTCCGCGATGCCGATCATCTTGTTGCGGCGGCCCAGCGACAGGATCTGCGCGAAGCCGGTGTAGAACCACATGCCCTCGAAGATCACGTAGAACGCCACCAGGTCGCGCAGGAACGCCTGGTCGGCCTCCGGCGTGCCGGTGCGGAACTCCGGGTTCTCCAGGTTCTGGGTGTACTTGAGCGCCCAGGCGTCCTTCGCCGTGATCGACGGGACCTCCCGGTACATGTTGAAGAGCTCGCCCTCGTCCAGGCCCAGGCTCTCGCAGATGTACTGGAAGGTGTGGGTGTGCACCGCCTCCTCGAAGGCCTGGCGCAGCAGGTACTGGCGGCACTCCGGGTTGGTGAGCTGGCGGTACACGGCCAGGACGATGTTGTTGGCCACCAGCGACTCGGCGGTCGCGAAGAAGCCGAGGTTGCGCTTGAGCATCAGGCGCTCGTCCTCGGTCAGCCCGTCCTTGGACTTCCATAGCGCGATGTCGGCCTGCATGGCGACCTCGGTGGGCATCCAGTGGTTGTTGCAGCCCGCGAGGTACTTCTCCCACGCCCACGTGTACTTGAGCGGGAGCAGCTGGTTGACGTCGGCGCGGGCGTTGATCATCGCCTTGTCGTCGACGTTGACGCGCGCGGCGTCGCGTTCGATCTCACCCAGGCCGCTGGTGGCGCTGGCGTTGTTCTCGGAGACTGCGGTCATGCTGGGGTTCTTCCGTTCTCCGGTCGGGCCGGAAAGTCGTTGTCGGGAGCGGGGCGCGGCGCCGCCGCGGGCACGGCCCGGCGGGGTGGCCGGACCGGCCCGGGGCCGCCTGCGGGCGGCCCCGGGCCTCACGCCCTACTGGCAGGCCTCGCACTCGGGGTCGTCGATGGAGCAGGCCTGGCCGTCGACGATCTCGAACTCGTCCTCGACCTCGGTGTTCACGGCCGCGGGAGCCGCGACCGGCTCGGGGACGGGGGCGGGGGCGGGCGCCGGGGCGCCCGGGGTCGCGGCGACCGAGTTGAGGCGGCCGTCGGTGCCCTTGAGCGTGCTCTTCTCCACGTGCGTGGCGCTCTGCGAGCGCAGGTAGTAGGTGGTCTTGAGACCGGAGCGCCACGCGCGGCGGTAGAGGGTGTCGAGCTTCCTGCCGCTCGGGGCCGCCATGTACAGGTTCAGGGACTGGGCCTGGTCGATCCACTTCTGGCGGCGCGATCCCGCGTCCACCAGCCACTCGGGGTCGATCTCGAACGCGGTCGCGTACAGGGCCTTGAGGTCGTCCGGGACGCGGTCGATGGCGCCGAGGCTGCCGTCGTGCATCTTCAGCGCCGAGACCATGTCGTCGTCCCACAGGCCGCGCGCCTTGAGGTCCCGGATCAGGTACGGGTTGACGACGGTGAAGTCGCCGGACATGTTCGACTTGACGTACAGGTTCCGGTAGAGCGGCTCGATCGACTGGCCGACGCCGGTGATGTTGGCGATGGTCGCGGTGGGCGCGATCGCCATGACGTTGGAGTTGCGCATCCCGGTGGACCGCACGCGCTCGCGCAGCGAGTCCCAGTCGAGGGTCTCGCCCCGGTCCATGTCCAGGTCGCCGCCGCGGGAGTCGGCGAGGAGCCGCAGCGAGTCGATCGGCAGGACGCCCCGGCTCCACAGCGAGCCCTCGAAGGACTCGTAGGAGCCGCGCTCGGAGGCCAGCTCCATGGACGCCTCGATGGCGTAGTAGCTGATCAGCTCCATGCTCTCGTCGGCGAACGTCACCGCGCCCTCGGAGGCGAACGGGGTGCGCAGCTTGAACAGGGCGTCCTGGAAGCCCATCAGGCCGAGGCCCACCGGACGGTGGCGCATGTTCGCGCGGCGCGCCTCGGGGATCGTGTAGAAGTTCACGTCGATGACGTTGTCGAGCATGCGCACGGCGGTGCGGACGGTGCGGCGCAGGCGCTCGGCGTCCAGGCCGTCGGGGCCCACGTGCTGGGCCAGGTTGACCGAGCCCAGGTTGCAGACGGCGACCTCGTCGGCGCTGGTGTTCAGCGTGATCTCGGTGCACAGGTTGGAGGAGTGCACGACGCCGACGTGCTGCTGCGGCGAGCGCAGGTTGGACGGGTCCTTGAAGGTGATCCAGGGGTGCCCGGTCTCGAACAGCATGGTCAGCATGCGCCGCCAGAGGTCGACCGCGGGGATCTTCTTGGCGACCTTGATCCGGCCCTCCTCGGCGGCGGCCTCGTACTTCTCGTAGGCCTCGGCGAAGTCGGTGCCGTACTTGTCGTGCAGGTCGGGGACCTCGTCCGGCGAGAACAGGGTCCAGCTGCCGCCCTGCTCCACACGCTGCATGAACAGGTCCGGAACCCAGTTCGCGGTGTTCATGTCGTGGGTGCGGCGGCGGTCGTCGCCGGTGTTCTTGCGGAGGTCGAGGAACTCCTCGATGTCGATGTGCCAGGTCTCCAGGTAGGCGCACACGGCGCCCTTGCGCTTGCCGCCCTGGTTGACCGCGACGGCGGTGTCGTTGGCGATCTTCAGGAACGGGACGACGCCCTGGCTCTTGCCGTTGGTGCCGCGGATGTGCGAGCCGAGGCCGCGCACCGGGGTCCAGTCGTTGCCGAGCCCGCCCGAGTACTTGGACAGCATCGCGTTGTTGCTGATGCCGTGGAAGATGGCCTGGAGGTCGTCGCCGACGGTGGTGAGGAAGCAGGAGGACAGCTGCGCGCGCACCGTGCCGGCGTTGAACAGGGTGGGCGTGGAGGCCATGAAGTCGAACGAGGACAGCAGCTCGTAGAACTCGATGGCGCGGGCCTCGCGGTCGTCCTCCTTGAGGGCCAGCCCCATGGCGACGCGCATGAAGAACGCCTGCGGCAGCTCGTAGCGGACCTCGTCGCTGTGCAGGAAGTAGCGGTCGTAGAGGGTCTGGATGCCGAGGAAGGTGAACTGCTCGTCGCGCTCGGGCCGCAGGGCGGCGCCCAGGCGCTCCAGGTCGAAACCGGCGAGTGCCGGGTCGAGCTGCCCCAGGTCGATGCCGCGGCCGACGTAGGCGGCCAGGTAGGCGGCGTAGCGCTCGCCCATCTCGGACTGCCCGGCGGCGTCGGGGGCGCCGCTGATGAAGGTGAGGGCCTCACGGCGCAGCTTGTCCAGCAGCAGGCGGGCGGCCACGAACGAGTAGTCCGGGTCGACCTCCACGAAGCTGCGGGCGGCCATGACCAGGGCGAGCTCGACCTCGGAGTCGGGGATGCCGGGGTAGAAGCCGCGGCGGGCCTCGGTGAGGACCTTCTCCGCCGAAACACCGGTGAGCCTCGCACAGGCCTCGGTCACGACGTGCTCGATCCGGTCGACGGCGGCGGGGGGCGCGCCCTCGTTGGTCGGCTCGGGCCGAACGGATACGGGCACGGCCTCGACGTCAAGGGTCATACAGCGGCTCCAACCTCGGTAGAAGAGTCCCGGCGGGGAGGGGACACGATGGGCAAGGTGCGCGGCACGCACCGGGGGACCGACGCACCGGGTGCGTGCGGTCGTCCGACCGGTGGGTCGCGGCGGCTCACCCTCGAAGCCCCGTCGTCGGCGCACGCTCACGTGCGCACCGGTGGCAGGTCTTCGGGCTCGTGGGCGGCCTACGCACCGTCGCTTCCCGGGGCCTTCGGGGGTCCCCAGTGCCTGTGACGGCTTCGTTCCCACTTACCGCTGCGGGGCAGCCCCGGCTTCGCACCGGGTTCCCTCTTGCCTCACCCCGAGGGGTGAACCACCAGCGGGACAGATACTACATCTAGGGGGCCCTGCGTTGGAACACCGCAAGATGATGGCGTGTCATCGATTTCTCGGATTCTTCGACGATCGTCGAACACACGCGTGGGCCGTGGTATGAGGGGGCCTCGGACACCCGGTTCAGGGGGATGTCGCTCCTCGTCGGGGCAGCTGGGAGGCGACCGGACACAGCCTAGATCGTCGCCGGGGCTCCCCGGGACCGGGACCGCCTCCGAAGGGGCGGACGAACGCCCGGAACACCGCTTCCGGGGCGGTTCGGACGGCGCCCGGCGAACCGGCGCCGCTGACCACACGGCCGTACCCGTTCCGTTCCGGGCCGGGCCCGGAGCGGTCGGGCGGAGATCGGCGCCCCCGCCGTCCCGGGCGTGTCGGCGGCACGCCCGCACGTCGGAAAGCTCACTCCGCCGGGGTCCGGCGGGAGCGTCCCGGCCCGGAAGGCCGCGCGGGGCGCCGGCGTCCTGCGGCCGTGGTCACTCCTCGTCGAGTCTGCGGTCCAGCCGGTCCTCGGACAGCCCCAGGTCGGTGCGGATGCGGAACCGGATGCGCAGGAGCTCCACCAGGAGGTCGCGGACGTAGGGCGAGGAGGCCCGGTCGAGGAACCGGTGCGCGCCGGCCGTCGCCCACCGCTCGGCGCCCTCCAGGTCGTCGTGCGCGTACAGTGCCTCCGCGACGTGGATGAAGGTCTGGAGACCGGGCGGGTCCTCGCCCTCCAGGCGTTTGAGGTGGGCGTAGGCCTGGTCGACCTCGTCCAGTTGCAGGAGTGCCCCGGCGCTGAGCGCACGGGCGTCGATCACCGTGGCCCCGCCGTCGTCGATCGCCCGCTGGTAGGCCGAGCAGGCGCGCTCGAACTCCTGGGCGATCTCCCACTGCTCCCCCGCGCGCACGAACAGCTCCGCGCGCGAGACCTCGCTCCCCGAGTCGACCCGGTTGGCCAGGTCCAGGAGTTGGGCTGCGACCCGTCCGTGCTCACCGGACCGGACAGCGTGGAATTCCCAACGGTCGAGTTCCGCCGTCGTCACGCGGGTCAACCGCATCGCCCCCATCCCCTACTCGCACTCCCGCGCGCCCTGTCAGGACCTGGCCCGCTCCAGGGCCTGCCAGAACCCCTGGCGCAGTCCGTCACGGACCTCGTCACGCAACAGGTGGTCGATCGGCAGCGAGGAGCCCTGGAGCAGGCGCGCCTCCAGGTCGGAGGGCATCCTGGGCCTGCGGGCGAGTACGGCCTCCACCCACAGGGCGGGCGCCTCGCGAGCGATCGACTCCGCGAAGTCGTTCCCTTCCTTGTGCGCGACATGCACCGCTTCGTCAACGGTATGCGCGGCGGGACGTGTCTGCTGGGGATATCCAGGACTGGGACGGGATTCCTGGTAGCCGCCGGCGCTGAACCGGCTGGCGGGTTCGGGACCAGTAGGTGGCGGCCCCCCGTAGGGGGAGGCTGCCCCACCGCGGTGAGCGGTGTCAGTTTCCGTACTGGTCCCATAGGTAGGGTTTGCGTCGGCCGCTCCCCCGAATCCGGAGCCGTCCCCGCCCCCGTAGCGCGGATCCTGTCGTGGGTCCTGCCGTGGGTCCTGGGGTGGGGCGTTTCTCGGAGGTGGCGCGTGGCCGGATTGGCCGTCCGGTGCGAACGAGCGCTGCGGCCCCGTCCCCGCGGCGAAGGACTGCTGGGGTCCCGTGCCGTTGAAGGAGGGCTGCGCTCCGGTCATCGACCCCGCCCCGGAGGCCGGCCTCCCGGGCATGCCGTAGCCGCTCGGCTCCGCGCCGCGCATCGACGGGTGCCCGTCGGTGACGGGGTAGCCCTGCTGCCCGTTGTGGGAGGGGTGGCCCCCGGTCACCGCGTGGCCGGGGTAGGAGCCGCCGCCGCCCGTGCCGGGCGGGGTCTGCCCGCCGGACGGGAATCCGTTGGCGTCGATGCCGCCCGGCTGCTGGCCGCCGTCGCCCCCCGGGCCGACGAGGTGGTCGCCGCCGCGCTGCTGCGCGAGGGACCTCCGCATGGCGCGCAGCTGGTCCATGGCGCTGCCCTGGGGGACGGGCTGGCCCCCGGTGCCCGCGAACATCGCCTCCAGGCCGCCGCTGGAGGACCCCACGGGGTCGACCCGGGCGCCGCCGGGCTGGGCCGCGACGGGCTGCCGCGGCGTCTCGGGCGCGGAACGGGACCGGCCGTTGGCGAACGGCGTCGTGGTCTTGGCCGCGGTCTCCTGGGAGGAGCCGCTGCTGGAGAGGAGGTTGACGTGCGGGCGCAGGTGGCCCGCCCCGATCTCGATGAGGTCGTCGCACTCCCGGCGCAGGGCCCGGGAGATGGTCCAGTTGCCCTCGACGGACACATGCACGACGGTGACGCGCACGCCCATGTCCTGGACGTCGGCGACGACGGACGCCATGTCCTCGTCACCGCTGACCAGGACGGCGTCGCACAGGACGCCGGTGCGCGCCAGCGTGGTGATGTCGCGCTGGACATAGCTCTCCACGCCCTCGCGGCGACCTGGCCGTATCCTCGCGGCACGGAACTTGATGCCGGGGATGTCGGCGATGCCGTCCTGTTCCTGGGAGCGCCGGTCGTCGGCGACGGCCTCGTACCAGTAGCAACGCAGCAGCGGAAGACCGGTGCGGTCCCGCGCGACCTCGTTGAGGAACTGGACGAGTCCGGAGTAGTCCCAGGAGACGGAGTCCCGGTTGCGGGTTCCGTGCACGGCCATCGCGCCGTCCGCGAGAAGGTATCCCGCGTCAACGAACAACGCGCAGCGGTCCACGTGACACCGCCCCCTTCCCTTTTGACTCTGGGGCCATATCCATGACCGGGGCACAGCCTAGCCAAGTCTGTCTGGTTTTGCGTGCCCTCCTTGAATACGCAAAGTTATGGACCCACTACGCACAGGCGGGAACCCGTTGGGGGGCGGGCTTTTCCGGCCGCCCGGGCCTGCCGGGAAACCGGTCGCGAATACCGGCCCTCAGGTACGCATCGGGGCGGTCAGCGCCACGACGCCGACCAGTACCGCGTCCTGCTCGGTGAGGATTCGGATATCCGTTTCCCTGCCGAGTACTGGGTCGAATCGTACGACGTCGGTACCGAAGGTGAAGGGGTCCCCCACGGCGCCGCGCGCGGAACTCGCGAACGCGTTGTCCTCCTCCCCGTGCCCGCCGCTCGGGGCGACCGCGCGGCCGTCCACCGTCACCCGGTCCCCCCGCAGGTCGGCGTCGCCCTCCCAGGCCACCACGTCCACGCGGGAGGGCACCGCGGCGGGGAGCAGGCCCGACACCGGGAACGACATCCCCGTGCGGCTCCGGAAGACCGCCCCGGTGTCGTCGAGCACCATCGCCTGGTTGTAGGAGCCGATGCCCGGATCCTCCAGGACCACCACCAGGCTCCACCCGGCGTAGACGCCCCGGCCCTCCCGGGCCGGCACGTCGCCCACCCACCACTCGCCGCCGCCCTGGGCCCTCACGAGGTCGGTGACCTCGGCGAACGCCTGGTAGGCGGGGTATCCGGGCAGGTCCGCGACCTTCGTCTCGGTGGCGGCCACGGTCCGGTAGGACGTCATGCCCGGCCCCCTGACGCGCGCCGTGGGGGCGTCGGGGGCGCCCGCCGCCGAGAAGTACAGCCCCGCCCAGCGGACCGCGCCGCCCTCGGGGAGCTCCCAGGTCGCGGCGCTCGCCGAGGTGGCGGCGTCCGGATCGTCCTCCAGGGGAGCCATCACCCAGTTGTCGTTGTCGCGGTTCTCCCCCTCCCGCAGCCGTGCGTCGGCACAGGGGCCGCCCGGCGTCCCCTCCTCCGGCCCGGCCCCGGGGGAAGGGTCCGGTCCCGGGCCGTGGCCGTGACCGCCGTCCGCGTCCTCCTGGGCCGGGTCCCGTGCCGGGTCCGTGGGCGACGCCCCGTCCGGCCGGGCGCCGGCTCCGTCAGGGGTACCGCCGTCCTCTCCGTCCGCGTCGTCCGCGTCGTCCGCGTCGTCCGCACCGTCCTCGGAGATCCCCTCCTCCCCCCGGGTCCCCCCTTCCTCCGGGGACGCCCCTTCCGGGGACTGCTCCGTGCCGGGCTCCGCGAACAGCGGCCCCCGCGGTGCGCGGGCCAGGTCCGCGTCGGCCTCCGGACCGGTGCGCCCGTCGGCGTCCGGGGTCACCCCCGCCCCGGGGTCCTCCCCGGGAACGCCGGGGTTCCCGGGCCGCCAGGGCCAGGGCCACGGCCAGTGCCCCCCGTGGTCCCGCTCCGGCTCCACGCAGGTCATCAGCGCGTTGCCGACGCTCTCGGTCCGCACCCGCCCGGCCGTCGCGTAGCGCGCGGCCACCCCCTCGGAGGAGACCCCGCGCTCCCCGGTCGCGCTGGCGGCCACGCCGCCGGAGGAGACCGTCACGGAGGCGGGCACGCCGACGTCGGCCCCGGCGTCCACACGCACGTCCAGGAACTGCGTGCTGTTCTGCCCGGACGCCATCCGCGGGTGCGCGCAGCGGCCGCCGCCGCTGCCCGAGGAGCAGCTCCAGTCGCCGTTCCCGTCCGCCATGGGGACGGAGCTGCCCGCCCCTCCGGAGGAGATCATCTCGACCCCCGGCGGCAGCGTGATCACCGCGACGACGTCCTCGACCGTGGACGCGCCGAGGTTGCGGACGTCCAGGACCACGATCCCCTCGCTGCCCGGGAGGAGCGCGCCGACGGGGTCGATGCCCGCGGCGAACAGCGGTTCGGGGGCGTCCTCGACCACCTCCTCCTCGGGAACGTCCGCCGGGGGCACGGCCGGCGCCGCCGGGGGCGCGGGTCGGTCCGGCGCCGCCGGGGGCACGGGGCGGTCCGGCGCCGGCGTCTCCTCCGGTGCGGCGGGGGGCGGGGCGTCTGCAGGCGGTGCGGCGGGGGGCGGGCCCGGCGGCGTGTCCGGGGCGGCCGGGTCCCCCGGCGCGGGCACGGGAACAGGTTCCTCCTGCGGGGCCGCCACCGGGGGCGGGGCCTCGGGGCCCGGCGGAGCCTCCGCGCCGGTCAGGGCGAGCGCGACCGCGACCGCCATGCCCGCGGCGGCGGTCCCGCCGGCCGCCGCCTGCTGCTGGCGGCGCGACATCCGGCCCCACCAGGCTCCCGTGGCCGCGCCGCCCGGGGTGAGGGCGAGGTAGCCCGCCGCACCGGAGCCGACCACCAGCGGGAGGACGACCCCGCGCAGGCCGACGTTGACGTCCATCAGCTCCGCGTACACCTCACGGCAGTCCGCGCAGCCGTCCATGTGCGTGTCGACCTTGGCGGTGTCCCGTTTGGACAGGCCGCCCCGCACGTAACCGCCGAGGAGCCCCAGGGTCGGGCGGCACGCCTCCGCGGCCGCGCCGCCGGCCAGGTGCATCTGGAGGTAGGCCTGCCGGAGCCCCTCCCGGGCCCGGTAGGCGAGGGCGGCGACCCCGTTCGGGTTCATGCCGAGCAGGGGCGCGGCCTCGGCCGGCTTGGTGCCCTCGATCTCGGTGTGCCAGAGGACGGCCTGCCACCGCTCCGGCAGGGAGAGGAAGGCACGGGCGATCAGTGATCTCTCCAGCCCCTCCAGCGCCGGGTCCACGAAGGGCTGGCCCGGGACGAGGCTCTCCATGTCGTCCGTGACGACCTGGCGCTTCTCCCCCCGCCCCCGGTCGTACGCGGCGTTGCGCACCGCGGTGAGCAGGTAGGGGCGGAAGGAGTCCTCGGGGCCCTTGCCCCTCCGGATGACGCTGAGCACCCGGGTGAACGCCTCGGCGACGGCGTCCTCCGCCTCGGCCTCCCCGCGCAACAGCTGCCTGGCCAGTCCCCGCGCCGACGCCGCGTGCCGCTCGTACAGAGTCGCGTAGGCGGCGGTGTCGCCACCACGCACCCGCCTGATGATCTCAGCGTCACCGACGAGTGTCTCTGTGTCATTTCTGTCGGCGTCGGACACCGAACGTCCTCTCATCTGATCCCGCCACAAGCCAGGAAGAACGCTGGTTCGGCGTCGGAAGAACACGTACTCGAAAAAAATATCCCGCATCCGCGTCATGGCCGCCACCGATCCCGGTAATCAGGGTGAGGGCGAGCGGCGGGGACCCGGTGCGGGGGCACGGGCCCCCGCCGCCCACCCGGGCGGACCGAGGATCAGGAGCGACACACCATGGGTGATGCCGAAACGGGAACCGGGACGTGGGACCGCGGCGTCGGCACCCGGCGCCTGCGCGCCCCGTGGGGGCGCCGGAGCCGGGAGGCGGGCTGGGAGCCGCCGGACGACTGGTGGACCCCCGCCGTCGACGCCGTGTGCGAGGCCTTCGCCACCGGGACGGACCTGGCGGGGCCGTGCGCCCGGCTGGGCGAGGCCCGCGCGCGCTCCGGGGTGGGGATCGGCCAGAGCCTGGACGACCTCGCGGCGTTCACGTCGCTGGCGGGGTGGCGGAGCCCACCGCTCGGACTGGTGCGCGCCATGGCCGAGGGGTGGGCCGACGCGGGACGGGGGCGGGAGACCTGCCAGGACCCGCTGACCGGTCTGGCCACCCAGGAGTACCTGCGGACCAGGCTCGGCGAGCTGTACCGGAGCGCGGACGGCGGCCCCGTCCCCGCCTCGGGCCACCGGCTGGCGGTCGTGTCGCTGGACCCCGGGATCGACCCGTGGCGACGTGCCGCCCGGATGATCGTCCTCGGGTACGAGCTGTCCCGGTTCTTCACCCGGGGCGAGTCCGTGTGCCTGATCGGCAGGGGCCGGATCGGGGTCGTCGCGGCCGACGCCGACGACCTGGACCCGCGGTTGGACGAGCTGCGCCGGGGCATCGGCTGGGAGCACGGCGCCGGCGTGTGGTCGGTGGCGCTGCCGCCCACGCACCGGGAGGCACTGGCGCTGGTCGAGGGGCTGGGGAGGCCCGGATGACCGGGTGACGCCGTCCAGGCGCCGCGCGGCCCCCGAGCGGAGGGCCCGGCGCCGGACGGTGGCCGGCCGGGACGCGGATTCGCCGAGGGGACGAACGCGACCGGCCGGCCGCCCGCCGGGCGACGGCCCCGGGTTCTCCGGCCCACGGGAGAGCCTGCCGGGCCGCTCGGCGGAAGGGGGAGCGCCGTGTTCCGGCGCCCCCCGGGGGCGCGTCCGCAAGGGGAGGCGGACGCGCCCCTTCGTCGTGGTCCTCCGGCGCCGTGCCCGCCCCGCACCGCGCTCACCCGAGGTTGAGGCGTCCCCCCGTCACACCGAAGACCGCGCGCTTCCAGGCGGACTCGGGAACGGGCCTCACGGCGGCGATCCGCTGCTCGAACCCCCCGGGGACGGGGACGTGCCCGTCGCTCGCGGCCACGGCCGCCATCGCGGCCACCTCGGTCACCGTGGGCCCCACCGCGCCCGCCGTGCCCGCCGCCTCGATCCAGGACTCGATCCCCGTGGGCCCGGCCGCCGCGGGCTGCCCGGTCCCGGCCCCCGGGCCCGGACCGGCCTCCTCTGGGAGGACGTCCCCGGGACGGGCCCCCGGCGTCCCCTCCCCTGCGGGGGCCTCGGCGGCCGTGGGCCACGCGGACCGCTCGGGCGTCGCGGGCTCGTGCTCCTGCTCGAACCCCGCCAGCCCCTCGAAGCGTTCGGAGGGATCAGGGCGTTCGAGCGGTTCGGACCGCCAGCCCTCCGTGTAGGGGGCGGCCGGGATGTCCAGGAAGCCGGTCACCTCCAGGGGGCCGGCGGCCCCCGGGCGGACCTCGGTCACGGGGGGCGGCGGAGCCGGCTCGAAGGGCTCGGGAACGGCCGGGGCCGGGAGGGACGCGGGGTCCGCGTCCGGCGCGCGGTCGGGGACCGCCCCGGCGGACCCGTCACCGGCGCCCTCCGCGGCGGTTCCGCGCCCGGTCCGTTCCGGTTCCCCCACGGGGTCGGCGGCCGTCCCGGCCCCACCCGCGGCGCCCGGCTCCGGGGCCGAGCGCCCCCCGGGAGCGGCGGAGGCGGGAGCGGCGGCCTCTCCGGGGCCGTCGGTCCGCGCCGGACCGGAGAGGGGTGCCTCCTCGCCCAGCAGGGAGGCGCCCCGGTACAGGGGGGACGTCTCCTCGGCCCCCGGGCCCGCTGGGGCCGGGGGCACGTCGGAGGACGGCTCGGTCAGCGCTCGCGGACCGGGGCCGGGGGAGACCGTGCCGGGACCGGAGGGGGCGTCGGAGGGGACCTCCTCCTTCTCCTTGCGGGCGCGGCGGTCGGCTCCGAGGATGAGGAAGACGTCCGTCTCCTCCGCGTCGGGGTCGGTCCCCTCCGGCTCCTCGCCGACGACGTTCGGCGGGTCGGCGGGGCGCGGCGGCCCGACCTCGCGGGGTGCGCGGGAGCCGTCGGCGGCGGACCGGGGGCCCGGCGCCTCCGCGGCTTCCCGCGTGCCGAACCAGGCGCGGGCCGGGGGAACCTCCCGACGGTCCCCGGGCGGTGTGTGCCGGGGCGGCTCCGGGGTCTGGGCGGGCGGGGCCTGCGTCGGAGGGGTCTGCGCAGGCGGGGCCTGCGCGGGAGCCGACGCGTGGTGCGCGGGACCGCTCGGGGCCGGACCCCGGTGGGGCTGCGGCCACATCGGCGGCCGGGGCCCCGACGGCGGACGTTCCACCGGCCGCTGCGGACCCGACGGCGCCCCCGTGCCGGGATACGGCTGCTGAGGCCCCGACGGCGGACGTTCCACCGGTTGCCGGGGCCCGGACGGCGGCTGCTGCGCCCCCTCCCAGGGGCGCTGCGGACCCGAAGGGACGCCCGCCCCGGGATACGGCTGCTGCGGACCCGACGGCGGACGCTGGGCACCCGGCCGCGGGCGCTCCCACGCCGAGGGCTGCGGACCCGAGGGGGCCTGCGAAGAATACGGACGCTGCGGACGCTCCACCGGCGGCTGCGAACCCGACGGCATCCCCACCCCGGGATACGGCTGCTGGGGACCCGACGGCGGACGCTCCCAGGCCGAGGGTTGCGAACCCGACTGCGCCTCCGTGCCGGGATACGGACGCTGGGGCCCCGACTGCGGACGCTCCACCGGCCGCTGGGGCCCCGACGGCGGACGCTGGGCACCCGACGGCGGGCGCTCCCACGCCGAGGGCTGCGGACCTGAGGGGACCTGCGGCGAATACGGCCGCTGAGGCCCGGACCGAGGACGCTCCACCGGCCGCTGGGGCCCGGACGGCGGCTGCTGCGCCCCCGGGGGCGGGCCCTCCCAGGGGCGCTGCGGACCGGAAGCGGGCCCCGGAACCGCGCCGGGCCCGGGCTCCGGCGGGGGCGCGTGCGGGGGCTGCGCCGGTGGGGCGGGTATCGGGGCGCCCGACAGGAACGCCTCGGCCATCGAGTCCTGGGCGAAGGCCCGCGGCTGCTGCGGCGGGGCCGGAGGGTCCTGCGGTCCGGAGGAGCCCGCCCACGGCGTCCGGTGGGGTCCGGTGGGCTCGTGGGGACGCGGCGCCTCCACCGCGTAGGGGGTCGGGGGGAACGGACCCGGCGGCGGGTACGCGCCTCCGTGCGGCGGGTCCTGTACGGGCTCCTCGGGGAACCACGGAGCGGGCCGGGGCGGCTGTGCACCGCCGCCGCGCTGCTGTCCGGGACCTCCCTGCGGGGGCGGCGCGGCGGCGCCCGCAGGCGCGTCCCCCCGGGAGGGGGCGCCGTGCGGCGGGGCGTCCTGGTCGGGGTGGTGCGGCGGGGCGTCCTGGGGGCCGCCCGCTCCTCCGTGGGGCGCCGGACGCCGGTCGTCCCGGCCCGGGTTCCCCCGGGGAGGGGTGTCCCGTCCGGGATCGGACCCGTGGTGCTGGTTCACGGCCTACTCCCCTTCCGTGCGTGCGGGCGCGGCCCCGTCGACGGCGCGGCCCAGGGCCTCGGCGGCGACGAGCTGGACCGTTCGGTGGGTGGTCTCGCCGATCAGCCGCGGGAGCACGGCCGCCCCCTGCGCGAGGTGCCGGTCGTGCGGCACGACCACGACGGCGGCGCCGCTCTCGGCGATGATCCCGGTCGTGCGCGCCACGTCGAACGCCGGGTCCTCGCGCCTGCGCTCGTCGAAGACGACCACCACGGTGCGCCCCACCTCGTCCGGCCTGGTCGCGGCCAGCGAGTCGAGTTCGCGTCCGACCCTCAGCGCGGACTCGCGCGTGGCCCGGACCACCCGCACCCGGGCGTGGGCGCCCGCGCCCACGGCCGCCGCGAAGGCGCCGTCGGCGCGGCCCGCCACGAGCGTCACCCCGAAGAACCGGGAGATCGGCAGGAGCCCCGAGGAGTAGGCGTCCGCCCGGTCCGGCGCGGCGCCCACCGTCCACAGGTTCTCGTCGACCCCGCCGAGGCTGGCGCACACCGACTCGAAGGTGGCGGGGTCGACCCCGTCCAGGTGTCCCGGCTCGTCCGCTCCCAGGCGGTCGGCCATGGACGGCGACCGTCCGGTGGCGTCCACCGCCAGCACCCGGTCGTGGCGGAAGTGGGCCAGTGCGCGGGCGACGAGGGAGGTGACCACCGCCGCGTCCGCGCCCGTCCCGAGGTCGTCGACGAGGATGCGGCGCCCCGTCGAGGTGGGGCGCTGCAGCCTCCGGCCCAGCTCGATGGCGTCCGCGACCTCGTCCACGGGCCGGAACGGGCGCAGGACCGTGCGTCCGATCCTGCGCGCCAGGCCGTCGGCGGGCACGGGCCGGGACGGGGCAGCGCGCCCCGCGCCGACCGCCGGGGCGGGGGGCGCGCCGGGGATCGCCGCGAGGTGGGTCTGTGAAGCGTTCATCGTCCCCCGCTCAGAAGGTCGTGAGGAGTCGCTGGTAGGTGCCGAACGCGCCGATCGCCAGCGGCACCAGGACGACGACGGCGATCGCCTCGAACCTGCTCGTGACCCCGCGGAGTCTGGCGCGAACGTGCTCGGGCTGCTCGACGGACAGGACCACGGCCGGAATCGCCGCGACCGCGACCGCGATGCCCAGCGCGGGCCACACGCCCCACGGCACGGCGTCGGCCCACGCGAACAGGAAGCTCACCAGTACCACCAGGCTCGCGCCGATGAGCGCCGACTTCTGGGCCACCAGGGGGAACAGCCGGGCACGGCTGGCCACCACCAGCGCCAGGACCACCGACAGTCCGGCCGTCCACCAGTCGAAGCGGGTGGCCAGGCCGATGCCGGCCGTCGCCGTGGCCGCCGCGACCGAGACGGTGGCGATCACCAGGCTCCGGTGGGCCCCGGCGACCGAGGTGAGGACGTCGCCGCGCGCCACCGCGTCACCGGAGCTGCGCCGGTCGTCCAGCACGGCGAGCCCGGAGAACGTCAGCGCCAGCCGCAGGAGCAGGCTCAGCAGGACCACACAGGCCACGGTCATGATCGCGGCGACCTGGTGGGCGGGAAGCCCGAGCGCGGCCCCCGCCGACCACACCGCGGCCAGGGCGAGCCCGACCCCGCCGCCGGTCAGCCCGCCGCGGCCCAGGGACGAGGTGAGTCCGAGCAGCAGGACCAGGCCCGCCAGCAGGGCGGCGGCGCCGCCCCAGCGGGCCCACTCGGGCCAGCCGAACGCGTTGCAGGCCAGCCACAGGGCCAGGCCGCCGACCGCCGCGCCGCTGATCGCCAGCGCCGTGCCCAGGGGTTCGCGCCACGTGGGGCCGACCGCCGCGCCGACCGCGACGAGGAGGGCGGCGACCACGGCCAGGCCGATGATGCCGCCGGCCCCGGAGAAGTATCCCTGCAGCACCCATCCCGCCCCGAGGGAGAGGACGACCAGCGCCAGCGTCGCGGTCCACCGGGCCGCCTCGGGGCTCCAGCGCCCCTGGTGGCCGTCCAGTGCCATGGACACCGCCTCGGGGACCTCGTGCACCACGGGCGCGGGCACCGGTTCCTCCGCCCGGACGAGCCGCAGCACCGCCCCGTCCGCGACCTGCCGGTCGGCGAGGGTGGTGTCGCCGTCCAGGACGATCCCGGAGGCGGTGACGAGGTGGCGCAGCTTCGCGGGGTTCTCCACCTGGTCGCCGAGGAGGTCGAGGACTTCCGGCATGAGCGCACCCACCGGTTCGCCGGCGGGTAGGACGGCGTCGACCCTGCGCTCCTCACCGACGAGCGTCACCCGGCTCCAAGCGGTCATTGCCTTCCAATCCTGCTCTCGCGTCTGGGGTGGCGGTCCACCACCGTTGTCGGGCCCGGGCCCGGGGAGGGCCCCGCGCCTTCCGGGGTCAGGCGGGTACGGCGTCCACGGCGATGCGTTCGAGGTAGCCGTTGCCGATCAGCCAGCGGACCGTGGGCGCGGGGGGGACCTCGGAGAAACCGGCCGTGTCGAGCGTGAAGCGGATCCCGCCGCCGGGCAGGCCCTCGTGCGCCGGCGCGGCGGTGGCGCTCACCTGGAAGGGGTGGATGACCCGGTAGCGGTGGTACAGCTCCCCGCCGTCCGCGCCGGTGCGGGCGTACCCCGGCAGGCCGCGCTCCTCGAACGGCGTCCCGTCGGGGAACAGGTACCGCCCGCTCTCCTGGCCGAAGGAGTCGACCACGTCGCCGACCTCCAGGCCGTGCAGGTAGGAGCCGCCGCTGCGCTCCTCCAGGCTCTCGCGGACCCCGGTGACCAGCTCCGCCGTGGCCTCCGCCGTCTCGGCCTCCTCGGCCCGGGTGAGGACGGCGGGATCGGGCTCGGTGGTGGCCAGCTCCTGGTAGAGCCAGCGCGCGGCCTGGTCCTCGGTCGTGAACTCCATGCCGGGACGGCCCTGGTCGAAGTCGATGACGGCCGCGGCCAGGTAGCCCTCCGCGTCCTGGGTGATCACGTAGTAGCTGTCGACGGTCTCGGGCTCGGGGCGGGGGTCCCCGGGAAGCACGTACAGGCTCCGGGGGACCCCGGCGGCGTCCAGCTCCTCCCGGGCCCGGTCGAGGGTGACCTGGGCGCCGACCCAGTCACCGGGGACGGGCGGGACGGCGTTGTTCGCCGGACCGGACGCCTCCTGCTCCTGCTCGACCCTCTGGGTGCTGAGCTGGGTGCTGACGAACGACCAGCCGACGGTGCCGCCGCAGATGACGGCGGCGAGGCAGGCACTGATCGCCACCTTGCCGAAGTTCTCGTCCAGGCGGCGCCGGGTGCGCTGCCCCCCGAAGAGGACCGCCTCCCGGAGGCGCTGTCGGCGCACGGCGACGGACTCCAGCAGCTGACTGTCGTAGTCGCGTGCCAACCGTGCCCCCCGTTACCTCTCGTGTGACCCCGCCCCGCCCCGGGACCGGTCAGATGTTCTGCACCGCGGCGTTGGCGCGGCTCAGGGTCTCCTGTGCGGTGCCGTCGTTGGTCTCCAGCGTGGTGCGCACCAGCCGGATGATCTCACGGACCTCGTTGCCGGCGTTGTGCCACTTGAGTTCCTTGGCGCTGTACTCCTCGGAGACCCCGGTGGCCTCGAACTCGGCCATGGCCGCGCTGACGTCGGTGTCGCGCTCGCCGATCAGCGTCTCGAGCCGGTTGGTGATGGTGGTGATGTTGGCCTGGGCCTCCTGGGAGGCTCCGATGTCGTAGGCGTTGTTGCTCATGCGGACTCCTCGGGGGCGCTCAGCGGAACTTGGCTGCGTCGAAGTTGGCCGCGCCCATGTTCTGGTTGGCGTCGTCGGCCATGGTGTCGGCGCCGGTGGTGAAGGCCGTGTTCATGCCGCCCTGCCCCTCCTGGATGGAGCCGAGGCCGGCGCGCAGGTCGGCGGTGATGCTGTCGGCCTGCAGCTTGAAGGAGTCGAAGGCCGCCTTGCCCGCTCCGTCGAACTTGCCTGCGAGCGGTTCCGCGGCCTGGATGAGCTGCTGGATGAGGCTGCTCAGCTCGTCACCGGCACCGCCGGTGTTCTGGGCCAGCGTGTTCAGAGTGCTTTCGCCGACTTCCCAGCGTGACAACTGTTCACCTGCTTTCCTCGGGGGACCTCGCGAGGCGGTCGCCTCCCGAAGGGGAGGATGCACGCGGAGTGCCCGTGGTTCGGAGGGAGAGTCCCGGAACCGGACGATGGACTCGATCACCCCTATGGGGAGAATCTGAATAGTACAAGCGACCCCTGACGAAGAAATAGGCGTGCTCCGCGACCTGTGGACGGGGGACCCGGCCCGGGGCCGCCCGGTCCGGGGGCGCGGAAGCGGTCGCGCCGGAGGGGTCCGGGCAGGCGGCGGGCGTCCCGGCCGCACCGGGGACGCGCCCCGGGCCGCGCGTCCCGGTCCACGCGTGGAACGGCCGGGCCCGCAGGTCGGAGCGGATGTGTCCGCCGCGGGTCCCGCCCCGGGACGGCCCCTCCCGCCCCGCGGAACGGTGCGGGTCGCCGCCGCGACCGGGGGCGGCCGGGTCACGGCCGCCCCCGGTCGCGGCGAAGGGACGGGGAGCCCGGGGCCGGGCGCCCGGGGAGCCCGCCCGGGGCGCCGCTCCGGGCCGCACCGGGCCGCACCGGCGGCGCGTGGCCACAACCGGCCAGCGCCCCCGTGCCACGGCTCCCCCGCTCCCCTTCCCCGGGACGCGGACGCCCCCTCCCCGGGGCCGGGCCCCGTCCGGCGGGACCGCCGCCGTCGGAGCCGTCGCCCGTGGTCCGGTGCCCTGTCCGCGGGTGCGCACCGGACCCCGCCCGGCGGCCGGGCGGCCGTCCCGGGGCCCGCCCTCCGCGCCGCACCGGCCCCGGAACGGCCTCGACCGGCCCCTCCCACCCGGTTCGGTAGGGTTTTCCGCGCCAGGTGACACTCCCGAAGGAGCCCTCTTGAGTCACGACGTGGTCGCCCTGCTGGCCGAGGCCCCCGCCCGGCGCAGCCTCATCGACGCCCTGGTCGCGGCCGGACCGGACCTGCGCGTGCGCTCCGTCTCCGAGGGCGCCGTCATCGAGCTGCGCGACGACTCCGGCAGGCTCGTCGCCGCCATGCAGGCCGCCCAGCGGCTGGCCCTGTCCGCCGAGGCGGACCGGCTCCTCACCGACGGGATCAGCGACGAGCTGCCCGCCCAGCCCTACTGGGTGGAGGCGCGCGGCGCCGAGCTCGCGGACGTCGACACCGCGACGCTGGTGCGCCGGTTCGCCGAACACCTGGTCGAGCGGCACGGCGGCACGGTGTGGGTCCCGGAGTCCCGGATGCCGGTGCGCGAGGACGTCCTGACCGGTTCCACCGAACACCCCGCCGTCACCGTCCTGACGGAGAAGGCGTTCGTGGTCGTGCAGGACCGCCCCCTGGTCCCCATGAGCGGATGGCTCGTCGACGCGACCGCCCGGCACGGCCGCGAGGGCCGCCACCTCCAGGTCGTCACCCCCGCGCACAGCCGCATCACCCACTCGCTGCGCTCCCTGCTCACCGACCGCACCGCGCGCTGGGTGGTGCGCAACGGCGACGGGGGCCACCACGACGGCTTCTCCGGGGTCCCCCTCGTGTGGGACCCTGTGTCGGCGTTCGTCGTGGACGGCCCCGCCGACCCCGGCGCCGCGCCCCGGCCCCATGCGGACTTCCGCTGGTCCGAGGCCGACGGCGCCCCGGGCACGCAGCTGCTGGTCGACTTCCAGATGGTCCACCCCGCCACCGTGAGCCTCCGGCTGGGCGGAGCCGTCGAACTGGTCGCCGGCCACCTCGCCTCGTCCTCCCCCGCCCTCTGGGGCACCAACGAGCCCCTCGCGCACGCCTGGGACCGGGACCGCGTCACCGACCTGTGCCGCCGGCGCGCCCCCGGCGCCACCTGGCTGACCTTCACGGGCCGCCCGGAGAGCGTGCGCGAGGAGGGCGCCCTCCCGTTCACCGGGACCCTGCGTGTGAGCACGGTCCCCGACGGGGTCCGGGAGAGCGTCACCCTCGCGGTGGGCCGGCCCGGCGGGGAGGAGCCGGACTTCTCCGCACTGAACGCCATGGTCAAGGAGCTGTCCGCGAACGAGGCGCTGCGCAGCCTGACCGTGCAGAGGCTCCTCGGGCGGGCGGACCTCACCTACGCCCCCCGCTGGTCCGGCCTGCCGGTCCCGGTGGGACTGGCCGTCGGCGTCGACGGCGTCTCCTCGATGGGCACGGACCGGGCCCTCTCCGCCCCCGTCAGGGGCGTGCCCTTCGGCCCGCCGATGACGCCCGCCGTCTGGTACCGGATCGGGGACGGCACCGAGCCCGACTCGTGGGACCGCTTCCGCGCCCTCATGGACCACCTCCGCCCGTCCGACGCGCCCTCCTCCTGACCCGGCCGGCACGTGCCGCGCGCGTGACGGGCACGGTGCCGCCGTTCGCGCCCGGGGACCGCGGGTCGCGAACCATGCGGGCGCTCCCGGTGTCCCACCCAGTGGCGCCCGGTCCACCGGGACGCGTCCTGCCGGAGGGACCCCGGGACGGCGAGCGGCCGTCCGGGCCCCTCCCGGGACGCGGTGCGCGACATCGGGCCCGGCCGCGGGCGCGCAGGCGCGACGGGACGGAGCACGGTGGACACGGGCCCGGGACGACGCGGGAGAGACACGACCCGGTGCGGAGGGACCCTTGGACCGCGGGCACGACTTCCGGACGCTTCTACCCGACCCCGCGCCGCGGCGTGTCCGCGGCGCCGCCCGGGACCCCCTGGGCCCGGTCCGCGGGGCGACTCGTGCCCGTGCGCACCGCGAGGCCCCCCGGGACCCGGCTTCGGTAGGGTTCTCCCGGGATCGGACGCCCCTCCCCCGCTCCCTCGTCCTCCCACCCCTGCGCCGAGAGGAAAGCCGATGAGCCTTCGCGTCGTGCACCGGCCGACACGGACCGTCCATCCCACTCCGGCCCAGGACCCGCACGAGGTGGAGGCCCCGCCGACCCTCCCCGACGGCAAGGCCCAGGGCAACCCGCTCATGACCATCCTGCCCATGGTCGGCATGATGGCGTCGCTGACGATCATGATGGTCATGCGCAACCCGGCGTTCATGGCGCTGGGCGGCGTCGTCCTGGTCGTCGCCCTCCTCGCCGCCCTGGCCATGCTGTTCTCCCGGCGCGGCCAGGTCGCCCGCCAGCGCCGCAACCAGCGCGAGCTGTACCTCCAGTACCTGGAGGAGCTGCGGGAGGAGCTCGGCGGATGGGAGCAGCGCACCCGCGCGCACGCCCGCCTGCTCGACCCGCCCCCCGAGGCCCTGTACGACGTCGTCCGCGATCCCACCCGGCTGTGGGAGCGCCGCCGCAGGCACCGCGACTTCCTCCGGGTGCGCGTGGGCAGCGGGCTGACGGAGGGCCGCCCCCTCCGCCTCGCCGAGCAGGGGACCGCCCTCACCCCCACCGACCCGTTCATGCTCTCCGAGGCGCAGGCGGCCATCCGCCGGTTCGAGTCCGTCCCCGAGATGCCGCTCACCCTGCCCCTGGACATGGCCGGGAACGTCAGTGTCATCGGGGAGCGCGAGGACGTGATGCGGCTCGTCAGAGCGCTCGCCGCCCAGTTCGGGGCGTTCCACGCCCCCGAGGACGCCGGCCTCGCCGTGTCCTATCCGCCCGAGAACGCCGACGACTGGTCCTGGCTGCCGTGGCTGCCCCAGGTCCTGGACCCGCGGCGGCGCGAGGGGGGCGCCGCCGTCCGCCTCATCGCCCCGACCCCCGCCGAGCTCGGCGGCCTCATCGCCGACGAGCTGCGCTCGCGCACCGACTTCGCGTCGGAGGTCCGCAGGGGCATGGGCAAGCGCGAGGCGTACCGGATGATGCGGCGCCTGCTGGTCGTCCACGACACCCACGGCGAGGTGGCCGCCGAGCTCGTGCGGCCGGACGAGGCCGTGGACCCCGCCGACCTCGGCGTCACCGTCCTGCACCTGGTGTCGCGCCAGGTCGACGAGCCCGGCGACGTGAACCTGCGGATCACCGTCGACGGCGACCAGGTCCGGATCGAGGAGCTGCGCGGCACGGACCCGGTGGTCACCAGCGGCACCGTCGACGACGTCTCCGCCGCGACCATGACGGGCCTGGCCCGCATGCTGGCGCCGCTCCGCCTGTCCCCGGAGTCGATCGAGGAGACCGCCCAGGAGGGCGGCAGCGTCGACTTCCCCGCGATGATGGGCGTGCAGGACCCCGGCGCCGTCGACGTGCAGCGCCTGTGGGCGCCGCGCAGCGAGCGGGCGTTCCTCCGCGTCCCGATCGGCGTGGACGACATGGGGCAGCCCGTGATCCTCGACCTCAAGGAGTCCGCGCAGCTGGGCATGGGCCCGCACGGGCTGTGCGTGGGCGCCACCGGCTCCGGCAAGAGCGAGATGCTCCGCACCCTCGTGCTGGCGCTGGCCGCCTCCCACCCGCCCGAGCGGGTGAGCATGGTCCTGGTCGACTACAAGGGCGGCGCCACGTTCGCCCCGTTCGAGGACATGCCGCACGTCGCCGGGGTGATCACCAACCTGGAGGACGACGCGGCGCTCATCGAGCGCGTGTACGCGAGCCTGTCCGGCGAGGTGCAGCGCCGCCAGCAGATGCTCCGCGACGCCGGGAACGTGTCCAACATCGGCGACTACACGTACAAGCGGGAGCACGACCCGAGCCTGCCGCCGCTGCCGCACCTGCTGGTGATCATCGACGAGTTCGGCGAGCTGCTGACCGCGCGCCCGGACTTCATCGAGCTGTTCCTGTCCATCGGCCGGATCGGCCGGAGCATCGGCGTGCACCTGCTGCTGTCCAGCCAGCGCATCGAGGGCGGCAAGCTGCGCGGCCTGGACACCTACCTGTCCTACCGCCTGGGGCTGCGGACCTTCTCCGAGGAGGAGAGCCGCACCGTCCTCAACACCCCGGACGCGTTCCACCTGCCCTCGCTGCCGGGGTTCGGCTACCTGAAGGTCGACACCAGCGTCTACCAGCGGTTCAAGGCCGGATACGTGTCCGGCGCCTACCGGGGGCCGGTCGCCGAGGAGGAGGTCTCGGAGGGGACCCCGTCGGTGCGCCCCTACACGGCGTACAACAGCGACGGCGGGCAGGACCCGGCGGCGGCCCGGACCTCCGGCGAGGACACCCCGATGCCGTCCAGGACGGTCGGGCCGACCCTGCTGGACGTGATGGTCGGACAGTTCGGCCGCCACGGGGAGCGGACCCGGGAGATCTGGCTGCCCCCGCTGCCGTCCGCGACCACGCTGGACATGGTGGCGGGCGCCCCGGTGGAGGGCGAGCGGGGGTTGCGGCTGCCCGGCGCCCACGAGCCGATGCACGTCCCGGTCGGCGTCCTGGACGACGCCGCCAAGCAGTGGCAGGGCGTGTGGGAGCTCGACCTGACGGCGTCCGGCGGCCACGCGGCCGTCATCGGGGGGCCGCAGAGCGGCAAGACGACCCTGCTGCGCACCCTCGTGCTGTCGCTCGCGCTCACCCACACGCCGGAGCAGGTGGCCGTGTACTGCCTGGACCTGATGGGCGGCGGCCTCCAGTCGCTGGCGTCGCTCCCGCACGTGGGCGGGGTGGCGGTGCGCACCGACAGCGAGCGCGTCCGCCGTACCGTCGAGGAGATCCAGGGGATGCTGGAGCACCGGCAGGCGGTGTTCCGCGACCGGGGGATCGACTCCGTCGCCCAGCTGCGCCGCATGCACTCCCGGGGCGAGGTGCCGGAACTGGCCAGCGCCGACGTGGTGTTCTGCATCGACGGCTTCGGGGCGCTGCGCAAGGACTTCGAGGACATCGACCCGAAGGTCACCGACCTGCTGCAGCGCGGCGGCGGGTTCGGCGTCCACGTGGTCGCGGGCATGCTGCGCTGGAACGACGTCCGGATCGCCGCCCAGTCCAACTTCGGGCAGAAGGTGGAGCTGCACCTGAACGACTCGTCGGACTCCACGATCGACCGCAAGCTCTCGGAGACGATCAGCGCGAAGACCCCCGGCCGCGTCCTCACGGACGCCGAGCTCTTCGGCCAGGTGGCGCTGCCCCGCATCGACGGGGTGGCGGACGGCGACAACCTGGGCGAGGTCGTGGAGAAGACCGTCCGGGCCGTCGACCAGGCCTGGCGCGGCAAGCGGGCGCCCAAGGTGCGCATCCTGCCGCACCGGCTGTCGGCCCGCACGCTGCCGACGGTCGAGTCGGAACCCCGCCTGGTCCCGATCGGCGTGGACGAGCGCGCCCTGGAGCCGGTCCTGCTGGACCTGTTCGACCGCGACCAGAACCTGCTCGTCCTGGGCGACGGCGAGTGCGGCAAGACCAACCTCCTGCGGCTCATCGCCGAGAGCCTGGTGGAGAGGTACTCGTCGGACGAGGTCGTGTTCGCGGTCATGGACCCGCGCCGCACCCTGCGCAACGTGGTCCCCGAGGAGTACATGGGCGGCTACGCGAGCAGTCCGCGCGTGTGCGCCGGCCTGGCGGGCGGCGTGGCCAAGGAGGTGGAGGGCCGTCTGCCCGAGGACGGGGACGTCGACTCCCTCGAGCCGGGGTCGTTCAAGGGGCCGCGCATCGTGGTGCTCGCGGACGACTACGACGTGCTCACCACGGCGGGCCAGAAGCCGCTGGCCCCGTTCGTGCCGTTCGTGCCGAACGGCCGCGACATCGGCCTGCACTTCGTGGTGGCGCGCCGGGTGGCGGGCGCCGGACGCGGCATGTACGACCCGCTGGTGCAGGCGATGCGCGAGATCGGGACGAGCGCCCTGGTGATGTCGGGCGACCGGAGCGAGGGCCAGCTGCTGCCCCGGGTGTACGCGGCGCCCCAGCCCCCCGGCCGCGGCAAGTGGGTGACCCGCGGCGACACGGGGCGGCTGATCCAGACGGCGGTGCGGGAGGCCCCGATCCCGGACCGGGCCTGACGCCTTCGGCGGAGGGCTCCCGCGGCCGGGTCGGGAGCACGCCTCCCGGCCCGGCCGCCGCGCTCCCGCGCGGCGGTTCCACCCCCTCGGGGGTGGTAGCACCCGTTTCGCTGCCCCAGGGGCGAAATCGGAGGAGCGGCCGCCGTTCACCGTTGTAGGTTCTCGCAATGACACGATTCACGAGCACCCTCATCGGTACCGGCTTCGGGCTGGCGTTCGTCCTCGCGAACACCGGTCCGCCGCTGCCTCCCACGGTGGCGCTCGCCCTCCGGGTCGTCGCCGTGGCCGCGGCGGTCGCCGTCCTCGCCCTGATCGTCGCGATCGGCCGCCGGCCGGCCGCCGACCCGGGCCCCGACGGGCCGCGGATGCGGTTCGACGCGTTCTTCGGCGCCGTCCTGGCCGTCGAGGCCGTCGCGCTGTTCGGCGGGATCCTGGCGCTGAGGGCCCTGGACGCGCCGATGCAGGCCAACGTGGCCTGGATCGCCCTCGTGGTCGGGCTGCACTTCTTCCCGCTGGCCCGGCGCTGGCGGGCCCGGTCCCTCGTGTTCACCGCCGTTTACATGTCGGTCCTCGGCCTCGCCGGGCTGGCGATGGTCTTCGCCGGGTACCCGGGGTGGGTGCCCCTCGTGAGCGGTGCGGTCACCGGCGCGGGCATGCTCACCGGGATCCTGGCCTCGCTCGCCGCCGACCTGCGGGCGGCCGCGGCCGTCGACGCCTGACCGCGTTCCGGCGGGAGGGCGTGTCCGTCCCGGGCTCCGACCGTGCCGCCCGGCCTCCCCCGGCTCCGGTCCCGGACCGGGTCCGAGCCCCCTTCGGCGGGGCGGCGGGCCCGGGGCCGCGCCTCCCCGCACGGCGGCGGGGGCCCGTACGCCGGCACGCGGGGGAGGCCCCGCCCGCCGGAGGCTCCCCGGCCCGGCGGGCACGGCCTCAGGACATGCCGCGCAGCCCGACGAGGAGTCGCGCCAGTGCCTCGGCGGCCCCGTCGGGGTCCGTCTCGCGCACGGTCCAGCCGCGCATGCCCGCGAGCCGCGCCACGTGCGCGAAGGCCGGGTCGGTGAGCAGGTAGGCGCACGGGGCGTCCGGCCAGTCGGCCGCCACCGGCAGCCGCTCGGTCCGGTAGGCGGCCGGCTCGCCGGGCCGGGGAGCGCCGGGCGGGGCCGCGCCCTCGGGGCTCTGCGAGCGCACGAGGCCCTCCCGGTCGGCGCTGCCCGGCTGGGGCAGGAACGCGTCCACCAGCACGTAGCCGAACACCGGCCGGTGGGCGGCCCGCTGCGCCGCGCCCACCGCGCCCAGCAGGGGCCCGGCGTCCCCCTCGGCGACGAGGGCGGTCGGCGCGTCCGCCGCGACCAGCCGGTTGATCTCCAGGCTGGCCCGCGCGACGTAGCGCGCCGCGTGCGGCGGCAGTTCGTCCCCGCCCACCTCGGGGCGGACGGCGCCCGCCCCGACCTCGGGCAGCCGCCGGTGGAGGTCGGGCAGCCGGGTGGCGGCGCCGAGGGTCGGGGGGAGGAGGACGGCGATCACGCGGTGCGGCCCGCGGTCTCGTCGCGCACCCACGCCAGGTAGGAGGGGTTGCCTCCCGCCACCGGCACGGCGACCACCTCGGGGACGTCGTAGGGGTGGACTCCGACGATGTGGGCGGTGAGGTCGTCGAGCCGGTCCGCCGAGGTCTTGGCGACCACGGTCCACTCCTCGTCGCTCCGGACCTCCCCCTCCCAGCGGTAGAAGCTGGTGACGGGCCCGCCCACCTGCGCGCACGCGGCGAGCCGGTGGTCGACCACCGACCGTGCCAGCCGTTCGGCGCCGTCCCTCGTGTCGACCGTCGTCTCGACCCGGACGGTCTCGTGCTGTGGCATGGTCGTCCCTCCGCCCCGGCCGCCGCGGTCCGGACCGCCCGACCGGGTGTTCTAGGCTCACTGATCATGAGCGAACGTGATGAACTCCTGCGTCTGATCAACGATAAGGCGGTCGTGCGCGGGAAGGTGACCCTGTCCTCGGGCCTGGAGGCGGACTACTACGTCGACCTGCGGCGGATCACCCTGGACGGGGAGGCCGCGCCGCTGGTCGGCTCGGTCATGCTGGACAACGTCGCGGACCTGGAGTTCGACGCGGTGGGCGGCCTGACGCTGGGCGCGGACCCGGTCGCCGCGGCGATGGTGCACGCCGCGCACGCGCGCGGCCGCAGGCTGGACGCCTTCGTGGTCCGCAAGGCGGGCAAGGCGCACGGTCTGCAGAAGAGGATCGAGGGCCCCGACGTGCGGGGGCGGCGCGTGCTCGCCCTGGAGGACACCTCGACCACGGGCGGCTCGGTGATGACCGCGGTGGAGGCCCTGCGCGAGGAGGGCGCCGAGGTGGTCGCGGTCGCGCTGATCCTGGACCGGGGCGCCCGCGGGCGGATCACGGAGGAGGGCCTGGACTACCGGGCGGTGTACGGCGTGTCCGACCTGGACGTGTAGGGGTCCGGCCCGCGGGCCGGGTGCGCGGTTCCGGCCGCGGCCGGAACCGCCTCCGCGGGGGCGGGGCCCGTCCGGGCCCGCCCTCCCGCGCCGGGGAGGCGCGCAGCCGTCTAACCGTCGATCGTGAAGCTGTGGCCGGGGCCGCGGTCGGCGATGTCGCGCCGGTTCCCGTGGACGAAGACCTCGACGGCGGAGGGGTCGCCGATGGTGACCTCCAGGCCGCCCTCGGCACTCGCGTAGTTGACCGACTGGCCCTGGGTGACCTCCTGGTCGAGGAGGACGTCGCCGCCGGGGATGCGGACGAAGACGTCGCTGGACTCGCCGGTCACACGGATGTGCAGCACACCCATGTTCTCCGGGTCCTCCGACTCCGCCGCCGTTCCCGAGGCGTTGGCGCTCACGCTGGCGCCGTTGCCCGGGAGGGAGCGGTACAAGAAGAATCCGCCGAGGGCCAGGAGCGTGACCAGGAGCAGGACAGCCCCGACGATGGCCATCACCTGGCCAACGCCGCGAGGGTCATTCCTATGCCTTCCCACGGCGTTGAATGTAGCGCGTATCACGACAAAAAGCGACAGTGATCGGCCTTCTGTCCAGGGGTTCCCATGATGCGTTCACGTTCGCCCGCGAAATGCACAACTTTTCACACCGGGGCCGGAGAACCGGGAACGCCTACGCCGTCAGCTGCGACGACACCGGGAACTCCGGACAATTTGGTCTAGACCTTTTCAAGGGCTCCGTGGATTCGGGATACTTGGGGGACACCTGGTGGACACGTCCGGCGAGCGCGGCCCGCCCCATGGGCCTTCCCCCGCTCTCCGGCCTCCACCGGGAACGCACGTGGGGTGCCGTCGGCGCGATACCGGCGGCCGCTCGCTCCAGGCCGAATCCAGGGAGAGTCAAGCCATGCCCATCGCCAGTCCCGAGGTCTACACCGAGATGCTGAGCCGCGCGAAGTCCCAGGGCTTCGCCTACCCGGCGATCAACGTGACCTCCAGCCAGACGCTGCACGCCGCCCTGCGCGGCTTCGCCGAGGCGGAGAGCGACGGCATCGTCCAGATTTCCACGGGCGGAGCGGAGTTCCTCTCCGGCGCCTCGATCAAGGACATGGTCACCGGTTCGGTCGCCTTCGCCGAGTTCGCCCGCGTCGTGGCCGACAAGTACCCGGTGAACGTCGCCCTGCACACCGACCACTGCCCCGAGAACAAGCTCGACGGCTTCGTCCGCCCGCTCCTGGAGATCTCCAAGGAGCGCGTCGCCAAGGGCCAGGAGCCGCTGTTCCAGTCCCACATGTGGGACGGGTCGGCCGTCGAGCTGGAGGAGAACCTCCGGATCGCCGAGGAGCTGCTGGCCGCGTCCGAGGCGGCCCGCACGATCCTGGAGATCGAGGTCGGCGTCGTCGGCGGCGAGGAGGACGGCATCGTCGGCGAGATCAACGAGAAGCTCTACACCACGCCGGCCGACGCCCTGCGCACCGCCGAGGTGCTGGGCCTGGGGGAGAAGGGCTACTACCTGACCGCCCTGACCTTCGGCAACGTGCACGGCTCCTACAAGCCCGGCTTCGTCAAGCTGCGCCCGGAGGTGCTCAAGAAGGCCCAGGAGGCCGTCGCCGAGAAGCACGGCAAGGACAAGGCCTTCGACTTCGTCTTCCACGGCGGCTCGGGCTCCACCATCGAGGAGATCCACGAGGCCATCGGCTACGGCGTCGTCAAGATGAACATCGACACCGACACCCAGTACGCGTACACGCGCCCGGTGGTCGACCACATCCTCAAGAACTACGACGGCGTGCTGAAGATCGACGGCGAGATCGGCAACAAGAAGGCCTACGACCCGCGCTCCTACGGCAAGGCGGGCGAGGCCGGCATGGCCGACCGCGTCGCCGAGGCCGCACGGCAGCTGAAGTCCGCCGGCAACAAGATGAAGTAGGGACCCGGCGCCCGCCGCCCAGGCGGGCGCGCGCGGGGCCCGGCGGCAGCACGTCCGCCGGGCCCCGCTCCCCTCCCCGGACCCGGCGGCACGGCGTCCGCCCCGGGCCCCCGCGGCTTGCCGGGGAGCCCGTCCCGTGGACGGCCCGGAGGCCGGGGCGTGCCGGCGCCCGGGGCAGGAGGCCGGGCAGCGCGCCCTGTCCGAGCGCGAGGCGTGCCGGCGCCCGGGGACAGGGGGCGGATGCGCGATGTCGCGGGAGACACCGTGAGGGGTGCGGCCCCGGTGGCAGGATGGGGTCATGAACCTGCACCAGAACCTGCTCAACGAGCCGCCCGAGACCCGTCTGGCCGACAACCCCGAGGCCCGGGAGGCCCTGGCCCGGGCCGACGACCCCACCCCGGTCGCCGGACGCTTCCCCGAGTACTCGGCCGCGTGGGCCCGCCTGGCCGAGCTGGCCCTGGCCGACGGGCGGCCCGTGGCCGCCTACGCGTACGCCCGCACCGGCTACCACCGGGGGCTGGACCAGCTGCGCCGCTCGGGTTGGAAGGGCCACGGCCCCGTCCCGTGGGAGCACGAGCCCAACCGGGGCTTCCTGCGCGCCCTGCACGCCCTGGGCAAGGCCTCCGAGCAGATCGGTGACGCCGAGGAGGCGGAGCGCTGCGCCGCCTTCCTGCGCGACTCCAGCGCCGAGGCCGACAAGGCCCTCAACGGCTGACGCCCCGGCCGCCCCCGGGCCCCGCGCGGGGCGTACCGCGGATCTTCGCGCGCGGGCCCGGGCGGGAGGCCGAGGGGCGCGGCCCGGTGTGGCACAGGCGCCCCAGCGCCCCACTTAACCCGGATGCGCAGGTCGTGTACGCTCAATACGCAACGGCCCCTGTCGCTGCCTTGCGCCAGGGGTTCATCCATGTTCGGGGTGGGAACCCCGCTCAGGTGTCGAGCGAAAAGGTAGAGATCCAGATGCCGGCGATCACGCTCGTGGGTGCCCAGTGGGGCGACGAGGGCAAGGGCAAGGCGACCGACCTCGTCGGCGACCGCGTGGACTACGTGGTGCGGTACCAGGGCGGCAACAACGCCGGCCACACGGTGGTCATCGGCGACGAGAAGTACGCCCTCCACCTGCTCCCGTCCGGGATCCTCTCCCCCAACGTGGTGCCGGTCATCGCCAACGGCGTCGTCATCGACCCGGGCGTCCTCCTGGAGGAGCTCCGCGGCCTCGACGAGCGCGGCGTGGACACGTCCCGCCTGCTCATCTCCGCCAACGCGCACCTGATCATGCCCTACCACCGGGCCCTCGACAAGGTCAGCGAGCGCTTCCTCGGCAAGGGCAAGATCGGCACCACCGGTCGCGGCATCGGCCCGACCTACGCCGACAAGGTCTCCCGACAGGGCGTGCGCGTCCAGGACATGTTCGATCCCTCGATCCTGCGCAAGAAGATCGAGCTGGCCCTGCACGACAAGAACCAGCTGCTCACCAAGGTGTACAACCGGCGCGGCCTGGAGGCCGAGCCGATCATCGAGGAGTACCTCGGCTACGCCGAGCGGCTGCGCCCGTACGTCGCCGACACCTCGCTGATCCTCAACAAGGCGCTCGACGAGGGCAAGACCGTCTACCTGGAGGGCTCCCAGGGCACGCTGCTGGACATCGACCACGGCACCTACCCCTTCGTGACCTCCTCCTCCCCCACCTCGGGCGGCGCGGCGGCCGGTTCGGGCATCGGCCCCACCCGCATCACCAAGGTCGTGGGCATCCTCAAGGCCTACACGACCCGCGTCGGCTCCGGCCCCTTCCCCACGGAGCTGCTCGACGAGCAGGGCGAGTGGCTGCGGACCCAGGGCGGCGAGTACGGCGTGACCACCGGGCGCAACCGCCGCTGCGGCTGGTTCGACGCCCCCATCGCGCGCTACGCCACCCGCATCAACGGCATCACCGACTTCTTCCTCACCAAGCTCGACGTGCTCACCGGCCTGGAGCGCATCCCCGTGTGCGTCGCCTACGAGGTCGACGGGGTCCGCCACGACGAGATCCCGATGACCCAGACCGACTTCCACCACGCCGAGCCGGTCTACGAGTACCTCGACGGCTGGTCCGAGGACATCACCGGGGTCCGCGAGTTCGACGAACTCCCCAAGAACGCACAGGCCTACGTGCGTACCCTGGAGGAGATGGCCGGAGCACCCGTCTCCGCCATCGGTGTCGGTCCCGGCCGCGAGGAGACCCTCCAGCTGCGCTCCCTGGTCTGACCCCGCCCGTCCGCCTTCAACACGAAGAGGCCCCCTGCAGTGAAAGCCCTCGTTCTCGGCGGCGGAGGCCGCGAGCACGCCCTCGTCCGCGCCCTCTCCCTGGACCCGGGTGTCACCGGCATCCACAGTGCGCCCGGCAACCCGGGGATCTCCGAACTGGCCGAGAACCACGTCATCAACGTGACCGACGGTCTCGCCGTGACGGAGCTGGCCGCGCGCATCCGTGCCGAGCTGGTCGTCATCGGCCCGGAGGCCCCGCTGGTCGCCGGCGTGGCCGACGCCCTGCGCGAGCGGGGCATCCCCGTGTTCGGACCCGACCGGGCCGCCGCCAGGCTGGAGGGCTCCAAGGCGTTCGCCAAGGAGGTCATGGAGGCGGCGGGGGTGCCCACCGCCAAGGCGCGCGTGTGCCGGTCCGCGAGCCAGGTCTCCGACGCCCTCGACGAGTTCGGCGCCCCGTACGTGGTCAAGGACGACGGCCTCGCCGCGGGCAAGGGCGTCGTGGTGACGGACGACCGCGCCCTCGCCGAGCGGCACGCCCGGGAGTGCGGCCGCGTGCTCGTCGAGGAGTTCCTCGACGGCCCCGAGGTGTCCCTCTTCGTGCTGAGCGACGGCGTGCACGCGCTGCCGCTGCTGCCCGCACAGGACTTCAAGCGCGCCTACGACGGCGACCAGGGCCCCAACACCGGCGGCATGGGCGCCTACGCCCCGCTGCCGTGGGCGCCGCAGGGCCTCGTGGACGAGGTGATGGAGTCGGTCGTGCGGCCGACCCTCGCGGAGATGAACCGGCGCGGCACGCGCTACCAGGGCCTCCTCTACGTGGGTCTGGCGCTCACCTCGCGCGGCCCGCGCGTGGTCGAGTTCAACGCGCGGTTCGGCGACCCGGAGACGCAGGTGGTCCTGGACCGGCTCGCCACCCCGATCGGCGCGGTCCTCCAGGCCACCGACACGGCCGGGCTGGGCGGCATCGGCTCCCTCCAGTGGAAGCCCGGCGCGGCGGTCACCGTCGTGGTCGCCGCGGAGAACTACCCGGGCGACCCGGCCAAGGGCGACCTGATCGGCGGCCTGGACGCGGCCGACGCGCTGGAGGGCGCGTACGTGCTGCACGCCGGCACCGCGTGGGAGGGCGCCGACGGCGTCAAGGCGAGCGGGGGCCGGGTCCTCAACGTGGTCGGCACCGGTGCCGACCTCCGCCAGGCGCGCGAGCGGGCGTACGAGGCCGTGTCGCGGATCGAGCTCCGCGGCTCGTTCCACCGCACCGACATCGCCGAGCGCGCCGCCGCCGAGCTGTAGCGAGAATCCGGAGAACCCACATGAGCGGCTTCGTCGTCACCCCCGAGCCCGTCCGGGTCGAGGGGCTCACCCACCTGCACACCGGCAAGGTGCGCGACCTGTACGCGGCGGCGGACGGCAGCCTGGTGATGGTGGCCAGCGACCGCGTGTCGGCGTACGACTGGGTGCTGCCCACCGAGATCCCCGGCAAGGGGCGCCTGCTCACCCAGCTGTCCCTGTGGTGGTTCGACCAGCTGGGGGACCTGGTCCCCAACCACGTCCTGTCCGACGTCCCGCCGGCGGGAGCGCCCGCCGACTGGGACGGGAGGACACTCGTGTGCCGCCGGTTGGACATGGTGCCGGTGGAGTGCGTGGCGCGCGGCTACCTGACCGGTTCCGGCCTCGCCGAGTACCGGGTCGACGGCACGGTGTGCGGCGTCCCCCTCCCCGACGGCCTCGTCGACGGCTCCGAGCTCCCCGAGCCGGTCTTCACCCCGGCCACCAAGGCCGAGGTCGGCGACCACGACGAGAACGTGTCGTTCGAGGTCGTGGCCGACCGGCACGGAGCCGCACTCGCCGCCGAGCTGCGCGACCTCACCCTGCGCGTGTACCGGCGCGGCCGGGAGCTGGCGCGGGAGCGCGGCGTCATCCTCGCCGACACCAAGTTCGAGTTCGGACGGGACGCCGACGGCGCCCTGGTGCTGGCCGACGAGGTGTTCACCCCCGACTCCTCCCGGTACTGGCCGGCGGACGCGTGGGCGCCCGGCCGCCCGCAGACCTCCTTCGACAAGCAGGTCCTGCGGGACTGGCTGGCCTCGCCCGAGTCGGGGTGGGACCGGACCTCGGAGACCCCGCCGCCCGCGCTTCCGGAGCACGTGGTGGAACGCACGCTGGACCGCTACACGGAGATCCATGAGCGCCTGACCGGCCGGAAGCCCGGTCTCCGGGCCGGGAACGGGCAGTGATTCGGCGCACGCGGCAGTCGTTTCACGCCGGGGACCACGTATGGTGGTCACGTTGTGCGCGGCGTCCCGCCGGCGTCCTGCCACGCGCGCGGCATCCCTGGTCTTTCCCTTGGGCCGAATACCTCTTTGGCTGTTTGACCGGTCCCCATCCACGTCCGGTGGGTATACCACGTTCTGTGCCGGTACACGCGGGTGGGTGCTATAGAGTCGTCGCGAGCACCGGCTTCACCGGCCGCGCAGGTCACGCGCAAGATGGTCGCAACGTTCCAGGGGAAACCCGCGTCTAAAACGCACATAGGCGATACCCGACGAGGGTGACCTTTTTTCACATCTGCCTCACAAAGGAGCACATGAGCATGGGCCAGGAGGTTCGTTACCGCGTCCGCGGCGGACGCCCCCTCAGTGGAACGGCGTTCATCCAAGGCGCGAAGAACGCCGTCCTGCCGATGATCGGGGCCGCTCTGCTCGCGGCCAAGGGCCGTACCGTGCTGCGGAACGTGCCCGTCATCGAGGACGTCTACCGCGCGCTTGAGCTCGCCGAACACGTGGGCGCCAAGGTCGAGTTCCACGAGGCCGAGCGCACCGTCGTCATCGACGCGTCCCGTCTCAACGACCCCGAGCGCGCCGTCCTGCCCGCCGAGATCGCGGCCCGCTTCCGCGGCTCCGTGCTCTTCGTTCCCGCGCTGATGCACCGCACCGGCCGCGCCCGCATCGAGGGCGTCGGCGGTTGCAACCTGGGCAGCCGCAACCTCGACTTCCACTACCGGGGCTTCGCGCGCCTGGGCGCGGAGGTCACCGAGGACCCCGAGCGCAACCACATCAACGTGGAGGCCAGCAACCTCCGCGGTGGCCGCCTCTACCTGGACACGCCGTCCCACACCGGTACCGAGAACCTGCTCATGGCCGCCGTCCTGGCGCCGGGCACCACGGTGATCGAGCACGCGGCCCTCGAGCCCGAGGTCATCGACGTCATCAACTTCCTGAGCGCCATGGGCGCCAGGATCAGCGGCGGCGGCACCGGGCTCATCACCGTCGAGGGTGTCGAGGAGCTCACCGCGGTCGAGCACACCATCATGTCGGACCGCATCGACGCCGGCGTGTTCGCGATGACCGTCGCCGCCACCGGCGGCGAGGTCAGCCTGGTGGGCGCCCACCTGGACCACCTGGGCGTGGCCCGCTGGAAGCTCGAGCAGATGGGCGTGGGCTTCTCCCAGGAGGGCGCGGTCCTGCACGTGCAGAGGGACCCCTCCGTGCCGCTGCGCCCGATCAACGCCGTCACCTCGCCGTTCCCGGGCTTCGCGACCGACCTGCAGTCGCCGCTGATGGCCCTGGCCACTCTGGCCGAGGGCGAGAGCTACATCCACGAGGCCATCTACGACGGCCGGTTCGCCCTGGCCGACGAGCTCAACAAGATGGGCGCGAAGATCGAGGTCGAGGGCACCCGCGCCATCGTGCACGGGCCGACCAACCTGCGCGGGGCCGAGGTCATCGCGCACGACCTGCGCACCGGTGCTGCCCTGGTCCTCGCCGGACTGGTCGCGGAAGGTGAGACAATCGTGGCGCCCGGATACCTGGTTGACCGCGGTCACGCCCAGTTCGCGGCGAGGCTTGCTGCTCTCGGCGCGGACGTGGAGCGCGTCGTCGTCTCGTAGGGAGCCGAAAGCGCAGTTCAAGCCGGGGTGGGGGCTTGCCTCCCACCCGGGCTTTCGGCGTTGATATCGAAAACGATCTTCTTTGGCCCCGCACAATGGGTACGATCTCGGCAATCATGCCGTGACAGAGATCGGGTCGGGAAACCAGTGGGCGCACATAGTGAAGAGCGTGGAATGGTAGCGGGGAGCAACCCGAGGTGAGTGCCCAGCGTACTGGCGATTTGACGATCGGCGTCATAGGGCCCCATGAGGTGGTCGAACGGGTCATGCTCATGGGCCCGGGGTCCACCGGGCCCCTCAACGCCAGACTCATCGCAGCCGCGTACCGAGATGAGCAAGAGGCGACGGACAAGGTCGTCAGGCTGGGTTCGGCGATCGACGCCTACCTGTTCGCCAGCCCTGTCCCGTACGAGTTCGCGCGCAAGGCCGGGGTTCTCACGATGCCCGCCACCTTCGTGCCGCTCGGCGGCGCCAGCCTGCACGAGGCCCTGCTCCGGGCGACCCTGGACGACCGGTACGACCCGACCAGAGCCAGCCTCGACGTGCTCAGCCGCGCCGACGTGGTCGAGGCCTACTCCGAGGTCGACCTGCCCGTGGACGGCATCCACGTGCACGAGGAGCTCACGAACACCGCGCAGCTCACGTCCTTCCACGAGGGGCTGTGGCGGCGCAAGGCCACCCGCATGGCGATCACCTGCGTGCGCGGTGTCGCCGAGCGGCTGGAGGCCATCGGCGTCCCGGTGATCCGGCTGCGGCCCACCAACGCCGGCGTGCGCAGCGCCCTCCAGACCGCGGGTCTGCTGGGGGCGCACCACCGGCTGGAGGAGGCCCAGCTGGGCGTCGTGGTGGTGGACGTGCCCACGCTGCGGGACTCGTCCCGGCGGTCGACCCCCCGGTACTGGCGCGAGGAGCTGCGGCTGTCGCTGCACCGGCTCCTCCTCCAGGAGGCCCACCGGATCAACGCCACGGCCCACCGCCTGGACGACCATTCGTTCATGGTGACCGCCACGCGGGGATCGCTCGTGACCGCGACCGAGGGGTTCCGGCAGCCGCCGTTCGTGGAGCGCATCAAGGCGGAGCTGGGGATCGCGATCGAGGTCGGGATCGGCATGGGACGCACCACCCAGGACGCCGAGGCGCACGCCCGGGCCGCCCTGAACCGCGCCCAGGCGTCCCGTCAGAGCTTCGCGGTGGACCGCGAGGGTCGCTCCCTGGTCCCCGCCCAGCGCGCGCCCGCACGGCAGTCCTCCGAACCGCTGCGCACCAAGGGCCGTGAGACATTGATCCGGCTCTCGGAGAAGATCGCCGAGGAGGACGGCCCGCTGGTCGTCGACGCCGAGAACGCCGGGCGCATGCTCGGCGTCACCTCCCGGACCGCGCGCCGGCTGCTGCGCACCCTCGTCGAGGAGGGGCTGGCATGGCCGCTGCCCCCCAACCGCACCCTCCAGCCCGGCCGCCCGCGCCAGCTCTACAGGCTGATCGTGGAGAAGCTGGACAAGGACGCGGCGGGCAAGTAGGCGGCGGGCGCACAGACGCCGCACGTTCGCGGGCGGGGACGGTTCCCCAAGGGGGACCGCCCCCGCCCGTGTGCGCACCCGGGGCGCAGGGGCGGGCGGTCGGGACGGGCGGTCCGTCGAGGGCCGGGGACGGGCGAACGCCCGCGGCCCCGGAGGGCGGCCGGGGCCCCGGTGCCGCGGGGCGACCCGTCGAGGCCCCGGAGGGCTACCCGTCGAGGCCCCGGAGGGCTACCCGTCGAGGCCCCGGAGGGCTACCCGTCGAGGCCCCGGAGGGCTACCGGGCGAGGGCCCGGAGGCTCCCGGGTGAGGCCCGGGCCCAGCCGTGAGGGGCTGTGGAGCGGCCCGGGGCCGCCCTGGGGGGTGCCCGCGGGGCCCGTGGGGAACCGGCCCCGGGGCGAGCCGATCGGGGCCCGTGAAGGCGTCTGGGGCGACCGGGCGGCCAGGTTCGCGGTGACGGCCGGCGGGTCGACCAGGTTTTCCGGAGGCGTGGCGGACCGTGTGCGGGATCCACCGGAGGCGGGCCGACCGGTTTCTCCACAGGCCGTGGAGGGGCGTTGCCCGCAGAACGGCCCGGTGGGAGTGTGGAACAGGGGGGCGCCGCACGGCGGCCACGGGGGGCCGCGGGTCCCCCGCATCAACGCTAGCCCTCTCCGGCCCTCCCCCGCCATCCCCGTCCACAGGCTGTGGACAATCCGGCGGCGATCACGCGCCCCGCTGTCGGCCCCCCGCGCACGGACGACGAGGCGGCCCCCGTCCCCACCGACGGCCGCACCGTCGAGGAGGTCGCCGCACGCGTCGTCGCCGCCACCGCCTGGTGGCCCGGGCGCAACCCGTGAGCGCCCCGGCTTGCTCACACGTCACGTATTCGATAGAGCTTGCTTCAGCCCCGGTCGGGGCGCGCCCGCCCACCGAGCGGTGGGGGTGTGAAACCGTTCGACGGGAGATGGAGTGCTCACTCGTCTGGAGGTCGACGGGTTCAAGAACCTGTTGGGCCTCGAAGTGGACTTCGGCCCGTTCACCTGTATCGCCGGAGAGAACGGTACCGGCAAGTCGAACGTCTTCGACGCGATCCAGTTCCTGAGCCTGCTGTCGAGTCGCTCGCTCATCGAGGCCGCGTCCGAGGTGAGGGGCACCGACCGGGAGCGATCGGGTGATCCTCGGGAGCTGTTCTGGAACGGCTTCGGCTCGCACGACAAACGCATGCGCTTCGCGGCGGAGATGCTCGTACCGGAGTTCGTGGAGGACGACTTCGGCCGCGAGGCCAAGGCGACCAGTACCTACCTGCGCTACGAACTGGAACTGGGCTTCCTTCCCCCCTCCGGTGCGGACAAGGTCGGCAGGTTGGCTCTGCTGGGGGAACGGCTGAACCACATCAACCTCGGCGAGGCGCCTCGTCGACTGCGCTTCCCGCACAGCAAGAAGGCGTTCCGTGACTCGGTGCTGAAGAACAACCGGAGCGGCGCAGCCTTCATCTCCACCACGTTCCAGGACGGCCAGCCGATCATCAGCATCCACCAGGACGGGGGAAGCCGCGGCCAGCCCAAACCCGCGGCCGCTTCCAGAGCACCGGCGACCGTGGTGAGCACGGTGACGAGCAGTGACGACCCCACCATCCTCGCGGCGCGCAGGGAGATGCAGTCCTGGAAGCGCCTGGCACTGGAGCCCACGGCCCTGCGCACAGCGGACCGGTACACCGACCCCCAGGTGATGGACGCCAACGGACTCCACCTGCCCGGGACCCTCTTCCGCATCGCCCAGCAGGAGCCGGGCTCCGATCCTGACCGCGTCTTCGCGCGGGTCTCCGGGAGACTGGCGGACCTCGTCGGTGTCTCCGTCGACGAGCTGCGCGTGGTCGAGGACGAAGTGCGCCAACTGCTCGCCGTCGAGTTGCAGGAGGCCAACGGCCTGAGGATCCCCGCCCGCAGTCTCTCCGAAGGGACTCTGCGCTTCCTGGCCCTGTGCGTCCTCCTGGAGGACCCCTCGGTCCAGGGGCTCCTGTGCATGGAGGAACCGGAGAACGGTATCCATCCCGGCAACCTGCCCGCCATGGTCGAGCTCGTCCGCGACCTCGCGGTGGACCCCTTCCAGGAACCGGGTGAGGACAACCCTTTCCGACAGGTGCTCGTCAACACCCACTCACCCGGTGTCGTTCAGGTCGTCGACCCCGCCGACCTGCTCTTCGCCGACAGTGTCCGGCGCAAACGCTCCGACGGGCAGGCCACTCACGCCCTCAGGCTGCGCCCTATGACCGGAACCTGGCGCGACAGGTCTCCCGGCAGCGTCTCCGTCACGCGACCGGACATCCTCCCCTATCTGACCGCTCCCCCCGGGGCCCAGCTGACTCTGGACGGAATATGACCCTCCGCATTCTCTTTCTCGGAGAGGGGTCGAGCGACGACGGCATCGCGGACCACATCGGGGCCATCGCCGCAGACCGTGGGGTGGAGGTCACCGTCACCAATCCGGAGCTGGGCCGGTTGGAACACGTGGGCCACGCGCTGACCGACAAGCTCGCCGCGATCACGAACCTCGGTGGCGAGTACGAGCTCGTCGCCGTCCACCGCGACGCGGACTCCATGGGCCGTGACGCCCGCCTGGCCGAGATCGGGAACGCTGTGCGTGCGCACATGCCACAGGTGGTCCACGTGCCCATCGTCCCGGTACGCATGACGGAGGCGTGGCTCCTGGTGGACGAGACCGCGATCCGCAGGGTGGCCGGAAACCCGAACGGTCGGTGCGCCCTCGGGCTGCCGCCCCTGAAGCGCATCGAGGCGATACCGGACCCCAAGGCCGAGCTGAAGCAGGTCCTGTCCAAGGCGTCCGAGCTCACGGGGCGAAAGCTCGATCGGTTCAACAGGCGCTTCTCCGAGAACCGCCGACAGCTCCTCCAGCGCCTCGACTCCCACGGTCCTGTGGCCGGTCTCCCCTCCTGGCAGGCGTTCGTCGGGGATGTGGAGGCAGGCCTGGCTCAGCTGGGCTGCTGACACGGGGGCGCCGCACGGCGGCCACGGGGGGGCCGCGGGTCCCCCGCGTCGACGCCAGCCCTCTCCGGCCCTCCCCCGCCATCCCCGTCCACAGGCTGTGGACAATCCGGCGGTGATCATGCGCCCCGCTGTCGGACCCCGCGCACGGACGACGAGGCGGCCCCTGGCGCCGGGACCGTGCGCCGGCGTCCTGGGAGGTCGCGAACGGGCGCCCGCTCGCTCGGGGCGGACGGCCGCCCCGGCCGGACGGGCGTCCCGCGGGTTCCCTAGCGGCGCTCGGCGTAGGAGGCGGCCACGGCCAGGAACGCGTCGTTCTCCTCGGGGGTGCCGAGGCTCACGCGGGCGCCCTCGCCCGCGAACGGGCGCACCGAGACGCCCGCCTCCGCGCACGCGGCGGCGAAGTCGAGCGTGTCCGCGCCCAGCCGCAGCCACACGAAGTTGGCCTCGGTCGGCGGCACGGTCCACCCGGAGGCGACGAGCGCGTCGCGGACGCGGTCGCGCTCCGCGACGGTGGCCGCGACCCGCTCCATGAGCTCGTCCTCAGCGGCGAGGGAGGCGATCCCCGCGGCCTGGGCGAGGTGGTTCACGGCGAACGGCACGAGGGTCTTGCGGACCGCGTCGACCACCGGCGGGTGGCCGACGAGGTAGCCCAGGCGCACCGCGGCCAGGCCGTAGGCCTTGGAGAACGTGCGCAGCACGGCGACGTTGGGCCGGTCCCGGTAGAGGTCGACGCCGTTGGGCACGCGGGGGTCGCGCACGTACTCCAGGTACGCCTCGTCCAGGATCATCAGCACACCGTCCGGGATCCGGTCCAGGAAGGCGGTCAGCTCGTCCGCGCGGACCGCGGTGCCGGTCGGGTTGTTGGGGTTGCAGACGATCACCATGCGGGTGGCCGGGGTGACCGCGTCCGCCATGGCGTCGAGGTCGTGCGCCTCGTCCTTCAGCGGAACCTGCACCGGGGTCACCCCGGCGAGCCCGGCGAGCAGCGGATAGGCCTCGAAGGACCGCCAGGCGTAGACGACCTCGGCCCCGGGTTCGCCGACCGCCTCCAGGAGCTGCTGGAGCATGCCGACGGAGCCCGCGCCGAGGGCGAGGTGCTCGGTGGGGACGTCCAGGCGCCGCGCGAGAAGGGAGGTGAGCTCCTCGGCTCCCGGGTCCGGGTAGCGGTTCAGCTCGGCGGCCGCCCGCGCGACGGCCTCACGCACCGAGGGGAGCGGGCCGTAGGGGCTCTCGTTGGAGGAGAGCTTGACGGACCGGCCCTCGGGGCCGACGACCTTCCTGCCCGGCTTGTACGGGGGAATGCTCTCCAGCACCGACCGCAGATATGGCGATTTCGACTCCGACACCATTGTCCTTCCTCAATACTTTGTGCTAACCCCGCGACACGCTCAGCGATCTCGCGCCCGGGCCGATCACCGCACCCAGCGGAAATATCGCACAAACGAGGAGATAGCACCATGCGTTTGCGTCCCTGCCCCGCCGGCTCAGCTCGGATTCCGGCTGGTCAGTACCCCCGTCCGCGGGGAGGGCGGTCACACGTCCGGCCATTGGCCCTTCCCATGGTCCTACCCGTGGTGGTCATGCTCGGTGCGTGCGGCGGCGGGGCCGAGGGGGGAGGCGATCCCAACGCCGAGGCCGCCGCCGCCCTGTACGACGCGCACCCGCTGCACGTCCGCGACGCCACCCTCGTGCCCGAGGGCAGTGAGAGCGGCACCTACTCCGAGCTTGTCACAGTGCGGTACAGCGCCGAGGTCCGGGCCACCACCGAGCTGGACAAGCCCGAGTGCCTGGACGCCGCGAACCGCTGGGGGGACATGGACGGGGTGCAGGGGGCGCCCGCCTCCGTGGCCGCCTACGAGTGGTCCGAGGGCTCGGTGTCGCACATGCTGGTCCAGTTGGACGAGGGCACCGCCGCCGAGGCGCTCGCCACGAGGCCGCCGGAGAGCTGCGCCGAGTACACCGCCACCTACGAGGACGGGACCACGTCCGACTACGGGGTGAGCGACCTGGGGCAGGTCCCGGAGATCGGCGACGAGTCCCGCGCCTACTCCATCGAGGTGAGCTCGGCGGAGGAGGACAGCCGCATGTTCAGCATCATGTACCGCAACGGCGGCCTGGTGGGCACCACGTCGATCCTCGGCCAGGGCGCGCTGGAGGACTACGAGGAGATGCTCGTCGAGTTCAGCGAGGCCGCCGTGGAACGCCAGGACCGGATGTTGGGCTGAGCGCCCCGGCCGCACCGCGGCGGTCCGCCCCGGGCCCCGCCGTCCGGCCCTGCCCCGGCGCCCGGACGGCCGGTCCCCCGCGGGGTCCCGCACGGAACCGGCCCGGCGGAGGCCGGCCCCGTGCGGGACCCCGTCACACCGGCTGGCCGGTGTCGGCGTCGCGCGAGTGGTCGGGCATCATCCTGGCCGGGTGCTCACGCGCCGCCCGGAGCGTCTCCGCGGCCCGGGCCGCGTCGTGCCGCTCGGCGTCCCGCCTGGCCGCCTGACGCGGCCGGGGAAGCCTGCGGGGCGGCCCGAGCAGTTCGAGGCCGGTCACGGCCCCGAAGGAGGCGACCACCGCTCCGCTCCCCCGGTCGACGAGCACCGCACGCACGCCGGCGCGTCGGCGCCCGCCGATCCTGACCGCGTACACGACGTCCACACGCCGCCCGTGGCGCATCCCGTCGTAGCGCAGGAACCGCCAGCAGCCGTGCCTCCACACGTCGTCGGGCTCGGTCTTGATCATCACGCCCTCGTTGGTGCGCCACACGTCGCTGCGGCGCAGCCTGCGCGCGGTGCGGCGCATCGAGACCTCGCGCAGCTCGCACGGCTCCCGGTGGAGGGTCCGGGCCGCCACCTCGCGCAGCTCGGGGCTGAGAGCGGCGAGGAGCAGCAGTTCCGCGCCCAGGACCCAGCCGTGCAGCGCCGTGGGGGCGAGGGCCACCTGCCACCCGCCGGGCTCCAGGCCCAGCGTGGCCAGGGCGGCGGCGGACAGGAGCCCGGCCCGGGTGAGCGTGCGCCAACCGATGGGGGCGCGGCTCAGCCCGCCGAAGCAGCCGCAGCCCGCCTCCGGGTCGCGTCTGCGCGCCAGGGCCAGCACCACCACCGACGCGGCGAACACGACGGCGGTGAGCAGGCGCACGGCGTCGCCCGGGAGCCCGGCGAGGGCCACCAGTCCGACGGCGAGCGCGACCTCCAGGAGGCCGGTCCCGACGGTGGCCGGACGGCGCAGGCGCTCGGGCACCAGGACGGCCAGTCCCGAACCGGCGGCCTGCCTGGTGGTCTTGCTCGCGGCGCCGAGCAGGAGCAGCACCGCCAGCAGCGGCAGCTGGACCTCGCGGACCGCCTCCACGATCTCCGGCAGCATGGTCATCCCTCCCCGTTGTGGACCGTCATGGTCGCGTTGAAGCAGCCGTCCTCCAAGAGCCCCCCGAGCGCGACGAACGCGGTCATGGTGAGGGAGGCGATCCGCCCCGCGCCCTGCCCCCCGCAGGCGGGGCACAGGTCGCACAGCCAGCTGTCGGCGGCGGCGCAGTCCACGACGGGGAGCACCGCCGTGTCCCTCGTGCAGTCGTTGCGCAGGTTCAGCGTCGCGCCGGCGGACAGCAGCGGAAGCGGCACGCAGGAGGTGCGCCGGTCGCACTCCGCGTCGTGGCCGACGGGGTCGAGGGCCGGATAGGCGACGCCGTCGACGCGGGCGCGCGGGTCCAGGTGGGACGAGCGCCCCCAGGCGGGGTCGTACCAGGCGGCGATGCCGCTGAGAGTGGTGGAGTGACGGGGTGTGGGCGGTCTCGGCGGTGTGGCGCTGAGCGGGTAGGGCGGCTGCGTCGTGGCGGGTCGGGCGGCCCACACGGCCCCCTCTCGCCAGACCCCGACGGCGTCGAAGACGTAGCCGGGTTCCAGGCGCGGGTGGCGGACGGCGATACGGCCCGAGGTGCGGTAGGGGAGGACCACGGTCGTGCGGGGACGGCCGTGTCCGGGGTCGATCTCCAGGGTCTCGCCCTCGCGGTCGACGATGACGCCGGTCGCCCGGGCGGCCTGGGCCCACACGCGTTCGGCGACGAGGCGGCCGTCCCGCGAGCAGAGCACCACGGCGTCGTCGCCGTCCCTCAGGTCGTCGGGCCGGGCCTCGCCCCCGCGCCACAGCGTGGTGGCGCGGTCGTACAGGAACCTCTCCTCGCCCCGGGGCGTGGCCAGGCAGAGCATGTGCGGGGTGGCGCCGACGACCACGCCGCGCACGACGCGGTCGCCCACCGGTGTGGGTTCGAGCGCGGTCTCGGGGCCGAGCACCGCCGCGGTGAACCTTCTGCGGTCCCTTCCGCTGTCCGTCATCACTGACATGTCGTCTGCGCCCCCTTGTCACCCGACTCGTCACTCTCTGCCCATTGTCCCGGTCGGAACCACCGGCCACCGGCCCCACGCCGACACGCACCCGTTCGGGTGGTCCTCATGTCCCGGCCATTGCTCGCGGCGACCTTCCTGAAGCCGGTGCGACCGGGGCGGGACCCCGTGCGGACCATCCACCATGATGACCGCATGCAGCCGCTTGAGTACAGCTTGTGGCGGCAAAGTCGCAGATAGACCCGATACACACCGATAGATCCACAAAAATGACCAAGAGTCTGCGCGCCGCCCCCGCCGTCCGCCGGACCCGCGGCGCCCGCCACAGGGAGCCCCTCCCCGCGCACCGGCCGGGACGACGTCGGGCGGGGCCGCGCGGCGGAGTCCCCGGCGCGTCCGGCGCGTCCGGTGGGCGGCCCGGGACCGCCGTCCTGCGGGGTCCGGCCCTCCATGGCGTGCCGTTGGTCGGCACGTGGAGCACAGGTGCCCGGAGATTTGCGTTCGCTGTGTGACAGTGAGGGGAAGAAAGCATGACAAAGCAGCACGCAGCAGCTGTGAGAGTCGGTGGTCGGCGTGACAGGAACTACCCGGACCCCCAGGTACGACGAGTTCAGCCGCTACGTGGCCGAGCGCGGTCCCGCCCTGCTGCGGATGGCCCGCTCCCTCACGAACAACCTCGCCGACGCCGAGGACCTGCTCCAGGCCGCCCTCGTGAAGACCTTCCTCTCCTGGGAGCGGATCGCCGACCCGAGGGCCCGCGACGGGTACGTGCGCCGGGCGATGGTCAACACGCAGATCTCCGAGTGGCGGCGCAAACGGCTGGACGTCTACCCCACCGACGACATCCCCGAGCAGCGCGTGGACGACCCCACCTGGCGCAGCGACCTCGCCGACGTGGTCGGGCGGGCCATCGAACGCCTCCCCGAGCGCCAGCGCGCCACGGTCGTCCTCCGCTACTACGACGACCTCACCGAGGCGCAGATCGCCGCCCGGATGGGCGTCACGCTCGGCACCGTGAAGAGCACCCTGTCCCGGGCCGTGGACAAGCTGCGACGCGACGCCGACCTCGTCATCGAGCGCGCCGTCAACTGACCCGCCGGCGCCGGACGCACGACGGGCGCGCCTCCCCGCCGTCCCTCCCCCGAGGCCGGGCGGCACAGGTCCGACGGGGCGCGCCGGCCCCCGGGCACCGACCCGGGGGGGGACGCGCCGGGAAGAGAATTCGCAGGCCGTGCCGGACAGCGCCCGCGAACAGGGCCGATACGGCAGGGACGGCATGACACCGTGATCCGACCTTTCGGTCACCCTGGGAGAAAGCACCGACACCCTCCGGCATGATTATCGGCGTTCCCGGCGGGCATGGCCTGGTCCGGCGGGTGGAACCGCGGACCGGCGGAGAGCACACGCGCGGCCCCGCGACGCCGCGCCGACGGCACCCCGGGACGACCGCGGCGGGATCCTGTTCCGCCGGGCCTCGGGGCCGCGGCCCGGCCGCGGGGCACCCGGACCGCGACCGTCCGCCGACGAGGAAAACGACGGGCACCGAGAAAGGAGAGGCGTCCCATGACCCTGGTAGACGTCCACATCCAAGATCGATATCCGACACGCGTCGAGTCCGGTTCCGACCGGAAGTGGATCACCAGCGACGAACCGACCGTCCGATCCGGCGCACAGGAGGGACCGGCCTCCGCCGAAGAGCTCGCCGAACACTCCCGCAACGGATTCCACATCCAGCGGGACCTGCTGTCCGACCAGGAGGTCGGCGCCTGCCTGGACGAGCTCAAGGCGATGACCGACGACCCGGCGATCCGCTCCGACGAGCGCACGATCATCGAGCCGACCTCCGAGGAGGTCCGATCGGTGTTCGACGCCCACCTGTTGAGCGATCGCATCGCCCGCCTGATCCGGGAACCCCGGATCCTCGACAGGGCGCGCCAGATCCTCGGCTCGGAGGTCTACGTGCACCAGAGCCGGGTCAACTTCATGCCCGGCTTCCGGGGCACCGGCTTCTACTGGCACTCGGACTTCGAGACCTGGCACGCCGAGGACGGCATGGCCGACATGGCGGCCGTCAGCATGTCCATCGGGTTGACCGACAACCACCCGTTCAACGGCGGGCTGATGCTCATGCCGGGCGCCCACCGGACGTTCGTCCCGTGCCTGGGCCGTACGCCCGACGACAACTACAGGTCCTCGCTGAAGGCCCAGAAGGTCGGCGTCCCGCAGGAGGAGGACATCGCCGAGCTGGCCCGGCGCCACGGGATCGAACAGTTCACCGGCCCGAGCGGCTCGGCGCTGTGGTTCGACTGCAACAGCATGCACGGATCAGGGAACAACATCACCCCGTACCCGCGCTCGAACATCTTCGTGGTGTTCAACAGTGTGGAGAACGCTCTGGTCGAGCCGTTCGCCGCGCGGGAGCGCCGGCCCGGGTTCGTCGCCTCACGCGACTTCACGCCGCTGAGGGCCTGACCGCGGACGTCGCGCCCGCGGTCGGCCGTGCGCGCGACCGCCCGGCCCGCCGGAGGGCGGGCCGGGTTCGTATGCCCTCACACTGCACCGGTCGGTGGGTACCCGGGGGTGCCACCGATCCGTCACGACGACCCGTGCGCCGGCCGGCTCCAGGGCCCGGTGGTCGCGCGCACCGGTCTCCCGCGGCGCACCGGCTCTCCCCCAGGGGCCGTTCACACGGGAGCGGGACGCCGCCGCGCCGGCGCCCGCGAGCGGCGGGGCGGGCCACGCGGTGGGCCCGGGGCCCGCCCCGGTCCTTCGCCCGCGCGCGAGCGGGCAGCCCCCGCGACCGGCCGAGCGCCGCTCCCCCCGGCCATGGTCGAACACCCCCGGCACACCGGCCGGCCAGGCCCCCGGGCCGGCCGTCGACGCGCCACGGACCGCGAACGGTGCGCCACCCCACCCGGCGGACGGGTTCGGCTCAGGCCGCGCCGACCGGTTCCGGGGCCGGAAGCACGACCGACTTCCCGCGACACACACCACGGCGCACCGCACCGTCGAACACCTCGTCCCGCCAGTTCAGGGGCCGTCCGGGCGCCTCGGGAAGCGGCAGCGGGAGAAGCCTGAGACATCCGCCCGGGCCGCGGCCGGAAAAAGAACCCGACAAGACCCCGGTTGAGACAGGCGCAGACGCGCCCGAACTGCGGAAATCAATGAAAACGCTAGGAGACAAAGCGTCTCACGATCAATTCGACCAACCTCCTTGACCTGCCCGGAAAGCTTCCTTTAGATTCCTTGAGTCGGGAATGAATATTTCCCGAAGCCCTGCTCAAAAGAAAGGATGAAAACATGCAGAAAACCGTTTTCGCCACGACCCCGAGCGGCAACTTCAACCTCAAGAACGAGGTCGTCGAGCTCATTCCGACCGGTGCGGCCTCCCGCCACGCCGCGCTCGACCTCGCGAGCCTGGAGGCCATCCGCACCTCCCAGGCGACCGTGCCGGCCTCGAAGTACGGCCTCGAGGCCATCTGCGGCGCCAGCTGCGAGACCGGCGCCCAGTAGGTAACGCCTTCAGCGGGCGGCTCCGGAGAGCACGAGCCCGGGTCGCCCGCCCCCGGTTGTCGGAAGTACGTCCACGGAGGGATCACATTGCAGACCACGCGAGAGAATGACGTGCCCCGGGTCTACGTCGTCAACGCCCACGGGCGGCAGGCGCTGTCGGGGGATCGGGACGACCGGCTCATCGACGTCCTGAACAAGAACAATGTCCCGTGGTCCGCGATCTCCGTCTACGTGCAGCGCGCATCCGGCGGCGACCTCGAACTCACGTCGTCCCTGGACAGGAAGCTCGGCGACTTCGACGATGCCTCCGAGATCCTGCTCTACTTCAATCGCAATGTGAACCCGTTCATCTTCTCGCTGAACGACTTCGTCTCGATCAACAGCAGCCCCGAGGACGCGGGAAGCACGGAGTACTTCTACCAGCGCCTGGACAACGAGAACGGAAGAACCGAGTCCTTCCTCAAGAAGCTGAGCTCCCAGGAGTGCAAGACGGTCATCGCCGAGCGGGTGTCGGACACGATCCTCGCCCATGTCGAACCGGGCAGCGACCTGGTGGTGGGGGTCAGCGGTGGCGGTGACAGCAACGCCCTGCTCTACGGGCTCAGCCAGCTCTCCGGACACGGACTCCGCGTGCACCCCGTCATCCTCAAGGGGATTCCCGACTGGGACGCGGGGGTCCCCCGCGCGATGGAGCTCTGCGAGAAATACGGACTGCCCTTGAAGGTCGTGGAGGCTGATGAAGTCAAATCCGTCCTCGGTATCGAGAGCGGTTCCACGGACCTCATCGACCAGTTCGAGCGCGAGTTCGAGGGCGACGACTTCGAGTTCATGGGCACCCTTCTGATCCGCCTCGCCCTGTCCAAGGTCGCCAGAGAAATCGGCACCCCTTATATCTGCACCGGGGTGAACCTCGAGGACATCGTGTGCGAGAACCTCTTCCGGGTGTCCTCCGGCATGAAGCCGGCTGGTTTTCCCCTCCGCGCCATCGGCGACATCAAGCTCGTCTACCCCCTCTGGCTGTGCCCCAAGCGCATCATCGACGGTTGCTTCCCCAAGTTCTCCCTGGAGAACTACGACGCTCGTTACCCGTGTTTCTCGCTGGGCCGCAACCTCTACTACAGCGTTGTCTACAGCATGCAATCCCAGTTCCCGGGCTTCATCGAGCAGTTCGCGAGGGGCATGTCCAAGGCCAGTCTGGCCGATCCGGTCGAGTACACCTTCAACGAGCAGCTGGGCTTCCATGTCGAGCGCAGCGTGCCGTTCCCGCTCCTCCGCAAGTTCCAGAAGATGCTCGCCTCCTCCGCCTCCTGAGCGGACCGGCCCACGACCGGAGCGGGACACGAGGCGTCGGGGGTACCCGGGCTCCGAGGAAGGTTGACATGAGGGCACGGCACATAGCGATCGTGGGAGCCGGACCCACGTGCCTGTACGCACTGGCACACCTCGCGGCGATCCTGCCCGGGACCCGTCTCCCCGAGGGCCTGCGGATATCGGTGTTCGAGCGCAGTGGGAGCTTCGGCGCGGGAGAGGTGCACGACGACCGCCAGGCCCGTACCAGTTACATGAACCGGGTCGCGGCCCAGATCGCCTTCGCCCCCGCGCCCTGTGACGAGCTGTCCGCCTGTCTCCCGGAGGAGCTGCGCCCGACACTGCACGAGTGGAGCGCACGCAGGTTCGTCCGGACCGGCGACCCCGACTTCGACCTCCTTCCCACCGACGTCCCGAAGCGGTACGTGCACGGCCTGGCCCTGCGCGACATGTTCGCCCGCTACACGGAGATCATCCGCTCGGTGCCCGGCGCCGTGGTCGACCTCCACCCCGCGGAGATCGAGGACGTCCGGGAGGAGGGCCGGGGGCTCGTCCTCACCACGGGTGGTTCCGACCCCCGTTCGTTCCGGGCGGACCACGTCCTGTTCGCCACGGGGCACGCCTGGAACGATCCGCGCCTGTGCCCGCTGATGAGCCGTGCCTCGGCGCTGGCCGACCGACACGGAGCACGCTACGTACCGGTCCCCTACCCCCTGGCCCACCAGGTCACCGAGGAGGCGGTCCCTCCCGGAAGCGTCGTGGCGCTTCGCGGATCGGGTCTGACCGCGTTGGACGTGGTCCTCCACCTCACCGAGGGCCGGGGCGGCGTCTTCGCCCCGGATCCCGGCGCGGCCGGGCACGGTCTGCGCTATCTCCCCGCAGGTCGCGAACCCCGGCTCATCGTCGGCACCAGCCCATCGGGGGTCCCCGTCTCGGGGCGCCCGCTCAACGAGAAGGTCGGCGTGCCCTCCGCCGAACACTCGGGGATCTTCCTCACCACCGGCGCCGTGGACCGCATGCGCGCCGCCCGCGGGGGCCGTGCGCTCGACTTCCGCCTCGACGTGCTCCCGCTCGTCGTCCTGGAGATGGCCTACGTCTTCCACCGCACCGTCCACGGAAGCCTGGCCGCCCCGCAGTTCGAGGCGATGGCCAAGAGCGTCTACGAGGACCATCTGGAAGGCCGCGGACCCCGTGGGGAGCAGGGGACCGAACGCCTTCTCGCCCCGGTGGCGGACCTGCTCCACAAGCCGCACCCCCGCGGTACGGCCACCCCCCGGTTCGACTGGCGCGCCCTGCTGGACCCGCTGCCCAGGGACAGTGCCTCTCCCGACGACGACTGGCACGCACGCGTCGCGGACTTCCTCCGCCGCGACCTCTCCCGTTCCCTCCGGGGCAACCTGCGGGATCCTGTCAAGGCCGCCTGTGACGGGGTGTGGCGGGACCTGAGGTCGGTCCTCTCGTACGTGGCGGACGGCGACGGGTTGGGGGCGGACTCCAGGAGCGAGTTCGACCGCGTCCACATGCGCCACTACCACCGCTGGTCCAACGGCGCGGGGATCGAACCCATGCGCAAGCTGCTGGCCCTCGTGGAGCATGGGCTCCTCGACTTCTCCATCGGTCCGGACCCGGTTCTGGAGCCGGCTCCCGGCGGGGAGGGGCTCCGTGTACGCGGCGGCATGACGGGACGCACGCGGAACGTCACCTCCGTGGTCGAGGCGAGGGTCCACCGTTTCGATCCACGGCGCGACCGCTCCCCGCTCTACCGGAATCTGCTCCGTCACGGCCTGGTCCGCCAGTGGGTCCTACCGGGTGACCGTCCGGGCCGGGACTACCGTCCCGGTGGACTGGACCTCGACGGGGCCTTCCATCCGTTCCGGCCCGACGGAGGCCGTGACGGCCGGCTCACCTTCCTCGGCACCCCCGCCGAGGGCCAGCGCACCTTCCAGGAGTCCGCGGCCCGGCCGGGCACGGCCAACGAGATCCTGCTCAGATCCGCCCGCTGGGCCGAGGAGGTGGTCCAGAAGTGCCTCACGGCACGGATGACCGCGGCCCCCTCCCTCCGATGAGGGCCGACGCGTCCCCGCCCGCCCCGCGCCCTTCCCTGAGCGCGGTGTCGTTCCGGGCCGAGGTCCGAGGACTCATGGAGTGGGGCGCGGCACAGGGGCCGCCGCGCTCCGTCGTCGTGTTCGGGATCGACGGCCTGGCCCACCGTGTGGCCGCCGACCACTGGAACCTGGCACGGAACGACGTCATGGAGTCGGTCTTCCCCACCACGTCCTCCGCCGGCTGGCTCAGCGCCCTGACCGGACGGGAGGTGGACGACCACGGTGTCCCGGGCTTCCTCTTCCGCCGCCCCGGCTCCGGGACGGGCCTCACGACGTTCCTCGAACACGACGGACCGGACCTGACCCCCGCGAGCGACACGGTCTTCACGGACGCCCGCTCCCTGGGCTACCTCCCGAAGGCCGTCCTCGGTGACCTCTCCGCCTATCCGGGTCCCTGGCGGGACGCGCTGACACGCGACGCGGAGCCGTGCCCGGGACACCGGATCTACACGGCGGGCGGCCCCTCCTACCAGGCCCCGCCCCCGGAACGGGTGGGAGCCCTCCTCCGGGAGTCGGTGCTGACGGCGCTGGAACCCTCACGCCCGAGCCTGGTGTGGTGCTTCGTCGAGTTGGACCAGCACGTTCACCGCCACGGCTACGACGCGCACGTGTCGCAGGTCCTCGCCGGGCTGCAGGACCTCGCCGTGGAACTGGTCGAACGCGGGGCCGTCGTCCTCGCCCACTCGGACCACGGGCTGGTCCCCACGCGTCACGACCCCGTCCTGGAGCGCTTCCTCACCAGGGCGCTGCACGCCCATGGGGCCTCCATGGGCGGAGCCGGCCGCGTTCGCTGGCTCTACGTGGATCCCGCGCGGAGGGATCCGCTGCTGACACACCTGGAACGCGGCCTGCCGTCCTCGATCGACGTGACCGGCTCGGACACGTATTTCGCCCCCGGCTCCCTCGCCCGCTCCCGCGTCGGCGACATCTGTCTGATCGCCGGGGGCGAACCGTTCCTGACCTCGCACGACTACACCCACGACCACGGATCCCTCCACCCGGACGAGCGGAGAACACCGCTCTCCCTCTGGCGATGACGACGGGAAGGCACCATGACAGACCGAGACCACATGTGCTTGGGTGCGTTCTTCTACCCCACCGGCTACCACGTCGGGGCGTGGCGCCACCCGGAGGTCCCCTCGGACGCCGGGGTGAACATCCGGCACTACGTCGAGCTCGCGCGGACGGCCGAACGCGGGCTCTTCGACTTCCTCTTCCTTCCCGACAGCGCGGCGATGCGGGGCAAGGACCGGACCGCGCTCAGCCGGACCGCCATCAGGTACGTCGCCCAGTTCGAGCCCCTCACGCTCCTGGGCGCGCTGGCCGCGGTCACCGAGAACATCGGTCTGACCGCCACGGTCTCCTCCTCCTACAACGAGCCGTACCACGTGGCGCGCAAGATCGCCTCGCTCGACCACATCAGCTCGGGCCGTGCCGGATGGAACCTCGTCACCTCGCAGAACCCGGAGGAGGCCCTGAACTTCGGTCGGGAGTCCCAACCCGACCACGGCGCGCGCTACGAACGCGCCCGCGAGTTCGCCGAGGTGGTCACCGGTCTCTGGCAGACCTGGGAGGAGGACGGGCTGGTCCTGGACAAGGAACGGGGACAGTTCTTCGACCCCGCCAAGCTGCACACCCTCGATCACCGGGGTGATCACTTCGCGGTGCGGGGGCCCCTCAACATCCCGCGTCCGCCGCAGGGCCTCCCCGTGACCATCCAGTCCGGCAGTTCGGAGGCCGGCCGTGACCTCGCCGCCCGCCATGCCGATGTCGTCTTCACCGCGCAGTTCGACTTCGAGGGGGCGCAGGCCTTCCGCGCCGACATCCGGGACCGGGCCGAGCACCACGGGCGCGACCCCGACTCCGTCAGGGTCCTGGTCGGTGTCATGCCCTTCGTGGGGAGCGACGCGGCCGCGGCCCGGGCCAAGTCGGACCGGCTCCAGGAGCTCATCCACCCCGACGTCGCCCTCTCCCTGTTGGGCAGCGAGCTCGGCGGCGTGGACCTGGCCGGCTGCGACCCGAACGGCCCCTTGCCCGAGCTGCCCCCGTCCAATGCGGGCAGGAGCCGCCAGGCCCTCCTCGTGGAGATGGCGGAGTCGGAGGGCCTGAGCGTTCTGGAGCTCGCGCGCAGAGTCGCCGGATCACGCGGCCACTGGCAACCGGTCGGCAGCGCGGAGGAGTGCGCGGAGGAGCTGGAGCGGTGGTTCCGGGAAGGCGCCGCGGACGGTTTCATCGTCATCCCGGCCCAGTTGCCGGGCAGTCTGCGAGACTTCGTGGACACAGTGGTCCCGTCCCTCCAGCGGCGCGGGGTCTTCCGCCGCTCCTACCGCGGACGGACCCTGCGCGAACACCTCGGCCTTCTCAGGTCCCCCGCCGGCGAGAGCGCGGTGTCCTCGTGAGCCCCTCGGACCGGGACCGGGACGCGGCCGAGCTCGACGCGATGGCCGCGAGAGCGGGCATGCCGATCCGCGACTCCCTGCGGCCGGGCGTCCTCGCCGGATATCGCGATCTGCGCAGGATGTGCGCGCTGTTGCACACGCCCCGTCCTGCGGACAACGAGCCCGCGTTCGCCTATCGAGTGGCATCGGAGAACACGGATGACCGATCCTGAGGACGCACGGGAGCTCTTCGCACTGGACATCGCCGAGTGCGGTGCCCGGTTGAGGGCCGGCACCCTCACCTCCGTGCGGCTGGTGGGAGCCGCCCTCGACCGGATCGGCTCGCTCGACCACGAGGTGTGTTCGTTCCTCCACGTCGACGGCGAGTCGGCGCTGCGCGACGCCGCCGCGGCCGACGGGGCCCTGGCCGCCGGCCGGGATCTGGGGCCGCTGCACGGCATCCCCTACGCCCTCAAGGACATCTTCGACGCGGAGGGGATGCCGACGACCTGCCAGTCGCAGCTGACGGTCGGCCGTATGCCGAAGGAGGACAGCGAGGTCCAGGCCCGGCTGCGTGCGGGAGGCGCGGTGTGCCTCGGGAAATTGAACACGCACGAGTTCGCCCTGGGCGGCCCCTCCTACGAGCTTCCCTTCCCTCCCTCACGCAACCCGTGGAACACCGAGCACTTCACCGGGGCTTCCTCCACAGGGGCGGGCGCCGCCGTGGCCGCCGGCTTCGTGCGGATGGCCGTGGGCAGTGACACCAGTGGCTCCATCCGGGGACCGGCGTACCACTGCGGCGTCGTGGGGCTGAAGCCGACCTACGGACTGGTTTCCCGCAGGGGGGCCTATCCGCTGTCGTACTCGCTCGACCACTGCGGCCCGATCGCCCGGTCCGTGGAGGACGCGGCCCTGGCGATGAACGTCCTGGCGGGGTTCGATCCGAGGGACCCCAGCAGTGTGCGGAACCCCGTGGCGGACCACACGTCCGGGCTGGATCTCGGTGTCGAGGGCCTGAAGGTCGCCTTCTCCACCGCTTGGTACGGGGAGCGCGCGGAGACCGACCCGGAGGTCGTGACCGCGGTGGAGCGAGCGCTCCGGGTGTTGGCGTCGCGTGGTGCCGAGGTCACCGAGGTCGAACTGCCCGACTACGATCTGCTCAATGCCTGCGGCAGGGTGATCATGACCGCCGAAGCCTTCGCGATCCACGAGGACGACCTTCGGGAGCGGGGCGGTGCCTACGGCCGCTACACCTACCAGCGCATCATGCCCGGGGTCGGGCTGACGGCGGCCGACCTGCTCCAGGCCTACCGCCTCCGCGCGGAGCTCGCGCACGACCTGCACCGCAAGGTCTTCGCGCACCACGACGTCCTGGTCACGGCGGGCGGTCTGACCACCGCGCCCGCGCTCGGGGACTTCCCCGAGGACTGGCCTCCCCCGGCCCCGCTCACGGCCATGCAGACCATCCCCTTCAACGTCACCGGTCACCCGGCCGTCTCGGTGCCGTTGGGGCCGGCCGCGAACGGCCTGCCCCTGGGGGTACAGCTCGCCGGACGGCACTTCGGGGAGCCCGTGCTGCTCGGAGCCGCCCGGGAGCTGGAGCGGTGCCTTCCCGACATGGGATGGCCGCCGGGGTTCGCACCGGGAGCCGGCGCTACGGCGACTGTGCCTCCAGCAGGGAGCGGAAGCGGTCCCGGCGTTCCCGGGACAGGGGGACGCTGAGGCGCAGGAGGTGACCGAACCCGCCCTCTCCCGCCGACCAGAACGGATGGATCTTCCCCTGGACACCGCGGCGCCGCAGGCGGGCGAACCACGTCCTCGCGTCCTCGCGGACGAGGACGTAGGGCAGATGGCCGTTCGCGGGTTCGGCCCCGTCCACGCCGAAGCGTCCCAGGAGCCCGACCGTCCGGTCCCGGGAGCCGCTCACACCGGCGCGCAGGCGCCCGCCGATGTCCCCGAGGCCGAGGATCTCCCGTGCCAGCCCGAGGGACAGCGAGGACGCCTGGAGAGGAGGCACCACATGGCGCACCGTGGGCGCCAGTTCCGGGTGGCAGACACAGAAACCCAGTCTCAGGCCGCCCAGTCCGTAGGCCTTGGACAGGCCCCTCACGACGATCAGGTTCCGTGCCGCGGGCACCAGGCCCACGGCGCTGTAGTCGGGGGACTCGTAGTTCGCGTTCGATTCGTCGACGACGACGAGGGCCCCGTAGCGGGCGCCCACCTCGCACAGGGCGGCGAGCTCGCCGAGGTCGGAGAGGCGCGACGGTGTCAGCGCCGGACGCTCCAGCACGACCAGCGCGGGACGGTCCCTCTCGATCACCCGGAGCTCCCGGACCGCTTCTGGCGTGCCGTCGGGCGCCTCCGAGCCGCTCCTGTGCCCCCGGAAGCGCTCGACCCACACCGGGACGTCCGGATAGACGTCGGAGGAGAAGCGCACGGTCGCACCCGCCGCCAGAACCGTCAGGTTGTGCAGCAACGGGCCCACGCCCGAACCGCAGGAGACGGAGATACCGGCGCGGTCGACCCCGAAGTGGGCGGCGACGGCGTCCCCCAGCTCCCCCTCGCCGTAAGGATCCTTCACCATGTAGCTGCCGATATGGGGCAGCCCTTCCCTGTGTTCCCGCTCCAGGGCCCGTGAGATGAGCGCGTGGACGTCGGCGGTCAGCAAAGAGCGCTCGTCCTGGGTCCAGGCCAGGTTGAGGACGTCCGGTCCGTCCTCGAGCAGGGGCAGGGCGTCGTAGGAGTGGATCGCAAGCGGCATGGGCCGTCCTCTCGTCGTCTCCGGTGGCCGCGGGCGCCCGCCGGTCCGGCGGGCGCCCGTGGCCGAGGGGGCTAGAGGTAGCGCCCCAGCACGTCCCGTCCGGGGTAGATCGCCTGGTCGCCCAGTTCCTGCTCGATCCTGATGAGCTGGTTGTACTTCGCGGTGCGGTCGGACCGTGAGAGGGAGCCGGTCTTGATCTGGCCGCAACCGGTGGCGACCGCCAGGTCCGCGATCGTGGTGTCCTCGGTCTCGCCCGAACGGTGGGACATCACCACGGAGTAGCCGGCCTTGTGCGCGGTCTCCACCGTCGTCAGGGTCTCCGTCAGCGTCCCGATCTGGTTCACCTTGACCAGGATCGAATTGGCGTAGCCCCCGTCGATCCCGTCCTTGAGGCGCTGCACGTTGGTGCAGAACACGTCGTCACCGGTGAGTTGGCAGCGGTCGCCGAGGGTCTTCGTGACCAGCTTCCAGCCTTCGATGTCGTCCTCGGCCATCGCGTCCTCGATGGACACGATCGGGTAGGTGGACACGAGGTGCTCGAGATAGGCCACGTGCTCCTCGACGGAGCGCTTCTTGCCTTCGCCCGCGTAGTCGTAGACACCGTCGCGGAAGAACTCCGAGGTCGCCGGGTCGAGGGTCAGGGCCACGTCCCGGCCCGGCGTGTACCCGGTGTCCTCGATCGCCTGGACGACGAACTGCAGGGCCTCGTCGGCGGACGTCAGGTTCGGGGCGAATCCGCCTTCGTCACCGACGTTGGTGTTGTGCCCGGCCGCGGCGAGGGACTTGCGCAGGGTGTGGAAGACCTCCGACCCCATGCGCACGGCGTCGAAGAAGTTCTCGGCCCCCACGGGGGTGATCATGAACTCCTGGAAGTCGATCGAGTTGTCCGCGTGCGCGCCGCCGTTGATGATGTTCATCATCGGGACGGGCAGCAGGCGGGCCCCCGTACCGCCCACGTGCCGGTACAAGGGCAGCCTGTGCGCGGCGGCCGCGGCCTTGGCGACGGCGAGGGAGACGCCGAGGATCGCGTTGGCCCCGAGAACTCCCTTGTTGGGCGTGCCGTCGAGTTCGATCATGGCGGCGTCCACGCGGGCCTGGTCCTCGGCGTCGAGGCCGCGAACAGCGTCCGCGATGGTCCCCTCGACCGAGGCGACCGCCTTGCTCACGCCCTTGCCGTGGAACCGGGAGGCGTCCCCGTCACGGAGCTCCACCGCCTCGTTGGCCCCCGTCGAGGCCCCGGAGGGCACAGCCGCCCGCCCCAGGGAACCGTCCTCCAAGACGACGTCCACCTCGACGGTGGGGTTCCCGCGGCTGTCAAGAACTTCCCGGCCCGTCACCTGGGCGATAGCTGTCATGTCGCTCCTCATAGTGCAAATGAATGTAAAAACCTGGGACGCCCATCGCATCATGCACATAGCGCAACGCCCCACCCGGGCCGCATCCGTTCCGGGCGAAGCGGATGAGAATCCGCGGAGATTACTCGAACTTTTCAAACGCGGCGCCCGCCAGGCCCCGACCGGGCACAAGGGTACAGAAGGGAAACCGGACATGCCATGGGCCCCCATGGCTTTCGGGAGGGATTCCCTATCATGGACATGCCCCTACCCCTGGAAAGCCTCCATCGCCTCCCCTGAGGATTTCGACCACTCCTCGGCGCTACTGGCCGGTAGGAGATCAGGAAATCCCGCGCGTTCAGGCACCAGAACTGCACTGCCGATCAGCACGAAATCCCAGAACCCGGGTTCCCCGGGCGCGGGGGGCGGGACGATCCCGATCAGCCGCTCCCAGGACAGCCGCTCGCCTCCGCTCGCCGCGCGGCGCAGCGCTCCCGCGTCTTCCGGGGTGACCCCCGGAAGAGCCGCGATACGCGACAGCGACTCGGCGAGGACGAAGCCGTGCGCCTCCACCGTCCGCTCCAGACGGGCGGCCTCCGCGTTCGCCTCGTCCCGGCGGTCGTCCCACGGGCGCTCCGCCAGGGAGGAGAGCAGCCGACGCCTCTGCGGCCGGTCCAGAAGGATCCCCAACTCGCGGACGACGTCGGCGGGTTCGTCCGCCACGTGCACGAAGTTGATCACCGGGTTGGGGGGCTCCAGCCGTGTGCGGAGCTGTCCGGGCAGGCGTGCTGCGGGGTTCGCCGAGCCCTTGAGGTCGGCGATGCGCACGGCGGCGGGCACCACACCGTCGTACGCCGTGTCGCGCAACAGGAGCAGCATGCTCTCGTCGGCGGTGTGCATCATGGTCATCAAGGCGAGGCGGTCCGTGGTGTAGACATGCCAATTGTACCGCCAGAGTTCCCTGATGGAATGGCGGTTCTGACGGATCGGCGCGACACCGGAAACGCGGAACCCGTTTTCCTCAAGAAAGTCGAGCGTCATCGATATACGCCTTCCGACGACACCGTCGACCTTGAAACTCAGCAATGCGGTGCGCTCGAGGAAAGCCAGAGATGAATCACCGAGGGCGTCGGAAGCGTCCGCCCAGCACTCACGAAAGTAGAGATCCTCCTCGAACAGCTCCCTCTTTCGAGGAGAACGGGTGACCCTCTCCCACTGCGATGTGTCCAGCACATGATCCGGCAAAGCGAAAACCTCCGAGCATATCGTTCTTCATGCGTCCGGGACCGCGGGGCCCCGGTTCACCTGTGGCGGTGGAGGTCCCCTTCTCCCGACGGCCCGCCCGCCCGGCGCCCCGCCCACGCTCCGGGCGGCGGGTTCTCGATGACCTTCGGCTCCCCCGGGTCGTCGTAGTCGATGAAGCTCGTGGCGACGACGGCGAGGTCCCACGGGTCCACCTTGACCTCGTGGCGCCGCAGGACGTCGGACAGCCGCCGGAAGTCGATGCGCCCGCCCTCGCGCATGATGCGCACGCTTCGCCTCAGCTGCTCGAAATCCTCAGCGGACTCCGTTCGCGCACCACACGCCTCTACGGCTTCCTCCACCCTCGCGAGAGCGTCGGCGACCACCAGCTCCACCCTTCCCCGGGGCGCTCCGCGGAGCGCCTCCTCCAGGAGTCGGCCGCCGGGCTCGTCCAGTGCGCCTCGGCGCAGCGAGCGCATGGCGCGCAGACGGTCCTCCCGGCCGAGGAGGACGCCCAACTCCCGCAGCAGGTCCGCGGGTTCGTCGGCCACGTGGAGGAAGCTGAGGACGCGGTTGGGCTGTCCCAGCCGGCTCCGCAGGGTCCCCGGGCGCTGCGCCGCGAGGGTCGCCGACCCCTTCAACCCGCTGAGCCGCACCGTCGCGGGCTCCGGGTGCCCGGGATCGCTCCTGAGCAGGAGGACCAGGGCCTCACCACACGTGAACAGGTGCTCGTTCACGGCCAGCCGGTCGAGGGTGGCGGACGTCAGCTGATAGCGCCAGAGTTCTCGCCAGACCAGGCGTTCCAGCCTCACCGGTTCGACCCCGACGACGTCGAATCCGTTTTCCTCGAGGAACGCGTGGACCGCGGAGAGTTTCTCCGCCGCGAGCCCGTCCGGCTTCATCATGAGCAGGGCCGAGTTCCGTACGACATCCGGGAACTCCTCCCCGAACACCTCCCGGGCGTCGGCGACGCTTTCACGGAAGTAGGTCTCCCGCCGATAGAGATCGGCTTTCTTCTCGATCTTCGTGAGGTCCGAGATACAGGTGATGTCGTTCAACCTTCCGCGCGCTTCCTGTGGGGTTCCCTCGAATCCGGGCGTGACGGAGAATTCCACGCACTCGAAGGATAATTCCCGAGGCTGAAGAGGCTTTCGGGCAGCCCGGTCGGAACGTGTTCCGTGATGCGGGGGGCCAGGCGGGGCACGGTCGACGGCTCCGCGTCCGCAGCGGAGCGCATGGAGGCGCGCGACCGCGCACCGGCCGCGTCCGCGAGCACCCCGGCCCAGTGGCGCGCCGAGGGGTCCATGCGTCCGACCCCTGCCGCGGACGCCAATTGTTCCCACAGACCGGCATCATGCCAGGTACTGAACCTTCGATGGACCGTCTGCCAGGAGATTCCGAAGAGTTTCGGCGACGAGCGCCAAGGGACTCCGCTGCTCAATACGAACACCACGGCGGCGAAGACCGCCTCGTCGTCGTTGCGCGGTTGGCGGCCCGCCCGCGACGGGGACGACAACCGTTCGCTGATCAGCGGTTCGGCCAAGGGCCACAGCACCATCGGCGCCAACCAGGCGAAACGGCCGCCCGGTCCGTTCCCGGCCACGGCGTCGCTCATGAGACGGCACCGCCGCCCGCGCCCGGAGGGGCGGCCGGCCTCCGGTGCCCCCGCCCGTGTCCCCCGGAGGCGCCCCCGGGGTCCGCGGAGATCCAACCCGAGCTCTCGAGCACCTGGAACAGCTCCGGAGCCCGCGGCAGGGGCCTGCGCAGCGCATAGGAGGTTTCGTCGATGATGCCGGCACGGTCGCGGGTGCCGTCCGCTCTGATCGCCAGGTTGAAGAGCACCGAGAGGGTGTTCTTGTCCCGGGCGACCAGTTCCCGTACGGCCTGTCGGCGGGACGGGGGCAGGGCCGCGATCATGGCCCGGAGGTTGAGGGGCCCCTCCCAGGAGCGGTGCCAGGCCTCGCCTGCGGCGTCCGGTTCCTCCCGCGTCGGCGCCCGGCCCCCGGCCAGGGCCCGCACGGCTGCGTTGTGACGGTCCACGTACCGTGACAGGGCTCGTCCCCATGCGGCGCCGTACCGCCGCGCCGTCCTCCGCGCGTCGACCAGCTCGCGCTCGCACCAGTCCTCGACGATCCCGACGAGGGAGGGGCGTTCTGCCCGCTCCCGTGCCAGCAGGTCGCACAGGGCCGTGGCCGCCCCGGTCGAGCGGAGCATCTCCACGGGTGAGACCTTGTCGACGTCGTCCCCGGCAGAGTGGTTGAACCGGTCCTCCGGATGACAGAACTGGACAGCCGGTCGGGCGACCGAGGGATCGGCGAAGAGCGCGTGGTCGGAGAAACCGAGGAAGGGGCTCGGGCGCCACACCCCTGGATGGGACGAGGTCGCCCGGAACACCTCCGAGACCACGTGCTCGGTGAGCGGTGTCAGCAGGGACGGGTACAGGTCGGGCGGACGCTCCACGACAAAGGGCGACCGGCAGAGTTCCTGGTCCTCGCCCACCATGTCCAGGTTGATCACGTATTCGGGCAGCCGCACCCCGCTCGCCTCGTTCAGGCACACGTCCAGCATCGCCGCCGTGCCCACGAACTCGGGCGCCCAGACGAACCGGATCGTGGACCGCGGCCCCGGCGAAGGATCGGCACGCCTCCTCCTCGCGAGGGCGGAGGCGACCCCCAGCGAGGCCGCGACCCCCGAGGCGTTGTCGTTGGCCCCCGGACGGGGGTGGCACAGATGCGCGGTGACCCATACCTCCTCGGCGGTGGTACCGGGGAGGCAGGCCGTCACCACGGGCATGGGGGCGGTACGGCCGACCTCGATCGCGACCGCGGCCTCGGCGCCGCGGGGCACGGCTTCGGCGACCTTCCGATAGGCGTCGGGCGTGAGGCTGAAGGCGAAGAGCCCGCTGTCGGGGGGGAGCTCGATCCTGCCCCTGTGCTCCCTCCCCTCCTCGCCCTTGCTCGGCGCGTCGGTCACGAGTCCTCGGGCCCCGGCCCCGGTCAGAGCCGCGAGGACGGCGCCTCCGTGGAAGTCCGAGGCGTCGACGACGGCGAGCGCACCCGGGGGAAAGCCCTCGGCGCCGCGAGGAGGGAACCGGGCCAGCCGCATCGTCCCGTTCCCGGGCCCGACGGACGCGGAATGGGTGCCGACCGCGAACGGGTGCTCGCCGTGGTCGACGCTCAGGATCCTCGCGCCCTCCGAGGTGACGTCCATCCGCGCGGACAGGGGGGTCCAGGACGCCGGCGCGTCGAACGACCACCACTGGGGCCTGCCGTCCGCGGTGCGGGTACGGACCCCGACATCGGACAGCCCCGCCTGTTCCGCGCATTCCGCCACCAGGTGGGCCGCCGCCATGATGCCGTCGGACGCCTGGTAGCGGTCATGGCGCACGATGAGCTTCAGCTGGGACATGACGTCGTCGAGGGGCACGGCGTCGAGCGCGGAGCGCACCCCGAGGTCACCGGTCGTGCTCAATGAACAGGCCTTCCTTGCGCAGTACCGCTCCCTCGGTGACGGTGACCCGGCGGACCCGGTCCAAGGCGGGCACCTCGTACATCGCCGAGAGGAGAAGGCGGTCCAGGACCGAGCGGAGCCCCCGTGCCCCCGTGCCCCGGCCGATCGCCTCGGCCGCGATCGCGCGAAGCGCGTCCTCCTCGAACCGCAGCTCCACGCCGTCCAGCTCGAACAGAAGCTTGTACTGCTTGACCAGGGCGTTCTTCGGCTCGGTGAGGACCCGCAACAGGTCGGACTCCTGGAGCCGGTGCACCGAGGTGATCATGGGGAGCCGGCTGATGAACTCGGGGATCATGCCGAACTCGATCAGGTCGTCGGGCAGCACCTCCGTGAGGGCGCCGTCCTCCTCCGCATCTCCCTCATCTCCCTCGGGGCCGCGGTGGAAGCCGATGGAGTTGCTCCGCTTCCTGGTCCGGACGACCTCGTCCAGCCCCACGAAGGCGCCGCCGACGATGAAGAGGATGTTCGTCGTGTCTATGCGCAGTGCCTGGTGGGAGGAGCGGCCCCGGCCCGTGGGCGCGGTGCCGTTCGCCGTCTGGGGGCTGATCGTGAAGACGGAGCCCTCCAGAGCCTTGAGGAGAGCCTGTTGGACGCCTTCTCCCGAGACGTCACGACCGGCGCCGGAGGACCGGCAGGCGATCTTGTCGATCTCATCGATGTAGACGATGCCGCGCGCAGCGCGTTCGAGGTCGTTGTCCGCCGCCTGGATCAGGTTCAGGAGGATGCTGTCGACGCTCTCCCCCATGTAGCCGGCCTCGGTCAACCCCGTGGCGTCGGCGATCACCAGGGGGACGTCGATGATGCGGGCCAGGGTCTGCGCGAGGAGTGTCTTCCCGGAGCCTGTGGGACCGAGCATCAGGATGTTCGACTTGGACAGTTCCACACCGTTCCGCGCCGGCCGGGCCGAGAGCGCCTCGATGCGTTTGTGGTGGTTGTAGAGGGCGACCGCGAGCGACTTCTTCGCCCATTCCTGGCCGACGATGTACTGCTCCATGAAAGCGCTGATCTCGTGCGGCCTGGGGAACCCGGATCCCGGGGAGCCGCCGGCGCGCTCCGCACGCCCTTCGGCGACCACCTCCACACACAGATCCACGCAGCCATCACATATCCGCACCCCCGGGCCGGAGACGATCTTGTCCGCCTCCTCCTGGGACTTACCGCAGAACGAGCACCCGGAGCCCGTTTCCGCCTTGACACCACCGCTCGGAAATTCGTTCACCCTGCCTAGCACTTCTTCCTTATGGAGTTCCTGTTGGTCACCACGCCGAAGGAGTCCAGTACGCCGATGAACTCCATCACTTCTTCGAGCGCCCCGCCCACAGGAACCCGGCAGCTCTTCGACATCACGCACGCGACCTCGTATACATTCTTCGTGCCGTCCAGCGCCATGAGAATCGACCATCCCGAGGAGTTGAGCTCGAAGACCCGCCCCCTGCACGAGATGAAGTGAGAACCCCGGTAGTTCCTCATGCGGACGTCGAGGGACAGTTCCGGCACGTCGGTGGGTAAAACCGCACGCGCCCCACCGCTCACAGCTCGATCGCGGACGAGATCCTTCTGCATACCGATATCACCTCGCGAACCCACCTTCCAGGGGCGGTGGGATCGTAGTCCCGCATGGTCTCCAGAGCCCAGTACTCGTCGTAGGAGAGGACCTCCGTGGAGATTTCCCCATACCTGCGCGCCCTCCATTTGGGGATGCTCGACCCGTAGCATCCGTGGCTCTCCAGGAGGGCGTCCACCGCATGGCCGAAAGCGCTGCGGGCGGAGAGAACGGCACTGGGCAGGTCGTCCACGGAGAGTTGGCCGAGGGCATCCTCGACGTACCCGTCGGAACGGGTGAGGGAGCGCGTCACGACTATGGCCCGGAAGGCAGACCCATCGATTTCCCTCCTGCGACCCTCGATCCACTCATCGCCTTCCATGGGGATGCCTGTCACGCACCTCTCGATGAAAAGCTCCTCCGCTTCCGAGAGCACTTTGTCGGGAGCCGTTCCCCCTTCCTCAAAACGGCTCCAGGCGACCTTCGCCAGAATCTGGGAGACCTGCCCCTCCGTCCAGTACTTGATCTCCCATCTGTGGCCGTGTCCCAGGAAGAAGGCGGTCGGGACCCGGTCGGGCACCAGTGGCACGGGGAAACCGTGTCCTTCACCGTGCTTCCACGCGTTCCGTGAGACGACGTTGAAGTCGAGGTCGCTGCCGTGGTTGGACCACCCCCTGGCGACCGATCCGACGTTGCACACGGCCAGGCTGTCCTCGGGGACCAGGGCTCTCCCTCGCAGTTCGCGGAGCAGGGACCCGGGGCTCCACCCGTCTACCGGAGAGCTCCGCGCGTTCCGGGGAACGGCGATCGTGCCGTCAGGGTTCAACCGCGCCCTCCTCGCAGAGACCGCGTACGGTCGGTCCGACCGGCGTTCCCGCGCCCCCGCGGCCACGAAGGCGGACGGCGCCGGCACGCACTCCCGTGGGCGGCGGCAGCGCCGTGGTGCGCGACGGGCGCCGCCGGGACACGACCACGTACGCGGTCAGATCTCTCCCAGGCATTCCAACTCCCGGAGCGCGGCCTCGTAGTCGTCCTGCGCGACGACGGGGCCGCCGCAGAGAAGGTAGTCACCGACCGGGGTCAGGAGGAGCCATCCCCGGGAGAACGCGTGCCTTCTCGCCTCGGTCAGGGTCCGTCGGTCATCGGCGCGGCGGAGCATGAAGCCCTGGACCGGGAGCCCGGCCTTGAAGCGCCGGTCGACGTCCGTCTCGTCAGGGTCGGTGGCGATCCCGTGTGCCGCGGACGCCCGCCTGGCCTCCTCGGCCTCGGCGGGCTCGACGAGCGCCTCGGCCAGATCGGTCAGAGTGCCGGTGCCGAGGCTGTCGTTGGCCCTGGTGAGCAGTTCGAGGACCTCGGGCTCACGTCCGTAGCCGCGGATCGCCTCCACCACCGTGTCGACGGGAGGGGCGGAAGCAGCGAGAACGTGGACGTCCAGGATGTCCCGCACCTCGAAGGACCTCTGGAAGCGCTCCTCGGCCAGACCCAGAAGGCTGGCGACCCAGTCGTCGTCGGGCAAGGAGGTGCGAGGACGGACCGTGCCGAAGTTGCCCGGCAGGGGCGCGGTGTTGAATTCCGCCGAGGCGTCCCCGTCCAGCAGGTCGTCCTCGGACGGCCAGTGGATCTCGACCGTGAGCTCCCGCCCCTCCTCTCCGTGGAGGGCGAGGAGTATCCGGCTCACCTCTCGCTCCCGCAGCGCACGCCGCAGGCCGGACCACAGTGCCTTCTCGTCCGGGACGACGAGGTCGAGGTCGCCGACCGCCCGTCGCAGGCCCGCCGGGTAGCGCTCGGCCAGCCGTGGCCCCTTGAGCACGCGGCACTCGGCGTCCTCGGCGATGGCTCGGTACAGGTCCTGGTAGTCGCGGTCCCGCTCATGGGCGCGGCGCAGTTCGTCGCGCGCTCCGGTGCCCAACTCCGCGCCTTCCTGTTCCATCACGGAGAGCAGGAGGGTGGGGAGCCTGCGGTGGTCCTTCCTGGCGGCGTAGACGAGCATGGCCGGGGAGAGGTACTCGGCGTCGAGAAGGGACCGGAACAGGTCGGTCGAGATGCTGGGGGTGACGGGTGTCGGTTTCATGCGCCTTCCAGAGGGCCAGAGAGCTTGAGGGACCAGAACTCGTAGATGACGGACCATCCCTGGTCACGAAGCTTGCCGATGATGCGCCGCCCGTGGGAGTCCGCGTCGTTCGAGGAGGCGGTGTGCACCACGTTCGCGACCAGGGGCCGTCCGAGCTCCTGGGCACGGCGCGCCGCGGCCTTCACCAGCCGGCGCTGGGCCTGCCTGGGGTCGGGGGCGTCGTCCGTGAGCGCGTCGACCATCTCCACCCGCTCCTGCCCCAGCACTTCCTCGTAGGAGTCGGTCCTCAGGGTGAGGTGGCCCACCGCCCGTCCCTCATGCACGAAGACGAGGGACTCGCGGTCCGGGGCGTCGAGGATCTGTTGGGCCGTGTCCAGGGCGGCCCCGGACGCGAGCAGCCGTCCTTGTTGTTCGCAGGCGGTCCTGAGGGCGTCTGCCAGCCATGCCCTCACCAAGGGCTCCTCGGACGTCTCGGCGTGACGGACCAGGTCGTCGTTGCCCGGTTCCGTCCGGTGTCCGAGTTGGACGTAGGACAGGTAGGGGAACCAGCCCTCTGCGGCAGGCGCGTGTCCCGAGGGGACCCGCAGGAGGATCCGCTGCGCCTCGGGGTGCTCCTCGACCAACCCGGACCGGAGCTCGTCCATCAGCTGCGCGTCCCCGAGAATCCGGGCGGAGGCGTATTCCACCAGGATCTGCGGTTCGTTCGCCACCGGCTCGCGGTAGAACCCGCTGACGTAGGGTTCCCCCGCGAGATGGCCGAGCAGGCCGGCCTCACGGGCGGACGCAAGGTACACGGAGGAGACCTCGCCTACTCCAGTCATCACTTCTCCGTCTCGACGACGATCGTCGGGTTGGGGGATGTGTCTCGCCGTCTCGGGCGGATGCGGGAAGCCGACGGCTTCCGGGAGGACGGACCCGCTCCCGGTGTCGGGGCCGGCCCGGCCCCGCCCTGCGGGCGGGGTGTCGGGTCCGCTCGCACGGGGGCCATGACGCGCGGAGCACTCGCACGGCCGCCCGCTTGCCGGCGGCCGCGGGCGGTCCCGGGCCTCCGGTGTTCCGAGGCCCCGTCACGGGTATGGTCCGGCGCATGCTCCAGGGTCCGGGCGAGTCCCTCCGGGGCAGGTGGATCGCTCCGACCCCCCACCGCGGCCGGGGAAAACGGCGCCCTCATTTCGGCCGATGACCGAAAAAACCCTCGAAGCAAGAAGCACTCCATTTTCATCAATAAGAGATGCGCCAGCCAGAAAAACAACCGGCGCATCCCGTTCACTGGCGCAATGTATTGACTTCAGATTCAGCGACGAACGATCTTCTTCAGTCGCGGAGCAGAGATAGTGGCTGCATTGTTCATAACCGGGCACCCCCCTTCCCAAACCAAAGTCGGTCAGGAACGAAAACAACCTTACAAGGCACCCTCATAATGATCCATACACAGAGCGTAAAAACCTTGACCCATTTACCTACGGACAGTGAGACGAGTTGGATGCGCAGCGGACACGAGATCTCGGAAAGCTGTAGTGACTTGAGTCACATACCCCCCTTGTTGCACAAGAGCACTTCCATCCGGGTTCGAGAACGGCGGACGCCGGGGAACCGGAGCGGCACCCGCCCGCGCCTGCGCCCGGCGGACGGCTTCCCCACGTCCGCCGCGGGGAGCGCCGACGCCCCGAAGCCCTTCGCGACGCCCCGGGCTGGGCGAACGCCGCATCGCACCCCGGCCTCACGGCCCCTCGGCCCGCTCTCCCGACGGCCCTCCCGGAATGCGGCACCGCGCCCTCCCCCTCAGGTTCGTCCCCCTACGTTCTCGCCCGGACCGGTCGAGCACTCGCCAGCCCCAAACCACTTGAGTAACAACCGCCACATCAGTTGACATGCACAACAAGTGCCACATCCTCCACTCATGTGGAACGGTAGTGGCGACGATTTCCCCAACCGAAAGGCACGAGCCCCGCGAGGGCCATCGGAAAATCGTCCCCTTCCCACGTTCGAGGTTCCGGAGACGCCCGCCGGGCGCATCATTCACCGCCCGGGTTCACACGCAACCCCCCGGGAGACCCGAGGCGCTTTTACGGCGGAGAGCGCCTTCGCCGGGGTGACTCCGCCATGCCGGACGAAATCCCCGCAGGTCTCCGACAGCGCCGGAATTCCACCGCCCGTCGCACCACCGTCCTCCGTATTCCTCGGCGGACGTGCGCACTTCCCCGGTCGGGCACACCGGCGAGGGGAGTGCAAGGGGCCGGGCGGGCACCGGAGCGCTCCCCGCCGCACGCCTGTCGACGGACACACGGGGGCAGGGGGACGCGGGGCTGGGGCGGGGCCGGCCTTCGCGCCCCGTGACCCACAGGCCCCCGCCGGTGGGGCCGCCCCGTCCTCACGTCGGAGAGGTCGGCCCCGTGCGCTCAACCGCGCGGCTGAGGGCCGTGCTCCCGCAGGGCGAGGACGGACTGGATGGAGGCGCCCTGGTGGACATTGAGCACCTCGGAGGACTCGGGCACACCGATCCTCGCCGTGATCCCGGAGCCGCGCCCTCCGAAGAGCAGCGGCCCCAGGAGGAACGGTACTTCCTCGTTCCGTGTCCGACGGGTCAGGTCGTGCAGGAAGCTCACACGCACCTTGTCGACGGCGACCTTCCGCTGGAGAACGCAGTCCTGCCCGGCACCACGTTCCAACGCGTCCCTCCATGCGTCGGCGTCGACCTGACCACCGATGACCACGCCTTCACCGCCCGAGCCGCCGGCCGGTTTGACGACCCATTCACCCCGGTCCCGAATCGCCGACGCCCCGGCGTCGCTCCTGAGCCAGTCCGAGGTCAGTGGCAGTGTGCGAGGGACGAAGGACCGGATGAAATCCTGCTCCCCGCGCGGAAGGCGGTCGATGTCCTCCCAGAGCCAGTGGAGGATGTGCTTGTTGCTCAGAAGCCATGCCGCCTCGGAGGTGAACATCCCCACCCGTCCGGCCCTGACCGACCGTACGAGGTTGGTGAAGCCCGGTGTCTCGGCCTGGTCCGCCGAGAGGAAGAGCCTCAGGACACCGTCGACCGGGCTTCCCTCGGCCAGCAGCCTGTCCTCGTGGTCGATGCCGAGGTCGTCCACGGACACGAAGACGAGATCGATGCCCATGCTCCGGGCGATCGGAACCATGTAGCCCTGGGCCTCGGCGAAGCGTTTGGCCGCCTCGTAGCCCGGAATCGCGCCGCCGGAGAAGGCGGGGACGAGGAGTCTGTGGCCGGGACGGAGGCCGAGGTCCTCCACGATCGACTCGAACCTGCGGCGCACCGCGTAGCCGGTCACGGAAAGGTCCGCGGCAGCGGTCGTGCTCCCCTTGTACATGTCGACGAAGGAGGCGCCCATCTGGTCGAGCGGGACAGCCCCGCCGACCGCACCGTCGATGTTGACTTCGAGTACCCGGGGGACGCCCTCCTCCAGGACGAGGTCGGGGCGGACCGACGACAGCAGGTGCCGGCCCAGGGGCTCCTCCGTGTCGAGCATGGGGGTCAGCGCCTCGCTGTAGCCGAGTGCCGTGCACAGTTCCCCCGCCGTGCGCGCTCTGCGCAGGGCCGCCGAGAGGATCATCTCGGTGACCCTCCAGGAGAGCTCCTCCAGGCGCCGGCGGTCCGTGTCCGTGATGACCAGGGGGTGCGTGGGCCACCACGGGCCCGCCGCCATGAAGACCTCGGAAAACATCTCAGGAGCGGCTTTCCCACCGATGTCGAGGTCTCCGGGGGCGAAGAAGTCGGCCCCGAGGACACGGATCCGTTTGCTTTCATACTCGCTCATGGGCGTTCGGACTCCAGTCTGTGAGGGGGAGATCGGCTACGGGGCAGTGCGGGCGGTCATGAGGAACCATCCGAAGAGGACGAGGGAGACGAGGCAGACCGTGGCCAGACCGCCCATGCCGAGACTCGAGAAAGCGAGCCCAGAGATGAGGCCGGCGAGCAGGCCGGCCCCGCTCATCCCGATGTCGCTCAGGGACTGGACCGGGGGGCGTTCGGTGGGGGAGCAGGAGTCCGACAACATCGCGGAGGAGGCGATGACCCCGAAGGACCACCCCACCCCCAGCAGGAAGAGGGCGGCCGCCTGATACGCGACGCCGGCCTCCCCCACGGCGAGCATGCCGGCGGAGACACCCAGGAACACCGCTCCCACGGCCAGAGTCGGGAGTGTGCCGAGACGGTCGCTGCACCACCCCGCCACCATGCTGGGGAGGTACATACCGGCGAAGTGGATGCTCATCACCAGGCCGACGACGCCCATGCCGTGCCCGGCATGGTCGTGCAGCTGCAGTGGCGCCATGACCATCAGCGTGGTCATGACGAACTGGCATAGGAAGATGCCGATGATTCCGACACGGACGCGCTTGTTGTTCCGGAAGATCCTGACGGCGACCTTCAGGGCCTTCTCCTTGACCGGGTCACCGGAAGCTCGCCCCACACCCCCTTCCGAAGCTTTCGCGATATCGATGGGGTCCGGTCGCAGGAAGAGGAGGGAGAGACAGGAGCACAACGCGAAGGCCGCGGATGAGAGGAGGAAGGGGATGGCCATGGGGTCCAGCCGGGAGCCCGCGGCGTAACTCTGCGAGAGGTCGATCGTGTTCGGTCCGACCAGACTCCCGAACGCCGCGACGAACAGCATGCTGGACAGCACCCGGGCCCGATAACGCGGGGTGCTGACGTCGCTGGCCGCATAGCGGATGGAGTATCCGGCGGCCGTGGCCGTGCCGAAGACGACCAGGGACGCCAGCAGCAGCCAGGGGTTGGCCTGGAGCACCGATACCGCCGCGGCCAAGGCGCCCAGGGCGGCGACGGCGTAGACCTTGGCCAGCGCCTTGCGGCGGCCGCCCGAACTGATCATCCTCGCCATGGGGAAGGCGATGGCCGCCGACCCGAGCACGAGTGCCGACTGTCCGAGGCCCGCGAGGGAGGACGTCTCGGAGACGTGTGCCACGGCCAACGTGCTGATGGTGACGCCGATCGCGATGCCGACCCCGCCGACGATCTGGATCAGCACGAGGAGGGCCAGCACTCTGGCGCGCACCCGGAGGCCGAAGGCGGAGTGCCCTCCCGATGTTTTCTGATGTGCCACTGGATCCTGTCCTGGTCTTGCGGACATCACACGAGGTCCGTGTAGATGCCGTTGTCCTCGAGTTCGCGGATTCGCCGATAGGACCTGTCGATGTCGGCCGCGCTGCCGGAGAGGTAGACGAACCCGGGTGAGGTCACCAGGTCGCGTGTCACCGGCAGGAAGTCCCCCTCCCGGCAGGAGGAGGCGACTTCGACCACCCCGCCCAGGCGCCGATAGGCCTGGATCCAACCGGTACCGCGCACGCGGCCGGGGCGACGGTTGATCAGATTCATGTACAGGAGGTTCGTGTCCTCTCCCGCCGGAGGAGGCACTATCGTGGCCCGTCCGCGCGAGGTGATCCAGTCAGCGGTCGCGCCGACGTGGGACGTGCCGAGGTACTCCTCCAGGACGTGCGGGCTCTGGGCCCCGCCCAACCGGGCGGCCAGGTCGACGAGGACCGGCCCCCGGGGGGTGAGCATGATCTCGGTGTGCGCGGGACCGTTGCGCACGCCGAGGGCGGTGAGCACCTCTCGGCAGTACGCGAGGACGGCCCCGGCCCGGTCGCTCCCCCGCGGCACGAGCTCCTCGAAATCGTAGACGGGCTCTTGCGAGGGACCTACCGTCTTGGAGTACCTCCACAGCTCCACGACCGTGTGCGAGCCCTGGTCGGAGACCGTGTTCACGCAGTACTCCTCGCCGGGGAGGTACTCCTGGATCATGGCGTGGGTGTTCTTGTACCCGAGTACGTTGGCCGAAGCGGAGAAGATGTCCTCCACCGCCTTGACGACCTCTCCGGCGGTCAGGCACATGCGGACTCCGTCGGTGGCCGCGCTGCTGGTCGGCTTGACCATGACCCGGCCTTCCGCGAAGTGGGCGCGATACTCTCCCTCCGCCTCCTCGGCGGACCTGACGACGACCGAGCGGGCATGGTCCAGCCCCGCCTCGCCCAGGTACTGCGCCATCTTCTGCTTGTTCCTCCGGGCCCCGGGCAGCAGGGGCTCGTTCGTGGGCAGGCCGAACTTTCCCGCGATCCTCTCGGCCAGTTCGACCCCCGTCTCCGTGCCGGCCAGTACGTGATCGACGGGTGCGCGACTGAGTTCGTCGATCAGTTCGTACTCCGGCAGATGGCCGAAGTCCTTCGTGAAGAAACCCTGTGGATAGTGGGTCGCTAAATAGGCGGGCGGATCCTCCATGCTCCGCGCATGCAGCACGAGCGCACCGCGCCGAACGAGTTCGTGAGCCAGATGCTTCCCGGACGAGAAGGCATCGATAATAAGGATTTTCACCGTTCGATCTCTCCTTGGTCTCTACCGCTCAGTGCCAGCCGGAGGATTTCATCAGGTCCAGGTGCGCGGAGACCTCCTTGCGACTCTCCCCGCACAGGACGCCCAGCACCTTGGAATGGCCTCCCCACGCGAATGTTCCGGTCAGGGGTATGAAAATCCTTTCCTGAGCCAGACGGAGGAGGAACGAGTGGTTCTCCCCGTGTGTATCGGCGCACTTCCATGAACGGAACAGCCGGGTACTCCGCCCGCCAGTTCTCGCGCCTTCGAGGCACAAGGCCGGTGTCGAACCGTTCAACCGGAAGTTGAGGTCGATGACCTTAGGCCCGGACTCGGACACGACGACGTCGAAACCACAGAAACCTCGGTAGCCCAACTCCGCAGCGAACTCCGCCACATGTCGCCCCAGATCGACGACTTCCGAGCGGGGCTCACCGGAGATCCAGTTTCCCTGGTACTCACCCGCGTCGTTGACGATCTGGTTCGCCGACCCGAGGTAGAGGATGTCATTCTCATCGGATATCGCGAAGTTCACACACCAGTTCTCCTCGACCCGGACATACTCCTCTATTATCACCTTCGATTCCGAGGCGAACTCCTGGGCGGCGCGCCTTACGTCATCATCGGAGAAGCAGATTCGCACCCCCTCCCCACCGCCGAGCGATTTCTCCGAGGCAACCTTGAAAACCTTGGGGAACCCGAGAGGGCTGGCACCTGAAAGCAAATGCCCTGGAGTATGCATGCTCCTCTTGGGAACGGATTCGGCCGGGGCCAGCTCACCCATGTTCGCCTTGTTGTTGAGCCACACCAGCAGGGACCTCTTATGGAAGTAGACGTCTTCCTTCAACGCCCCCCTCGGATGTGCGTGCTGAAAAACCGTGCTGCTTTTCGGCAGGCTCTCCAGTATTTCTTCGTACTCCTCTCTCCCGGAGTAGGGCAGAACTTTTGGTAAGCGCATTCCAGCAGCCGAAAGCAGATCGACGTTCTCTGAGAGCAGGGTCCTGCTGTGGCACAGGAGCGTCGTCTCCCCGGCCATGCCGAGCATCGCCCCGGTCACGTGGTCCCGCTGCCCCTGGACGCCGGCGCCCCCCGTATAGGGCTCCCTGGGGTTCATGAAGCTCTTGGCGCCGTAGACATCGGACAGTTCGATCCGGTACATCCCATGGCGGCGTTCGGTTCTAGTTTCCATCGACTCTCCCGATCCTCGATCGACATTCGCGAAAAATCCGTGAGCGAATCGGCGGAGAGTGGATTCGCTCACGGATGCGTTTCAGGTTCTTCAACCCCCGGTCGCTCTACGCCTCCTCGTAGTAGAAGGGCTCGTAGTCGCCCTTCTCGTATACCGCTCTGAAAGCCGAGTGGTTCTGGTAGACATAGCTCTCGTAGACCGTTCGGATCCGGCCGTCACCGAACACGATCGGCACTCCGTGCCAGGGGGCGATCGCCGTCTCGGGATCGGTCAGGTACGGGGAGTACTGTCCCGGCTTGGGATGCACGGTTCCGCGAATGGCATCGGGCAGCCTCGTCTTGATCAGTTCCATCCTCTTGATGGTGACCAGGAAGACCATGTAGTCGAAGGCGGTCCTTCGGCCCCTCTCGTCCACACCCTCGCGCATCCTCTTGATCAGGGTGTTCGTGTCGATGCCCGTGTCGGTCTCGTGCTTCACCAATTGGATGGCGGCGGCGTTCAGGGCCGTGGTGTCGGTTCCCAGGCGCATCGCGGCGATCAGTTGGTCCCGGAACTCGTAGTCGGGCTTGTTCCACTCGGCCTCGACCTCTGGAGCGACCAGCCGCTTGACCTCCTCGAACTCCGCAGCCCGCTCGTCGACGAGGTCCTGCAGGTCGAGAAGCCCGATGGACTCCTCCGCGTCGAGCTTGCCGACCAGGGTCCGCAGTTCCTCCACGTAGGGCTCGTCCGCTTCCGGGCTGGAACCGTAGAAGGGCGAGTAGGCGCGACCGTCCAGGAGAATGATGAACTCGACCCCGGGCGGGTAGACCGTGCGAACGTGGTCCGAGACGTTCTTCAACCTGAGAAGCGCGTAGGCCTCGCTCAGGTCCGGTCGTACCCTCCGGTGCGACCAGGGGTTGTGCGGCCTTCCCGGGAAGGAGGGGATGACGATCCGAACGGGCGACCGCCGTCCGACCGCCTCTTCCACCAGTCGGGGGATCTCCGAGCCCTCGGCGTGGGTGTGTGACTCGGGACCTCGTCGGTGGCTCTCATCGTTCAGGACCGCGAGCACGCGCTCTGCCACCGTCCGCGCTGCGTCGTCCGAACCGGTGCCCGGTTCGAGGAGGGCTCCCTTGAACCCGTATCTCTCGATGAACCCGGGGTAGTCGAACTCAGGAATGATTCGGGCTTTCAGCGGCTCCCAGGACTGATTGGCCTCGATGAGGCCCTCGATCGTCGTCCGCACGTCCGGCTCCGTGTACGAGACGTACGTGAATTTGTTATCAGGCAAGAGTTCCCCTTTGATTCTGGTCGGATTACCGCGGAGAGCCTGCCCGGTCAGGCCGGGCGCCGTGCTCTTCATGGACGAGCTGACCGCTGGAGTCGATGGCTCCCACCGGTCGTGTCAGCTCCGGACGAATTTATGCGTAGCCGCACCTGGCGAAAGCGAACAGAATCTTTGCGCTTCCCGCGCCCCCGGTCGACAACGGTGTCGCCCACGAGCACGGATCGACCGCTTTCCGATCCCCGATGCGATGGGCAAGGGCTCGGGGGGGCTGACTTCGGAAAGGAGGGCGTATTCGCGCGGACCATCGGTCGAAAACAGTGCAGGATTCCTGTACTGCAAGGCAGGGGATCGGACAGCGGTCTGACCTTGTGCGTGCAGATGACCATCCCTTTCCCTCTTCTGTGCAGCAATCAGTACTCTGCCTCCGCACCGCCGCAGAGGAGCACCGCGCCCCGGTGCGCAGGCTCCGCATCCGTGGGATGTTCGGCGTGGAACGCTTCCCTGACCCCTACACCCCCACCTGCGTGATCGTGAGACGCGCGCCGGGTGGGCTCCGCCGGACCGCACCCGATGTTCTGCCTGGCATATCATTCGCGAAAACCATGGATAAAACATAGTCCGGTCGCTCTTGCAGCACTCTCGCAATGTACAGTGCAGCGATCAGGAGAGTACATCGAGAACCGAGCACCATGACTTCGGAAATCCTGGAAAAAAGACCCCGAGCCAGGGAACCATAACCGCCTCCCCCAAGGTGTGCATATAGCACCCCTTTTCTTTCCCGACGCAGAGCTTACGCATCCTTTAAGTAGAAGACAACCGGGTGTCCAGATCCGGCCACCGGGCGGCCGTCCCGAGCGTCGAAACGCCCTCGCGAGGTGGTTGTCCATTCACGGTTCGGTAACATCTCATCTGCTGGGATGAGGGCCTCCCCCGGCGGGCGACACATCTTCCGACCAGTGGCGACGATGCCTGCCTTTGATACGGTCGGCCGCACGAGCGTTCCTATGAATATCCTCCCGCCGGGCCGCTGACTTCATATCTCCATGTCAGAACCGCAGGCCATGGGTATTCCATGGGGCGCTTGGGCGCTCGGCCTCTCTGGACAGGGGCGGAACACACACCCGGGGAAGGACCGTGTCCTCTCGACGCCCGGGGGCCCGGGAGGCCCGCCGTGGGAGGACCGTCACGGCGGTCGCGGCCACGAAGGGATGCGCCCATGCGCACCCGTCTCCCGTGGCGCGCCCGCCGCGACGCGCCCGGATACAGGTCCCCGCCGGATCAGGGGTCCTTGTCGCCGTGCGGACGGGCCACGGGATCGCCGCCGCCTCTCCGGGGGTGCGCCTGGGACGGTCACCGGAGACCGGTGGCCTCCCATGGATGCCGGCGGGAGTGCGACGGCCAGGATCCGAACCGACGGTCCCCTGCCGCGGGAGCGCCCCTCACGCCGGCTCCGGAGCCGCAGGACCCTCCGGAAGCCCGCGGGGCGGCTCCGCCGTCCACGGGGGCGTACCCCTCTCCCCGACCGGCGGCGGGCAGGGGCGAGGAAGACCTTACAAGTGCCCCATAGGGCGATCCATGAGCAGAGTGTGAAAACGTCAGGCGACGCACTCACCCTCGGTGATGAAACTGCGGATGCGCAGCGAATATCGCAATGGGAAAACGACCGGTGACGTGCGTCACACGCCTTTCCTCTTTGTCGGACCGGTGTTTTCGGGCGGCATCGAATACGGGATGAATGCCCGGCCGCCCCAGGGGCCCGGACCGCGCGACAGGCCCGGCAAGCCCTGCAGAACCCGGCTCCAGAGGCTCACTGGAGTCACACCAGCCACAAGAGATAACATCTGCAACCGCCACCAGGGCCTTTTATCATGTGGAAATCAGGTGCTAGTATGTCAACGCCCAAAAGGGCTTGAACACCGTAACTCCCCCGCCCCCTCTGCGAGCAGAGAAAACACCGCCAGGAGTGAGGGGCCTTCGGCAGCCCGGCTCCGAACCGTCGGAGCTTTTTATGCGACTCGCGAACCGGCCTCGTGTTCGCTTCTGCCGATATCTCCGGAGGAGGTGCCGCCGGAACGGCCGACAGAACGAGACCCCCCGGGAAGTCACCCCTTGCCGCACCGCGCGTCGGTTCGAGTCCGGACCGTGCGGTGCGCGTGCGCCCGGCCGTCACCCTCCCCCTCGACGGACTGAGCGAAAGGACTGTGGATGAGCGCTCTGGACATCACCGACCTCACACGCGTCTACAAGAACGCCGGAGGTGAAGAAGTACAGGCATTGGGCGGTGTCTCCCTCCAGGTCCCCCGAGGGGAGGTGCACGGCCTGCTCGGGCCCAACGGCGCCGGCAAGACGACACTGTGCAAGATCATCTCCACGGTGCTGCTGCCCACCACGGGCCGGGTCAGCGTCCTCGGCCACGACGTCGTCACCGACACCAAGCGGGCCAAGAGCAGCCTGGGGATCGTCTTCGGCGGTGACAAGGGCGCCTACGACCGTCTCAGCGCCCGCCAGAACCTGAGCTTCTGGGCGGGTGTGTACGGACTGAGCGGAAGCAGGCGCCGGCGCCGGGTCGACGAGCTCCTCGACCGGGTGGGACTGGCTACGCGCGCCGACGACAAGGTCGGGGGGTTCTCCCGCGGCATGAAGCAGCGGCTGCACCTGGCCCGCGGGCTGGTCGCCGACCCGGGGGTCCTCATCCTCGACGAGCCCACCGTGGGAATGGACCCCGTCGCCGCCAGGGACTTCCGTGCCCTGGTCGGTGAACTGCGCAGCAACGGGACCACGATCCTGCTCACCACCCACGACATGGCGGAGGCGGCCGCGCTCAGCGACCGGGTCTCCCTCATCGACCAGGGGCGGATGATCCTCACGGAGAGCCCGCGCACCATCGGTGACCTCGTCTCCACCTACGAACGCGTGGACGCGCGCGATGTGCCGGAACCGATACGGCAGAGGATCGAGGGGCTTCCCGGTGTGGTGGCCGTGACCAGGACGGGTGACGGTGTGCTCCGCACCGAGACCGAGACCCCCCGGGCGACGCTGGCGGTCCAGCGGATCCTGGTCGAGGCGGAGATCCGCGAGGTGGCCCGGAGCCGTCCCAGCCTGGAAGAGGTCTACCTGCACCTGGTCGGGCGGCGCGGCATGAGCGTGGAACGGTGACCCCCGCGCTCAGCAGCCTCCTTCTGGGCCTCACCTTCCAGGCCCGGACCATGGCCCGCAGTGTCGACACCTACTTCACGCTGGTCACGGCCCCGTTCAGCACGATCATCCTCATGTCGATGATGCTGTATTCCGGCCGCACCGACCTCGCCGCCTACGCCGTGGTGGCGCCCACGCTCATGACGCTGTGGGCGGCCGCACTGATGTTCGCCGGCGAGATGGTCAGCGATGACCGGGAGAACGGGCGGCTGGAACTGCTCGTGGCGTCCCCGGTCTCGCTCGCCATGCTGGTGTTCGGACGTCTGTGCGGGGCCATGCTCGTCTCCCTGCCGGCGTTCCTTCTGGCCATCGGCGTGGCCGGCGTGTTCTTCGGCTACTGGATCACGGTGCACCACCCCGTGGTGTTCGTCCTGGCCGCCCTGGCCATAGCGGTCTCCACCGCCGCCACCGCCACAGCGCTCTCGGCACTGTTCATCGCGGCCCCGGGCGCCCGAATCGTACAGAACACCCTTTCCATGCCGATGTACGTACTTGCGGGCGTCATGGTCCCCGCCGTCCTCTTCCCTGGCTGGTTGGAAGGCGTGAGCCGACTCCTCTACCTCTCCTGGGGCGCAGACCTGTTCCGTGACGCCCTGACGAGCGGCCCCGTGGAATCAGTCGCCTTCCGGCTGTTCATGACCCTGGCCCTGGGCGCCCTCGCCCTGGCCCTGGGGTCGCTCACGCTCGTCCGCTTCATCCGCCGAGCCCGTGCCGACGGGGGCCTGTCCCGTGCCTGAAAGGAGAACACCGTGACCTCACCCGTACAGGCCCTTCGCACCGTACGTCTGGGCGCTGTCATCGCACGCGCGGACTTCGCCGCCTTCTACACCTGGAAGACCTGGCTTCTGGGATGGTTGATCCGCCTGGTCTTCCAGGTGCTCTTCTACACCCTCATCGGGGTACTCGTCAGCGACCCGGACTTCACGCGCCACATCGTCATCGGCGCCGCGGTGGTCACCTGCGTCACCGAGACGATGCTGGCGACCGCGTCGACGTGCTGGGACCGGTACCAGGGCACGCTCGGGTCGCTCGTCGCCTCACCCGTCGAACCAGGCGCCTTCTTCTTCGGCCGCAGCCTCCAATGGCCCTTCTCCGCCATGGCGACGACGTCGATCGCCCTGTTGGCCGTCCCCCCGTTCTTCGACGTGCGCTGGGCGCTGTGGCAGATACCCGTCCTGGTCGGCATCGTCTTCCTCACCAGCTTGTCGACGTACTGCATGACCCTCCTGATCGCCTCGTTGACGCTGGTCCACGACCAGGCCCGCAACGTGATCGGCTCCATGGCCGGGCTCTCCGTCATCGCGATCTGCGGTGCGATGGTGCCTGTCACCTTCTGGCCGCTTCCGGTGCAGTGGGTCGCGCAAGCGCTGCCGGTCACGCATGGCCTGGCAGCCGTACGCCTGGTGGAAGCCGGAGCCCCGGCAGGCGGGGTCGCCTCATCGGTCGCCGTCATGGTCGGAGCCGCGCTGGTGTGGCTCGCCCTCGCCTTCCTCTCCTTCCGCATGGTGTTCGCCCGAGCGCGGACGGGCTACGGCGCCTTGTCGTGACCGGTCGGCCGGCACCGGCCCGGATCCGGCCGGTTCCGCTCCCGGGCCTCCGGCAGTGCTCCCGCCCGGTCCGCCGCCCGGGGCCGCCCGGGCCTCTCCGGCCCCTTCCCGGCCGGTGTCCGGTCTCCGGCGGCCCGGAGGGCGCCCCGCCACCACTCAGCAGCGGTGTCCGGGCGCGTGCCGCACTCCCGCGCGGGGGCATGGCCCTGGGCCTGCCCGTGCCCGTGGGCCTCGTGGTGTACCGCACTCCTGCGCGGGGGCCGGGCCTCAGTTCGCCGAGGCGCCCGGGCAGGTGGGGCACGTGCCCACGCCTCCGCGCCCACCGCTCCCGCCCTGCCCCCGGCGGTGGGGGCGGATCGATCCCGCTCGGCCCGGGTCGCGTCATGCCCCGGCCACGGGCACGGCCGGGGCCCGGGACGTCCCACCGGCGTACCCGGCGGGGGTCCCGCCCGCCACGCGCTCCCGCGTCAACATCTCATGAGGAGATCGGTGAGCTCCTCATGAGAGAAATCGACCGGATTGTTGCGGAGTCTCTGAGCGTTCACGGTGCCGGCCAGTTCGCGGGCCTCGGCCGAGGTCCGCACCCCGACGGCGGAGAGTTCCATGGCCAGGCCGAGGCGGCGTCCCAGCCCGGCGAAGGACTCCCCCAGACCGGCGGGGTCGGAGGCCCCGAACAGCCGGACCAGGTCGTCGACGGCCCGCCGGTGCGTCGACCACCGGACGCCCGGCCGCAGATCCGACGCGGCCGCACGCGTATGGACGTCCATGAAGGCCCCCAGGGTGAGCGCCACCGCGTGGCCGTGGTCCACTCCGTGGCGTCGGGTCAGACCGTAGGACAACGCGTGGGCGCCCGTCGTCCTGGAGAGGTTGATCGCACGTCCCGCCAGATGGCTGCCCACCGCCATGGCCCTCGACGCGCCGGCATGCGGCAGCAGGACGAAGTCCTCGATGCCGGAGAGGAGCACCTTCAGCCCGCGGCGGGCGAGGTTCCGGCTCTCCTCGCACGCGCCCACGGCCCACAGGCTCTCGATCGCCTGGGAGACGGCGTCCATGCCGGACACCGCCCGCCGGTGGGCGGAGCAACTCTCGCTGAGCTCGGGGTCGATGGCCACCGCGTCCGGCAGCAGTGCCCGGCCCGACACGGAGAATTTGGCGTCGCCGACGTACAGGACGGCGAAATGCGTGGCCTCACTGCCGGAGCCCGCGGTCGTCGGCACCAGCGCGAGCCCCATGCGCCGACGGTCGACCGGTTCTCCGGACCGGACACGGTCCTCGATCTCGTGGGGAGGCACGTCCTCGAACGCGCAGAGCATCTTGGCCATGTCCATGGCGCTGCCCCCGCCCACCGCGACAACGGTGTCGGGCCGCATCTCCCGGACCAGGGCGAGGCCGCGCTCCAGGTCTTCGATGTCCGGGTCCGGGGCGAAGCCGTACCACTGCCAGACCCGTGTGCGGCCGTCGAAGGAGCCCAGCATTCTCGACGCTCCGGACTCCTCGAAGGACCGGGCCCCGTGAACGATGAGCACTCTGCCGGCCGACAGGCTTTCCACCAGCTCCGGCACCGATGAGACGGAGCCCCGGCCGTACCGCACCACCGTGCCGGGCGGGATCACGGTCGCGCTCCTTCCGTCCATGCCCGCATGAGCGCCGCCCTGCTCTCGGCCGGGGTGGCCCGGGGGCGTCCGAGGTCGGGGCGGCTTCCCGGCCTCACGCGGATCTCGAGCAGAGCGGGACCGCCCTCGGCCCTCAGCGCGGCCAGTTCGTCCGGCAGCGCCGCCAGGGAGGACACGGCCGAGGCGTACCGGTACCCCACGCTCTCGGCCAGGGCCACCACGTCCACCTGGTCGATCGAGGTGGGCTGTCCGCCCACGCTGTCATGGACCCCGTTGTTGAAGACGACGTGGAAGAACGTCCGCGGCGCGTGCCGTGCGATGACGGGGAGCGCTCCCAGGTGCATCAGCAGCGATCCGTCCCCGTCCAGACACCACACCTCCCGCTCCGGCTCCTGCAGGGCGATGCCCAGAGCGATCGAACTGGCGTGCCCCATGCCGCCCACCGCGGTGAAGTCCATCCGTGCGCTCCCCCCCGGCCCCTCCCGGTGTTCGGCGAGCTCACGGCTGAGCATCCCGGTGCTGGACACCACCACCTCCTCGGGTCCCAACTCGTCGGCCAGAGCGATCAGCGCCGTTTCGCGACTCGGCAACGCGGGGGCCGGTCCGGCGGGCTCCGCGGCAGCGGGTGCGAAGGTCCCCTCCTCCACCAGCAGGGCGTACGGCGTCCTGGAGGAGACCGAGAGGGCGACGGCCTCGTGGAGCGCCGCACCGACCGCTTCCGGGTCGCGGGGCAGGACGGACCACGGCAGCTCCAGGGAGTCCAGCAACGCCGGCGTGGTCCTCCCCATCATCCGGTGCTGGGGCTCGTCGTGAACACCGGGCCGCCCCCGCCAGCCGATGAGGAGGAGCATCGGAATTCCGTAGATCTCGGGACCGGCCAGCGAGGTCAGGGGGTTGATCGCGTTTCCGAGGCCGGAGTTCTGGAGGTACACCAGGGCCGGTGTCCCGGTACGCAGGTAGTGGCCGATGGCCAGGCCGACGGCGTTGCCCTCGTTCGCGGAGACCACGTGGCCGGCACCCGACGCCGGGTCGTCGACACACGTGTTGAAGGCCTTGAGCAGGCTGTCCGGCACTCCGCAGTACAGCGATACGCCCTCCGCCGCCAACCGGGCCACCATGTGGGCGGGGTCGATCACGCGACGTTCTCCGGAATGACGGACAGGATCTCCCCGATCGAAGCGAGCGTGGGTTCGGCCTCGTGTGCCCGGCCGTGCCGCAGGATCGACTGGGCGACCCTGGACATCTGCGGATAGACCGCACGCATGAGGTGGTTGGCGTAGATGACCATGTTCACGCCCGCATCGACGAGTTCGGCCTCGCGCACACTGCTGTAGGAGGTCGGGACCACCACCAGGGGGACACGGCGGGCCAGCTTGTCGAAGTGCTTGCAGAACTCGAAGACGTCCGAGGGGTCCGACCGCCTGCTGTGGATCATGATGCCGTCGGCTCCGGCGTCCATGTAGGCCTCGGCACGCCTGACGGCGTCGTCCAGGCCCTTGTCCAGGATCAGGCTCTCGATGCGTGCGATGACCATGAAGTCGTCCGTGATCTGGGCCCGCTTACCGGTGCGGATACGCTCGCAGAAGTCCTCGACCGAGGACTGGACCTGGGGGACGGCCGTGCCCAGGAGCGAGTTGCGTTTGAGCCCCTCCTTGTCCTCCACGATGACCGCGGAGACCCCCAGCCGCTCCAAGGAGCGCACGGTGAACCCGAAGTGCTCGGGCCGTCCCCCCGTGTCCGCGTCGAACACCAGCGGTTTCGTGGTGACCTCGAAGATCTCGTTCACCGTCAACAGGCGGGAGGACACGTCCACCGCCTCGGTGTCCGGTTTGCCTCGTGCGATGGAGTCGGTCAGGGAGGACGACCACATGCCGTCGAACTCCCTCGGGCGGTGGCCGACCTCGACCGTCGAGTTCTCGATGACCAGCCCGGCCAGACCGTTGTGCGCCTCCAGGATGCGCACGATGTCCTTGCTCTCGAGGAGTCGGCGGAGCCGTGAGAGCCGGAGGCTCGGTGTCGTTCCGATCTCCCTGAGCGATCTGTTCAGCTGGGTGGAGGAGATGCCCGGGGTGTACTCGACCTCCACCAGCTGTCCGCCCCACTCCGCCAGTACGTCGATGACGCGCTGCCGGGTCTGCCTCTGCACCCCCGTGCACCAGTCGTCGCCGTGCACAACGAATTCCGGACGGATCGCCCGCAGGTTCTCCGTATAGTCCAGCGTGCGCTGGGGAACCACTGCCACGACGCCCTTGAGGTTCTCGACCACCGCCCGGCGCTGCTCGAAGGTCATATGCGGGAGCCGCTTGTAACTGGCGATCGCAGTATCGGTCAGAAGACCGATCATTATATCGCCTATCTCTTCGGCCCGCCTCAGGATATTGATATGGCCAGGGTGGATCAGATCGGCGCTCATACCGACGTAGACGACCGGTCTCTTCATGTGACACATCTCCCCAGAATGGATATTTTATTCGACGAGCTGTCGCAGCGCCTCGTTCCTGGCATCCCTGTCGAGCATGTCGACGTTGGCGCGATAGCATCGCGCCCCCCTCACCAGGCCGGCCAGTTCTCTCCGCATCGAGGAAAGGGAAGCGACGTATGCGTCGAAGTCGTTCCCGTGGTGGGCCAGGAGGTCGTCCTTGAGCCCATAGGTGGTCACGGCGAAGGAGAACTGTTCCATGAAGGACTCCGCCGCGGGGGCCGTCACGGGGAACAGCCCCTGCGCGGACGCCGGGTCGTAGTCGGCGACGACGATGTTCCTCACCCGTGCGCTGCCGGCCTGCGGGCCGTCGAAGAGCGTCGCCGCGTCGGTGACGTAGTCCCCCGACTCCATGTGCGGTGTGAGGCCACGCCGGTCGATGATCTCGCCGAAGCACCGGTCGCGCCGCACCCGTATGGAGGACGGGACGCCGTGGGCGACCCCGTCCCGCACCAACGTGTGGGTGTTGCTGATGAACCGCGCTCCCTCCAGGCACGCCTTCGTCAGGAAAACGGTCTTCCCCGCACCGTTCCGGCCGATCAGCAGGGTCGCCCCTCCGCCGGGCAGCTCGAAGGCCGCGGCCTTCAGGTGGAGAAAACCCCGGTCCGCGGAGAAGATCGTCAGAATATGCTTGACAAAATAGGGCCAGACCGTCTTCTCGAGTTTCCTTCCGAAAACGTAGAAGACATTTCCGACGGTGATGAGGTGAGCCGGTTCCCCGAAGTAGTGCACGAGGTAGTACCCGTATGCGAACCTCTTGCCCCGGAATGTTTTATCGACCTTGTCCGCGTACCTGGCCTCATCCACGTGATCGCGGTCCAGATCGATGCAGACGACCTCGTAGTCGGCCTCTTCCTCCTGATCTTCGCAGAAGGAGGAGAAGTAGCTGTAGGCCGGGAACGACTCCAGGTTCGTGGACAGCCGGAGCCTGAGAAGACCCAGGTCGATCAGCCGGCTGCTGCGGATGGTGAGGCCTTCCATGATCCCGATCATTTCCTTTGACTGGAACTCGTTGAGGTGATCCTCGTGGACTTCACCTTCGACGGCCATTCCTGGTAGGGGGAGGACAGGAAATCCAGGTCGCTGCCGGGTTCGCCCCGCATGATGAAGCACTCCGCTCCGTCCCGGGCGCACGTCAGCAAGGCGTCCAGCTTGGTGTGCATGGCTCCGGTGGCATCCCACTCGCTGCTCTTCCACAGCGCGGCGTAGGCCTCCTGCGGCGCTTCCGCGTCGACGTGGGGGAGGATCCGGTCGCCTCCTTCCCCGTCGACGACGATTCCGTCGACATCGGTGAGGACCACCACCCGCAGGTTCCCCCCGACCAGCGGCGACAGCAGCTCCGGCACCCGGTCGCTGGAGAAGACGTGGATCCGCCCGTCGTCGTCGAACAACACGTCACCGGACAGAACCGGCAGCACACCGTGGTCCAGCAGCTCCCGGAGCAGGGAGGATTCGAGCCGGGGCTTCCCGTCGCGCAGCACGCACATCGCGGCCAGCTGCAGCGGGAAGGCGTCGAACCCGACTGCGCGGAGCCGGCCCGCCCAGCTCTTCTTGACCTCGAACGTGGCCTCGGTCAGGCCGGCGAGGGAGAAGGCGTTCGTCGCGTCGTGCTGACGTATGGCCCCGTGTCCGAAGGCGCCGCCACCGCTGATGAGGACCAGGGGCACCTTCAGCACACGGCTGAGCCGGTACAGGCTCAGTGCCGTGCGCGACATGGCGCCCTCGTCCAGATCCCCGGGCTTGTCCTTGCGTGAGAACAGGCTGCCGCCGACCTTGACGGCCAAGAGGTCGGGAACCATTCCCTAGAATCCTTCCTTCTCGGAGGTCCGCAGCGCGAGAGGGCCCCAGCTGTCCGGCGCCTTCCACCGCGACCAGCCGCTGTCCCACCACTGCGTGCCCTCCCTGATCGACTCGGCCAGGCCCGCCGCCTCCGCGCGTATGGCCGCCGCCTCCGCGGCGGAGAAGTGACCTGACCGCACACGCCGCTCGAACTTGTCGAGATCCTTCCAGCGGCAACGGCTGGCGCCCGCCGGCACGATGAGGTCGATCTCGTGGTCCAGGGTGCTGAAGCCGCCGGCCTCCCTGCGCAGGGGTGCCTCGAGGTTGACGTACCACTGCCGGAAACCGCCGGTGTCGGGGTCCTTGACCACCCACACGGAGTGTCGGCTGCCGGGACGGTGCAGCTGGAGGACCCCGGCGCTCTGCCAGAGGTCGCCGACGTGGGACCACGGATGGGCCCCCCAGCTGAACCGGCCTGTTCCGAAGTCGAGTCGCGTCCCCCGGGACAGGTACAGGGCCACCAGGCCGGGACTGTCGACCACCACACGCACCGGGTAGCCGATCCATGTGCGACCGTCCAGGACGTCACGCCGCCGGACGATCGCGCCGTGGCCGAACCCCTTCACACCCGTCACCTGTGGACCAGCGCTGCTGTTCAAGCCCTTCCCTTCGCTCGCTCGCCCGCCCGGCGCACCCGGCGCCAGGCGGGAGGACACTCCCGCCGCGGCCCGGGGGTCAGAAGTTCACGGCCACGAGTTTCGCGGTTCCCGTCCCCTTGGCCGCGGTGAAGGCGTGGGGGACGTGCTCCTCCACGAACAGGCTGGCGCCCGTCGGGAGCAAGGCCTCACGGGGGTTCGCCGGGTCGCCCCACTTCATGTGGATCTCTCCCTCCAGGACGAGGAGGAACTCGTTTCCCGCGTGGCCGGAGTTGAACTTCGCGTCGTCGGGGTCGTCCGTGAGGACATCGACCACCAGGGGGACCATGGAGGGCGCCCGCTTGGTGCGCACGAGGCAGTTGTAGACGTAGTAGTCCACGTCGTCACGGACCCCCTTGAGAATCGGGCGGTCCTCGGGCCGCTGGATGGCCACACCGTCGTCGAGGTCGTACTCGGCCTGCGGCGTGAGGGCGCCGACCGACGTTCCGAGCGCGTCCGCGATCCTCGCGAGCTGGTCCAGGGTGAGTTCCCCGCCCTCGCCCGCCTCCCAGGAGGCGACGGTGTCCGGCGTCTCGCCGAGGAGACCGGCCAGGGCCGGGCGGTCCATCTTGACCTGCTCACGCCGCTCCCTGAGCCGCGCTCCGAACCCGCTCGCCATCGTGGTGTTGCCCATCGTCTTCCTCCCGAGGTTCAGTACTGCTGTTCGTTCCACTGCTTCTGCGGCGTGTAGGCGCGTTCGCGGTTCGAGTTGAATTCACGGTTGAACTTCGCAGCGAGTTCAGCGATCTCCTCCCCGTCCCACAAACCGGGAACGTTGATGATTCCCTGCTTGTAACTCATGCGGTACAGGGACTCGTCGGATTTGACAAAGCCCTGGCGAACACATTCTCTGAGCAGCTCGGATCCCACGATCGGCGAGGCCGCAAAGAAAGAGGCACTGCTGAACCCGGCCTCCTCTGCGTACTCGTACGATGTATACATCTCCTCGATCGACTCGCCTTCGTGGCCGAACATCGGAGGCATGCCGATGATGAAGAAACCATGCACGTGCATCCCGAGGCCGCGCGCGTACTTGATCAGATGCGAGGTGCGTTCCAGGTTGAGCGGCTTCTTGATCAGCTGCTTGAGCACACGTTGCACACCGCTCTCGATGGCGAAGGTGATCTGGTAGCACCCCGATGCCGCCATGAGGTCGAGCAGTTCTTCGTCCATCCGCCACAGGGCGGTGCCCTGCGGGGTCGCCCAGGGCAGCCCGACCTCCCGCAGGGCCACGAAGAGCTCCCGGGCGTGGTCCATGTCGTTGGTGATGTTGTCGTCCTGGATGTGGAACTCGTCGATCCCGTACTCGTCACGCAGCTTGATGATCTCGTTGACGACGTTCTCCACGCTCCGCCTGCGGAACTTCTGACCCCAGAAATGAGTGGTCGTGCAGAAGGTGCAGTGTGCGGTGCAACCGCGGCTGGTGTACAGCTGGCCGACACGGGATCCGACGGTGTACGGAGACTGATAGGCCTTGATATCGAAATACTTCTCCATGTTGTAGTGATGCCAGGCGGGGAAAGGAATATGGTCCAGTTCGCCTGTGATACTGAGCAGTGGAGAGGTCTTCCGGAGCTCGGGGCCCTCTGGACGCTTGGAACTGATGAGCGGCAGTTCGGGCTTGATGGCGACCTTCCCGTCGCCATCGCGCAGTGCGATGCCGTGGCAGTCCTCCTCCCGCACGTTGCCGTTGAGGTACTCCATCCACAGCAGGAAAGTCAGTTCCCCTTCCCCCAGGAAGACCGCGTCGAGGTTCGGGTCCTCCAGGCATGCCTTGGGGAAGTAGCGGGCGTGGGCGCCTCCCATGGCCGTCAGCGCGTCGGGGACGACCAGGTCGGCCAAGCGCAGCAGGTTATGGACGTTGTCGGCCTGATTACTGAAGATGCTGGACACGCCGACCACGTGCGGCTCGAATTCGCGGATGACCTTGATGACGTCCTCGTCGTCGAGGCCGTAGCGCAGGAACTGCGGATCACCCTCCACCGGCCGGGCGTTGTCATACCCCTCGGCGAAGACATCGAGGATCTTGACTTCGTAGCCGTACTTCTCGAGAACGGCCGCGATGTAACCGATCCCCAGCGGATAGGTACAACGGGGGAGGTCGTGTCTGTAGAGAGTGGCCGACGGGTTGAGCAGGAGAACTCTCTGATACCTCCTCGTGGAGCTTTCGCTGACCTGGTCCGGCAGGTCACCCCATCTGATGGCCGGCTTCCCGTGCAGCGCAGAATCAGCTGACCCGAGGGAACCGATGGTCAGAAGATTGTTGTTGTCAGTCAAGGCAGACCAATCCACTTTCGAGCGACTTCTCATTGCAGGGGATCGTGATCGGCCAACAGCACCTCCACGCTCGGGGGATCCCGGCCCTGAGGAACCTCTCGAGTCCCATGGCCTGGCAAGAATTCAGAGAGGGCGGCTTCCGGCAGGGTTCTCGTCGGCCTCCCCGCCGACGGACGGTGCTCCACGCGGTCGGCGGCGAAGGCGGGTCGAGGGGCCGCCTCCACCGGCACGGCCCCGGTGCGGCGCCGCGTTCATCGAACCCCGCCCGAGGGCTCCGGGCGGGCGCCGCCCCGCCGCGGTTCCGCGGAGAGGGCCGGCCCGGCCGGCGGACGCGGGGGCCCGGTCCGGTGGCGCGCGTCTGCGGGCCTCACGCTTCCGTCTCCACCACGACCGTCAGGCCGGCCAGGATGTCCTGCGCCGCCCGGCGCACGTCCTCGAACGTGACGCCCTCCAGCCGGGAGGTCTCGTACCCGACATCGCGGCCGAGGACGCCCGACTTCGCCTCGCGCGCGAGATGGAGGGCCCAGTCGAACGGGGATTCGGATCCCCGAACGAGCTGCATGACCGCCTGCTTCCGGGCCACGTCGAAGAAGTCCTCGCCGCACCTGCCCGCAGCGACGTCCGCGAGGCAGTCACGGACGGCACGGAGGATGTCCTCACCGTGGTGCGCCTCGGCGCCGACGATGACCGACCAGGTCCCCCTCTCGCTGTATCCCCGGTACCAGGCCTCGAAGACGTAGGCCAGCGAGCGGTCCACCCGCAGCGCGCGGTTCAGAAGGGAGGTCGACCTGCTCCCGAGCATGAACTCCAGAACGTTGAAGGCCGGCCGGCGGGGGGAGCCGGCGGGCGGGGCGGCCGAGCCGACGCACATCCAGACGAAGTCGCCGGTCCAGGCGTGCGGTGGCTCCCAGGGCCGTGACAGGTCGGTCGACGGCGGCTCGGGACGTACGGGGCCACCCGGTTCGGGCGTCCCCGGAGTCGTCCGCACCGCGTCCGGTGCTCTGGGGCCGACCGACACGAGCGTGAACTCGCTGTCCAGGAAGAGCTTGCCGTGGGCCTCGAGCGTCTGCCCGATACTGAGCCGCTCCACGGACGCCGGAGTCCCCCCGACCGGGCAGGCCAGGGGGTGGTCGCCCAGAACCCGCTGGGCGAAGGTCCGCTGGACGAGGTCGCTGGGGTCGGTTTCCAGGGCGGCGAGCTCGCGCAGGACTGCCTGGCGCTCCCGTTCGAGCGAGGCCTCGTCCACACTCGGGGCGAACACCGCTTCGAGCATCAGCTCCAGGGCCAGGTCGGCGTCGTCGGGGTGGACCTGTACCGAGAAGACCATGCCGTCGGCGTGTGTCTCCGCGTTGCAGTAGCCGCCGCGCCGGGAGACCCGGTCGCTGAGGGAGTGTCCCCCCCGTAGGGGGGTGTAGATCAGAAGATGCTCCAGGAGATGGGCGATCCCCTCCTGCCCGCGAGGGTCGCCCCAGGCACCGTAGTCGGTGGCCAGGCACAGGCTGGTCGTCCGCAACCTGCTGTCCACCACGGTCAGGGCCCCCAGCCGCTTCGAGCCGACTGTTGACACGACAGACCCCTGAAGCAAGGAAACTCCTCTTCATATTCACGAGGGATGCGCCAGCCGTAACATCGACTGGCGCATCCTTTCAAGGGCTTACGCCTTTGTTATTCACTTAGCGCCGGACAAGCCTCTCCAGGCGCGGCGCCGTGATCGTAGCTCCGTTGTTCATAGAGCAATACCCCCTCTCACTGATTACGGGTCGGCAACGACAAAAGAGACCATACAAGAGGACCCTTGAAACGATCCATACACACATCGTGCCGGAAGAAGGCAATTTAGTCACCCTTAGTGACACGAGGGTGCACGTGCAGCATCTATACACACGCCAGAAAATGGGAGTGACTTACATCACACCACTTGTTTTCGGTGCTATTGAGAGCCTTCCACCTGCAGTTTTGTTCTCGTGAACGAACCGGATAGCGGAAGGCTGCGGCCATCGGTCGGGGCGGCGGCGGGGGGCGGCCCGGCCTCCGCGGCGGCGGCGGTACGGGACTGGCCGACTGTGGCCATCCGGGACCGCCCGTTCCCCGGGCGCCGGCGCACGGCGCCGGGGCAACTCTGTTCGGAGTGGCCCTTCCGCACGGCCACATGAGACACCGGTGCGACAGAACAGCAGGTAAGCGGCTCGGAGTCACCCCCTTCGTCCGTGCCGGACCCAGTCGCACGACCCCTGGCGGGCCCGGGGCGCCCAGGCCGTTCCCGGTGGCGGACGCGGGAGGCGGCATGGATCCTCCGGACGGTGCGGCGCGCGGCCGGAGGGAGGCCCGGAACGGGCGCCCCTCGGCGGCCACCGCCGCGATCAGCTCGGACCGCCTTTCGGAAAAACGTTTTCCAGGGAAACCCGACGACTCCTCGGCGGATCACCGACTCGGCCCCCGGTTCGGTGGATCTGCCTTTGCAATCAACCGGGCCGGGCACCTCGCCCCGGAAAAGGACCGTTCCGCCACGGCGCCGCCCCCCGGGCCACGCGGTCCCGTGAACCAGGAATCCAGCACCGACAGAAACGGAACACGCCGGGAGCTCCGCCATCACGTCATGAGGCGTTCGCATGGGCCGTCACCCGCGCGGCTGGGCACGAGGCAACCCCGACGGGTTCCATTTCCCGGCGTTATCGATCAGCGGGGCGGCCTTCTCGTTCGAGGCACTCCGCCAGTTCCCGGTTCGACGTGCTCCGAAAGACATCGCCGCCGCTTCCGCCCGGCCTTCGCGCGTTCTCCCCGGGCACGGGCACCTGCGGCGGTCCCCGCCGCGGGACGGCCCCCGGCCCCGTACGGCGCGTACCTGACTTTCGTCAGATGACGTGACCGCCGACGGGCGTTACCTTCCGAGACATGAGAACCTCCCCGGCAGCGGTCCCGACCGGACACGCCGCCCTGGCGTGCGCGGTCCTCCTGGCCGCGGCGGCTCCCGCCCAGCCCCTCCTGTTCGTCCTCCTCCCGCTGCCCGTGCTGCTCACCGGCCGCCTGTCCCCGGACCCGCGTCCCGCGATCGCCGTGTACGCGGCCGCCGTGGCGGCCGGGACAGGATGGCTCCTGTGGACCGGCCAGCCCGTGGGGCTGTGGATCACCGGCGGCGCGGTCATGCTGTTCGCCGTCCCCCTGCCCTGGCTGGTCGGCCTGTACCTGCGCAACACCGCAGCCCTGGAGGAGGCGGGCTGGGAGCGGGCCCGGATCCTGGAGAGCGGGGCCAGGCTCGTCGCCGAACGCGCCCGGATGCGCGAGCGCTCCCGCATCGCCGGCGACCTCCACGACGCCGTCGGCCACGAGCTCAGCCTGCTGTCGCTGCGCGCCGGCGCCCTGGAGATGGCGGAAGACCTGTCCGATCGGCGGCGCGCGGAGGCCGCCGAGCTCCGTGAGGCCGCGGCGCGTGCGGCCGACCGTCTGGCGGAGGCGCTCGGGGTGCTGCGGGTCGACGGCGGGGCGGCCCCCCTCCTTCCGGCGGACGACAGCCTCGCCGCCCTGGTCGAGCGCGCCAGGGCGTCCGGGATGGACGTGGAGCTGAGCCAGGAGGAACGCGCACGGGCACTGCCCGTGCTGGTGGACAGGGCCGTGCACCGGGTGGTCCAGGAGGGCCTGACCAACGCCGCCCGGCACGCCCCGGGGGCGGCCGTGCGGGTCGGGGTCCGGACGGCGGACGGCGAGGTACTGGTCCGCGTCGTCGGGTCGGGGCCCGGGGCAGGGGGGCCGCCGTCCCGTGCGCCGGGCGGCGGAACCGGGCTGGTGAGCCTTCGCGAACGGGTCAGGCTCGTCGGGGGCGCCTTCCACGCCGGGCCGGAAGAGCGCGGCTGGGCGGTGACGGCCCGCCTGCCTCTGCACGGACGGCCGCGTCCCGGCACGCCGGAGGCGCGGGACGAGGGCACGCGTCCCCCTCGACCGGACCTCCACCGGCGGGCCCGTCGGCGCACCGCGTGGGCGCTGGGCCTGGTCGCGGGCACACCCCCGGTAGCGGCCCTCGCGGGATACGCGCTGATCCTCGCGATCACCGCGTACCGCGCCTCGAACGCCGCCCTGGACCCCGAGGTCTTCGAGCGGCTGCGCCCCGGCCAGGACCGGGCCGAGGTGGAGGCGGTCCTGCCCGGGGGCCGACTGGACGGGGGGCCGCTCGCCGGGGAGCCGGACGGCGCCCGTCCGGACCTGGACTGCGGCCTGTACGGGTCGGGCCCGAACGTGTTCGCCGACGGACACGACCGGTACCGACTGTGCTTCGACTCCGAGACGCTCGTGTCGGCGGAGGTGGTGACGTGGTGAGGGGGAGGCCCTCGGCCGCGGTGCGGGTCCTGCTGGTGGACGACGAGGCGATGATCCGCGCGGGCGTGCGAGCGATCCTCGCCCGCGACCCGGGGATCGAGGTGGTGGCGGAGGCCGCCGACGGGCGGGAGGGCGTCGAGATGGTGCGCGCGTACCGCCCCGACGTCGTCCTGGTCGACATCCGCATGCCGGTGATGGACGGGCTGGACGCGGCGGCCGAGATGCGGCGCGTCGCACCGGGGACGGGGGTGGTCGTCCTGACCACCTTCGGCGAGGAGGAATACGTGGTCCGGGCCCTCGCCGGAGGCGCCGACGGGTTCCTCCTCAAGACGGGCGACCCCCGCGAACTGATCCTGGGGGTCAGGGCCGTGGCCGAGGGCGGCGCCTTCCTCTCCCCGAGGGTGGCGCGACGGGTCCTCACCGAGCTGGAACGCGGCCGGGCCGCGGAACGCCTCGCGGCCGGTGGGCGGGTGAGCGGTCTGACCCCACGCGAGCGCGAGGTCCTGGCCCTGCTCGGCGCCGGGCTGTCCAACGCCGAGATCGGCCGCCGGCTCTTCCTCGTGGAGGGCACGGTGAAGGGCCACGTCAGCACGATCCTCAAGCGCCTGGGGGTCCGCAACCGTGTGGAGGCGGCCGTGCTGGCGCACGAGGCGGGCCTGGTCGACCACTCCGGGGACGCCCCCGGGCCCCGGCCGAACGACGGCTGAGGTGCGCCGCCGGCCGCCGCCGGAGCCCGGCAGGCAGGCGCGGGCCCCGGCGGCGCACCGGTCAGTCACCGCTCAACCCTTCGGCGGGGGCGATCCGCGCCGCCCGCCGGGAGGGGGCCAGGGTCGCCGCGAGCCCGAGGACCACGGCGGCCGCGAGGAGGAGTGACAGCTCCGCCCAGGGGACCGCGACGACGAGGGGAGCGGTCCCCCCGATGACCGCGTCCACCCCGACCAACCCGTAGGGAACGCCGATCACGAGCCCCAGGAGCGCGCCCAGGACGGCGATGACCACGGCCTCCACCGCGAGCGTGCCCCTCAGCCCCCCTCTGGTCAGTCCCAGTGCCCGCAGCAGTGCCAGTTCCCGCGTCCTCTCCAGGACGGACAGGCCCAGGGTGTTCGCCACGCCGAGGCCGGAGACGACCACCGTGACCAGGAGCATCGCCAGCGACAGGTTGACGAGGACGTCGAGGACGTCGGTGAGATCGCCCCGCTCGCCGAGGGCTCCGTTCAGAGTGATCCCGGGGTCCGCGCCGGCGACCAGGCTCATGCTCTCGGCGAGGGCGTCGTCGTCGGCGTCCTCGGCAGCCAGGCCCCACACCATGCCGCGGTCCTCGCCCGGAGCCACAGAGTCCAGGACGTCGTCCCGTACCACCGGGCTGGCTTCTCCGGAAGCTGTGGCGAGTGTGGACACGTACAGGATGAAGCGGTGGGTCTCCCCGTCGACGTCGAGGTCGACCGCCTCCCCGGTTCCGATTCCGACCGCATCCAGTTGGTCCGCCGTCACCAGCATGACCGGTGCCGCCGAACCGGTCCCGGTCAGTGCCTCGGCCCCGGTCTCCCGCGCCAGCTCGGGGGAGACCCCCACCAGGGTGGTCTCGCCCAGACCCCCGACGGTCACCCGTGCGGTGCGCGGCGTCTCCACCAGCACCAGTTCGTCGATGTCGCGGACCATGTCCACGGTCGCCGCGGGCACCGAGCCGGTGTCCACCCGCGCGCTCACGTCCACGGGGAACCGATCGTCGAGATCGCCGTCGATGGTGGCCCGACCTGTACTCGCGGCCGTGGCCAGGGCCGCGATCAGCCCGAACCCGAGCACGAGGGTGAGGGTGGCCGTGGCCGCCCTGCCCGTGTCGCGCCGGAGATTGGCCCCCGCCAGCTCGAAGACGCCTCCCCGGAGACCCAGCAGGCGGTCGGCCGCTCCGATGAGACGGGAGATCGCGTAGCGCAGGACCAGGAGGAGGCCGACGGCGCCCACGAATCCGCCCGCGACGGCCACGGGCAGGTTCTCGGCGAGCATGCCGGACACCATCACCGCCGCACCGGCGACGGCCGCGACGAGCCCCACCGCATGGACGGCTCCGAAGCGGACCCCGTTCCGGAGCGGAGCCGAACGCAGCGCCTCGACCGGCGCGGTCCCGGCGGCCTTGCGGGCGGGGAACCACGCGGCGCACACGGTGGTGGCCACACCCGTCAGGAACGCCCCGCCCAGGGCCGGAGCGCTGACGTGCAGACCGCCCCCGGTCAGTTCCATCAGCGAGGCGCCCGCGTACCCCGCGCCCACGCCGGCGGCCACACCGATCGCCGAACCGATGGAGCCGATGATCAGCGCCTCGACGAGGACCAGGTCCCGCACCTGGGTCCGCTCCGCGCCCACCAGCCTGAGGAGCGCTGTGTCGCGGCGCCGCTGGGAGAGCAGGATGGTGAACGTGTTGGCGATGACCAGGGCGGCCGCGAGCAGGTCGATGAGGGCGAACACGAGCAGGATGAGCTCCAACTGCTGGGCGCCGCCCGCGAACCGGTCCGCCGCCAGCCGGGACTGCTCCTCCGCCGACATCGGGTGGAGGTCGTCGGGCAGGTCGGCTCCCAGGCTCTCGACCACCGCTTCCGGAGAAGTCCTGTCGGTGACGTCGGCCGTGACGCTCAGAGGGCTCTCCCCGGCGAAGAAGTCCTCCGACGTGTAGAACTGGTACTGGACCCCGGTCAGCGGCTGGAATCCGATGTCGGCCGCGCCGACGACGGTCATGTCGGTCGCTTCGCCGTCGCCTACGAGGAGGCTCACGGTGTCGCCCACCTCGAGCCCCGCGGAGTCGAGGGTCGGTGCGTCGGCCACCATCTCGGCGGCGTTCGCGGGCCACTCCCCCTCCGCCAGCTCGAACCACCGGAGTTCGTCCCGGTCGGAGATGCTGTAGAGGTTGGCGGTGGCGCGGATCTCGTCCGTGACGAGCTGGACGGTGCCCGCGTGGATGCGGGCCGTGGCCGTGACGCCGGGGTGCTCGGCCACCTGCTCGGGCCACCCGGCGCCGGGATCGGCCGCCTCCGGATCGCGGTCCACGATCACGTCGGCGGCCGACAGCGGGGCCGCGGCGACGATGCGCAGGCCTGCGGACGAGGTCGCGGCGAACACGGCGGTGGCCGCCAGGAACAGCGTGCCGAGCACGATCGCCGACAGGACCGAGGCCAGGCGGGCGGGGTGGGCGACGATCTGCGCCCAGGCGTAGCCGGGCATCAGCCCTCCGCCCGGGCCATGGCGGCCAGTACCCCGGCGGTGGTCGGTCGTTCGACGGTGCCGTGGAGAGCACCGTCGGACAACAGCAGTACCCGGTCGGCGTAGGTGGCGGCCACCGGGTCGTGGGTGACCATGACGACCGTCTGTCCGAGCCGGGTGCTCGCCTCGCGCAGCCGGCCCAGGAGCTCGTGGCCGGTGGAGACGTCGAGGGCGCCGGTCGGCTCGTCCGCGAAGACCACCGCGGGCTCGGTCAGCAGGGCCCGGGCGACCGCGACGCGCTGCTGCTGGCCTCCCGACATCTCGGAGGGGCGGTGTCCGAGCCGGTCCCGGATGCGCAGGGAGCCCACGACCTCGTCGAAGAACGCCCGGTCCGGGGCGCGGCCGGACAGCTTGAGCGGCAGCAGGATGTTCTGCTCCGCCGTCAGGGCCGGCATCAGGTTGAACGCCTGGAAGACGAAGCCGATGCGCTCGCGCCGCAGCCGGGTCAGCCTCCGGTCGTCCAGGCCGGCGAGGTCCGTCCCCTCGACCAGCACCCTCCCCGAGGTGGGCGTGTCCAGCCCGGCCAGCAGGTTCATGAGGGTGGATTTCCCGGAGCCGGACGGCCCCATGACGGCGACGAACTCTCCGCGTCGGAAAACGAGGTCCACCCCGGCCACCGCGGCCACCGCCGTCCCGCCCTCGCCGAACCTCTTGACGAGGGCGACCGCTTCGAGGGCGGTGTCCTCCGGTGTGATGGTCTGCGTGTCCATGGAGCCTTCCCTCGTCGGACCTCGGGGGTCCCACGCTAGGAAGACGCGGTGTCGCGCCGACAGTGCCGGCCGTCGGGGTCCGCCCCCGACGATCGTCGGGGGCGGACCGGTCGGGCGGGGTCGGCGGGCTCCCGCCGCCCCCGCCCGGCCGCCCCGGGCCCGGGACGGCCGCCGTCACGGGCTCGTCCCGTCGCCCGCTCGCGGGGGAGGCCCTCCCCCGCGGCGGGCCGGCCCGGCCCCTCAGAAGCGGCTGCCGGGCCTGGCCACGCTCACCTCTCCGGGGAAGCCGCGGGCCGCGTGCCTCCGGCCCTCCTCCCACATGCCGGGGTCGGCGAAGTGGGTGAGGACCAGGTGGCCGGCCCCGGCCTCGGCGGCCAGCTCCCCGGCCATCGCGGCGGTGAGGTGGCCGTGGCCGTTCAGCGCCTGGTCGTCGGCCTCCAGGTAGGTCGCCTCGCACACGAACAGGTCGGCGCCCTCGGCCGCGCGCACGACGGCCTCGCAGTACCCCGTGTCGGAGGAGAAGGAGACCACCCTGCCGTCGGGGTCCTCGAAGCGGAGCGCGGCCGAGGGGACGCTGTGGTGGGCCCGGAACGAGCGGAAGGCCGTCCCGGCCGCCTCGTAGCGGGTCGTCCCGTCCATGGCCATCTCCCTGGGCTCGAAGGACTGGGCGATCGGGCTGTTCATCGTGGGCAGCGTCGGGATGCCGAAGACCGCGTCGAAGGCGGCCAGGCGCCGGGCCTCCCCCGCCGGGTAGTACAGGGGGATGCGCGGCAGGACCTCGGGGAAGGTCCACCGGTAGGCCCAGGCCATGAGGTCCAGGCTGTGGTCGGCGTGCAGGTGCGTCACCACGATCCCGCGCAACCGGTCGAGCCCGTGGCGCGCGCAGTAGGCCAGCAGGGACCCCGGGCCGGCGTCGACCAGCAGGACGCCGTCGTCGGTGTGCAGCAGATAGCAGGAGGCGGGGCCCTCCGCCGTGGGCGCCGTGGCGTTGGATCCGAGGATTTCGAGTTCGAGCATGGTTCCTCCTTCGTACGGTGACCCGGAGGTCTCAGGGGGCGGGGACGAGCAGGGCGGCGCGGCCGGGAACGACCGCCAGCGACACGGAGCGGCCGATCCGGGCGTCGGGCGGGACCCGGACCCCGAACACGTGGCCGTGCGCGTCGACCGTGAGGCGGACGGCGTCGCCGACGAACTCCGCGTGCACCACCCGCGCGGTCACCGCGGCCTCGTCGTCGCGGTCGGTGACGGTGAGGCTGTCGTCGCGCAGGAGCAGGCGGGTGCGGCCGTGTCCGGTCGGTCCCGTCCGCAGGTCCGCCACCGGGATCCTCCACCGGCCGCCGAGTACCGCGGCCCCTCCCCCGGAGCGCTCCGCCTCCAGGAGGACCGCGTTGGCGAGGAAGTCCGCGACGAAGGCGTCGGCGGGGTCGTCCCAGAGCTCCCGGGGCGTTCCGAACTGCACCAGGGACCCCTCGCGCATCAGGGCGATCCGCGATCCCAGGGAGAGCGCCTCGCGCTGGTCGTGCGTGACGATCAGCGTGGCGCACCCGGAGGAGGAGAGCATGGCGGACAGCTCCCTGCGCAGACCGCCCCGCAGCTGCGGGTCCAGGGCCGCCAGCGGTTCGTCCAGGAGGAGGACGTCCGGTTCGACGGCCAGCGCCCGGGCCAGCGCCACGCGCTGGCGCTGGCCGCCGGACAGCTGGCCGGGCCGGCGGCCCGCCAGGTCGGTGAGCCGGGTCAGCTCCAGCATCTCGGCGACCCGTCGGCGCCTGCGGTCCGCCGGGACCCGTCGGGCGCGCAGGCCGTAGGCGATGTTGCCCGCCACGCTCATGTGCGGGAACACCGCGTAGTCCTGCGGGACCAGGCCCACGCCCCGTCGGGCCGGGGACAGGTGCGTGATGTCGCGCCCGCCCAGGCCGATGCCCCCGCCCGCGACCGGGGTGAGCCCCGCCACCGCGCGCAGGGTGCTGCTCTTGCCGCAGCCGGAGGGGCCGACGACGGCCACGGTCTCGTCGGGCCCCACCCGCATGGACACCCCGCGCACGGCCTCGGTGTCGCCGTAGCGGATGGTCAGGTCGGACACGGTGAGACCGGGCGCCCCGGTCTCGGGTTCACGGGGATCGGTCACGGAGTGCTCCTCAGGGCGTGCCGCCGGGCCAGCACGATGGCCGTCAGCACCGGGGCGACGAAGGCGATGAAGATGATCGACTGCGCGGACGCGGGTTCGAGCCGCTGGGTGGAGTAGGAGTCGAACAGGGCGAACGGCACGGTGGGCGTGGCGGGCGGGTTGACGAAGAAGGAGACGTTGAACTCGCCGAAGGAGAGGGCGAACACCATCGTCACCGCCTGGGTGAGGGCGGTGAGGCAGCCGGGGACGGTGACCGTGGCCAGGACCCTGGCCGCTCCGGCCCCCAGGCTGCGCGCCACCCCCTCGTGGAGGCGCAGTTCCTCGTCCGCCAGCGCGGGGACCAGGGCCGCCAGGGTGAAGGGCAGCGTGAACACCACGTGGCCCATGACCAGCAGCAGACCGCTGGGGCGCAGAGCCGCGTAGGCGCTCACCAGGGCGACGCTCAGCGCGATGCCCGGCACGGCCATGGGGACGTTGACGAGGTATCCCGTCAGCCGGGTCAGCGGCGAGGGGTGGCGGGCCACCCACCACGCCAGGGGGCCGCCGAGGACGAGGTTGACCGCCACCACCAGCGTGGCCACGGCGAGGCTGCGGGCGATGACGGGGGCGAGCGGGGGCCAGGCGTGGGCGAACCAGTCGAGCGTGATCCCCCCGCCCCAGGGACCCTGCGAGAAGTCGACGCTGGTGGCGACCACCAGGGTCGCCAGGATCGGGATGAGGACGAAGGCGCAGACGGCCCGGGTGACGGCGCGGTTCACGAGGCCACCGCCCGTCCGACCAGGCGTCCCAGGCCGCGTCCGAGGACCAGCGCCGCGACGGCCATGGCCGCCAGCAGCACCGCCAGGGTGGAGGAGGCGGCCAGCCGGTAGCCGGTGGTCAGCGCGTTGGCCACGTCGAGCGGGAGCAGGCGGATGCCCTCGGAGAGCGTGGCGACCGTGCCGTACCCGCCCAGGGCGATCGCCGCCGCGGTGCCCCCGGTCTCGATGAGCGCGGGAAGCAGCAGGGGCAGGGTGACCGTGGCCAGGACACGCGCCTTGGAGGCGCCCAGGGTGCGGGCGCTCTCGGTGAGCGAGGGCGGCAGCCCGGCCGCTGCGGCGCGCAGCGGCCCCAGGACGCGGGGCAGCGAGAAGTAGACGTAGGCGACGAGGAGGCCGGGCAGGGTGTAGGCCAGGCCGGCGAACCCCTCCCACAGCGGCGCGAGCAGCCCGGTCCTGCCGTTGAGCACGATCGCGAAGAACCCGATGATGATGCCGGGGAGGGCGATCGGCAGGGTGAGCAGGGCGTCGGTGGAGGCGCCGCCGCCCCCGGCGCGGTCCTGCCGTGCCTGGTGCAGCACGACGGGGACGGCGATCACGAGCGTGGCCAGGACGGCCACCCCGGCGACCAGCGCCGACGCGGCCAGGGACTCGCGGACGGACGCCGAGGCCAGGGCGTCGGCGTAGTGCTCCAGGGTGGGGCCCCCGTCGGCCGGGGCGAGGCCCAGGCCGAGGGAGTTGCCCACCAGCACCGCGACCGGGTAGGCGCTGAACAGGCCGATGACCGCGAGGGCGGGGAGCGCGGCGGTCCACGGGGGCGGCGTGCGCGGGCGCACGCGCGCGGTGCCGGGGGCCACTAGAAGCCGACCTCGCTCTGGTACATGTCGATGAACTCCTGCTGCCGCGCGCCCTGTTCGAGGTAGTCGATGGTGATCGCGCGCTCGTAGTCGGCGTCGGGCAGGACCTTGTCCGCGAGCTCCTCCGGCATGTCGCCGACCACCGGGCGCATGTACCCGTCCGCGAAGAGGCCCTGGCCCCGCTCGGAGAAGTAGAAGTCCAGGAGCTCCCTGCCGTTCTCGGCGTTGGGGGCTCCCTCGACCAGACCGACGATGTAGGGGATCTGCAGCGACCCCTCCTCGGGGATGACGACGCTGACGTTCGCGCCCTCGTCCCGGAGCTTGTAGCCGTTGAAGTCGGTGTCGACGAGGATGGGGATCTCGCCCTGGGCGACCTTGGCGGTGGCGGTCTGGGCCGAGGTGGAGGCGCCGTTGTCCTTCAGCTCCGCCAGGTAGTCCAGGCCCGGCCCCCAGTCGGACAGGTCGCCGCCGAGCGCGTGGTTGACCGCCGTCGCGGCGGAGTAGCCCACGGCCGCCTGGGTGGGGTCGAGGTAGCCGACCTTGCCCTCGTAGGCGGGGTCGAGGAGGTCCTCCCAGCCGTCCGGCACGGGCGCGCCGTCCAGGTGGTCCTCGTTGACGATGAAGGCGATCGTGCCGGTGTGGACGGCCGTCCAGTTCCCGTCGGGGTCGCGCAGGTCCTCGGGGACCTCCTCCGCCCCCTCCGGAACGTGGGCCTGGAGGACGCCGGCCTCCACGAGCTGTCCGGCGAAGGCGATCCCGGTGTAGGCGACGTCGGCGACGGGCGCCCCCTTCTCCGCCTGGAGCGCGGCCAGGGCCTGCCCGGAGTTCTTCGGGTCGTTGGGGGCCCGGATCCCGGTCTCCTCGGTGAAGGCGGCCAGGACCTCGCCGTAGTTCCCCCACTCGGCGGGAGAGTTGTAGGTGATGACGGTGCCGCCCTCGCCGGTGGCCGGGGCCGGGGGGAGGTCGGCGTTGCCGCAGGCGGTCAGGGCGAGGACGGCGGTGATCGCGGCGGCGCTCAGGACGCCGCGGCCGTGGGCGAGGGTCATCGGGGTCTCCGTGGTCGGCGCGGCGCCCGTCGGACACCGCTGTTCCGGATGATGTGATTAAACGATTAATCAGCACCGTGACCTGCTATGACGCAAACGGTGTCCGCGGCCTGAACTCCCGAGGAACAGCGCTCGGCGATACCAGGCCCGCGCCGGTTCCGGGTCCGGCGGGCACACGGTACTTTTCGAGTCCACGGCCGCCGTCCCCGAGGAGTGCCATGCCCGAGCCGACCAAGCGCGCGACCCTGCGGGACGTCGCGGCCGGGGCGGGCGTCTCGGTCGCCCAGGCCAGCTTCGCCCTCAACGGCGCCGGCCGCGTGGCCCCGGCGACCGCGGAACGGGTCCGCCGCGTCGCCGCGGAACTGGACTACCAGCCCGACGGCCGGGCCCGGGCGCTGCGCACCGGCCGGCGCTCCGCCTACGGCGTGGTGATCCGGAACATGCGCAACCCCTTCTTCCTGGACGTGCTGCGCGGCATGGAGACCGTCGCGCACCGCGAGGGGGCGCTCCTGCTGATCATGAGCTCGGACTACGACCAGGAGCGGGAGGGCGCCGCGCTGCGCAGGCTCGCCGCCGAGGCGGTCGCCGGGATCGCCATCGCCCCCATCGGCCGGCGCGGCCGCCTCCTGGAGTGGATGGACCGCCACGCCCACATCCCGGTGGTGGCCTTCAACTGCACACCGGAGCCGGACCGGGAGGGCGCGGCGAGCCGCCTCTCCACGGTCGGCCCCGACGACGACGCCGCCGTCTCCCTGGCCGTGGCTCACCTGGCGGAGCGGGGGCACCGCGAGGCCGTGCTGCTGACGGCCCCCGAGGCGCTGGCCGCCGACTGGGGGCGCGAGGAGTCCTTCCTGCGCCGCTGCGCGGAGCACGGGATGGCCGGCGACGTGGTGCGCGGCCCGCTGGACCACGAGGCGGTGGCCCGCAGGTCCGCGGAGATGATGGCGCGTCCGGGGCATCGCGCCCTCGTCGTCAACTCCGACCACCTGGGCGCCGCCGTCTACGACGCCGCCCGCTCCCTGGGCCTGCGCGTGGGCCGGGACGTCAGCGTCGTGGGCCACGACGACCTGCCCACCTCCGCCCTGCTGGACCCGGGCCTGACCACGATCGCCGTGGAGCGCGAGGCCCTGGGGAAGCAGATCATGGACCTGCTGGTGGAGGGCCCCGGCACCGCCGTGCGGCTGCCCGTGCGCCTGGTGGAGCGGGGGTCGGTCGCGCCCCTGGCCTGAGAGCGCCGGGGCGGCGGCGGGCGGAGCGCGCCCCCCGGAACCGGCGCGGCGTGGGCGCGGTGTCGGACGTCTCCGCCGTCCGGCCTCACATCGGGGCCCGGAAAAGGGCGAGGGGCCCCGCGCCGAAGCGCGGGACCCCTCGTGATCTGCGGAGGATCGGGGATTTGAACCCCGGAAGGCGTTGCCACCTAACCGCATTAGCAGTGCGGCGCCATAGACCTGACTAGGCGAATCCTCCTGGCTGGGACAAGACTACAGACACCACGGACGGTTGCGCAAAACGAGGGCCCGGATCGCGGCACGGGACCCGCCGCGCACGGGTGGAGGGGCGGATCGGAGTACGCCCCCGATCCGCCGCTCCCGTGGCGGGGCCGCCGCGCGAGGGCCCCGGCACGGTGTTCCACCGGGGCCGCGGGGCGCGCGCCCCGCGGCCCCGACGGGGGTCAGCCCGTGTAGTTCGGGTCCCGCTCGACCGGGGGAGCGGGGGCGGCCTCGGGCGCGCCCGAGCCCGGGTCCGGGACAGGGGCCGGCTCGGCGGGAACCCCCTCGCCCGGGCTCGGCTCCTCGGAGGGGGCGGGCTCGGGCTCGGCGCACTCCTCCGGCAGGCCGGCCCCGCCCTCACCGGGGGCGACCACGCCCTCGGCGGGGTCGGTCGGGGCGGGCGCCGCCGGGCACCCGCCCTGGGAGGGCGGGACGGACGGCTCGTCGGCGGCGAACGCCGGGGCGGCGCCGAACAGGGCGAACGCCGCGATACCGGCGGCGAACAGGCTGGTCTTCAGACGCATGGTGGGTCCTTCGGGTCGTTCGGTGTGTGCGGGGTACCGCCCCGCGCGGCGGTCCGGGGCCGGGGTCAGCCGGAGACCTCGACCGGCGTGCCGATCGGCAGGTTCTCCGCCATCCACGTGACGTCGTCGTTGGAGACCCGGATGCACCCGTGGCTGACCTGGCGTCCCAGGGCGTCCTCGTCGTTGGTGCCGTGCACCGCGAGCTGGCCGGGGCCGCCCGCGAAGGTCTCCAGCGTCTCGGAGAAGCCGCTCAGTCCGAAGGCGTAGACGCCGTAGTCGCCGTCCGGGTCCGGGGGCCGGAGCAGCTCGGTGAAGTAGTAGCGGCCGGGCGGGGTGGGGGTCTCGTTCGCCCCCGTGCCGATCACCCCGGCGCGCACCTCCTCCTCCCCGTCGTGGACGGTGAACTCGAAGGCCTCCGTGTCGATCTCGACGCGGAACGCGGTGGTGGACAGCTCCACCTCGTCGCTCCTGATCCAGCCCGTGGATCCGTTGGGCCGGACCGGGAGGAGCACCTCCAGCCACTCGCCCTCGTTCCGTTCGACGAGGAACGTGCGGTCCACCCCGAAGTCGTTGGGGCTCGTGAGGGTCTGCGACGCCTCCGTGTCCTCCTTCCCGGCGTGGACGTCGATCTCCCCGCCGACGACCGTGGCGATCTCGACCGCCTCGGCACCGGCGCCCCCGCCCGCCCCGGCGGCCGGTTCCCCGCCCCCCGTGGCGTCCTCGGACGCGGGTGCGGACGAGCAGGCCGTGAGAGCGGCCAGGGCCGCGGCGGCCGCGAGTGGCGGCAGGGCCCCGGTGGTTCGTCGGGGCGGCGTGGATCGACGCATGGCATCCGTCCGGCTTCGTTCGGGGAGGCGTCCGGCGGACCGTTTCCCTGCCGGACGAGATCGAAGAATCGCGGACGGATGTGAAGAACCCGTGTGCCCGTCGTGTGTCTCCTGTGTGGTGACCTGGGGCGGCCCGGAACCGCCGGTCCGGGGCCCGTGGGGGGCACGTACGATCGAGCCGCGGCCGGCGCCGGCCGCCAACCGAGCCGAGCGGAGGTCGCCGTGTGCGCGCATGTGCTGGTCGCGGAGGACGACGTGAACCAGGCCGACCTGATCCGTCGCTACCTGGAGCACGAGGGCCACTTCGTCCGCGTGGTGCACGACGGGCGCGCCGCGGTCGAGGAGCACCACCGCGAGCGGCCCGACCTGGTCGTCCTGGACGTGATGATGCCGGTCATGAGCGGCCTCGAGGCGTGCCGCACGCTCCGCGCGGAGTCGGACGTCGCGGTGCTGATGCTCACCGCGCGCTCCACCGAGGAGGACCTGCTGACCGGCCTGGACCTGGGCGCGGACGACTACGTGACCAAGCCCTACAGCCCGCGTGAGCTGATGGCGAGGGTGCGCACGCTGCTGCGCCGGTCGCGGCGGGACCCCGACGGTCCGGACCGGGTGCTGCGCGCGGGCCCGGTCGCGGTCGACCCGTCACGGCACGCCGTGCGGGTGGACGGCGAGCCGGTGGAGTGCACGCCGGCCGAGTTCCAGCTGCTCGCCGCGCTGGCCGCCCGGCCGGGGCGGGTCCTCACCCGGGCCCAGCTGCTGGAGTGCATCCACGGCATGAGCCGGTTCATCACCGAGCGCACGATCGACGTCCACGTGAAGAACCTGCGGAAGAAGCTGGAGCCGGACCCCCGCAGGCCCGTGCGGCTGGTCACGGTCTACGGCGTCGGCTACAAGCTCGTCGGGGCCGGCGATGGCACGTCGCCGGGGTAGGGCGTGTTCCGCGGACACCCGCCCTGCTGCACGTCGCCCCGGCACGCCCCTCGCGGCGTTCCCCTCTGTCGACAGGACCCCGCCCTGACCCCTTCTTCGGCCTTGCGATGAACGCACCGGATACGCCGCTCGCGACGGGCGGCATCCACGGAACACGCCCCACGGGCGCCCCGCGGGCCCGCGGCCGCCGGGCGCGCCCCCGGACGGGGGGAGCCCTGCGGCACAGCCTGCTGGCGCGTCTCCTGGCCAGTTCGGTGCTGGTGGCGGTCTGCTCGATCACCGCGACGGCCTGGCTGGCGGTGCAGGGGACGTCGGAGTCGATCAGCGTCCAGCAGGGCGAGACCCTGGCGGTGGACACCCGCATCCACGACACCCTCGTCGCGTACGCGGCCACCCACCCCGCGTGGGACGGGGTGGGGTCGACGGTGGAGGGGCTGGCGGAGGAGACGGGGCGGCGGATCGCCCTGACGACCGAGAGCCACGGCCTGCTGGCGGACTCGGCGGGCGGTGACCGGCCGCTCCCGTACCGCACGTCCTCGGTGGTCGACCCGCTGGCGGTGGACGTCACGCTGGCGTCCGACCTCGCGGGGCGCATCGACCCGCGCGCGGTCGGGCCGTTCGCCCTGTCCCGGGAGGACCGGTCCCGGCTGCTGGAGGTCGCGGAGTCGGGCGCGGCCTGCCTGGGCGGGACGTACGGGCTGGCCGCGGAGGTGGAGGCCGGTCCGAGCGGTCGGCCCGCCGTGACCGGGGACCCGGTGGACGACGCCGCGTGGGTCGGCTGCGGGCTCGACGCGCTGGACGAGCCGACCGGGAGCGAGCGGGAGGCCCTGGCGGAGTTGAACCGCCTGGTCGCCTCCTGCCTCGGCCTCGGGGAGGACGGGCTGCCCGAGGCGGAGTTCCGCATGGACGGTGCCGACGGGGTCCCGGTGGCCGAGCCCGTGGGGGACGGGGCCCCGGCGGACGAGGCGCGCGCCCCCCGGGAACCGGTGGAGGAGCGGCCGGGGGACTCCGACGCCGACCCGGGTGTGCCCGCCGTTCCGAGCGAGGAGCCCGCCGACGGCGGATCGGTCCAGGCGCCCGAGGACGAGCCGGCTCCGCCCGGGCTCCCGGAGGCGCCGGTCGCCCCGGGGCCGGAGGCTCCCGAGCCCTCCCCGGCCCCCGTCCCGGTGGCCCCGGCGCCGTCCGAGGAGCCGTCCCCTCCCGCTCCCCCGAGGTTCGACGCGCGCACCTCGGCCTGCCTCGACTCCGGTGTCCGCGAACAGCTCGACCCCTACGTGGCCCCCGCCGCGCTGCTGTTCATCGACGACCCGTCGGAGGAGCCGGAGTCCGGCCTGTCCCTGTCCCGCGAGGGCCTCCTGCGCGTCGCCGGGGTGGTGCTGCTGGTGCTGGTGCTGACGGTGGTGGTGAGCGTGGCCGTGTCGACCCGCCTCGTCCGCCCGGTCCGCGCGCTGACCGACGCCGTGCGGCGCATGCGCGCCGGGCAGGGGACGGCGCGGGTCGAGGTGCGCGACTCGGGGGAGATCGGGCAGCTCGCGGCCGCGTTCAACGAGATGGCGGAGCACCTGGCGCGGTTGGAGGACCAGCGCAAGGCGATGGTCAGCGACGTCTCCCACGAGCTGCGGACGCCGCTGAGCAACCTGCGGGGCTGGCTGGAGGCCGCCCAGGACGGGGTCGCGGACCTGGACAGGGAGCGCATGGGGATGCTGGTCGGCGAGACGCTCCTGCTCCAGGACATCATCGACGACCTCCAGGACCTGGCGCTGGCGGATGCGGGGAAGCTGCGGCTGTCCCCGGAGCCGGTCGAGGTGGGCGCCCTGGTGGCACAGGTGGTGGACGGCCAGCGCCTGCGGGCGCGGACGTCGGGGCTGCGGCTGGTCGTGGAGGCGGAGGACGTGGTGGCCGTGGTCGACCGGACCCGGCTGCGGCAGATCGTCGGGAACCTGGTGGGCAACGCGCTGCGGCACACCCCGGCCCCCGGGACGGTCGCCGTCCGGGTGCGGCGCGCGGACGGGGCCGCGGGCCCGCCGGGCGGGCCGCTCCGGAACGGCGACGTCGTCGTGGAGGTGGAGGACACGGGGGTCGGCATCGCACGGGAGGACCTCCCGCACGTGTTCGACCGGTTCTGGCGCGCGGACAAGTCGCGTAACAGGCGCACCGGCGGCAGCGGTCTGGGGCTGGCCATCGTGCGCGGCCTGGTGGAGCTGCACGGCGGGTCGGTCTCGGTGGAGAGCGTGCGGGGCGAGGGCACCGTCTTCACGGTGCGCCTGCCCCCGGCGGGCCCGCCGGACCGGCCGGAGCCGCCGGGGCCGTCGGCGTCCTGAGCCCCGGCCCGGCGCCTCCGGCCCCCGCGGCGGGGGTCCCCGGTCCCCGCCGCCTACTCCAGGCCGCGGCGGCGCAGCAGGGGGCCCATCTGCGGCTCGCGGCCGAGGAAGCCGCGGAAGGCCTCCATCGGGTCGGCGCCCCCGCCGACCGAGAGCACCCGCTCCCGGAAGCGCTCACCGTTCTCCCGTGTGGGGCCGCCGTTGTCGGTGAACCACTCCACGGCCTCCGCGGCGAGGACCTCGCTCCACACGTACGAGTAGTAGCCGGCGCTGTAGTCGTTGGAGAACACGTGCATGAAGTAGGCGGTGCGGTAGCGGGGGTGCACCTGGGCCGGGCCGAGCCCCCAGGCCTCCAGCGCCCGCTCCTCGAAGGCGGCCGGGTCCACGGCCTCCCCGGCCCCGATGCGGTGCCAGGCCCAGTCGAGCAGCGCCGCCGCGAGGTACTCGACGGTCGCGAAGCCCTGGTTGAACCGTGTGGCCGCGGCCATCCGCTCGACGAGCTCGGCGGGCACGGGTTCGCCGGTCTCGTGGTGCCTGGCGTAGTTGGCGAGGACCTCCGGACGGTGCGCCCACATCTCGTTGGCCTGGGAGGGGAACTCGACGAAGTCGCGGGGGACGCTGGTGCCCGAGAAGCGCGGGAAGCGCACCGCCGAGAACAGGCCGTGCAGGGTGTGGCCGAACTCGTGGAAGGCCGTGCGGACCTCGTCGAGGGTGAGCAGCGTCGGCCCGGACGCGGGCTTGGTGATGTTGAGGTTGTTGACCACCACGGGCCGTTCGTCCAGGAGGAACGACTGGTCGACCAGGTTGTGCATCCAGGCCCCGCCGCGCTTGGTGGGGCGGGCGTAGGGGTCGAGCAGGAACAGCCCGAGCCCGGTCCCGTCCTCCTCGAACACCTCCCACACGCGCACGTCGGGGTGGTAGCCGCGCAGGTCCGTGCGCTCGGTGAAGGTGACGCCGTAGAGGAGGGCGGCGGCGTGGAGGACCCCGTCCCGGTAGACCCGGTCCAGCTCGAAGTAGGGCCGCAGAGCGCCCTTGTCGAAGTCGTGGCGCTCCAGTCGGACCTTCTCGGCGTAGAAGGGCCGGTCCCACGGTTCGACGGGGTGCCCGGCGTGCTCGGCGAGCGCCTCGGCCTCCTTCTCCGCGTTGCGGACGGCGGGGCCGACCAGCTGGCCGAGACGTTCCTCGACCGCCCCGACGGTCTTCGCCGTCTGGTCGGAGACCTTGAGGGAGGCGTGGTCGGGGTGGCCGAGGAGGTCGGCCCGCTCGGCCCGCAGTCCGGCGATCCGCGCGGCGAGAGCGAGGTTCTCCGGGGCGCGCTCCGTGCTGAGGGTGTACAGCCGCTCGCGCGTGGCGCGGTCGGTGAGCTGGGAGAGCGCGGGCTGCACGGTGAAGTTGAGCAGGGGGAGCACGTACTCCCCGTCCTTCTCGACCGCCCTGATCTGGGCCTCGTCCAGACCGTCGAGCAGTGCGGGGTCGTGGACGACGAGCGCGGACTCCGAGGAGGCGCGGAGCACGTTCTGCGCGAACTCCGTGGCGAGGCCGGCGAGCTCCTCGTTGAGCTGCCGCAGCCTGGCCTGCCCGTCCTCCGCGAGGTCGGCCCCCGCGGCGGCGAAGTCGGTCCTGTACCGCTCCAGGAGGCGGGCCTCCTCCGGTCCCGAGGCGGTGACCTGCTTGATCCGCCGCCACAGGGCGCGGTTGAGGGAGATCGCGTCCCGGTGGTTGGCGGCCCTCGGGGCGATCTCCTTCTCGATCTCCCTGATGCCGTCGGTGGCGTCCGAACCGGCCAGGGTGTGGAACACGGCCTTGACGCGGCGGAGGATCCTGCCGGACCGCTCCAGGGCCACGAGCGTGTTGTCGAAGGTCGGGGGCTCGGGGTCGTTCGCGATGGCGTCGACCTCGGCCAGGTGTTCGGCCATGCCCCTCTCGAACGCCGGGAGGAAGTGCTCCTCGCGGATGCTCGCGAAGTCGGGCAGCTGGTAGGGCAGACCACTGGGAGCGAAGAACGGATTGTCGGTCAAGGCTCGGGCTCCTCGTGATTCGTACGCGTCGGCCTGGCGGTCCGTGTGCCTGGAATGGACACGTGTGCCGGGAATGCCGGTGCCGTTCTATCGCGACCGGCCCGCGCTGTCACGCCGGTTCCGCCCGGGGCTCGCACGCTCCCGCCCGGAACCGCTGTCCCGTCGGGGTTTCCGGGGAACCGGGGTCCCCGCCCGGACGTCCGAGGCAGGGGGAACGGCTCCCGTTCCCCTCCCGGGCCCCGGGCACGCGCGGCTCCGGACCGGCCCCCCGCAGACACCCCCCGGAGGCCCCTGTGCACCATCCCCCGCGCCCACCGCCGTCCGCGCAGCCGGACCGGGTCCCTCCCCGGACCGCCGGGAGTTACGCCCGGGCGTACCGGCGGCGGCGCGTCACCGGGCTCGTCCTGTTCGGGGCGGCCCTCGCCGTCATGGCGGGGAACTTCGCGGTGATGGCCGTCGCCGCCGAGGCGGAGAGGCCCTTCGGACTGCTCGGAGGCGTGGCGTGGGCGCGGTCCGTCCAGGCCTGGACCGACACGGTCGGCGTCCTCGCCCTGGTGGCCGTTCCGGCGCTGTTCCTCGCGGCCCTCCTCTGCGCGCCGACCCATTGGCCGCCACCCGACCGTGTCCCCCCGCGGACGACGCCGGAGGGCCTGCGCGCCGCACGGGCCCTCGTCCGGCACAGGCTGATCGGCTCGGACGCCCGTGTCAACCACGTCGCGCGCTCCCTGGCGGAGGCGGTCCTCGTGAACCCCTCCCACCTGTCCGGCCTGTCTCCGTGGTTCCGGGCCGGGCTCTACGTCGTGATCGGGGCGTGCCACGCGCTGATGCTCGCGGGCGGACTCTACGTCATCGTCCGGTCGCTCCTGCGGGGCGACCTGAACGGCCTCGCGACCGGTGTGCACACCGTCCTCATGTTCATCGGCCTCCTGTGCCTGCTCCCCCTCGCGAGTGCCAGGCGGGCGAGGGCGGGCCGGTACCTCGCCCTGCACGACGCGGCCCGCCGGCGGGCGGGCCGGCACGGCTGAACCGGCGGCGGACCGGCGTCCGTCCGCCGGGCCTCCCGTGGCGCGGCCCGGCTACCGGGCCATGTCGCGGTACCGCCGGACGCAGAGCGGGAAGAAGACCGCGACGACGGCCAGCGGCCACACCACCGCCATGATCAGGGCGTTCTGCGCGATCCAGGTCTCACCGCCCCAGCCCGGGTTGCCGAACAGCTCGCGGGTGGCGGCGACGGTGGAGGACAGCGGGTTCCAGTCCGCGACCGCGCCCAGCCACAGGGGCATGGTCGCGGTGGCCGCGAACGCGTTGGACAGGAACCCCAGCGGGAACTCCAGGGTGTGCACGGCCGTGACCGCCGCCTCCCCCCGGACGACCAGGCCCACGTAGATCCCGGGCCACACCAGGGAGAAGCGCAGCAGCAGGAGCAGGCCGACCGCCGCCGCGGCCTCGCCCCCGGTGCCGTGCCACTGCCATCCCGCCAGCAGCCCGCAGCCGAGGAGGACGGCCAGTGTGATCGCGGACTTGAGCATGTCGGCCGCGCAGCGCCCCACCACGACGGCGGACGGCGCCATGGGCATGGAGCGGAAGCGGTCGGTGACGCCGCGCGCCATGTCGTGGGACACGGCGGTGACCGTCTCGCCCACGCCGAAGACCATGGTCATGGCGAACATGCCGGGCATCAGGAACTCGCGGTAGTCCCCGCCGCCGGGCACGGTCATCGACCCGCCGAACAGGAACCCGAACATCAGCAGCATCATGACGGGGAAGAGCAGCCCGGCGACGAGCTGTCCGGGACGGCGCATCCAGTGGAGGACCTCGCGCCGGGTGATGGTCCACCCGTCCGCGGCCGCCCAGCGGACGCGGGCGGCGAACCCGCCGGCCTCCCCGCGGGCGGGTCCTCCGGCGGGCGGGGCGACGGTCGTGTTCATCGTGCGGTCGCCTCCTCGGCCTCGGTGAGGCGCAGGAACACCTCGTCCAGGGTGGGTCGGCGCAGGACGACGTCCTCCACACCGATCCGCTGTTCCTCCAGGGCACGCACCACCCCGGTGAGCGCCGCGACCCGGTCCTCCACGCCGACGCCGATCCGTCGGTTCTCCACGTCGGTGTCCGGCTCCGCCCCGACGACCCGCCGCACGACGCCGGCCGCCCCGGCGAGCTCCGCCGGGTCGCGGACCACCAGGTCGAGGCGGTCGCCGCCGAGTCGGGACTTGAGCTCCCCGGGGGCGCCCTCGGCGACGACCCGGCCGGAGGAGACCACGCAGATCCGGTCGGCGAGCCGGTCCGCCTCCTCCAGGTACTGGGTCGTGAGCAGGACGGTCGTGCCACCCGCGACCAGCTCGCGGACCGCGCCCCACACCTCGTCGCGGCTGCGCGGGTCGAGTCCGGTGGTGGGCTCGTCCAGGAACAGCACGGGCGGCGCCAGGATCATGCTCGCGGCCAGGTCGAGGCGGCGCCTCATGCCGCCGGAGTAGGCGCCGGCCGGCTTCCTCCCCGTGTCGGCCAGGCGGAACCGCTCCAGCAGCTCGTCCGCGCGCGAGGCGGCCCGCCGGGAGCCCAGGTGGTGGAGGCGGCCGAACATCTCCAGGTTCTGGCGGCCGCTCAACACCTCGTCGACGGCCGCGTTCTGTCCCACCAGCCCGATGCTCCGGCGCACCCGGTCCCCGTGGGCGGCCACGTCGTGTCCGGCGACGCTCGCCGTGCCCTCGTCGGCGCGCAGCAGCGTGGTGAGCACGCGCACGGCGGTGGTCTTGCCCGCCCCGTTGGGGCCGAGCAGGCCGCACACGCTGCCGACGGGCACGTGGAGGTCGAACCCCCTCAGCGCCCAGCTCCGTCCGTAGCGCTTCCCCAGGCCCCGCGCGGTGACCGCGCCCCCGGTCGTCTCCACGGTGATCCCCTCTCCGACAGCCGATCCCTTTACCGTACGCCGTACTGTACGGTCTGCGCTTCAGGGAACACAAGGGTGCCGGAGATAATTCCTTACGGGATAAAGCGATCGGTGGACGACCTCGGCCGCCCCTTCCGGCCCGAGCCCCGGCCCCCGCGCCCCGCGGGGACGGGCGGACGGTCGGAGGCCTCCGCGACAATGCGGTGACCGCAGTCGACACCGAGGAGCACCCATGCCCGACCAGGACCAGCGCTGCGCCTGGGCCCGGAACGCGTCGGACCTGATGAAGGCCTACCACGACGAGGAGTGGGGCAGGCCGTCCCGGGACGACGCGTACCTGTTCGAGCTGCTCGTGCTGGAGGGCGCCCAGGCCGGGCTCTCCTGGTCCACGGTGCTCGGCAAGCGCGAGAACTACCGCCGCGCCCTGCACGGCTTCGACCGCACCCGGATCGCGGGGTACGGACAGGAGGACACCGACCGGCTCCTCGCCGACCCCGGCATCGTCCGCAACCGACTCAAGGTGGCCTCGGTGGTGCGCAACGCCCGCTCCTTCGAGCGGGTGCGCGAGGAGTACGGCAGCTTCGCCGGCTACCTGTGGGGCTGGGTGGACGGCGAGCCCGTGGTCAACCGCGCCACCGAGCCGTCACAGGTCCCGGTGAGCACCCCGCTGTCCGACCGCGTCAGCAAGGACCTCAAGGGGCGCGGCTTCAACTTCGTCGGCACCACGATCGTGTACTCCTACCTCCAGGCCGTCGGGGTGGTCGACGACCACCTGGCCGGGTGCCCCGCCGCCTCCGCCTGAGCCGCCGCGCGCGGCAGCGGTCCGCCGCTCTTCCGCACCCCGTTCCGTACGGTGTACTGTACGCCCTACGAAACAGGCGGGCACGACCCCGCCGCCCCCCAACCGCAGGAGAGAGCCATGACGTTCCTCGTCTCGGGCGCCACCGGAACCGTCGGCCGCCACGTCGTCGACCAGCTGCTCGGCGCCGGGCTCCCGGTCCGCGCGCTCACCCGCGACCCCGCTCGTGCCCGGCTTCCGGAAGGGGCGCGGGCGGTGCGCGGCGACCTCACCGACCCCGACAGCCTCGTCCCCCACCTGGAGGGGGTGGTCGGCCTGCACCTGATCACGTTCGGCGGGGACGACTACGCGCCCCTCGACACGGCGCCCCGGCTCGTCGAACTCGCCGAACGGGCGGGGGTCCGCCGGGTGACGGTCCTGTGCGACTTCTACCCGGGTCCCGTCGAGGAGGCCCTCGCCGCGAGCCCTCTCGCCTCGACCCTCCTGCACCCGGTCGAGTTCATGGCCAACACCCTCGACTGGGCCGGGTCCGTCGCGGAGGAGGGCGTGGTCAGGGAGGTCCGCACCCACCCCAGCGCCCTGGTGCACGAGGCGGACATCGCCTCCGTCGCGGTCACCGCCCTCACCCGGGACGGGCACGGCGGCCGCGACTACATCCTCACCGGCCCCGAGGCGCTGACCCCCGGGGAGCGGGTGGCGGTGCTCTCACAGGTGCTCGGCCGGGAGATCGCGCTGGTCCGGATCGACCCCGGGGAGGAGGCCGAACGACTGCGCGCCCTGGGCCACGACGAGGAGTACATCGGCTTCGCCGCCCGGCTGGCCGCGGACCCCCCGGAGGTGGGCACCCGACCCCTGCCCACCGTCGAGGAGGTCACCGGACGGCCCGCCCGCGGGTTCGCGGCGTGGGCCGAGGAGCACAGGGACGCCTTCCGGGGCTGACCGCCCCCGCGGGGTCCGGACCCCGTGCCCCGGGCCGGGGGGCGGCCCGGAACCGGCGTCCGCCCGGCGTGACCGCCCTGCCGTACACTGACCGGGCACCGGACCGGAAGAGCAGGGCGGTCAATGTCCACTCAGCACACCACGAGCGGCGACCCAGCGCGCAGCCTGGCCCTGCTGTGGCGCACCCAGGAGCCCACCAGCAGGCGCAACAAGCCCGACCTGAGCGTGGACCGGATCGTGTCCGTGGCCTCCGGGCTCGCCGACGCCGACGGGCTCGCCGCGCTGTCCATGCGCAAGGTCGCCGAGCGCCTCGGCGTCGGCACGATGTCGCTGTACACCTACGTCCCGGGCCGGGGCGAGCTGATCGACCTGATGCTCGACGCCGCCTACGCGGGCCTGCACGCGGGCGGCGGGCGGCCCGGCGGCTGGCGGGACCGGCTGGGCGCGATCGCGCACGCGAACTGGCGCCTGTTCCTGCGCCACCCGTGGATGCTCCAGGCCTCCCGGGGGCGCCTGCTGGGCCCCAACCTCGTCGCCAAGTACGAGTACGAGCTGTCCGCGGTCGACGGCCTCGGCCTGACCGACGGAGAGATGGACTCCACGGTCAGCCTGGTCAACAGCTACGCGGAGGGCGCCGCCGGCCAGGCCGTCGCGGTCGGCGAGACCGAGCGGGCGTCGGGCATGACCGACGGCCAGTGGTGGAGCACCCACGGTCCGGTCCTCGCCTCCCTGATCAGGGACAGCGACTACCCGACGGCCTCCCGCGTCGGAAGCTCCGTCGGGCGGGAGCACCGGACCGTCTACCCCGCCGAGCACGCCTTCGCGTTCGGGCTGGAGCGCGTCCTGGACGGGATCCAGGTCCTGGTGGACTCCCGTTCCTCCGCCGCGGACGGCGTGTAGCCCCGCCGGGCACGGCTCGCGGACGGCCGTGCGGCCCCGCCGACGGCGACCGCGACCCGCCGGGAGGGAAGGCGCCCGGTTTCCGGCGCCCGGCGGCCTCCGGGTCGATACGGTGAGATCCGGACCCACACGGAGCGAACCGGGGAGCGGTATGGGGGACATCGGCCTGTCGTTGATCGGGGACCTGTACCGCAAGTACCGCGACCCGCTGGCGAAGGTGCGCGACGCGCAGCGCGCGTTCCACCGGGCCACGCGGGACCGCATGACCCCGCAGCTCGACGACCTGGAAGCGGAGATCACCTACCTGCTCCTGCGCGAGACCCGTCCGGACACGGTGATGGAGCTGGGCACGTTCCACGGCTGGTCCACGACCTGGATCCTGTCGGCTCTGCGCGACAACGGGGCGGGGACGCTGCACTCCTTCGACATCGTGGACGACGTGGTGGCGAACGTGCCCGCCGAGCTGGCGCTGGGCCGCTGGGAGTTCCACAAGGGCGACGTCCGGGAGAACATGTCCCGGGTTCCGGAGGGGATCGGCTACCTGTTCGTGGACGCGGCCCACAACGGCCGGTTCGCGCGGTGGTACCTGTCGGAGCTGTTCCCCCGGGTCGCGCCCGGGACCCCGGTCAGCGTCCACGACGTGTTCCACGGCAAGCGGGCCCTGCCGCTGACCGAGGGCGCGGTCGTGCTGGCGTGGCTGCGGAGGACGGGCACGGACTTCTTCACGCCGTCCCGCAGGAAGGCGCCCGCCCCGTACACGGCGCTCCTGGAGCTCAAGGAGGAGCTGGGCCTGGGGGAGCCGGTGCGCACCAGCAGGGACAACCCGATGATCTACTTCCGGATGCCCGAGCACCTGCCGTCCGCGTGAGCCGCGCCCGGCGCGCTCCGTTCGCGGAGCGCGCCGGGGCCGCCGGGCTCGCGCCGGCCGCCCCCTCGGCGACCGCGGGCGGGGCCCCGGTCAGGGGGCGACGGCGCCCCGCTCCTTGACGAACTCGGTGATGGAGGAGACCACGTAGTCGATCATCTCGTCCGTGAGGCCCGGGTAGACCCCGGTCCAGAAGGTCTGGTCGGTGGCGATGTCGCTGTTGTCCAGGTTCTCCGCCACCCGGTGCGGGCGGTCGAGGTAGGCGGGGTGACGGGTGAGGTTTCCCGCGAAAAGCAGACGGGTGCCGATCCTGCGGGACTCCAGGAACCGGACCAGCTCCGCCCTGCCGAACGGCGCCTCCGGATCGACGGTGACGACGAACCCGAACCAGCTCGGATCGCTGCCGGGCGTGGCCTCCGGGAGGATCAGGCCGGGCACCCCGTCCAGCCCCTCCCTCATCCGGCGCCAGTTGCGGCGCCGGGCCCTGCCGAAGTCCTCCAGCTTCTCCAGCTGGGTCAGGCCGAGCGACGCCTGGAGGTCGGTCCCCTTCAGGTTGTACCCCACGTGGGAGAACGTGTACTTGTGGTCGTACCCCGGCGGCAGGGTGCCCAGCTGGTAGCTGAAGCGCTTCCGGCAGGTGTCGCTCTCGCCCGGCTCGCACCAGCAGTCCCGGCCCCAGTCGCGCATGGACTCCACGACGCGCGCCAGCAGGAGGTTGGACGTGAGCACGCACCCGCCCTCCCCCATGGTGATGTGGTGGGCCGGGTAGAAGCTGACCGTGGAGAGGTCGCCGAAGGACCCCGTCACCTGCCCGTCGTAGAGGGACCCCACGGCGTCGCAGTTGTCCTCGACGAGGAACAGGCCCCGGTCCTCCGCGATCTGCGCGATCTCCCGGGCCTGGAACGGGTTGCCCAGGGCGTGGGCGATCATGATCGCCCGGGTGCGGGGGCCGATCGCCCTCTCCACGCGCTCCGCCGTCGTGTTGTACGTGCGCAGGTCGATGTCCACGAACACGGGCACGAGCCCGTTCTGGAGGATGGGGTTGACGGTCGTGGGGAACCCCGCCGCGACCGTGACGACCTCGTCGCCGGGGCGCAGGCGCTCGTCCTCCAGCAGGTGGGAGGTCAGGGACGACAGCGCCAGCAGGTTGGCGGAGGACCCCGAGTTCGTCAGGTGGGCCTTGCGGCGCCCGAGCCTCCTGGCGAACGCCGACTCGAAGCGGCGGGCGCTCCGGCCCGCCGCGATGCGCATGTCGAGGGCGGCCTCGACGAGCGCCACCCGGTCCTCCTCGTCGAGGACCGCGCCGGAGGGCCAGATCTCCGTCACGCCCGGCACGAACTCCCGCTCGGTCCGGGTGGACCGGTGGTAGGCGCGAACGGCGTCGAGCACGGCCGCGGCCTCGTCACTCGTCTCCATGCGTGGAACTTCCCTCCTGGGCGGACGTCGTGGGCGGGCGCCGCCCCTCCGGCCGTCCCCGTGGACACCGGATCCCGGCCGTCCCGGCTCCCGGCGCCCTGGGACGGCGCCGGACACACTAGGGGATGCGAAGGCCCTCCCGCCTCCGGTGGAGCGACCGGACCGGAGCGCGGAGCACGGCGGTGTCCCCGGCCTCCCCGCTCTGGCAGTATGGCGGCGGCGCGGCCTCGGCCGGCCGCGGCACCCGGCGCCTCGGAGCCGGTCGACACGAGGGAGGTCGTGTGTCCTCGACGCGCGAGGGTAGGGGAGCACCGGTGCGGCTCGGGGTGCTCGGCTGCGCCGACATCGCGTGGCGGCGCGTCCTTCCGGCTGTCGCGACGACCCCCTCCGTGCGTCTCGTCGCGGTCGCCAGCCGGGACGCCGCCAAGGCGGAGCGGTTCGCGGACCGCTTCGGCGGCGCCGCGGTCACGGGCTACGAGAACCTGCTCGCGCGGGAGGACCTCGACGCCGTGTACGTGCCCCTGCCGGTCGCGCTGAGGCACGAGTGGGTCGGACGCGCCCTGGCCGCGGGTCTCCACGTCCTCTCCGAGAAACCCCTCACCACGGGGTCCGGGCCCTCGGCGGAGCTGCTCGCCGAGGCCGAGCGGCGCGACCTGACCGTCATGGAGAACTTCGCCTTCCGGTACCACCGGCAGCACCACGAGCTGAGGAGGCTGGTGGCGGAGGGGGCGATCGGACACCCGCGGGCGCTGATGTGCGAGTTCGGGGTGCCCCGGCGCGCTCCCGGCGACATCCGGCACGACCCCGCCCTGGGCGGCGGCGCCCTCCTGGACGTGGGCGTGTACCCCTTGGCGCTGGCGCAGTTCCTGTGGGGCGGCGGTCTCCGGGTCGGCGGCGCGGTCCTGGAGCGGGGGGAGGAGACCGGGGTGGACGTGCGCGGCGGGGCGCTGCTCTCCGCCCCGGACGGCGGGACGGCACAGGCGGGGTTCGGGTTCGGGCTGCACTACCGCAACGAGTACACCGTCTGGGGGGAGTCCGGGACGCTGCGGCTGGACCGCGCCTTCACCCCGCCGGAGACGCTGCGGCCGACCCTGGAGCTGCGGACGGGCTCGACCGCCGAGGACCTCCCCCTGGAACCGGACCACCAGTTCCGCAACCTCCTGGACGCCTTCGCCGACGGTGTCCGAGGGACGGCGCCGGTGGACACGTCACCGGTCCTGGAGCTGGCCGGTCTCGTCGACCGCGTCCGCCGGAGCGCGGCGGAGGCCGCCGCGGTCTGACCGGAACCGGACGGCGTCCCCGGTCAGCCGCGCACGCGCCGGACGAGCGCGTCCGCGAGGTCGGCCGGGGACGGCATGGCCAGCATCGCGTCGCGGACGCCGGCGGCGCCCCGGGCGAACGACGGGTCGTCCAGGAGCCGGGAGGCCGACCGGCTGACGCTCTCCGCGGTCATCCGCCGGTGGGGGACGGTGATGCTCGCGCCCCGGGCCGCGAGCATGTCGGCGAGCATCGGATCGTCGAACCAGCTGGGGACGATGACCTGCGGCACGCCGTGCGCCAGACCGGTCAGGACGGTCCCCCATCCCCCGTGGTCGACCATGGCGGCGCAGGTGGGGGCGAGCGCGTGCAGGGGCACGTACTCGACCAGGCGCGTGTTGCCGGGGACGGCGCCGAGCTCGGCCTGTTCGCGGGCGGGCAGGGTCGCGACGACCTCCGCGTCCAGGTCCGCCAGCCCCTCCAGGAGCGAGCGGAACAGGGCCTTCCCCCCGTGGTCCTGGCTCATGAGGGTGGTGCCGAGGGTGAGGGCGACGCGGGGGCGTTCGGGTGGTGTGCGCAGCCAGTCGGGGACCACGGCCCTGCCGTTGTAGGGGACGTAGCGCATCGGCAGGTAGGTGAGGTCGTCGGGGGTGGGGACCCTGAGGGAGGCGGGGACCTGTTCGACGGTGGCCTGGCCGTGGACCAGGGTCTCGGAGTACTCGACCCCGTACCGTGCGGCGCGGGCGCCCAGCCAGGCGGCCAGGGGGTCCTCTCTCTCGACCCCGGGCCGCTCGGCCATCCGCCCCAGGAACCGCGCGCGGGTGCGGGCGAAGATGTCGGCGCCCCACAGGTAGCGCACGTGGGCGGCCCCGCACGCCTGCGCCGCGATCGCCCCGGCGAAGCTCACCGAGCCCCACACGACGAGGTCGGGCCCCCACTCCCGGCACAGCGCCACCAGGTCCTGCTCCATGGGGTCGTTCACCATCCGCCACCACCACGGGACCACCCTGCGGTAACCCTCCAGCAGGTACTCCCAGGAGACCTGGTCGTCGGGGGCGGTCACGCGCCCGAACAGCGGGGCGTCGTTCAGGGTGTCGTGCAGGTCGAAGACCTTCATGGTCCGCCAGAAGCCGTGGTCCCTGCCGACGGGGACGAAGGGCAGCCCCGTCGCCGCCACCGTCGGCCCCAGCGCGGGCTGGCTCGCCACCCTCACCTCGTGTCCCGCGGCCCGCAGAGCCCACGCCAGGGGCACCATCCCCAGGAAGTGCGGCTTCTCGGCAGCCACCGCCAACAGCACACGCAACGTCCCCGCACCTCCTCGAAGCGAATCGGAGACTAGGGGAGAGTGGGCGACGCGTCCAGCCGGGAGGAACCGCGTGGCGCCCCGGCGGGAGCTGATAGACAAGGCGCCGCGCGGAGCACGCACTCCGCGCCGTCCCGCCCCTCCGGCTCCGACGCCGGCCCGCGACCCGAGGAGAGCCCACCGTGCGCGTCGTCATGGCGTCCCTGGCGGAGAAGACGAACTTCCTGAGCCTGGTCCCCGTGGCGTGGGCGCTGCGGGCCGCCGGGCACGAGGTGAGGGTGGCGAGCCAGCCCGCGCTGGAACCCGTCGTCGGGGACACCGGCCTGCCCTTCGTCCCCGTGGGCAGGGACCACGGCTTCTGGCGGCACCTCACCGCGCGTTCCTCCTTCGACGGCCTTCGCGGAGGGGTCCCCCTCTTCTCCGCGTACGGAAGCGGGCGCGAGCGCTCCTGGGGCGAGGAGCTGGAGGACTACCGGCAGGTGGTCACCTGGTGGTGGCGGATGGTGAACGACCCCATGCTGGACGACCTGGTGGCGTTCTGCCGCGAGTGGAGGCCCGACCTCGTCGTCTGGGAGCCCATCACCTTCTCCGGGGCGATCGCGGCGCAGGCGTGCGGCGCCGCCCACGTGCGCCACCCCTGGGGTGCGGACGTCTTCGGCGCCGTGCGCGCGCGGTTCCTGGGGCGGATGGCCGAGCGGCCCGGGGCCGAGCGGGAGGACCCCCTGGCCGCCTGGCTGGGCGCCCGCGCCGCACGGTACGGGGTCGAGTACTCCGAGACCCTGGTCCACGGCCAGGCCACCGTCGAGCAGGTCCCCGCCTCCCTCAGGGTCCCCACCCCCGACGACCTCACCTACCTGCCGATGCGCTACGTCCCCTACAACGGCAGGGCCGTCGTCCCCCACTGGCTGCGCACACCCCCCGAACGCCCCCGCGTCGGACTCTGTCTCGGCACGAGCACGGCGGCGTGGCTGGGCAGGTTCGGGGTGGACGTGCCCATGGTCCTGGAGGGGCTGGCCGATCTGGACGCGGAGGTCGTCGCGACCCTGCCCGCCCGCGAACAGGCCAAGCTCACCGCCGTCCCCGACAACACCCGCCTGGTCGAGTACGTCCCCCTGCACGCACTCGCCCCCACCTGCGACGCCATGATCACCCACGGCGGTACGGGGACCGTCCTGACCGGTCTGGCGCACGGCGTACCGCAGCTGGTCTCCCCCAGGCCCACGTTCGACGAGTCGCTGCTGGCCTCGTCCGTGGCGGCCCTCGGGGCGGCCCTGGTCCTGGACGCGGACCGCGTCTCCCCCGAGGCCGTCGCCGCCGGCGTGAGCACCCTCCTGGACGACCCGCGCCACACCCGCGCCGCCCACGCCCTGCGACACGACATCACCGCCATGCCCACACCCGCCGACCTCGCACGCACCCTCACCGACCTCGCCGACCGGCGCTGACCCCGCGTGCCACCCCGGGGCGAATACCTGCGGAAATGGCGCCGGTATCACTCCGCACCCCTTCCTATGGTTCACTGACCCGGCACCGGGCGCAGCACGGGAAAGGTCTCCATGGGCAATCTCCCGGAGACGGCGGGGGAGAAGCACGATTCCGACTCGGCACGCCCCGGCGGATCTACGCAGGCACCGAGAATTTGAGGAGCACCCGTGCCCATTCTGGAAGTCAGGGGAGTGAGCAAGAGATATGGAAAGAACCAGGCGGTGGACGATGTCAGCTTCTTTATCGAGGAAGGTGAGACCTACGGCCTCCTGGGGCCGAACGGGGCGGGCAAGTCCACCACGATCGGCATGATCACCGGCATCGTGCAGCGCGACTCCGGGTCGATCACGGTCGACGGCATCGAGCACAGCGCGACGAACAGGAAAAGCAAGTCCCTGATCGGCTTCGTCCCGCAGGAGCTCGCCCTCTACCACGACCTCAGCGCGCGCGACAATCTCCGCTTCTTCGCCCGCCTCTACGGGCTGTCGAAAACCGAGGCGCGCGCCAAGACCGAAGAGGTCCTGGAAACGGTCGGTCTTTCCGACCGTGCCGGTGAGGCCGTATCCCAATTCTCAGGCGGAATGGCACGCCGTCTCAATATCGGTCTCGGCCTGCTCAACAGCCCCCGACTCCTCATTCTGGACGAGCCGACGGTCGGCGTGGACCCGCAGAGCCGAAACTCCATCCTGGAGAGCGTCCACACGCTGACCCGGGGCGGGGTCTCGGTGCTCTACACGACGCACTACATGGAAGAGGCGGAGCGCCTGTGCGACCGCGTCGGCATCATCGAGGCCGGGAAGATCCGGGCCGAGGGCACACAGCGCGAGCTGGTCTCGCAGGTCGGTGAGGACGACACGGTCCTGATCACCCTGGACGCCCCCGGTGAGAGGGTGCTGGACGTCCTGCGCGCGCTGGAGCCGATCGACGAGGTGTCCTCCGAGGGGACGCAGGTCCGGCTCCTCACCTCCAACGCCAGGGACGCCCTCCCCCTCATCCTGGACACGCTCACCAGGGCCGGCGCCGGGATCCGGTCGGTCGAGGTCCAGGAACCGGACCTCGAGGCCGTCTTCCTCAGCCTCACCGGGAAGGGACTCCGGGAGTAGCGATGTCGAACGGACCCAACACGCTCACCATGATCGCGGCCATCGTGGCCAAGGACGTACGCCAGCGGCTCCGGGACGGCAGCCTGCTGGTCTTCGGGCTCCTGCTGCCCCTCGGCGTGGCCTTCTTCTTCAACATGCTGCTCGGCGACGACACCTCCCGGCAGACGGGCTCCGAGTACGTCGTCGTCGACAGCGACGCCGGCTCCCTCGGCCAGGAGTTCGTCGACGCGGCCCTGCGGCCCCTGGCCGACGACGGGGTCCTGGAACTGACCACGGCGGAATCCGAGGACGAGGCGCGCGAACTGGTCGAGGACGGCAGCGTGGACGCCGCGTTCCTCGTCCCGGAGGACTTCACCGAGTCCCTGGAGGACGGCGACGACGCGGTGCTCACCGTCGTCGGGGACGCCGACGCCCCCGTCGCGACCCACATCGCCCGGGAGATCGGCCGCGCCTTCGCGACCGAGCACCTGCGCATCCGCCTCGCCGTCGCGTCGGGCTTCGACTCGGAGCCGAGCCCCGAGGACGCGGCCCTCCTCCTGGAGGAGGCCGAGGCCGCCGAGGCGCCTCTCGTCCTGTCCGAGGACTCTGACCTGGAGTGGCGGGAGCTGGGCAACGCCACCTACTACTCCGCCTCGATGGCGTTCTTCTTCGTCTTCTTCGCGGCGATGTTCAGCGTCACGAGCATCTTCGACGAGAAGGCCGGCGGGACCCTGGCCCGCCTGCTGGCCAGCCCGATCCCGCGCGGGGCGATCCTGATCGCCAAGCTCACCAGCGGCCTGGTCATCGGCCTCGCGAACATGGCCGTGCTTGCCGTCGCGACCTCGGTCTTCTTCGGCGCCGACTGGGGCGACCCCCTGGGAGCCGGCGCGCTGATCCTCACGGGCGTGCTGGCCGTCATCGGCCTCACCGCGGCCGTGGCGAGCTTCGCCCGGAGCTCGGAGCAGGCCGCCAACTGGCTGTCGGTCCTGGCGATGCTGCTGGGGGTGTTCGGCGGAGCGCTGTTCCCCATCTCGCAGCTCAACGGCCTGGCGATCGTCAGCTACCTGACGCCCCACCGGTGGTTCCTCCTCGGACTGGGCGAACTCTCCGCGGGAGGCCTCGACGTGGTCCTCCTTCCGTGCGCGGTGCTCCTCGCCCTCGGCCTCGTGGGCACCACCGTCGCGCTGTTTCGTATGGGACGGATGGTGAACGCATGAAGCCGCTGATCATCGGGGTCCTCAACCTCCGTCGCGTGTTCCGGGACCGGACGAACATCTTCTTCGTCCTGCTGCTCCCCTTCCTCATGGTTTTCATGATGGGCCTGATGTACGGAGAGGGTCAGCCCGTGCTCGCGGTCTCCTCCCCGTCGCAGGCAGGGCTCGGCGACCGCCTGGTCGAGGCCCTGGAGGAGGACGAGCGGATCGACGTCCTGCACATGGACGAGGGCGAGATGCGCGACCTCGTCGAGGGCGGCGACGTCCAGGCCGGGCTCGTCATCCCCGACGACTACGAGGAGCGGATCCGGAACGGCGAGCGCGCCGAGCTGGAACTCGTCACTCGCAGTGACGACCTGGCCGCTGCGGACGTGGGCATCTGGGTGCGCTCGGTCGTGACCCGGGAGTCCTCCCTCCTGAGCACCGCGCAGGTGACGGGGTCAGTCCGGGACGACGGGTTCGACGAGCGGTTGGAGAACGCCTCGGAGACCGAGGTGTCCGGCATCGAGGTGGAGGTGACGACCTCAGGGGACGCCACCTTCCCCGAGGGCCTCTCCTCCCACAGCCTCGCGGCGCCGCCCCTGCTGCTGCTCTACACCTTCATCACGGCGCTGACCACGTCCCTGGGCATCGTGCAGGCGAGACGCTCGGGGGTGCTGCGGCGCATGTACGCGTCGCCCACCTCGGCGGGGTCCATCGTGCTGGGCGAGGCCCTGGGCCGGTTCCTCATCGCCCTGACCCAGGCGCTGCTGATCCTCTTCGGATCGGCTCTGATGTTCGGCGTGGACTGGGGCGACCTGCTGGCGACCTCTGTGGTGGTCACGGCCTTCTGCCTCGTCAGCAGCGGCGCCTCGCTCCTGCTCGGCAGCCTCGCCCGGACCGAGGGAGGCGCGCTGGCCGCGGCCGTGGGGATCAGCCTCGGCGCCGGGGCGCTCGGGGGGACCATGCTCCCGCTGGAGTCGTTCGACGGGACGATGACGACGATCGCGTTCCTCACCCCGCACGCGTGGGGTTACGACGCCTTCAGCGAGCTGATCCGCAACCAGGCGACCCTCACGGACGTGCTGCCGCACATCGGCGTGCTCCTGGGGTACGCGGCGGTCCTGCTGACGCTGGGCGTCTGGCGCTTCCGCGGCGCCGTCACCGCGTAGGGGGCGGGCCCGGAACGGCGGGTTGCCGCGACCGGAGGACCGGTCGCGGCAACCCTTCTCTCCTCAGGCGGCGGTGGCGGACCCCCTGCCGAGGCCCGTCACCGCCCGGTGGGGACGACGTCAGCTGCAGCTCACGAGGCTGAGGCCGCTGTTGAGGAGGACGCCTTCCTCCAGGAGGGACTCCGACTCGAGGACCTGCAGGTCGAGAACTTCGCTCACGGCCATTTTTTCACCTTTCAGGAGAAAGGAATCCCGGCCGGGGCCCCGGAACAAACCGTGACCCTGCCGCGACTCCGTCCGACCTTTGTGGCCAGGACTGCCTCACGATAACAGCGCACTCGCCGGGAATCCGTGCCGATTTACCCGGCGGCGATTCCTCCGAGCCGCCCATTCCCCGCACGGCGCCGGTTCCGCCAATGACTCCCGCAGCCGCCGCGAGCCCGGCGGGAGCCCTCCCCTCCCCGGCGCCGGCCTGGACGGGGGACCTGCACGGCCGACGCCGCCGCGGTGTGCCGCCGGTCCCTCCGGCGCTGCTCCCCCGGCCTCCCGGACACAGGACGCCCCGGACCGCAGGGGCGGCGGACACCTGGTGAAACGGGTCTTGCCGACCCCTCCGCCCAACACGCCCCGGGGCCGCCCCGCGGGGCGGGAGGCCACCGCGGACGCCCCGCGCCGCAGCCCGGGGCGTCCGCTCCGGAAACGGGGGAGAAAGGGCGACTAAGGTACGTGGACCGAGCCCGCGTGTCCCGCTGGCGGGACACGCGGCGAGCGCCCCGCCACCCTTTGCCCCGGGTTCCGGGAATGGGTGTTCCCCGCCGCGCGCCGGGAACGCGGCCGACGCGAACCGATAAAGAGTCGAGGTAGGAGAGCGTGACAGAAAAACCCGTGGAAACGCGCAGGATCCGGTTGGACCCCACCCGGATTCTGGAAACGGAGGGCGTCGTCCGGGCCCTGGCCGAGAAGGGCGTCGGGGAATTCCCCGGAATGGAGGACCTCGTCCGTCCGCTCCCCCGCGACACGGCGGACGTCACGGAGCAGTTCTTCGCCGTCTCCCCGGCCGACGGTACCGTCCTGGGGTTCTGCTCCCTGTCCCGTCTGGACACCGAGAGGCGGTGGATCCAGGTGGACGTGGTCGTGGACGAGGGGTCGAACGCGGTCGGCATCGCCCTGGAGGCGACCGTGCTGACCGTGGACCGCGCGTTCAGGGCCTGGCCGGTGGACGAGGTGCGCTTCTGGTCCGCCGGGGACAGGGCCACCGGCCTGCGGAACCACCCGACCATGGTCATGGAGGAGAACCCTCCCGCGGCCGGCCTTCCGCGCTCCCCCGGCTTGGAGGACGCCTCGCACTTCGTCATCCAGCGCGCGCGCTGGGAACGCTACGGCGCCAAGTTCGTCCAGCGGCTCTCCCAGGCTCCGAGCAGCAACTGAGAGCGCCCGCCCCCACCACCCCAGAGAAGAGGTTCGGCACCGATGGCCGCAGTTGACCAGAGCGAGATCCTGGCACAGATCAAGGTCCAGGCGATGACCGTCCTGATGTTCACGTCGAACGAGCCCCAGTTCGACCTCCCCGAGCCCTCGCAGATGAGCGACCTGGACTCGTTCTCGATCGTGCAGCTGGTCCTGGCCCTGGAGGACGTCTACAACGTGTCCATCCTGGAGGACATGTCGGAGTTCTCCGGTGAGAGCTTCGAGGACCTGACCCAGTTCATCGCGGAGCGGATCCAGGAGCAGGCGGTGGCGCCGAAGCAGGTGTGACCGCAGCAGGGCGCGGGCGGACGGGGGTTCTCCGTCCGCCCGTCCTCCGTAGGGGGGCGCATCCCGCTCGCACGGGCGCCGGGGAGGCCACGGACACCGTCACCTGAGCCCCTGGAATCACGTGGGACCCGGCAGGAGCACCGGTTCCGTCGACGCCTCAGTTCCCCCGGCGCCGGGCCGCCAGGTCCTCCAGGACGGGCACGAGGTCGGCGGGGCTCGGCATCTCCCGGGACTTCTCCGACAGGCGCCGGGCGCCCTCGGCGAAGCGGGGCTCGTCCAGCAGCCGTCCCACCTGGCGGGTGACCTCCTTGCCCGTCAGTTCCGTGCCCTCCAGCGTCAGCCCGCCCTCCAGCTCCGTGACGTTGGCGGCGAGCAGCGACTCGTCGAACGCGTACTGGGCCATGGCGAACTCGGGGAGGATGAGCTGCGGGACGCCGTGGGCGACCGCGGTGCAGAAGGTCCCCGCTCCCCCGTGGTGGACCACGGCGGAGCAGCGGGGCATGAGGGCGTGCAGGGGGACGTGCTCCACCACGCGGACGTTGCCGGGGATGCTCCCGAGTCCGGCGGTCTGCTCCGCCGAGAGCGTGGCGACGACCTCCACGTCCAGTTCGGCGATCGCCTCCAGGAGTTCGCCCAGGGGCAGGCGGAACCGGTCGTCGAACCTCTCCGGCGTCCCGGAGCCGAGGGTCAGGCAGACCCTCCGGCGCCGTCCCGGGGCGCGCAGCCAGTCGGGCACCACCGCGGTGCCGTTGTAGGGGACGTACCTGAGGGGGATGTGGCGCGTGCCCGGGGCGGGCGGCAGCCGCAGCCCCGCGGGATAGGGGTCCAGGGTCGCCTGGCCGGAGACCAGCTCCTCCGAGAAGTCGGTTCCCACACGCTCGGCACAGCTCTGCAGCCACTCCGCGAGGGGGTCCTCGCGGTCGCCGGCGGGCAGTTCGGCCAGACGGCCCAGGAACCGGCTCCGCGTGCGGGAGAAGACGTCCAGCCCCCACAGCACCCGGGCGTGCGCGGCCCCCGACGCGCGGGCGGCGACGGGGGCCGCGAAGGTGGTCGGCTCCCACAGGACGAGGTCCGGGCGCCACCAGCGGCAGAAATCGGTCAGGTCGTCGAGCATCGGCGCGCTGACCGGGTGCCACCAGAGGCGCACGAACTCGCGGTACCCCTCCGACAGGTACTCCAGCCCCTCCGCCTCCGCGTCGCTCCTGGCCATGTCGAAGCCCGCGGTGTCCCCGAAGCCCAGGCCCTTCAGCGTGACCAGCAGCTGGTGGAACAGGTGGTCGCGGCCCACGGATACCGCGGGCAGCCCGGTGCGCGCGATGGTCGGGACCAGCGCCGGCTGGCTGGCCACCCGCACCTCGTGCCCGGCCGCCCGCAGCGCCCACGCCTGGGGGATCAGCCCCAGCAGGTGGGTCTTCTCCGCCTGGCTGACGATCAGGACGCGCATGGCTGTGGACCCCTTGGTGCGGAAGTGTCGAACGGGTGGGCGCCGCCCGCGGCTCAGGTCAGGGAGTGCAGGCAGACCAGGAGGGTTCTCGCCTCGATGTTGAGGTAGTGGCTGTGCCGCACCAGCCGCATGAGCTGGGAGGCGGTCACCCACAGGAAGTCCGGCGGTACCTCGACGGGCAGACCGGGGTCCGCCTCGACGATGCGGTACCTGGTCTGGGCGTGGTGGAAGCGGCCCCCCTCCTCCGAGAGCAGCGCGTCGTAGCGCACCCGGTGGGCCGGCGGCGAGACCGTCTCGTCGGCGAAGGGCTCGGGGCGCCCGAGCGCCGCGGCGGAGGCCGAGTACTGCACGGTGGGCGTGATCTCCACCCGGTCGAGGGTGCCGGGTTCGGCGCGGGCGCGGACCAGGAGGTGGAGGACACCGTCGATCTCGCGCACCAGGAGGGCGGCGAACCCGTTCCGGGTCGGCGCCAGCAGGGGTTGGACCCAGGAGGAGACCTCGCGGATGCGGGCCTCGACGGAGACCATGATGATCCGGAACCCGGCGCCGTCGCCGGCGGTGATCTCGTCGTCGGTCCGGCGCCAGCCCTCGGCGCCGGAGAGCGGCAGGATCTGCGACCGGTAGTCGACGACCGTCTTCTCCTCGGTGAACCAGCTGACGACCGCGGTCATCGTGTGCCGGGACTCCCCGCCGTAGGAGCGCCGGAGCGCCCGGCCGAAGCGGTCGTCCGGTTCCGGCTGTCCGTCCCGGGTCACGGGGAGGCAGGACAGCACGGTCCGGGCGTCCATGTTGACCAGGTTGTCCCGGCGCAGCGCGTCCTGGATCTGGCGCAGCGTGAACCACCGGTAGTCCTCGTGCTCGGGGACGTCCTCGTCCACCTGGACGATGATGTTCCGGTTGTGCTTGCGCCAGAACCACTCGCCCTGTTCGGACTGGAGGACGTCCACGAGCACCCGCCCGCCGCGCGGGGCGCGGAAGTACTCCACGTAGGGGGTGGGACGGCCGCCGTGGACCCCCGTGTAGTTGCTGCGCGTGGCCTGCACGGTGGGGGAGATCTGGCGGAGGTTGACGTTGCCGGGCTCGAACTTGGCCTGCATCAGGAAGTGGGGCACCCCGTCGAACTCCTTGACGAGGATGCCCAGGATGCCGATCTCCGGCTGGTCGATGACCGGCTGGTGGAAGGAGGTCCCCCCGGCGGAGACCCGCAGGCCCCGGACGGAGAAGAAGCCCCCGCTGGCGTGGACGAGGTCGCCTGTCCCCTCGGCGAAGGACCAGGGGCCGCCGCGGTCGAAGCCGACCCGCCCCACGGAGAGCATCCGGTGCCGCGGCCTGCTCTCCCACCACCGGGCCAGCTCGGCGTCGGACTCCAGGGGCGCTTCCGGGTCCGACGCCGGGAGCGGGAACCGGACCTCGTCGGCCGCGTGGGTCACAGCCTGGCCAGGGTCTTGGTCAGCGCCTCGATGATCCGCTGCTGCTCCTCGCGCGGCAGGGAGGGGTACATCGGCAGCGAGAAGATCTCGCCGGCCAGCTGCTCGGTCACCGGCAGGCTGCCCTCCTCGTAGCCGAGGTGGGAGAAGCCGGACATCGTGTGGACGGGCCAGGGGTAGCTGATGTTGAGGGCGATGTCGTGCGCCTTCATCTCCTCGATGATCCGGTCGCGCTCGGGGTGGCGGACCACGTAGAGGTAGTAGGCGTGCTCGTTGCCGGGCGCGGTCGCGGGCAGGACCAGGTCCGTGTCGGCGAGGGCCTCGTCGTAGATCCGCGCGACCTCCCTGCGGCCCGCGACGTACTCGTCCAGGCGGCCGAGCTTGCGGCGCAGGATCTCGGCGTGCACCTCGTCCAGCCTGCTGTTCTGGCCGTTGGGGGTGACGACGTAGTAGCGCTCCTGGTCCATGCCGTAGTAGCGCAGGCGCCGCAGGCTGGCGTCGACCTCGGGGTCGGAGGTGATGGTGGCGCCCGCGTGGCCGTAGGCCCCCAGGATCTTCGTGGGGTAGAAGGAGAACGCGGCGGCGTGGCCCATGGATCCGGCGACCCGCCCGTGGTGGGTGGCGCCGTGCGCCTGGGCGCAGTCCTCCAGCACGACGAGCCCGTGCTCGGCGGCGAGGGCCTCCAGCGGGGCCATGTCCACGCACTGGCCGTAGAGGTGGACCGGCAGGATGCAGCGGGTGCGCTCGGTGATGGCGGCGGCGACCTGGTCGGTCCGCATCAGGTAGGTGTCCGGGTCGATGTCGACGAAGACGGGCTTGGCGCCCACCAGGTCGATGGCCAGGACCGTGGGGGCGGCCGTGTTCGACACGGTGATCACCTCGTCGCCCGCGCCCACCCCGAGGGCGCGCAGGCCGAGGACGATCGCGTTGGTGCCGTTGTCGACGCCGGCGCAGTGCGCGACCCCGTGGTACTCGGCGAACTCCTGCTCGAAGGCGACGAGGGAGGGGCCCCAGATGAGCTTCCCCGACTTGAACACGGTGTCCACCGCGTCGAGGATGTCCTCTCTCTCCTTCTCGTACTCCTCCAGGTATCCCCAGACATAGGTCGTCATGTGTTCCTCCGTTTTCAGGTCTTCCACGGCCGAAAGAACCGGGCACCCGGGTCGTGGGCATAAGGTGTCGCCCCGCGCGTACGGCGGGCGATCCGCCGGCAGGTGCGGTGGGGAGAGGGGGCTCCGACCGGGGCGAGGTAACATACATAGCAGAGGGGGAGCAGGTTCAGAGCTCCCGGATCAACCGACCTCGACCATTTTCTTGGCCGCCATGTCCAACGTCGCAGAAGCCCACTCCGGAAGGCTCATACCCGAGCTCTCCGCCGCTTCCTGCCATTGTTTCCGGCGTTCGGGGTTAATGGCCACCTGAACATACATCGTCTCCGGAACCGCGTCCTCGCCCCGGGCGTGGAGCTTGATCCGGCGGCGGAGTTCGTTCCGGGACCAGCGGCCTGCCTCCGCCTCGGAGAGCCACTTCTCCTGTTCGTTCTCGGGCAGCCCGCACACCTCCGCGTGGTGCTGGAAGCTCAGCTTCTCCCTGCGGCGGCCGGGGATGAACTTCCGGGCGACCCACGCGTAGTTGCGCAGGGTCTGGTAGTCCAGGGAGGTGTTCTCTATGGCCCTCTTGTACCTGTGGGGGTAGTTCTCCTGGCCGTAGATCAACCAGTCCCCCAGCCACCAGGCGGAGGCGTCGGAGATGACGAAGATGTGCTGTCCCCAGCGCTCCCAGTCGCTCATGGCCATGCCGTCGGGGAGGTGGAGGCTCGTGCGCCGGGTCGGGTTCCTGCTCCCCGTCCGCCGGCCGGCAAAGTCCACGGCGGGCCGGTGCTCGACCCCGCCCCGGGACTTCGTCCTTCCGTTCGCGTGGCCCGGATTCGTCATAGTTTCCATGTGGTCCCCTCATCGACCCTCCCGCTCGGCAAGAGAAATCAACGCTCGGATCAGGATCATTCCCCCGTGGGGAGAATTGGGCTGACATCGGTAAGAGGGCTCACTGCGGGGGATTTTCTAACCGCGGAGACAAAAGCTCGGAGAAGCGGCGAAAACTGGATTGCAGAAAGCACGCATGAAATGGAGAGCTGTCGGCGCGGATACACCGACCCCTCGACAGGGAACTCAGTGGGCGCAGCGCGTTCGCATTACCCTGAACCAGACCAGAGCGGTCGACAACAAGGCCTGAACCTGAGAACCTCCTCGGGTGAATTCATGCTTGAAACAACCCTGCACACCGCCGCTGATACATCCACCAGCATGGCCGCTGACACAGCGTATGAGATAGACAAGCGTGCAGCAACCCCCAAATAATAGACACCTTGAGCAATAATTTGTTCACGGTGCGTCACGCAAGTGGGACCAGATTCCTTTCCTTTGGCCGAAACTTCTCCCGCCGTTTCGCCGCCGGACCGCCGGCGCATAAGGCATTGCAAGGGAAGCGGACGCGCGCCCCCGACAAAAACAGCCGCCCGGATTAGATTCCCCTACCCTTCCCGAGAACATCGAGGATTGCCGATGCGTATCTTGTTCACAACGTTCTCCGAGAAGGCTCACTTCATCGGAATGGTGCCCCTCGCGTGGGCGCTGCGCGCGGCCGGGCACGAGGTGCGCGTCGCCAGCCAGCCCGAGCTGGCCCCCACCGTGGCGGCGACGGGCCTGCCCTTCGTCCGCGTGGGCACGGACCACCTGCTCCCCCAGGTCATCAGCTGGGTGGGTCGGATGGGGGAGGACATGCGGCCGGACTTCGACATGATGGGCGTGGCCGCCGCGGAGCCGCCGTCGTGGGAGGCGCTCCGGGCGGGGTACCGCGACGTGCTCATCCCTCTGTGGTGGAAGGTCGTCAACGACCCGATGCTGGACGACCTGGTGGCGTTCTGCCGCGCGTGGAAGCCCGACCTGGTCGTCTGGGAACCCCTGACCTTCGCCGGGGCGATCGCCGCGCAGGCGTGCGGCGCGCCCCACGTGCGGTTCCTGTGGAGCCTGGACCTGCTCGCCGCCATGCGGGTGCAGTACCTGGAGCGCATGGCCGAGCAGCCCGGGGCCGACCGCGACGACCCCCTCCGCGCCTGGCTGGAGAACCGCGCCGCCCGCTACGGCGTCGGCTTCTCCGAGGACCTCGTCCGGGGCCGGGCCACCCTCGACCCCGTCCCCGGCTCCCTGGGCGTCCCCGTCCCCACCGGTACCCGCCGCCTGCCCCTGCGCTACGTCCCCTACAACGGCAGGGCCGTGGTCCCCGATTGGCTGCGCACCCCGCCGGCGCGGCCCCGCGTCGCGCTCAGCCTCGGCATCACGGCCACACGGCGCCTGGGCGGCCATACCGTGGACGTGGGCACCCTCCTGGAGGGGCTGGCCGACCTGGACGTGGAGGTCGTCGCCACGCTGTCGGCGCCGGAGCAGGCCAAACTCGGCGCCGTGCCGCCCAACGCGCGCCTGGTCGAGTACGTGCCGCTGCACGCCCTCGCCCCCGCCTGCGACGCCATGATCACCCACGGTGGCGCGGGCACGGTCCTGACGGGCCTGGCCCACGGGGTGCCCCAGGCCGCGGTACCGCACCACATGTACGACGAGCCGCTCCTGGCCTCACTGGTGGCCGCGCAGGGGGCGGGGGTGGTCGTGGACCCGGCACGGGTCTCTGCGGACACGGTCCGTGAGGGTGTGCTGCGCCTGCTCGGCGATCCCGCCCACGCGAGGGCGGCGGGGCTGCTGCGCGAGGAGATGGCCGCCATGCCCTCCCCCGCCGACGTCGCCCGGGACCTGGCCGGCGCGGCGGGAGAGGGCGCTGGGCCGGCCCTCACTCGATCCTGACGTCCGGGACGTACTGGATCCAGCGGCCCCCGGCCTCGCGGAAGCCGACCTCCTTGGCCATGATCTCCTCGGCGTGGTTCCACGCCAGGAGGAGCGCGTAGTCGGGGTAGGAGGCCGTGAACGCCTCGTGTCCGAGGACCCGGACGCCGGAGCCGGGGGTGAGGCGCCCCTGCTTGGCGGGCGTGGTGTCGCAGACGAACTCCAGGAGTTCGGCGTCGATCCCGCAGAAGTTGAGCACCGTCGCGCTCTTGGCGGTGGCGCCGTAGCCCACCACGCGCTTGCCCTGGTCGCGGAGGGAGCGCAGCTCCTTCGTCAGGCTCTCGCAGTTCCCCCTGACCCGGTCGCCGAAGGAACGCAGCGCCTCCGGCGAGGTCAGGTCCCGCTCCTCCTCCTCGGCCAGGATCGCCGACACGGCCCCCGAGGGGGTGCGGGCGCCCTCCTTGGCCAGCGTGTAGCGCAGCTCCCCGCCGTGGGTGGGCAGGCGCTCGACGTCGACCAGTTCCAGCCCGAACCGCCGGGCCATGTTGCGCACGGAGGTGGCGGTGAACAGGAAGAAGTGCTCGTCGTAGAACTGGTCGAAGGACGCCTTCTCGCTGACGTCGCCGAAGTAGGGGTCCTCGAAGACGAACACCCCGCCGGGGGCCAGCAGCTCCCCGATCCCCTCCAGGACCGAGTCCACGTACGGGATGTGGCAGAACGTGTTGGCGGCGTAGACGACGTCGGCGGGACCGTCCTCCTCGCGGACGCGCAGCGCGGTCTCCTTCTCGAAGAACGCGTTGCGCACGCGGACGCCCTTGGAGCGGGCGACCTCGGAGACGGCTCCGGACGGCTCCATCCCGAGGTGGCGCACCCCGGCCCGGGCCACGGTCTCCAGCATGACGCCGTCGTTGCAGCCCAGCTCGACCACGAAGGGGTCGGGCCCGGTCAGGTGCTCGGCGAGCAGCTTCTCCGCGGTGGCCTCGAAGTGGGCGCGCATGACGGTGGAGCCCGAGGAGTAGTAGGGGTACCCCTCGTGGAACATGCGCTCCCTGGGCACCTCCTCCATCAACTGCACCATCTGACAGTCCGGACAGGCGCCGACGGCCAGGCGGTAGAAGAACTCCTCGCCGGTGTCGTCGGGCTCGCGGAAGGCGTCCGACAGCGGCTGGCGGCCGAAGTCCATGAACTCGGTGACCGTTCCTCGGCAGACACGGCACGTGGTGGTGGGGACCAACCTGAACTCCTCGCGGGCGTCGTGGGACGGGCGCGCCGGGGGTCGGCGGCCCGGGATCGGCGGGCGGCCGGTGGTCGGCCGCCCGACGGGCGGGGGTCAGTCCGTGGTGTTCTCCTGCTGTTCGAGCCACCACGGGCTCTCCTCGGCCCACTCGATGGTGCGGGCCACCCCCTCCCGCAGGGAGGTGGTGCTCTTCCACCCCAGGAGGGAGAGGATCTTCCCGGCGTCGGGGATGCGCCGGTCGAGGTCCTGGTAGGAGTCGCCGAACCTGTCCCGGGTGTCGATCGACGTGAGGCCGACCCGCCCCCCGGTGAGCTCCACGACGAGGTCGACCGCCTCGCGGATCGTGACCTCGTCCGAACTGCCGACGTTGAAGCACTCCCCGTCCGCCTCGGGCCGGGTGCCGATCTCGATGGTGGCGTCGACGGCGTCGTCGATGTAGGTGAAGCTCCGGGTCTGACTGCCCTCGTCGTAGATGACCGGGGGCTCCCCGCGCAGCGCCCGGTGGACACTGCGGCTGATGAGGAAGGCCGGGCGCTGACGCGGCCCGTAGAGGTTGAAGTAGCGGACGATGGAGGCGTTGAGGCCCCGCTCCCGCATGTAGCCGAACGTCAGGTGCTCGGCCAGCGCCTTGCTGGAGGAGTAGCTCCACCGGTTGGCCGACGTCGTCCCGAGGATCCGGTCGGCGTCCTCCTTCCAGGGGACGTCCGGGTTCTTGCCGAACACCTCGCTGGTGCTGGCGAAGACCACCTTGGCCCCGACCTGCGCCGCCCGGTCCAGGACGTTGCGGGTCCCCGTGAAGTTGACGTCGATGACGTCGAGGGGGGATTCCAGGTAGCGGTCCACCCCCACGACGGCGGCGAGGTGGTACACCACGTCCACCCCGCTCTTGATGGCCTCGGAGAGCTGGTCCGCGGAGCTGACGCTGCCCCGGACGTACTCGACCTCGGTCCAGGAGGGGGCGGGTTCGGGCAGCGCCCCCTTCGAGTCGAAGACGACGACCTCGTCCCCCCTGCGCAGGAGGCGGTCGACGAGGTGGCTTCCGACGAAGCCGTTTCCCCCGGTCACTACGGCACGCGCCACGGCGTCTACCGTCCTATCCCTCGGTAGGTGAATCCGAGCCCCGTGAGGGACTCGACGGTCTGCTCGTCGAAGTGGGCCCGGCCGTCCAGGAACAGGCATCCCGGGGCGGTGAGCGCGCGGAGCGCGGCCATGTCCAGTTCGGCGAACTCATCGTGCCACGCGAGAACCGCGAGGCAGTCGGCGCCGGACGCCGCCCCTTCCACCCCGGACGAGGGCTCCACGCCGAACTCCTTGCGGATCTCGTCAGGGTCCGCGAGCGGGTCGAAGAGCGCCACGTCGGCGCCGGCCTCACGGAGTGCGGAGACCACGGGCAGAGTGGGGGTCGACCTCAGGTCGCCGGTGTTGTTCTTGAAGGACAGTCCCAGCACGGCCACCCGCGACCGGTCGGCGGGGGTGCCCAGGGCGGCGAGGCCGTCCACGATGAGCCCGGCGACGTAGCCGGGCATCGCCTCGTTGGCCTCGCGCGCGGTGACCACGGTGCTGAGGTCGACCCCCCGTTCCCGGGCGGAGCGCCAGAGCATCCAGGGGTCCTTGGTCAGGCAGGAGCCGCCCACGCCGACCCCCGGGGAGAGGACGTTGATGTTCCCCTTCCCCTTGGGCACCTCGTTGGTCGCCGCGATGACCTCCATGGCGTCCACCCCGATGGCCGCGCAGTAGCGCGCGAGCTCGTTGGCCAGGGCGATGTTGTGGTCGATCCACCAGTTGTTGAGGAGTTTCACCGTCTCGGCGGCCTCGATGGAGGAGCAGGGGACGGTCTCGACGCCGAGCCCGGCCCGCCAGAACCGCTCGGCCGCCGCTCCGGACCGCTCGTCCCAGCCGCCGACGACCACGGGGAGCCGGCGGATCTCGGCCAGCGCGCTGCCCTGGGAGAGGCGTTCGGGGCAGAAGGCCAGCCCGAAGTCCTCGCCGCAGGTCAGGCCCCCGCCCTCCAGCAGCGGTGCGACGAGGTCGCGGGTCGTGCCCGGGGGGACCGTGCTCTTGAAGACGACGACCTGTCCGGCCCGCAGGTGCAGCCCGATCTCGGTCGCGGCGTTCTCGACCTGCGTCCGGACGAGCGTGCCGTCCTCCTGGACCGGGGTGCCGACGGCGATCACGACCACGTCCGTATCGGAGATCGCGGCGAAGTCGGTGGTGACGCGCAGTCGGCCGGTCCCCCGGCCCTTGGCCACCAGTTCGGGCAGCCCCGGCTCCTTGAGACGGCAGCGGCCCGCCTCCATCTCCTCGATCAGGGAGGCGTCGACGTCGACGCCGACGACGTCCACCCCGTTGTCGGCCAGGCTGACGGCGACGCACGATCCCACGTATCCCAGGCCGACGACCGAGACGGTGATGTCCCCCCGATCCAGCAGGAAACGCATATGAGCTCCATTCGACTCTCACCCCGGCGGCACAGGGAAAACAGGTCCCGAGGGATCTTGACGAGAAAGGATCGGTCCAGTATCCGGCCATTCACCTGTCCGGCGGATCGGCCGGTGCTTGGGAATCTACTTCATGCGAACGAGATGCACGGAGCAGCACCGGGGAGTCCTCGTCGGATGCGGGGCGAACGACTTCCCTACAATCTCCCTTGCCGAAGATAAATGAGGCCCCGGCCGGTTCAGGTGGGCAATGATATGCGCGCGGAAGCAACTCTTGGCAAACCCGGTCCCGTGCCGATTGCTTCGGCCGCCGGGAAAGAATACGCCGCGGCCGGGGCGGAGCCGCGGCGCCGGGGGCCTCCCGGACCGCTCCCGCGGCCGGCGGACGACACAGGGACGGAGGCGATGGCCGTGCGCGTGCTGATCGCGACGCAGGCGGAGAGAACCCACTTCCTGGGGATGGTGCCCCTGGCGTGGGCTCTGCGGGCCGCGGGACACGAGGTGAGGGTGGCGAGCCAGCCCGCGCTGGGGCCGACGGTGGCGGCGACGGGCCTGCCCTTCGTCCCCGTGGGGCGGGACCACCTCCTGCGCCGGGTCATGCGCCAGTACCACGCGATGACGGGCGGGGAGGAGGACGATTTCGACATGGCGGAGGACCGGGACGAGGTCCTCACCTGGGAGTACCTGCTGGAGGGCTACCGCCTGATGGTCCCGTGGTGGTGGCGGATGGTGAACGACCCCATGGAGCAGGACCTGGTGGCGCTGTGCCGCGAGTGGAGGCCCGACCTCGTCGTCTGGGAGCCCATCACCTTCTCGGCGGCGATCGCGGCGCAGGCGTGCGGCGCCGCCCACGTGCGCTACCTGTGGGGCGCCGACATCTTCGCCCGCACCCGCGCGCGGTTCCTGGAGCGGATGGCCGAGCGGCCCGAGGCCGAGAGAGAGGACCCCCTGGCCGCCTGGCTGGGCGCCCGCGCCGCCCGCCACGGCGTCGAGTACTCCGAGACCCTCGTCCACGGCCAGGCCACCGTCGAGCAGGTCCCCGCCTCCCTCAGGGTGGACACGCCCTCCCACCTGGACTACCTGCCGATGCGCTACGTCCCCTACAACGGCAGGGCCGTCGTCCCCCACTGGCTGCGCACACCGCCCGAACGCCCCCGCGTCGCCCTCACCCTCGGCACCAGCGCGGCCGAGTGGTACGGGGAGCACCAGCTCTCCCCCGAGGTCGCGCTGGAGGGCTTGGCGGACCTCGACGTGGAGGTCGTCGCCACCCTGCCCGCCCGTGAACAGGACGCCCTGGGCCCCGTCCCCGCCAACACCCGCCTGGTCGAGTACGTGCCCCTGCACGCGCTCGCCCCCACCTGCGACGCCATGGTCACCCACGGCGGGCCCGGCACCGTCCTGACCGCCCTCACCAGCGGCATCCCCCAGCTCATGGCCCCCAACGTCAACATGTTCGACACCGTGCTGCTGTCGGGCAGGGTGCGGGACCGGGGGGCCGCCCTCATCCTGGAACCCGACCGGGTCACCCCCGACGCCGTGGCCGCCGGGGTACGCGCGCTCCTGGACGAGCCCCGCCACACCGGGGCGGCGCACACCCTGCGCCAGGACATGGCCGCCATGCCCACCCCCGCCGACCTCGCACGCACCCTCACCGACCTCGCCCACCGGCGCTGACCCCGCACACCACCCCGGACCACGGGGTCGCGCGGGGGCCGGGGCTTTCCCGAACCTCCGGCGGCGCCCCGCTCAGGCCGGGCCCAGGGACCCCTCCCGCACCAGGTCGGCAAGGACGCGCGCCGTCGCGGCGGGGGTGGGCATGGCGGCCATCTCCTGGCGTATGAGCGCCGCCGCCGCGGCGTGTCGGGGGTCCTCGACCAGGCGGCGCGCGGTGTCCCGCAGGCTCACGGCCCCGGCGTCCTCCGGCAGCACCACCAGCCCCGCCCCCTGGCGCTCCACCAGCCGCGACAGCAGGGGGGCGTCCAGCCGGGGCCCGGGCACGAGCAGTTGGGGCACCCCGTGTGACAGCCCCGAGCACAGGGTGCCGGGCCCGGAGTGCGTGATCATGGCCGCGCAGGTCGGTGCCAGGACGTGCAGGGGCGCGTAGCCCACCAGCCGCACGTTGTCGGGGAGCGGGCCGAGCCCGGCCTCCTCCTCCGGCGGCAGGGTCGCGACGATCTCCGCGTCCAGCTCCCCCAGCCCCCGCAGGACCTCGCCCAGCGAGAACGTGTGCCCCCCGAACCACTCGGTCGTGCTGCTTCCCACGCTCAGCGCGATGCGGGGCCGCGCCGGCGGGGTGCGCAGCCAGTCGGGGACCACGGCCCTGCCGTTGTAGGGGACGTAGCGCAGGGGCAGGCGCCGGGCGCCGGTGGGCGCGGACAGGGTCAGGGAGCCGGGGAGGTAGTCCAGGGTGGCCCGGCCCCGGACGAGGTCCTCGGAGAAGCCGACGCCGTAGCGCGCGGCCCGGTTCTCCAGCCAGGCGCGGACGGGGTCGTCGCGATCGGCCTCGGGCTGCTCGGCCATGCGCTCCAGGTACTGCACCCGCATGGCGGCGAACAGGTCCAGGCTCCACAGGAACCGCACGTGGGGCGCACCGCACGCCTCCGCCGCGATCGCCCCCGCGAACGTGGTCGCCTCCCACACCACCAGGTCGGGCTTCCACGCACGGCAGAACGCCACCAGGTCGTCCAGCATCGGGTCGTTCACCATCCGCCACCACCAGGCCGCCGTGTCGCGCGCGCCCCACCGCAGCTCCTCCCACGACAGGTCGTCGTCCCAGGCCTCGCCGACGTCGAACAGCCCCGGGGCCTCTCCCTCGCCCCACTGGGTCACCACCTCGAAGTGCTTCTTCAGAAGGTGGTCGCGTCCGACCGCGACCGCGGGCAGTCCCGCCCGGGCCAGGAACCCCGTCAGTTCCGGCTGGCTGGCGACGCGCACCTCGTGTCCGGCGGCGCGCAGTGCCCACGCGAGGGACACCATGCCGATGAAGTGCGTCTTCTCCGCGTAGGAGGCGAGCAGTACACGCAAGGGGGCATCTCCGGAGAGGAGCCGGAACCACCGGAAGGGCGGTTCCGGGAGGGGCGGGCGGTGGGGGGCGGCGCGGCGGCGGGAGCAGGGGCTCCGGGCACGGCGGGACGCGGGTGTCGCGGGGTACGGTGCCCTTCGTCCGAGGGCGCCGGGGCGGCCTCTTCGCCGCCGGGCGCCACCGGATCGCGAGCATAGCGGCGCGGGGTCCGCCCGGACGTGGAAGTCTTCTCCACGAGGCCCTTTCCGGATCCTTCCGGAGCGATAACGGCGGCATCCGGCGGCCGGCGCACCCCCACGAGTTCCGTTCGACCCCGAGTCCAGCTTTCTCTGCGAGACACCATGAAACAGGGGAGAGAATGCAGTACACACGCCTTGGCCGTACCGCGCTGGAGGTCAGCCGCCTCTGCCTGGGAACGCTGAATTTCGGCGTGAACACTCCGCGGGACGAGAGTTTCGCGATGATGGACAGCGCGCTCGAACACGGCGTCAACTTCTTCGACACCGCCAACCACTACGGGTGGCAGGTGCACAAGGGAATGACCGAGGAACTCATCGGCGAATGGTTCGACAAGGGCGAGGGGCGCCGCGACCGTTCCATTGTGGCGACCAAGGTCTTCAACCCCATGAGCGACTGGCCCAACGACCGCGGCCTCTCGGCCCGCCACATCATCGCCTCGTGCGAGGAGTCGCTGCGCAGGCTGCGCACGGACTGGATCGACCTCTTCCAGATGCACCACGTGGACCGCAACGCGCCGTGGGAGGAGGTCTGGCAGGCGATGGAGATCCTCGTCCACCAGGGCAAGGTGCGCTACGTGGGCTCCTCCAACTTCGCGGGCTGGCACCTGGCCTCCGCCCAGGAGGCCGCGAACCGGCGCAACTTCCTCGGCCTGGTCTCGGAGCAGTGCGCGTACAACCTGGTCACGCGCCACGTGGAGCTGGAGGTCCTGCCCGCGGCGGCGTCCTACGGCATCGGGATCCTGACCTGGTCGCCGCTGCACGGCGGCCTGCTGGGCGGCGCCATCCGCAAGCTCCGTGAGGGCACCGCCGTCAAGACGGCCAAGAGCCGGGCGATGGAGGTGCTGCGCGAGCGCGGGGACACGATCGCCGCCTACGAGGACCTCTGCGACTCCGTGGGCCGCGACCCGGCCGAGCTGTCGATCGCGTGGGTGCTCTCGCGCCCGGGGGTCAACTCGACCATCGTCGGGCCGCGCACCCTGGGCCAGCTCGACGGCGCGATCCGGGCCCTGGAGACGGGGATCGACGCGGAGACCGCCGAACGGATCGACGCCCTGTTCCCCCCGGTGGGCAAGGGCGGCCCCGCGCCCGAGGCCTGGTCGTGGTGAGCCCGGGGGCCCGGCGGGTCCCCGGCCCCCCTCACGCGGTCGCCCGTCGGCCGGTCCTCCGGACGCGGGCTCCGGGGCCTGCCCGCGTCCGGCGCCTCCCGCGTCTCAGGAGCCGGGCGGGGCGTCGGCGATCCGCACCACGGCGCAGGAGAGCGTGACCCCCGAGCCCAGTCCGCCCAGGACCACGTGGTCCCCGGGCCGGACCCCGCCCTCGTCCAGCAGGTGGCGCAGCCCGATGAAGGGGTCGGCGGCCCCGATGTGGCCGATGGTCCGGCCGTGGCTCCACGTGGACTTCTCCATGGGGAGCTTGAGGACGTCCATCCAGCGGTGCTCCACCGCTCCCGGGCCCAGGTTGCTGAAGGTGGCGCGGGCGATGTCGCCGAAGCCCACCCCGGCCTCCGCGAGGGTGCGGCCGACCAGCAGCATCATCTTCTGCTGGAGGGTGAACCAGGCGAGGTCCACCTCCGGGTCCTCCTCCCCCTTCGCGGAGAGGGCGCGCCCCCGGGCGCGAAGGTCCAGGGCGGTGCCGGTCGTGGCCGCCGGGGGGAACTCGGGCTCCCCCGCCCGGTGCAGCTCCTCCAGCTCGGGGACGACCATCGAGCCCACCGAGAGCACCCGGGCCAGGCCGGGCGCCCGCCCCAGGAGGACCGCGCAGGCGCCGTCTCCCATCACGAAGGCCCCCGAGCGCCACCTGTCGACGTTCGGGGTGCTGAAGTTGTCGGCCGCGACGAGGAGGGCGGTGGCGCTCTCCGGGGCTCCGCGCAGGTGCGGCTCGGTCAGCTCCATCGCGGTGAACAGGGCGTTGCACCCCTGGCGCAGCTCCCCCGCGATGACGTCGCCCCGGACGAGGTGGTGCTGGAGGTGGTACTGCGGGAACCAGACGTCGGGGCCCTGGTGCCAGATGTCCGTGTAGAGGAGGACGCGCGTGTCGTCGGGGTCGGCCCCCGCCTGGCCGTACGCCTCGCGGGCGCTGCGGAGCGCCATCTCCGGGGCGGGGAGCTCACCCGCGACGGCGGCGCCGGCCATGTCGTGGACGGCCGCCTCCTCCGCCGTGGTGAGACCCTCGGCGACGGCGGTCTCCACGCTCACCCGGGTGTCGGGGAGGTAGACACCGAGGCCCCGGATCCATAGTTCTGGCGTCTGCAAGGCGAACCCTTCCCTGTGGGGTGCGACCTGGCGGTACGCCCCGTCTGACATGCGAATTCCCCGTCCGTGACGCGGACGGGGCGGTGGGTCCGGGCGGGCGGCGGACGGTCGGCCCGCCGCACGCGGCCGGCCTCAGGCGTCCCGGTGCACCCACTCGCCGGACCTGGCGCGGGCCTCCTCCGCGAGGGCGTCGCGCACGGCCCGCACCTCCGCGGCGAGGGGGCGGTCCCGGTCCAGCGGCGGGGACAGCTCGGCGATCCGGCCCCACAGCCCCGTCTCCCCGGTCCTGCCGGTGAGCGCGGCGAGCTGGGCCAGGCCCACGCCGAGCGAGCCGACGACCAGCCACGCCAGGTCCAGGGCCTGGGCGAGGGAGTTCGCGCCGTTGAGCGCCATGGGCACGTGGTCCTGGTTCCCGTTGTTGCAGGGCAGGGCGGTGAGGGTGGCGGGGGTCACGAGTTGGCGGATCCGCGAGACGAACGAGGTGGCGCTGACCTGGACCCCGGCCAGGCCGCTCCCCGCCCCGGGCCGGGGGGTGAGCATCGGCGGGAGCCCGCCGTTGGTGTCCGAGCCGCAGAGCAGGGACAGCTGCCGGTCGGCCATGTAGGCCACCTGCTGGAGGGCCAGGCCGAGCTGGTCCGAGCACAGGCCCACGGGCATCGCGTGGAAGTTGCCGCCGTGCAGGACCTCTCCCGCGCTGCTGACGGGGTTGTCGGTGGTCCCCACCGCCTCGCGCAGCAGGATGCGCTCCGCGGCGGCGAGCTGGTCGAGCACCGCGCCGAGGATCTGCGGCGCGCACCTGAGGCTGTAGGGCTCCTGGAGGGGCCTGGCCTCGTCGCGCTCGGCTCCGTCGGGGATGCCGGACCTGATCCACGCGGCGGCGGCGGCCTGGCCGTTCTGGCCGCGGGCCTCCGCGATCCCCGCCGCGTACGCCTGGGGGTTGGCCCCCAGCAGGTCCACCATCCGGGCGGTCGTCAGCGCCGACGCGCGGACCACGTCCTCGACCTGGCGGTGGTTGTCGACGGTGACGGCGAGGCTGACCCCGCTGCCGTTGACGAAGGACAGGGCCTCGCGTGCGTTCCACCGGACCGGGGACGCGCCCAGGCGGCCCAGGGCCTCGGCGGCGGGTCTGCGCGACCAGGCGCCGGAGTCCTCGCGCACCCAGGCCTCGCCCTGGCCCGCGAACGCCAGAGCCGCGCTGGCCAGGGGCTGGAGGTCGCCACTGGCGCTCACCGTGCCCTCACGCGGGATGACGGGGGTGAAGCCGCGGTTCCACAGCCCGACGAGCTCCTGCCAGAAGTCGACCGACACCGCGGAGTAGCCGCGGCGCATGCTCGTGAGCCGGAGGGCGACCACGAGTCGGCTGACCTCGGGCGACAGCGGCTCCCCCTGCGCGCTGCCGAGGTGGGCGATGAGTCCGTCCCCCTGCTCGCCCGCGGACTCCGAGGCGGGGAAGGCCACGAGCGGGCCGAAGCCGCGCGTGACCCCGTAGACGTCGGCGCCGTCGGCCAGGTGTTTGGCCATGGTCGTGGCGCTGGCCTGCATCCGCGAGAGGTCGTCGTCGGTCCAGCCGATGCTCGCGTCCCACGCGGCCCGGCTGACGACCTCCGCCAGGCTTGTCGGCGTTGGCGTCATCTGTCCACTCCTTCGGGGCGGGCGCGCGCGGACTGCACGCGCCGAAGTTTGCCTGTCTCGGAGCGGTCGATCCGCTCCACCGTCCGCACACTGCGGGGACGGTATTCGATCCGGTCGAGCGCCCTCCGGAGCTCCTCCGCGTCGGGGGCCCCGGCCGGCGCCGGGACGATCAGGAGGTCGAAGTGCTCCCCGGTCAGCGGGTCGAGCACCGGGACGCACGCCAGGTCCTCGCAGTCGAGGACGTCGGCCAGCCCCTCCTCCATGAGGTCCAGGTCCAGGCGCCGCCCGTTGACGTTGACGAGCCGGGTCCGGCGTCCCGCGAACCCGAAGGTCCGGTCGCTGAGCCGGACCACGTGGTCGTCCATCCGGCACTCCGCGACCGGGGCCCCCGCCCCGGGCCGCGCGATGCGGGGGCTGCGGACCACCAGGGGGTCCTCCGTCCCGGGGCGGTCCGGTCCGTGCCCGAACTCGACGTCGGGGAACAGGTGCCACGGCGGGTCGTGGGGGCTCCACTCGCGGTGGGCGACGCCACCGGTCTCCGTCGATCCGAAGATCTCGGTCAGGCTCGCGCGGTCGCCCGCCGCGGAGAGCAGGTCGTTCGCACTGCGCGGGACCACCGCCGTGCTGTGGACGAACGCGAGGCGTTCGGCCGCCTCGATCCAGTTCGTGCGGCTGAGGAGGATCCGGAAGGTCCAGGGGATCGCCATCACCGCCCAGCGGCGGTGGTCGGCGGGCGGCAGCGGGGCGAACTGGGGCACGTACCAGACGGGCACGCCGAGGAGGGCGGGCACGAGCACGCTGGAGAGCATCCCGTAGAGGTGCCGCGGCGGCGCGAAGGACACGACCGCCTCGGGCCGGGCGTCCTCCAGCAGCGCGGCGAGCAGGCCCGCCTCCGCCACGAGCTGCTCACGGGTGCGGTGCCAGACGGTCGGACGGCCGGTGCTTCCCGAGGTGGTGAACGCCGTCTCGGGGGGCAGCAGGCGGCCGAGGAACCGCTCCGCGGGTTGGTCCAGCGCGTCCCAGCGCACCGTCCACGGCCGTTCCGAGAGTTCGGGCGCCGCGGGGAGCCGTGTGATGAGGTCGCCGGGGGAGAGCTCGTCAACCGACACGTGAGTCCTGATCCGATCGGGGGTCGGGTCCCGGGCGGGGCCCGGGACGGGGAATACGGGTCCGTCCCGGCCTCGTCGTTGTCCCGCCGGCGGGACGGGCGGGACGGGCGGGACGGGCGGGACGGATGCGGGGACGCCTCAGCCGCCGTCCTCCACCTGGGGGAGGCGCTTCTTCAGCGGTTCCCACCACGCGCGGTTCTCCGTGTACCAGGCGACGGTGCGGGCCAGCCCCTCCTCGAAGGAGACGGCGGGCCGGTAGCCCAGCCGCTCGGCGGCCTTGGTCCCGTCCACGGAGTAGCGGCGGTCGTGGCCCTTGCGGTCGGCGACGAAGCGGACCATCGAGGCGTCGTGCCCGAGCAGCTCCAGGAGCGCGCCGGTGACCTCCAGGTTCCGCTTCTCGACCGAACCGCCGATGTTGTAGACCTCGCCGGGCTCACCGTGCTCGGCCGCCAGGGCGAGGGCGTCGCAGTGGTCGTCCACGTGGACCCACTCGCGGACGTTGCCGCCGTCCCCGTAGACGGGCACTGGCATCCCGTCCAGCAGGTTGGTCACGAAGAGCGGGATCATCTTCTCCGGGAACTGGAACGGCCCGTAGTTGTTGGCGCACCGGGTGACGCAGACCCGCATGCCGTAGGTCCGGTGGAAGGACCGCGCCAGGAGGTCGGAGGCGCTCTTGGAGGCCGAGTACGGGGAGTTGGGCTCCAAGGGGTCGGTCTCGACCCACGATCCCGAACCGAGCGTCCCGTAGACCTCGTCCGTGGAGACCAGGACGAAGTTCTCCACGTTCTCGGCCAGGGCCGAGTCCAGCAGGTGGAAGGTGCCCATGACGTTGGTGCGGACGAAGCAGCCGGCGTCCGAGATCGAGCGGTCCACGTGGGTCTCGGCGGCGCAGTGCACCACGAGGGACACCCCGCCCATGAGTTCGCGCACGAGCTGTTCGTCGCACACGTCACCCTGGACGAAGGACAGGCGCGGGTCGTCGGCCACGGAGGCCAGGCTCTCCGTCGTGCCGGCGTAGGTCAGCTTGTCCAGGACCACGATCTCGGCGTCCGCGTACCGCGGATAGGAGCCGGCGAGGACACGTCTGACGAAATTGGAACCGATGAATCCGGCGCCACCGGTGACCAGGATCTTCATACACCCGCACCCTGCCGCACCCCCGCCGCCCTGCGGGCGGCCTCCATGACGTACGCGCCATAGCGGGAATTGGGCATCTCTTCCCCGAGCCGATAGCACTCGTCCGCTCCGATGAAGCCCATGTGCAAGGCGATCTCCTCAAGACAGGCGACCCGGACACCGGTCCCCCGGGCCGTGGTGGAAACGTATCGGCTTCCCTCCAACAGGGATTCCTCGGTGCCGAGGTCGAGCCAGGTTATTTCGCTCCCCATGGTCACGAGTTCGGCCCGTCCCCTCTCCAGGTAGACGCGGTTGACATCGGTGATCTCCAGTTCGCCCCGCGCGGAGGGGACGATGCTCTCGGCGATGTCCACCACGTCCTGGTCGTAGAAGTAGAGGCCCGTGACCGCGCAGTCCGAGCGCGGGGCGGCCGGCTTCTCCTCCAGGCTCTCGAACCTGCCCATGTCCCCGAATCCCGCGACCGCGTACTGCCGGGGGTCGCTCACCTTGGTTCCGAAGAGCGTGCACCCGGACGTCGAGGTCGCGGCCCGGTCGAGCAGTCCGCCGAAGCCCTCGCCGTGAAAGATGTTGTCCCCCAGGACGAGGGCGCTACGGCTCCCCCGGATGTGGTCCCGGCCGATGAGCAGCGCCTCCGCGATCCCCTTGGGCTCGGGCTGGGTCGCGTACCGGATCTCGATCCCCAGCGAACTCCCGGTGCCGAGCACCTGACGGATCAGGGGAAGGCTCTCAGGATTGGTGATCAGGAGGATCTCGCGGATTCCAGCCGTCATCAGCACGGAGATCGGGTAGTAGAACATCGGCTTGTCGTAAACCGGGAAAAGGTGTTTGGAAATACTTCGGGCAGCGGGAAACAGGCGGCTGCCAGTGCCACCCGCCAACACAATACCTTTCATGGTGACTCCCAGAGAGGTCCGAACATCGATATTGCCGGGCAAGTACGGCGCGAACATACTGCTGCGCTATGCCCACCGGCCTGGATCCAGCACCGGTGCTAGGCTCCCAGAACCTCTTCCGAAGGGATCAACACAACCGTACCGTCACGCCGGCTCGGAAGAGGAGAACAGGTTCGGAGTGCAACACCCGCAATGAACATGCAGCGGGCCGGGCTTGTCAAGGAGCGGTGGCGGCTTTCACCGATCGGACCATCGAAATCCCGGAAGTGGGGAACACCTTGCGAATCGTCGTCGCGGCATACGCGGACAAGGCTTATTTCTTTGGCATGGTGCCGACGGCGTGGGCGCTGCGTGCCGCCGGACACGAGGTGCGGATCGCCACCCAGCCCTCCATGGTCGAGGCAGCCGCCGAGACGGGCCTGACCGTGGTGCCGGTCGGGGGCGACCACACCCTCGCCGAGGTCGTGGCCCACGGGCGCGAGGAGCCGGGCGAGTCCATCTTCGACCTCTCCGAGGAACGCCCGGAGCGGCTGGGCGAGGAGAACCTGCGCGACGCCTACGAGGACCACGTCACCTGGTGGTGGCGACTCGTCAACGAGCCGATGGCGGAGGACCTCGTGGCGTTCTGCCGCGAGTGGAAGCCGGACCTGGTCCTGTGGGAGCCGAGCACCTACTCCGGGGCGATCGCCGCCGAGGCGTGCGGCGCGGCCCACGGGCGGTTCCTGTGGAGCATCGACCTCTTCGCGCGCCTGCGCGGCCTCTACCGGGCGACCGACCCCGACCCTGCCGTACCCGACGCGCTCACCGCCTGGCTCACCGAGGCCGCGTCCGCGTTCGGCGTGGACTTCTCCGAGGACCTCGTCCTGGGCCAGTTCTCCGTGCACCAGCTCCCCGAGGCGCTGCGGCTGCGGGAACTGGAGACCGGGACGCACCTGAGCGTGCGCCCGGTGCCCTACGGCGGGAGCGCGGTCCTGCCGGCGTGGGCCCGCGAGGAGCCCGAGGGGCGGCGCGTGCTCGTCGACTGGGGTTCCTGGAACAAGTCCCCGGAGGGCGCCGCCTCATTCGTCGACGTGGTCGACGCGCTGATGGAGCTGGAGGCCGAGCCGGTCGTGCTCTCCCCCAGCTCCTGGGAGGACGCGCTGCCGGCGCTCCCGCCGGAGATCCGGGTCGCCGACACGGCGGCCGCCCACCTGCTGATGGGGTCGTGCTCGCTGCTGGTGCACGGCGGGGGCTTCGACTCGTACTGCAACGCCCTGGTGGAGGGGCTCCCGCAGTTCGTCGTGCTCAACGTCGACCAGTTCGACGGGGGCCTGATCACGCGTGCGCTCCAGGACCGGGGCGCCCTGCGCTCGGTGTCCCTCGCCTCGGCCCTGACCGAGGGGGTCGACCAGCACCTGGCCGCCGTCCTCGACGGTCCCGGGGCGAGGGAGGCGGCCGAGCGGATGCGTGACGAGACCCTGTCCGCCCCCGCCCCGGACCAGCTGGTCCCGGCCCTGGAGCGGATCGCCGCCCTCCGGGGAGCCGGCGGGGCCTGAGCGGTCGGGCCGGTCAGCGCCGGTCGCTGAGGTCGGTGAGGGTGTGGGCGAGGTCGGCGGGTGTCGGCATGGCCTCGATGTCGTGTCGCAGGGCGTGCGCGGCGCGGGTGAAGGACGGGTCGCGCAGGAGTGCGCGGACGCCGTCGGCGACGGCCTCGGGGGTGACGCGGTCGGGGGGCAGGAGCAGGGCGGCGCCCCGGTCCCGCACCAGACCGGACAGCACCGGGATGTCGAACATCCGGGGGTGCGGCGCCAGGAGTTGCGGGATCCCGCAGGTCAGAGCGGTCAGGACGGTGCCGGGGCCGCCGTGGGTGACCATGGCGTCGCAGGTGGGGGCGAGCGCGTGCAGGGGCACGTACTCGACCAGGCGGGTGTTGGCGGGGACGGCGGTGAGCTTGGCCTGCTCGTGGGCGGGCAGGGTCGCGACGACCTCCGCGTCCAGGTCCGCCAGCCCCTCCAGAAGGGTGCCCACGTCGACCGTGTAGCCCCCCAGCCTCAGGCTCGCGCTCGTGCCGAGGCTGAGCCCGACGCGGGGGCGTTCGGGCGGTGTGCGCAGCCAGTCGGGGACCACGGCCCTGCCGTTGTAGGGGACGTAGCGCACGGGCAGGTAGTCCAGGTGGGAGGGCGTGTCCACCCTGAGGGAGGCGGGGACCTGCTCGACGGTGGCCTGGCCGTGGACCAGGGTCTCTGAGAACTCCACCCCGTACCGTGCGGCGCGGGCGCCCAGCCAGGCGGCCAGGGGGTCCTCCCTCTCGCCCTCGGGCCGCTCGGCCATCCGCCCCAGGAACCGCGCCCGGACCCGGGCGAACAGGTCCACGCTCCACAGGTGTCGCACGTGCGCGGCGCCGCACAGCTCGGCGGCGAGGGGGGCCGCGTACGTCGACGGCTCCCAGACGACGAGGTCGGGCCTCCACTCCCGGCAGAACGCCACCAGGTCGTCCAGCATGGGGTCGTTCACCATCCGCCACCACCAGGTGACCACCTTGCCGTAGCCTTCGCGCAGGTAGTCCCAGGTGAGGACCTCGTCCCGGTCCTCCGCCATGTCGAAGTCCAGATGCCGGTCGGCCAGCCCGTTCCGGCTGACCCTGGCGAAGTGGTGGTCCCGGCCGACGGGGACGAAGGGCAGCCCCGCGTCTGCGGCCACGGACCTCAGGTGCGGCTGGCTCGCCACCCGCACCTCGTGCCCGGCCGCCCTCAGGGCCCATGCCACGGGCACCGTCCCCAGGAAGTGGGTCCTCTCCGCCTGCGTCGCGATCAGCACCCTCATCGCGGCCCCCGCCCCGAGCCCCCGTGCCGGACGGCGCTCACGCCGACCCGGCCCCCGCCGCCGCGCGTACGTAGACGGCGCCGGCCGCATCCCACTCCTCCCGGTAGACGGCGAAGATCCGCACGGATCGCAGCCTCTCCCCGTCGCGCAGGTACTCGGTCAGGGTGCCTTCCCGGGGCGTCGGCGTCCCCGTCGCGCGCAGGCCCGGGATCCCGCTGTCGACCACCCAGAAGTAGACCTTGCGGATGTTCCACATCGAGAAGGCGTAGTTGACGGCGAGGGCGTGGGCGTCCGTCACGCCCTCCTCCCCGAGCAGTGCCGTGTCCAGGGCGAGGGCGCACTTCACGTAGCGCCCGTTCGGGTTGAGGGAGTGCAGGGAGGCGTACCCGCAGACCCGGCCGGACGCCGGTTCCTCCACGAAGAACTGGGCGGCCACGCCCTCGAACTGCTTGGGCCAGAGCGAGGCGAAGACGTCGCGGCTCGGCATCCCGGCCAGACCGAGCCCGGAGAGCTCGTCGTGGACCGCCTCCCCGAACCTCTCGCCGGTGGACGCGAGCCTGGCCGACCGCGTCTCCAGATGGGGAAAAACGATCTCGTGCACAACTTCTCCCGACACTTCTGGGCAGAGCAGAGAAAAGCGCTGTGAAGATTGGCATCTCCACAGCGCGTCAAAACAATCAGCTACAACCGAAGTAGCTGATGCCGCTGTTCAGCAGAACGGCCTCGTCGAGGACGGTGTCCATCTCCTGAAGAGACAGGACGTCGGTGTGAACCATGTCTGAGCTCCTTTCCTGTGCGCAGTCGGATACTGGCGGTTCAGAACCTAGGGCAATTTCTCCGGTGCGACAAGAAGCACGTGCCCCGTGCCGCGGACGGCGCACGTGCTGTCCCGCCGGCGGGACGCCGGGACCGGCGCCCTGAGCCGCCCTCCGTGCCCCGACCTGGCTCGGCCCCGGATACCGGCCGGGCGGCGGCGCCCGGGCCCGGCCCGGCGGCCGGGGCACGGCCCCTAGAGTGTCGCGCCATGCTCACACCGCACCTCGAGACCCCGCGCGTCAGGTTCAGCCCCCTCGCGCCGGAGAACGTCACGAAACTCTACGACCTCCTGACGGAACTGGGCCTGGAAAGCCTTCCCTCACGCGACGCCTTCTCCGAGTCCTACCACTCGGTGGCCAACCGATTCGTCGACGTATTCGAGATCCGGCTCCGGCGCACGGGCGAGGTCCTCGGTTTCGGGTCGATCCGCGAGCACGACCCGGCCGGTCATGTGAAACTGGGAATCTTCATGCGCACGGACCGACTTCCCGTGGGCGTGGGCGCCGAATCCATGATGCTGCTCGTCAACCACGCTTTCGCGAATTGGGATTACCTCAGGAAAGTGTACGTTCTGACCACGGACGCGAGCCTGGGGCAATTCGGGTCGGCACTCCTGTCCACCCCCCGGGAGGCGTCACTCCCCCGACACGTCTACTTCCAGGGCCGGCTGTGGGACCTGCACTTCTACTCGGTGTCGCGGAGCGCCTGGACCGCCAACGGCGCCCCCATCCTCGACAGGATCGCGCGCGGGCCCAGGTCCAGGGCCGCCGCCGGGGGCCCCCGGCCCGAGTGAACCGCGCCCCGCGCGGCCGAGCCCGTACCGCCACGCCTCCCGGAGGGAAGCCCATGCTCGACCTGTTCGAGATGTACACGCTCGCGGACCCGCTGTTCTTCGAGGAGCCGAGCCGCCTGGCGGACGGCTCCCGCCACGCCCTCGTGGTCCCGGCGGAGTTCTCCGTGAGCGCGCTGGAGCCGCCGCCCGGCTGGAAGCGCACACGGAGCGGTCTCTGGCAGGTCGTCGCCCCCGAGGACCCCTCGCTGCCCGAGCAGGGCTGGAAGATCCACGTCTCGGCGACGGTGGACGGCGCGGACGCGACCTGCCGTGACGTGTGGGACTACTGCACCGGGCACGGGATCGCCTTCAAGTACCTTCTCGACAAGAACATCCTCGTCGCGGCCAACGCCAAGTACGCGGCCCGCGCGTCCAGCGGCAAGCTCCTGACCGTCTACCCGCGCGACGAGGAGGAGCTGGAACGGACCCTGCACGGGCTCTCGGCCCTGGTCGGCGGGCGTCCCGGACCGTACGTCCTCAGCGACCTGCGGTGGGACCGGGGCCCCCTCTACGTCAGGTACGGCGCGTTCCGGGAGAGGTGGTGCCTCGACGCGCACGGCTCCCGGGTCCCCGCGCTGCGCGCGCCGGACGGCTCCCTCGTCCCGGACCGCCGCGTCCCCTCGTTCTCGCCCCCGTCCTGGGCGGGGCTCCCCGCCTTCCTCGAACCCCACCTGGCCGCCCGGTCCTCCGAGGAGCGCCAGCCCTACGTCGTGGAGAAGGCCCTGCACTTCTCCAACGGGGGCGGTATCTACCTGGGCCGCCGGGAGGAGGACGGCCTCCAGGTCGTCCTGAAGGAGGCCCGCCCGCACGCGGGCCTGGACCGGGACCTTCGGGACGCGGTGGCGCGCCAGGAGCGCGAGGAGGAGAACCTGCGCCGCCTGGACGGCGTCCCGGGCGTCCCCCGGCTCCTCGGGAGCTTCACGCTGGGCGGGCACCGGTTCCTGGTGCAGGAGTACAAGGAGGGCCGCACCCTGGGCTCGTGGGGCGCCGTCCACCACCCCGGTGTGACGGACGCCCGGCCCGGCGCCGACAGCCTCGCGGCCTTCACGGAGCGGGCCCTTCGCATCCTGGGCCGGCTGGAGGCGGTCCTCGCCGCCGTCCACGACCGCGGCCTCGTCTTCGGCGACCTGCACGCCAATAACGTCATCGTCGACTCCGAGGACAACGTCGCCCTCATCGACTACGAACTCGCCTTCGACGCGGACGACGACGGCCGACGGGCCCCGCTCGGCGCCCCCGGCTTCTCCGCGTCGGCCAGGACCGGCCCGGCCGTCGACTCCTACGCCCTCGCCGCGACGCGCCTGTCCGTCTTCCTCCCCTTCTCACGGATCACCGCGCTCGCCCCGGAGAAGGCGGCCGCCCTGCTCGGCGTGCTCCGCGAGCTCTTCCCCGTGCCCCCGGCGTGGGCGGACGAGATCGAGCGCGAGCTGGTCCCGGCCCCCTGCGCCCCGGCGCCGACCCCGGTGACCCCGCAGGCCGTCGCCGCGGGCATCCGGGCGTCCGCCACGCCGGAGCGCACCGACCGGCTGTTCCCCGGAGACCTCCAGCAGTTCGTGTCCGGCGGCTACGGCATGGCCCACGGCGCGGCCGGGGTCCTGTGGGCGCTGGACCGGGCCGGGCAGGGGCGCTCGCAGGAGCACGAGGCGTGGCTGTTGGAGGCGTCGCGCCGCCTGCGCTCCCCCCGGCAGGGCTTCTACGACGGGGTCGCGGGCCTGGCGTACGCGCTGGACCACCTGGGCCACCGCGAGGAGGCCGCCGACCTGCTGGACCGCAACGCCGGGGAGCCGGTCGGGGGCGTCTCCCTCTTCTCCGGGGCGGCCGGGGTCTGCGCGAACCTCGTGCACTTCGCGGCGGGGGACGCAGGGAGCGAGTACGCGGTCCGCGCCGCCGAGCTGGGCGGCCGGCTCGCCGAGGCGGTCGCCTCGGCCTCCGGGGACGGCCCGGCCACCGGGCGGGCGGGGCTCATGCGCGGCTGGAGCGGCGTGGCCCTGGCCATGCTCGCGCTGTACCGCACCACGGGCGACACCGCCTGGACCGACGCCGCGGTGCGGGCGCTGCACCTGGACCTGGACCAGTGCGTCGCCTCCCCCGACGGCGCCCTGCTGGTCCGCGACCGCGGCGCCCGCGCCCTCCCCAACATCGACGCCGGGGGGCTCGGCGTCGCCCTCGTCGTCCAGGAGCTCCTGGCGCACAGGGCCGACGAGCGCTGCGCGGAGAGCCTTCCCGCGCTGAGCCGGTCGTGCCACACCCTGCTGTACGCGCAGGCGGACCTGCTCCACGGCAAGGCCGGGCAGGTCGCGGCGCTCGCCCGGCTCGGCGGGGCGGAGGAGGACCTGCGCTCCCGCGTCCGCGAGCTGGAGTGGTACGCCCTGCCCTTCCGCGGCCACACCGCGTTCCACGGCGGACGGGTGCCGCGCCTGTCCATGGACCTCGCCACCGGCGGCGCCGGCGTCCTGCTGGCCCTGGCCGCGGCGTCCGGCGGCGGGAGCCCCTTCCTGCCGTTCTTCTCCGAGCCGCCCGCGACCGCGGGGAACGGGACCGGCTGAGGACCCGCGCCGGGACCGCGCGGTCCCGGCGCCGTCGCGGGCGCACCGCGCCCCGGCACGTGAACACGAGGAGGGCCGTCGCAGACCCGGGGCGGTGGACGCCCCCGGCCCCGGCGGCCACGGACGGAAAGGCCCATCCGATGTACGACAGCAGTTACGCGTCCGTGTACGACACCGTCATGATCCACCGCGGCAAGGACTACGACGCGGAGGCCGCGGTGATCGCCGGCCTGGTCCGCGAGCGCAGTCCCGCGGCGGACTCCCTGCTGGACACCGCGTGCGGCACAGGGCTGCACCTGCGCGCCTTCTCCGGGCACTTCGCCCGGGTCGCGGGGCTGGACGGGTCCGACGAGATGCTGGAGCTGGCCCGCGCCCGGGTGCCCGGCCTGCGGACGTGGCGCTCGGACCTGCGGGAGGTGGCGCTGGACACCCGGTTCGACGTCATCACGTGCATGTTCGCCGTTCCGCACCTGGAATCCGAGGACGAGCTCGCCTCCGTCGTCCAGGGGCTCGTGCGCCACCTGAACCCGGGCGGTGTCCTGGTGGTCGAGCCCTGGGTCGGACCGGAGGGGTTCACACCGGGGCACGTCTCCCGCGACCTGGTCGAGGACGGCGGACGGACGGTCGTGCGCCTGTCCCACTCCACCCGCGTCACGGGCAGGCACGACCGGATGCGCATGGTCGTGCACTACGCGGTGGCCGACCCCGAGGAGGGCTTGAGCCACGCCACGGACGGGTGGGAGATGTCGCTGTTCACGCCGGAGCAGTACGCCGCGGCCTTCGAGAAGGCGGGCTGCAAGGCCGAGCACCTGCGGACCGAGCCGTTCGCCCACGGCCTGTGGGTGGCCGTGCGCGCCGACGGCTGACCGGCGTCAGGCCTCCTCCGGCTCCTGCCGTGTCCGGCGCCACGGCAGGGCCGGGAACGCGCGGCCGCCTTCGACGGCCCTTCCGCGTGCGGTGGGGTGCGGGAGCAGCGCCGTGACGGCCGTCGCCACGACGGCCGTGGTCCCGCCCTCGTAGTCCGTTCCCCACAGGCTCCAGTGCACCGCGAAGGGGTCGTACCTGGGCAGGACCGACTCGGTCCTGCCGAAGGGGACGAACCGCAGACTGCCGTCCTCGCCGCTCGCGACGGAGGTCCACCTGACCTCGGCGATCTCGTCCAGGGCGAGCCGCTGGGGACCGGCCGCCCGCTTGGCGGACTCCGCCTTCCAGTTGGGCCGCAGGTAGACGTGGGCGCCGTCGAAGACGACCGAGGCGTCGCCCGCGTCGGCGCGGACCGGGGCCGCGGGGGCCTCGACCAGGTAGCGGTCGGGGTCGGTCGCGTCGCCCGGCCCCAGGGCGGCGATCTCCTCGGTGACGGTCTCGGCGAGGTACTCGGCGACGAGGGCCTTCTCCTTGCCCACGCGCAGCTGGTAGGGGTCGCCGCTGCGGCTCAGGTGCCCGCCCGTCGCCTCGGTGAAGGGGTCGGCGCCCGGACGCGGGTGGGCCCGGAGGGTCCCGCCCCTGCGCCGGGGCTCGAAGACGACGCCCGCCAGCGCGGGCAGCGGCAGCGACACCACGCCGAGGCCGCGGCGCAGGGGGTGGGCTCTGCGCCCGGGAGTGATCCACAGGGCCGCCCCGTCGAAGGACCACGACCCGTGACGCGCGCTTACCTCAGCCATACGGACATAGTAGGGGCGGGCACGCGATCCGGACCGCGGCAGCGGCGGCGGGCAGGGCCCGGCCTCAGCGCCCGGGGCCGCCGACCAGCGGTTCGGCCCCTCCGCGCTCCTCCCGGACGGGGCTGTCGATCCCCCGCCCGGTGTGCGCCAGGAAGACGTCGTCCAGCGAGGGCGATCTGACCTGGACCGAGGTGATCTCCGCGTCGACCTCGGAGAACACGCGGGGGACGAACCGCCGCCCCCCGGCCACCGTGAACCAGACCGTGTCGCCCTCGACCACCGGGGCGAGGCCGAGCCGTGTGCTCAGCTCCTCCCGGAGGGCCTCCGGGTCGCGGGCGACGATCTCCACGCGGTCCCGGCCGATCTGCGCCTTGAGCTCGGCGGGACTGCCGACCGTCACGATCTCCCCGCCGTCGATGACGGCGATCCGCCCGCAGTTCTCGGCCTCCTCCAGGTAGTGCGTGGTCATCAGCACGGTGATGCCCTCGGACTCGTTGAGTTCCCGGACGCGGTCCCAGATCGCCTCCCGGGACCTCGGGTCCAGCCCGGCCGTCGGTTCGTCGAGGAACAGCAGGCGGGGGCGGTGGAGCAGGCCCCGTGCGATCTCCAGCCGCCGGCGCATGCCGCCCGAGTAGGTCCCGGCCAGCCTCTCCCGCTCCTCCCACAGGCCCACGTCCCGGAGCGCCCGGGTCACCCGCCCGTCGACCTCCTCGGACGGGACGCCGTAGATCTCGGCGTGGAACTTGAGGTTGTACCAACCCGTCAGGTACCGGTCGAGGGTCTGCTCCTGGAACACCAGGCCGATGCTGCGGCGCACGTCGGGACGCTCGCGCACGATGTCGAACCCGGCGATGGAACCCGTCCCCGACGTCGGGGTGATCAGGGTGGAGAGCATGCCGATCAACGTGGACTTGCCCGCCCCGTTGGGGCCGAGGAGGCCGAACAGCTCCCCCGGGGCCACCTCCAGGTCGACCCCCTTGACCGCCTCGACCTCGCCGAAGCTCTTGGCCAGGCCGCGCGCGCGTACCATCGCCTCCGGGCCGGAACCGTCCGTCGCCATCGTCGTTCACCGCTCCTCCGCTGGTGGAGCGCCCGGTCCGGGACGGACCCGGGCGCGTTCTCCCTCCGACGCCTCCGGGCCCGGGCCGGGCCGCGCGGTCAGGCGGGGAGCCCCTCGCCCGCCCGGACCCGCACGAACTCCGCCCCGGTCCGCTCCCACGCCTCCCGGTAGACGGCGAAGACGTGGGCCGTGCGCAGTTCCTCGCCGTCGAGGACGTACTCGGGCAGTGATCCCTCCAGCCGGACCTCGGCCCCGGTCCGCCGCAGGGCGGCGAGGTCCTCGTCCAGGGTCCACAGGTAGAGCTTGCGCAGGTTCCACATCGAGAACGCGTAGTTGACGGTGAGCGCGTAGGCGTCGGCGGCCCCGTCCGGCCCCAGTTCCCGCTCGTCCGCGACGAGGGAGCCGCAGCCGTGGCGGGCCTGGGAGTTGAAGCCGTGCACGGAAGCGTAGCCCGCGACCCGCCCGGTCCCCGGGGCGTGCAGGAGGAACTGGGCTCCCACCTGGTCGAACCTGCCGGGCCAGAGTGCGGCGAAGACGTCGCGGCCGGGAAGGCCGTCCAACCCGTGGCCGGCGAGTTCGTCGCGCACCGCCCCGCCCCGTCTGGTGCCGGTGGCGGCAAGCCTCACGCCGACCGTGTCGAGGTGGGGAAAGATCATCGCGTGCGGCCTCTCTCCCGTACCGGTCCGTCGCGGACCGGCCGGGCGTGGGAGGGGAACGCTGCGAAGAGGGCCCTCACAGCGTTCCCGGAGGAAGGGCTACTGGGGCTGGGTGATCACGTCGCCGCTGCAGCCGACGAGGCTGAGGCCGCTGTTCAGCATCGCGCTCTCGTCGACGGCCACCTCGAAGGCCTGGAGATCGAGGACGTCGGAAAGGGCCATTTTTCCTCCTGAGAAAGAAAAACACGGGGGGATACCTACGGGAGGGAAGATAGGAGAAACCACGGCCGCCCACAAGAGATGTCTCCGCCCGGCGTCCGGTGCGAAGTCCGGCCGTGCACGAGCCGTCTCCGCACCGGGGCCAAGAGATGGGACGACCGGTCGAATCCCCGTCAAATACCGGTCAGCCGGTCAACTCGGCTGGACAATGACGTCGCCGCTGCAGCCGATGTAGCTGAGCCCGCTGTTGAGGAGGGCTTCGCCCTCCAGGCCGATGTCCATGCCCTGAAGTGAGAAGACGTCGGACAATGACATGGCGTCCACCTTTCTCCGATGGTCCGATAGTGCCGAACCAGAACCTAGGACGGCAATGCCGACGGCGGCAAGGAGGGCATTCCCCGCGCACGTCCCGCCGGCGGGACAGGAATACACGACGGAACCCGGTACCTTTTAAGACCGAGTACGCACCCCTCCGACGCGGGCGGGAGGCGCCCCGGGAGAACGGCCCGCACCGCCCCCGTGCGCATCGGGTTCTTCCGTGCCAGGATGTCGCCCCCACGGGCCCCGAGCCCGCGGCAGGCGGAAAGGACGCAACGGTCGGCGATGACAACCCCCCACCTCGAAACCCCTCGTGTCCGCTTTCGTCCCATCGACGAGGAGAACGTCCTCGATCTCTACCAGCTCCTCCTGAAGCTCGGCATAGAGACCCTGCCCTCCCGGGACAACTTCGAGTCTTCGTTCAGGGCCGTGGACGATTCGGAAGTCACCGTCCTGCAGATCGAGACGAAAAAGGACGGCGAGGTCCGGGGATTCGCCTCGATCCGGGAGCACAGCCCGGCGGGGCACGCGAAAATCGGCATCTTCATGGATCCCCACGGAATTCCGGTGGGCGTCGGAGCGGAATCCATGATGCTACTGGTCAACTATGCCTTCGCCCGCTGGGAGGATCTCAGAAAAGTATACGCACTGACGACGGACGCGAGCCTGATGCATTTCGGGTCCGCCCTGTTCGCGACGCCCAGGGAGGCCACCCTCCCCGGGCACGTGTATTTTCGGGGACAGCTGTGGGACCTTCACTACTATTCCGTCTCCCGGGAGTCCTGGGCGGGGACGGGGGCCAAGCTCCTCACGAGGATGGCGGGCGACCGCCCGCGGCGGGAGGACGCCGGCTCCGTGGAGAGGGGGTCCGCGCCGGTGTGGACGGAAGTGACGGATGTGAGGACGGCGGCCGGACCCGGCGCCGACGGGAACGCCCCCGGATTCGCCAGGGTGGGGGCGGCGGGGCACCCTGCCGGAGGGCTCCCCGAGCACCGCCCGCTCCCGTGGACGGACGGGGAGAGGGTGCCCCCCCGCCTCCCGAGCAGCCCCCCTGACGAGAAGGACACCCGATGACGGCCACGCGGCGCCAGCCCGCCCCCACCTCCCCCTTCGGGCTCGGTCACGACCTGCGCACGATCAGGGTGGTGCTCAAGCGCGACCTCTTCCGCTTCGTCCACGACGTCAGCCGGGGCGTGGCGATGCTCCTGCAATCGGTGATGTGGCTGTTCGTGATCGGTGTGGGCTTCGGGTCCCTCATCCCCCGCGGCGAGGACGACCTGCCGCTGACCGCCGTCATGTTCCCGGGCGTGATCGTCATGACGGTCATCGGCACGGCGGTGTCCTCGGCCGCGACCATCGTCACCGACCGCGAGGTCGGCTTCCTGCGCGGCATGCTCGTCGCGCCGGCCAAGCGCTCCGCGCTCATCCTGGGCAAGGTCCTGTCCGGCGCGGTCCTCGCCACCCTCCAGGCCTGCCTGATCCTCGCGGTCGCGGGGCTGGCGGGGGTCCCCTACGCCCCGGGGCTGATGCTCACCCTGTTCGGGCTCACCTTCATGGTCGGGCTGACGGCCTCCGCGATGGGCGTCTTCATCGCCGTCTCGGTCAAGGGCAGCGAGGCGTTCATGGGCATGGCCCAGCTCGTCATCTCGCCCCTGGTCCTGCTGTCGGGCGCCATGTTCCCCATCGGGAACCTGCCCTCCTGGCTGGCCGCGATCACCCTGGTCAACCCGATCACCTACGTCGTCGACCCCATGCGCCAGGCGGTCTTCGCCCACCTCGACACCTCGCCCGCCACCGAGGCGCTGTTCAACCCCGGGATCACGTGGTTCGGCTGGCAGATCCCCTGGGCGGCCGAGGTCGGGCTCGTCGCCGCGGCCGGCGTGCTCCTGGTGTGGCTCACCGTGGTCCGCTTCAACCGGTCGGAGTGAGCGGTCCCCTCCGCCCCGGCGCGGGGCCGGGGCGGGCGGGGGTCAAAGGGCCGCGGCCTCCTCGGCCAGGCGGGTGACGCGGCCCCAGTCGCCCGCCGACACCAGCTCGGCGGGGGTCAGCCAGCTGCCTCCCACACAGCCCACGTTGGCCAGGGCCAGGTAGGAGGGGGCCGACGCCGCGGTGATCCCCCCGGTCGGGCAGAAGCGCACCTGGGGCAGGGGGCCCGCCAGCGACTTCAGGAACGCCGCGCCGCCCGCGGCCTCGGCGGGGAAGAACTTCAGCGCCGAGAGGCCGCGCTCCAGGAGCGCCATCGCCTCGGACACGGTGCCCACCCCCGGGAGGAAGGGCAGGCCGGTGTCGGCCATGGCCGAGGCGAGGTCGGCCGTGCACCCGGGGCTGACCAGGAACCGCGCGCCCGCCTCGGCCGCCGCCCGCGCCTGTCCGGGGGCGACCACGGTGCCCGCTCCCACGACGGCTTCGGGCACCTCGGCCGCGATGCGCTCGATGGCCTCCAGGGCGGCCGGGGTCCGCAGCGTCACCTCGATGCCGGGCAGGCCCCCGGCGACCAGGGCGCGGGCCAGCGGCACGGCGGTCTCCGCGTCCGAGATGACCACCACCGGCATCACCGGGGCGAGGTCGAGGATGTCCGCGCCCGAACGGGGGCTCGTCGTCATGTGCGTCTCCGTCTGTGTGGTGGTGCGTGGTCCGGTGCGGGCGCACCGGCGGCCGCCCGCTCCGGCGCGGGCGGCCCGGGGCGGGGCGGGCACGTCGCGGACCGGTGGGCCGGCCCCTCCGCGCCCGCCGTCCGCCGGGTGGATCGGGGGGTCAGAAGACCCCGGCGCCGGCCTCCGCCGGTCCGACCACGCCGCGCAGGGCGGCGAACAGCTCCCGGCCGGTACCGGTCGAGGAGTCGGCGCTGGGCCGCGCGGGCTCGCGTCCGGAGAGGTCGGCCAGCACCTCCAGTGTGCCCGCGGTGGCGTCCAGCCTGATCGGGTCGCCGTCGCGCACGTACGCGAGGGCACCGCCCGCGACCGCCTCGGGGGAGACGTGGATGGCCGCGGGCACCTTGCCGGAGGCTCCGGACATGCGCCCGTCGGTCACCAGGGCGACCTTCTGGCCCCGGTCCTGGAGCACCGCCAGCGGCGGGGTGAGCTTGTGCAGCTCGGGCATGCCGTTGGCCCGCGGCCCCTGGAAGCGCACCACGGCGACGAAGTCGCCGGTGAGCTCTCCCGCGGCGAAGGCGTCCTGGAGTTCGGCCTGGTCGGCGAAGACCCGGGCGGGGGCCTCGACGACGCGGCGCTCCGGTGCGACCGCGGAGGTCTTGATGACGGCACGGCCCAGGTTGCCCGAGAGCATGCGCAGGCCGCCGTCCGGCGCGAAGGGGTCCTCCACCCCGCGCAGCACGGTGGTGTCGCCGCTCTCCTTGGGCCCGTCGCCCCAGGTCAGCGCGTCCCCTTCGAGGCGGGGGGTCTGCCGGTAGCGGCCCAGACCCCCGCCCATCACGGTCCGCACGTCCTCGTGGAGCAGGCCGGCGTCCAGGAGGGTGCCGATCAGGTAGGCCATGCCGCCCGCCTCGTGGAACTGGTTGACGTCGGCGGCGCCGTTGGGGTACATGCGGGTGAGCAGCGGCACCACCTCGGACAGGTCCGCGAAGTCGTCCCAGGTCAGCTCGATCCCGGCGGCGCGGGCGATGGCCACCAGGTGCAGGGTGTGGTTGCTGGAGCCGCCGGTGGCGAGCAGGGCGACCACCGCGTTGACCAGGGCCCTCTCGTCGACCTGCACGCCGACCGGGTTGTGGGCGTCACCGAGGGCGGTCTGCCCGAGCACGCGGCGTCCGACCTCGGCGGTGAGGGCCTCGCGCACGGGGGAGCCCGGCTGCTCGAAGCTCGCCCCGGCCAGGTGCAGGCCCATGACCTCCATGAGCATCTGGTTGGAGTTCGCGGTTCCGTAGAAGGTGCAGGTGCCGGGCGAGTGGTAGGCGGCGGACTCGGCCTGGAGGAGTTCGCGGCGGTCCGCCTTGCCCTCGGCGAACTTCTGCCGCACCCGCGCCTTGTCCTTGTTGGGCAGGCCGGAGGGCATGGGGCCCGCGGGCACGAACGCCACCGGGAGGTGGCCGAAGGAGAGCGCGCCGATCAGCAGGCCCGGCACGATCTTGTCGCACACCCCGAGCATGAGGGCGCCGTCGAACATGTCGTGGGACAGGGCGACGGCGGTGGCCATCGCGATGACGTCCCGGCTGAACAGGGAGAGCTCCATGCCCGCACGGCCCTGGGTGATGCCGTCGCACATGGCGGGCACCCCGCCCGCGAACTGGGCGACGCCGCCCGCCTCGGCGACGGCGGCCTTGATGAGGGCCGGGTAGGACTCCAGCGGCTGGTGCGCGGAGAGCATGTCGTTGTAGGACGAGACGATGGCCAGGTTGGGCTTGACGTCCCCGGCCAGGGCGAGCTTGTCGGAGACGCCGCAGGCGGCGAACCCGTGGGCGAGGTTGGCGCAGCCCAGGGTGGTGCGGGCCGGTCCCCGGCCCGTCGCCTCGTCGATCCTGGCCAGGTACGCGGACCGGGTCCCGGCGCTGCGCTCGGCCAGGCGCCGGGTGACGTCGGCGACGACGGGGTGGACTCCGGGTCCGTACCCGGTCGTCTCATGGGTGTGCGCGGTCATCGGGGTTGCTCCTCTTCGTGCCACGTGCGGCCGGTGCGGCCGATGAGCCGGTGCGCGCCCTCGGGGCCCGCGCTCCCGGCCGGATAGGTCTCGGGGGTGGTGTCCGTGCTGTTCCAGGCCTCGATGATGGGATCCACCCAGCGCCACGCGGCCTCGACCTCGTCACGGCGCATGAAGAGGGTGGAGTCCCCCGTCAGCACGTCCATCAGCAGCCGCTCGTAGGCCTCGGGCGAGCGGGTGGAGAAGGTGTCGGCGAAGCTGAGCTCCAGCGGCACGGGCCGGAGCCTCAGCGCCCCCGCGCCGGGCGTCTTGGCCAGCATGGTGAGGTGTATGCCCTCGTCCGGCTGGAGGCGGATGACGAGGCTGCCCGCGCCGGGGACCGCGTCGGTGCCGGGGAAGATGGTGTGCGGCACCTCCCGGAAGCGGATCACGATCTCCGATCGGGCGTGGCCCACGCGCTTGCCGGTGCGCAGGTAGAAGGGCACGCCGGCCCAGCGCCAGTTCGCGATCTCGGCGCGCAGGGCCACGAAGGTCTCGGTGTCGCTGACCGCGGGCCCGCCCGCCTCGTCGAGGTAGCCGTGGACCTCGGCCCCCTGGACGGTTCCGCGCCCGTACTGCCCGCGGGCGGTGTCCTCGGCGACCCGGTCGCCGGTGACGGGCCGCAGCGACTGGAGCACCTTGAGCTTCTCGTCGCGGACGGCCTCGCGGTCGTAGCTGGCCGGGGGCTCCATGGCGGTGAGGCAGAGCAGTTGCAGGAGGTGGTTCTGCACCATGTCGCGCATGGCGCCGGAGGTGTCGTAGTAGCCGCGCCTCCCGCCGACCCCGACGGTCTCGGTGGCGGTGATCTGCACGTGGTCGATCCAGCGGGAGTTCCACAGGGGTTCGAGGAAGACGTTGGCGAACCGCAGCACGAGCAGGTTCTGCACGGTCTCCTTGCCCAGGTAGTGGTCGATCCGGTAGATCCGCTGCTCGTCGAAGACGGCGCCCACGGCGTCGTTGACGGCCCGGGAGGAGGCGAGGTCGCGCCCCAGGGGTTTCTCCATGACCACCCGGGACCCGGGGGTGACCAGACCGGCGCCGTCCAGACCGCGGCAGATGTCGCCGGAGATCATGGGCGGGACGGCGAGGTAGAAGACCCGGTCGCGGTCCGGGGTGAGGGCCGAGGCGAGGTCGGCCCATCCGGAGGGGTCCCCGCCGACGTCCACGGTGACGTGGGAGAGGCGGTCGAGGAAGCGGCGGAGCACGTCCGGCTCGACCACCTGGACGGCGGGGTGGCCGCGGACCGCCGAGGAGGTCTTGTCCCGCAGGTCGGCGTCGGTGAGGCCGTCGCGCGAGACGGCGATGACGCGCGTTCCCCCGTCCAGGTGGCCGTCGCGGTCCAGCAGGTAGAGGGAGGGGAGGAGTTTACGCATGGACAGGTCGCCTGTGCCCCCGAAGACCACCAGGTCGGTGGGGCGGGGCGCGGACTGCTGCGACATCTTCGGGCTGCTCCTGCGGGGAGGGAGAAGGGAGAGGGGTGCTGCGACGGGGGGCGGTGCGGGAGGAGGAACGGCCCCTGGGGCCCGGGGACGTTCGCCACTTTCGACCTTACGCCCGACTATGGTAAAAAACCAAGCACACTTGAGAACACTTCTTTACATAACCTCCCAGTCTTCGAGGCTTAACCCCATGGTTGAATGAGATATGGCCAGAACCCCCGGACGCCTTTCCTCTGCTGCCACCAGCGGCCACATCCTGGAGCTGATCCGCTCCGGCGCCGCGACCAGCCGGTCCGAGATCGCCCGGGTCACGGGCCTGTCCCGTCCCTCCGTGGCCCTGCGCGTCACCGAGCTGATCGGGAGCGGCCTCGTCACGGAGGGGACCGGAGCCGTCTCCAGCGGCGGCCGGCCCCCCACCCTCCTGGAGTTCAACGCCGACAGCGGGCTCATCCTCACCAGCGCCCTGGGCATGGCCCGCAGCCAGGCGGCCGTGTGCGACCTCAACGGGGACGTCCTCGTCCGGACGCCCGGCTCCCCCGACATGGAGAAGGGGCCCGACGCGACCCTCCCCTGGCTGCTCGACGTGTGGTCCGAGCAGATCGCCTCCCTCGGCCGCGGGCCCGCCGACGTGCGGGGCGTGGGCATCGGCCTGCCCGGCACGGTCGAGTTCCACGCGGGGCGCGCCGATGACCGGCCCTTCCTGGGCAAGTGGGCGGGGGTGGCGCTGGCCCCGCTGGTCGCGGAGCGCTTCCCGGTCCCGGTGACGGTCGACAACGACGTCAACGTGATGGCACTGGGCGAGCACATCGCCGGCGGGCACGGCCACCCCGACGACATGGTCTTCGTGAAGGTCTCCACCGGGATCGGCGCCGGACTGCTGTCCGGAGGGCGCCTGCTGCGCGGTTCCCTGGGCGCCGCCGGGGAGATCGGCCACGTCCCCGTGCGCGACGGCGGGGGCCTGCCCTGCCGCTGCGGCAACACCGACTGCCTGGAGGCGGTCGCCGGCGGTCGGCGGCTCCTGGAGCTCGCGGCGGAGCGGGGGCGGCGGGCGGGCACGCTCAAGGAACTGGTGGCCCTGGCCGTCGGCGGCGACCCCGTGGCCGTGACCCTCGTCAGGGAGGCCGGGCGGCGGCTCGGCGAGGCGCTCGCCGGCGCCGTGAACCTGCTCAACCCCGAGGTGATCGTGCTGGGCGGGGACCTGTCGGAGGCCTACGACCACCTGGTCGCGGGCGTGCGCGAGGTGGTGTTCCAGCAGTGCACGGCCCTGGCCACCAGGCAGTTGCGGGTCGTGGCCAGCTCCCTGTGGGACGACGCCGGCGTGCGCGGCTGTGCGGCGATGGTCACCGAGGAGATCCTGTCTCCGGAGTCGGTGAACAAGCTCCTGGCCGGGTGACGCCGACGCCCACCCCCGTCCACAGGCTGTGGACGGGGGGCGTCGCCCCCCTCGCGACCGGGTATTCCTGGGGAGGGACCCGCCGGTCCCGCACCGTCCACCCCCATCGCACCCGACCCCGCCCTGCCCCGCGATACCCGATGTGACCTGCGACGACGCTCTCGACGGCGGGCGTCCGGCCCGCGTTCGCACTTGACAATCACCCCCGATGTGGCGAATAGTCGCCCAGCACCGGTCCCCGCCCCCGCACATCCCCAGTCACCGCCCCGTGACCGCGCCCCGTGCGGACCCCCGCCCGGAAAGGTCCTTCCCGTGCTTCTCGAGAACCCGCTCGCGTTGATCCTGCTGGGAGCCGGAATCAGCCTGGCCACCAGTGTCGTCGTGACCGGCCTCCAGGCCCGCCACATCAGGCGCAACGACATCCGCGCCTCCTCCCGCTCCTCCGCCCGGAGCCTGACCAGCGCGTTCATCGCCGAGCGCGACTCCGACGGCCGCCAGGAGGGCTTCGTCGCCGAGGCCGAGCTGACGGTCATGTCGATGACCGACCGCAAGACCCGCGAGCGGCTGCGCGACGTCATCCGCCTGCTCCGCGAGCGCAACCTCCCCGAGATCGAGGAGCTCAGCGGGGTCAAGGCCGAACGGGCCAGACAGCTGCTGTGCGACCACGCCCTGGAGGTGCTGGGCGCGCACCTGCGCTCCGAGCGGCTGCCGGAGGTCCCCGACCCCGTGCGCAGGATGCTGACCGTCGAGGAGGAGGCGCTGAGCATCCACTCCGGTGAGACGCCGCGCCCGGCCGAGCCCATCGCCAAGAGCGCCGTGACCGCGCGGCCCCGGCACACGGGCGCCAAGCCGGCGGCGCGGAAGACCCCCAGGGCGACCCCCTCCAAGCCCGCGGCCAAGCCCGCCGCGAAGCCCGCCGCCAAGGGGGGCCGCACCACCGACACCGCGGAGGAGTCCGGGAAGGAAAGCACGTTCTGGGACGACTGACCGGAAGAAGCCGGATCGTTGCGTGTGATCCCACGGTGAGGCTCTGATCCTCCGTGCACACGGCGGGTCAGAAGTGATTCTTGCGGGCACAGATGAGAAAGTCGGGCGCAAGGCGCCAGCAGGCCATCACCCGACGAAGGAATTGTGCTGCGCAATTGTGGTCAGTAGCCCCGCGCACGGACAACCCGAGCGCGCAAACGAAGAGAACTTCACCTAGGATCTCTGCCACACGCGGGTTTCCGTGTCGTCGGCCGCGTCCCTCCCGCGGTCCGGCCGATGCCCCGTGGGCCGCACCCGGGTGCCCGGGCTGCCCCGGGCCGCTCGACCACCCGCCCCAGTGCCCCGCGCGACCTCCGCCCTCCCCCAGACACGGACTCGTGGCCTTTCGGTCCCCTGTCCGACCGTTGGCACGTCCCGCTGTCCGAACTCACCGAGATTGCAACGATGCCCGCTGACGAGAACTCCTCCGCCGGTCCCGGCGCGGACAAGACCCCAGAAGAGACACCCGAGAAGACACCCGGATCGGACCCCGGCCCCGGAGCGGAGCCCTCCGCGGCCGGGCGGCCCGGAGCGGACGGGACCGAGGAGGCCGGCGACGACGGGGTGAACGCGCCGGCGTCCGCGGACCCGTCCCCGGGCGGACCGGAGGACGGCGAGCGCCCCGGCGACGAGGGCGCTTCCGGGGCCCCCGCCGCCGAGGCGGGCACGGGGGCCCCGGAAGCGTCGGAGGGGTCCGGCGGAGCCGGGGCCCCCGCGGCCCCGGACGGCGGAGGCGCCGGCGAGGAGGCCGCGTCCGCCCCTCCCCCCGGCCCGCGCAAGCGCCGCCGGGGACGCCGGATCGCCGTGTGGACCGCGGCCGTCCTCGCCGTCCTCCTGGTGGCCGGGGTCGCCACGGCCTACGGCTACTACCACTTCCTGCGCTCGGGCATGGTCCGGCACGACCTGGACACGGCGCTCAAGGAGGAGGACCGGCCCGACAAGATCAGCGACGCCGTCAACATCCTCTTCATGGGTTCCGACGGCTACGAGGAGGGCTCCACCGCGTACAGCCAGGAGTTCGAGGGCGAGCGCTCGGACTCGATCATGCTGGCCCACATCTCCCCCGAGAACCGGGTCTCCGTGATCAGCTTCCCCCGGGACTCACTGGTCGAACTCCCCCAGTGCGACCCCTACGGCAACACCGAGGGCACGTACGGCTACTTCGGGATGGTCAACGCGGCCATGTACCACGGCGGCCCGCCGTGCGTGGTCCGCACCATCGAGTCGCTGACCGACATCCGCATCGACCACTTCGTGCACCTGAGCTTCATGAGCTTCCGGGACGTCGTCGACGCCATCGGCGGCGTCGACATCTGCATCCCCGAGCCGATGAGCGACCGCCGGTCCCGGCTGGACCTCGACGCGGGGCAGCAGACGCTCGACGGCGACCAGGCCCTGTCCTTCGTCCGCGCCCGCTACGAGATCGGCGACGGCGGCGACATCGGCCGCATCGACCGGCAGCAGATGTTCCTCGCCGCCCTGGCCGACCAGGTGACCAGCAGCGACGTCATGACCAGCCCGACCAAGCTCAACGGCATCCTCCAGGCGGTGGCGCAGCACAGCGCCACGGACCAGGAGCTCACACTCGACCGGATGCTCTCGATCGCCGTCACCATGGCCGACGCGGACCTGTCCGACATCGAGTTCCACACCGTGCCCTGGTACCAGGCGCCCTTCGACCCCAACCGGGTCATGTGGCACGAGCAGGAGTCCGCGGAGCTGTTCGCCGCGGTGCGGGAGGACCGGCCCCTGCCCGCCCTGCTCGCGGCCGACGACGCGCCCGCGCCGCAGGAACCGCCGGGCGCCTCCCCCACCCCCGTGGACGCGGCCTCGGCGAGCGACGACCCGGACGCCGCCGAGTCGGCCCGGCCCGGCGGGGGGCGTGACGCCACGTCCAACCCGTGCGCCGACGGCCTGGGCTTCGGCACCGGCGAGGAAGAGGAGTAGGAGCCCGTCCGGGTCCGCCTCCGCGCGAGGACGGGCCGGACGGACGGCGGCAAGCGGCCCCCGGGCCGGTCGGACGCACGGTCCGCACCGGCGGCGGGGGCCGTTCCGCTTGCGGGGGCGGCCCCGTCACGGGGCGGCGCCGCGCCCCGGGCACGGTCCCTCTCCCCCTGGGCAGGGCATGCCGTGCCCGCCCCCGGACGGGGCGTGGCCCCGGACGACGAGCGTCCGGGGCCACGGTCGGCACCTCGTGCGGCGGGGACACGCCCTGTCCCGCCGGTACGCGCCGAGGAACCCCCACAGTCCCGTCGGCGCCTCGGTCGGCGGGACGGTCCCGCGCACCGCCCGAGGCCCTGTGCGCCCGCCACGACCGGCGGACGCACGTTCCGGTGGGGTCAGGCGGCGCCGGAGGGCAGCAGGCCGGTCACCTGGCCGGTGTCGAGGGTCGGCTGCCCCAGCCGGGGCAGGCCCCGCACCCCGACCAGGTCGTTGCCCAGCGCGTCCTCGCGGACCAGGCCGGTCACGGCGTCGGTCGTCTCGGGGGCGGCGAGGGGCAGCACCTCACCGGGGGCGGGCAGCTCGGGCAGGCCCACGTCCCCCGCGGACAGCGCGGTCTGCGGCAGGGTGGAGGCCGCCAGGTCGGCGGTGCCGGCCAGGTCGACGGGCAGGGTCTCGGCCGCGCCGCCGGTCGCCTCCGTTCCGGCCAGGGGCAGCACCACGTCGTCGGACAGGACCAGGTCGGCAATCAGGTCTGCCTTGCCGCCGGTCAGGTCGGTGTTCTCACCGCTGAAGGGTCCGGTCGGGGAGTCCGCGGCGGCCATGGGCAGGGTCGCCCCCCGGCCCGGCAGGGGGGCGTCGAGGCCGTTCAGACCGTTCCCGACCTCGTGGACGCCCTGCTCCGCGGTCGCACCGACCTCGGAGACGGCGGCGCCGACCGTCTCCGCGGGCCCCCGGACGGGCAGGGTCGAGGCCCCGTGGCCCATCGGCAGGGTGCCGCCGCCCAGGCCCAGCCCCTCCAGGACGCCGAGCCCTCCGACCAGGTCGGACACCGGGTCCGAGCCCTGGCTCAGCGGCAGGGAACCGGTCGCGGCGCCCAGGTCGAGCGGGCCGACGTTCGCGGAGTTCTTCTCGTCCCCCTCCAGGGGCGCCGACACGTTGTCTCCGACGACGTGTCCGACCACGTCCCGGGGGGCGGACTGCTGCTGGACGTCGGGCTGGGCGGAGATCTTCCCGGGCTGGACCTTGACCAGGTCGCCGAGGGGGGTCGAGACGCCCTCGGTCAGCTGTGCGGGCACCCGGCTGCCCAGGTCGCCGAGCTGGAGCCCGTCCGTGACGCCGCCGAGGGTGTCCGCCCCGGCGATCCCGGCCCCGAGGGCGACGAAGCCGGCGGCGCCGGCGGCCACCAGCAGGGTCTTGGCGGTGGTGCGGGCGGTGGTGAACATGTGAGTCCTTCCGAGGTGGTGCGCGGTTGTCAGGGGGGACGGCGGGGCGGGTGTCGTGCCCCGCCGTCCGTGGCTCCGCTCCCCCGGCGGGGGGAGAGGACGCCGTGCGGTTCGGGCTCTCCGGCCGGGGAGCCCGGCGCGCCTGGAGGGCGCGCGGCGCTCTGCCGGTCGTCAGTCGTGGGTCTGGCTGGCCGACGGCTGACGTGAACCCCGCTGTCGGGGAGCGTGGCTCACGTCAACCCCCAGAGAGTTCCGGGGCGGTCGCTCACCGTGATGGCGCGGGAGCGGCCCGGGGGCTGGGAAGGCGTGCCGAAGGGAAGGTCGCCGGGCGTGCCGGACGTGGGGTCGCCCCGCTAGTCGGGCGAGAAGGTCGGCTCGTCGGCGGACTCGGCGGGCGCCGAGCGCAGGACGTGCCGGGCGGCCTGGAACAGGCCGGGGGACGGGGCCGGGGCCCCGTGCGCGGTCAGGTAGCCCGCGACGAGTGCGCCGCCGGGCGTGCCCGCCCCGCCGGGGGCGGAGGGGGCGGCGGCCGTGGCGGAGGCCGACGGGGCGTCGTGCCCGACGGGGGCGGTGGCCGCCCCGTCGGCGCGGTCGGCGTCCTGTCCCGTCCCGGGGTCCGGGTACGCGGGCGGGGACGGCGTGTGGGCCTCGTACACCGACGGCACGGCGTCGTCCTCGACCGCTTCGGCCGTCCCGTCGCGGGATCCGCCGTCGGGTCCGGCGCCGGGACGCTGCCCGTCCGCCGGGGGCGCCGGCACGACCTCCTCCTCCGGGAGGCGCCGTTCCGCGGGGTCCGTGACCTCGTCGACGGCGTCGCTGACCTGACCGACGACGTCGGCTCCCCCGTCCCGCGCACCGGGAACGACCGACGCGGAGGCGTCGGACACCACCTGTGCGGTGCCCTCTCCGAGCGCGGCGACGGTTCCGGCCAACGGCGCGCGGAGCCCGGTCGGCGCGATCGGGACGTACTCCCCGGTATGCGCCTCGGTGGTGGTCCCGGCCTGGTAGACCAGGGTGGTGGCCAGGGAGTGCCCGTCCGCCCGCGCCGCGTCGGACGCCGCGGCCCAGGTGGCGACCGTGATGCCGCAGAGGAGGGCGGCGAGCAGCAGCGCTCGCCGGACCGGCGCGGGAAGCACGGCGGCACGGGCGCCTGAGGCGCTCGTGGAGCCGTGGATTCCAGTCACCGGGGTTCCTTCCACCGTGGGACTCGGGGGCCGACGCGCGAGGGCGGGCCGGTGCCGGGAGCAGCGCCGGGGGCGGCACGGTCCGGGCCGTCGGACGCGAGGTCGGCAAGACCTTCGTGCGTCGACTGACCGCGACGTTAGCATGAATTACACGACCGGAGCCCCGAATCCACAGGAATTCCCACCCTCCCGAACAGGCTTCTGATCAGCCAGATGTGGCAAACCGGGGAAAAACCAACGACAATTCACACATAACGCCCGAGGAAAAGCGCGCATTGCCAACAGAGACCGTCCGACCGGCTCTGCGGAGGTTGACGAACACATGACCGAGAGCCCCCAGAGCCACCCCCTGTCCGCCCGGGGCCTGGACGACCTGCTGACCGAGGTGCACTCCCTGGACTCCCGCCTGTCCGCCCAGGGGCGGGTGCGCTCGCTGCTCCAGGCGGTCCTCGCCATCGGCGGCGACCTGGACCTGGCCACCGTCCTGCGCAGGCTCACCGAGGCCGCGGCGCAGCTCGCCGGGGCCCGGTACGCCGGCCTCGGCGTGGTCGACGAGGAGGGCGGGTTCAGCGAGTTCATCCCGGTCGGCATCGGCAAGGAGCAGGCCGAGCGGATCAACCGGTTCCCGCACGGCCGCGGGGTCCTGGCCGCCCCTCTGCACCAGCGCGCCCCGCTGCGCCTGGCGGACCTGCGGGACCACCCCGAGTTCGGCGGCTTCCCCGAGGGGCACCCGCAGATGGCGAGCTTCCTCGGCGTGCCCATCCAGGTGCGGGACGAGGTGTTCGGCAACCTCTACCTCACCGAGAAGGCCAACGGCGGGGAGTTCGACGAGGAGGACGAGGCGATGGTCTCCGCCCTGGCCACGGCGGCCGGGGTCGCCATCGAGAACGCGCGCCTCTACGAGGAGGCGCGGCTGCGCGAGCGGTGGCTGGAGGCCTCCACGGAGATCACGACGCGCCTGCTCTCGGGGGCCGACACCGAGGAGGTCCTCGCCCACCTGGCCGCCCAGGCCCGGGAGATCGGCGGGGCGGACACGGCCGTGGTGATGCTGCCCGACCCGCGCGCCCGCGGCCACCTCTTCGCGGAGATCGCGGACGGCCCCATCGCGCAGGAGATCCTGGGGACGCCCGTCGAGATCCACGACTCCGCGTGCGGAACGGTCTACGAGACGGGGGAGGCGAGGGCCGTCCCGGACCTGCGCCGGGCGAACTGCCCGATGCTCGCCCACCGCGGCTACGGCCCGGGCCTGCTGGTGCCGCTGGGGACCCCCGGCCACACGCGCGGGGTGCTGCTGCTGGGCAAGCTGGTCGACCGGGCCCCGTTCACCGCGACCATACGCCGCATGCTGCACTCGTTCTCGGTCCAGGCCGGGGTCGCCCTCGAACTCGCCGAGGCGCGGAGGGACACCGAGCGCCTGGTGGTGCTGGAGGAGCGCGACCGGATCGCCAAGGACCTGCACGACGTGGTGATCCAGCGCCTGTTCGCGTCGGCGATGACGCTGATGAGCACGATGCGCCTGATCGCCTCCCCCGAGGTGGAGGAGCGGGTGCGGCGCACCGTCGACGAGCTCGACGGCACCATCCGGGAGATCCGTTCGACGATCTTCGCGCTGCAGAACCCGCCGAGCCGCCGCGACACCTCGTTGCGCGGACGCATCCTGAGACTGGCGGAGAACACCGCCCACAGCCTGGGATGCCACCCGGGGGTGAGCCTGGACGGGCCGATCGACGCGTCCGTGCCGGACGAGGTGGGGGAGCACCTGCTGGCGGTGCTCGGCGAGGGGCTGACCAACGTGGCGAGGCACGCGGGCGCCACGGAGGTCCACGTCTCGGTGGCGGTCGAGGAGCACCCGTCCGCCGGCGGGCCCGCCTCGCTCACCCTGACGGTGACCGACAACGGCGTCGGTCTGCCCCCGGAGGGGCGTCGTAGCGGGCTGCGCAACCTGGACCAGAGGGCCCGGGCCCTGGGCGGGGGGTTCACGGCCGAGCGCGGCGAGACCGGCGGGACCGTGCTGGTGTGGAGGGTGCCGGTCCCCGGCGGCGCGCTGCCCCCGGAGGAGTACTGACCCGTCCAGCGGCGCGGTCCGGGCCGCCGGGAGGCCGTCCTAGTAGCGGCGGCCCCTCAGCTCGGCGACGAGGACGGCGGCCTGGGTGCGGCGCTTCAGGTCCAGTTTGGAGAGCAGGGCGGACACGTAGTTCTTGACGGTCTTCTCCGCGAGGTACAGGCGCTCGCCGATCTGCCGGTTGGTCATGCCCTCGCCGATGAGATCGAGGATCTGCCGTTCCTGCGGGGTGAGCTCGGCCAGGGGGTCCGGCTCCGCCTGGGCCCCGCGCAGCCGTTCGAGCATCGCGCCGGTGCTGCCGGAGTCCAGCAGCGAGCCGCCCGAGGCGACGGTGCGCACGGCGCCGACCAGGTCCGCGCCGTGGATCTGCTTGAGGACGTATCCCGCCGCCCCGGCCATGACCGCGTCGTACAGGGCGTCCTCGTCCGCGAACGAGGTCAGCATCAGACAGGCGATCTCCGGGTGGTCCGACCGGATCTCGCGGCAGACCTGCACGCCCGAGCCGCCGGGGAGCCGCACGTCGAGGACCGCGACGTCGGGGACGACGACCGGGATGCGGGCCAGCGCCTGCTCGGCGGTCCCGGCCTCGCCGACGACGCTCATGTCCTCCTCGGTCTCCAGCAGGGCGGCGACGCCGCGGCGGACCACCTCGTGGTCGTCCACCAGGAACACCCTGATCCGCTTCCGAGCACCCTCGGATCCACCGCCCGTCATCGACCCATCCCCATCCCTGCGCCACCTTCGTCGGACACCGCTCCGAGGAAGACGGTAATACCTGGGGGGGACCGCGCGCGGGCCCTTAGGCACTGAACTCCCCGGGCAAAGGTCCCGGAAAGGGATATTTCATCCCGCTCGTGGAGCAAAGCACCTGATCAAGAACGGTGCGCCTACGGCCGCGGAGATTCGTCGACATGTTCGCCGCCGCGTCCCCGCGGCCCGCTCCCGGGACCGTGTCCGGGCGCGCGCTCACGGCCTCCGGCCGGCCCAGGGCCGGGCGAGCTCGAACGCGCGGCAGGCGGCCAGCACGCGGGCGTCGGAGTGGCGGGGTCCGACCACCTGGAGCCCCACGGGCAGCCCCGCCCCCGTGAACCCGCACGGCACGCTCGCGGCGGGCTGCTGCGTCATGTTGAACGGGTAGCTGAACCCCGCCCAGGACGTCCACCGCTCCCCCGCCAGGTGCGGCGGCGACTCCAGGCCCGCCTCGAACGCCGTGGTCGGCGTGGCCGGCGTGAGCAGGAGGTCGTGGGAGGTGTGGAAGCGCCCCATCCGCGCGCCCATCTCCATGCGCAGCGCCATCGCGGTGAGGTAGTCCTGCGCCGAGTAGGTCAGGCCCTCCTCGATGATGCCGCGCAGCCCCGGGTCGAGGAGGTCGCGCTGCCGTTCGGTGAGCTTCTCCGTGGCCTTGGCGGCCCCCGAGTACCAGAGCACGTGGAACTCGTCCTGGGACCCGGGGAGGCCGGGGTCGGCCTCCTCCACCCGGGCGCCCAGCGACTCGAACACCGCGACGGCGTCGGCGACCGCCCGCGCCACCTCGGGGTCCACGTCCAGTCCGCCCAGGGTGGGGCTGTACGCGATCCTCATGCCCCGCACCAGCTCCCCGGGGTCGGTGCTGCGGCGCACGTCGCCCAGGCCCGGCGCCGGGGTCGGCATCGCCATCCAGTCGCGCGCGTCGAAGCCGGACACGACCTCCAGCATCAGCGCCGTGTCCCCCACCGTGCGGGCCATCGGGCCCGTGTGGGCGAGCGACCCGAACGGGCTGGCGGGGTAGTGGGGGACCAGCCCCCAGGTGGGCTTGATGCCGCAGATCCCGCTGAAGCTCGCCGGGATGCGGATCGATCCGCCCCCGTCCGTGCCGGTGGCCAGCGGCCCCATCCCCGCCGCGACGGCGGCGGCGGAACCGCCGCTGGAGCCGCCCGGCGTGGTGGACAGGTCCCACGGGTTGCGGGTGACGCCGGTGAGGGGGCTGTCGGTGACGCCCTTCCAGGCGAGTTCGGGGGTGGTCGTCTTGCCGACGAACACGGCCCCGTTCTCACGCAGGCGCGCGACCACCGGGGAGTCCTCCTCCCACGGCCCGTCCTGGGGGCTGGTGACCGACCCCTTGAGCGTGGGCCACCCCCGTGTGAGGTGGATGTCCTTGACCGACGTGGGCACGCCGTCCAGCGCTCCGTCCGGTCGTCCGCGGCGCCACCGCTCCGCGGACGCGGCGGCGGCCTCGCGCGCCTCCTCCGGCCTGACGAGGCAGAACGCGTTGAGGGCCGGGTTGTCCCGCTCGATGCGCTCCAGGACGGCGTCGACGGCCTCGACCGGGGAGAGCTCTCCGGCGGCGTAGGCGGCGAGGAGCTGTTCGGCGGACAGGTCGGCCGGGGTCGGGGAACCGCCGCGCGCGGCGGCCGGCCCGGGGGCGTGCGAGGCCCCTCCCCCCGGGACCCCGGGCTCCGCTCCCGCGTCGTCGGTCGCGGCCCGGTCGGAACGGATCGTCATTTCAGCCTCCCAAGTCACACCACATGCGGGTCAGCCGGGCACGTAGCCACGGCCCTTGTCGACGACGTTGAGCAGCTCCCGCCCGTCGAGGTAGCGGTCGAGGTTGTCGAGGAACAGGTCCATGAGGTCGTCGCGCCAGCCGACGACGTCACCGGACATGTGCGGTGAGACGACCGAGCCGGGCAGCCCCCAGAGCGGGGAGACCGCCTTGAGCGGTTCGCGCCGGAACACGTCCAGCGCGGCCCCCGCGATGACCCCGGCGTCGAGGGCGGCGGCGAGGTCGGACTCGACCACGATGGGGCCGCGCGCCACGTTGAGCAGTCGGGCCGAGGGCTTCATCAGCTCCAGGAAGCGCCGGTCGACCAGGTCCCGGGTGGCGTCGGTGAGCGGCGCCGCGATCACCACGTAGTCGGCCCGGGGCAGCTCGCGCGACAGCGTGGGGCCGCCGTCCGCGCCGCTCTCGGCCAGGCTGGACTCGACGACGGCGCCGAAGTCGGGATCGCCCTCGCGGGCGCGGCTGCCGGAGGCGCGCACCTCCATGCCGACCGCCGAGAGCTTGCGGGCGATGTGGCGGCCGATCGGGCCGGTGCCGACCACGAGGGCGCGGCTGCCCGCCACGCGCTCGGTCTCGCGGTGCTCCCAGCGGTGTTCGCGCTGGAGGTCCCAGCTGCGGTGGAAGTCCTTGGCGAAGGCGATCACCTGGCCGAGCACGTACTCGGCGATGTGCTCGTCGAAGATCCCGCGCGAGTTCGTGACCACGACGCCGCTGTCGACCAGGCCGGGGAACATCAGGTTGTCCACGCCGGCGGTCGCGGCGTGGACCCACTCCAGGGAGTCGGCGCCGGACCAGGCGGAGGCGAGCGCCTCCGTGAACAGGTCCCACACGAGCAGCGCCCGCGCTCCGGGCAGCTTGGCCGGGAGCTCCTCGGCGGTGGCGTAGTCGACCCCGTCCAGGCGCGGGTCGCCGTCCACCCGTGCGTGGCCGGGCGGCAGGGCGCCCCCGTGCAGCACGAGGAGCCTCGGTCGGTGGGGCGCGGAAGGGACGGAACTGTTCACGGGCGTGCGCTCTCCGGTCGGCGGCAAGGGTTCAGAGAGGTCTTCTGCGGTGGGGAGGATCGCCCTGCACGGGAAACGCTAGGGAGCCGACATAGGATTGTCAACAATCCACAAAGCGGTCGTTCCCCTCGGATACCGACACCTCTCGCATCACATCCCACCAGGCGTGCCCCACTCGCACCAGTCGGGTCTATTGCCGCACCGGGCTTGTTGATCGTAAGATTGTCGACAATCAACAGTCCTGTTGTCCACAGTGGTCCGGCCGGTCCCCGGCCGACGCCCGGACAGCCGCCGAAGGGACTCATCCATTGCCCAGGTACATGACCGTCACCCTGCCCGCCCGCGGGGTCTCCTGCGTGGCAGAGCTCCTCGACAAGGACGCGCCGCGCACGTGCGAGGCCGTGTGGAACGCCCTCCCCCAGGGAGACGCCGTCCAGCACGCCAAGTACGCGCGCAACGAGGTCTACACGATGGTGCCGAGGTTCGCCGAGGTCGAGCCCGGCCAGGAGAACCCCACCGTCACCCCGATCCCCGGCGACATCGTCTACTTCTCCTTCGACGGCGGCATGCTCGACCGCGCGTTCAAGGAGGACAAGGGGATCGGCGACCTGCCGGGCGTCATCGACCTCGCCCTGTTCTACGGCCGCAACAACCTCCTGCTCAACGGCGACGTCGGCTGGGTGCCCGGCAACGTGTTCGCCACCGTCGTCGAGAACCTGCCCGCCATGGCCGAGGCCTGCAACGACGTCTGGCGCTCCGGAAGCGTCGGCGAACGGCTCCTGTACGAACGACTGGAGCGCTGAGCGCCCCGCGGGGCCGCACGGCCCCCGGCTCAAGCGCGACACGCGCATCCGAGAAGACACGACAACACATCCCGGGAGGTGAGTGACCGATGCGTACCGAGGGGAACCACACGAGCGGCACCGGCGCGGAGCACGGCGTCGTCGAACTGGCCGCGACCACGCGGACGCCATGGCAGTCGGGGGTCGGCGTCATCGCGCCCTACGACTTCGCGCTCGACCGCGAACTGTGGCGCTGGACGCCGGACGACGTCTCTCTGCACGTCACACGGCTGCCGTACGTCCACGTACCCGTGACGGTCGACCAGGCCGCGGCCCTGTCCCGCGAGGAACACGTCGACCCGGCCGTCAGGGCCCTGCTCGCCCCCGAGCCGCTGGCCATCGGCTACGCCTGCGCCTCCGGCAGCTTCGTGCACGGGGCGGAGGGGCAGCGGCGCCTCCACAGGACCATGGTGGACGCCGGGGCGCCCGCCGCCGTCACCACCTCCGGGGCCCTCATCCAGGCCCTCGACGCCCTCGGGGCCGACCGGATCGCCGTCGTCACGCCGTACGTGGACAGCGTGACCGACCGGCTCCTGGCCTATCTCGCCGAGCACTCGGTCGGGGTGACCTCCAGCGTCGGCCTCGGCCTGCTCAGCCACATCTGGAAGGTCACCTACGAGGAGGTGTCCCAGGCGGTGCACGCGGTGGACCGCCCCGACGCCCAGGCGGTCTTCATCAGCTGCACCAACGTGCTCACGTACGACATCATCGCGCCGCTCGAACGCGAGCTCGGCAAACCGGTGATCGCCGCCAACCAGGTGACCATGTGGGCGGTGATGAAGGCCGCGAACCGGCAGGCCGTGGCCCGGGGACAGAGCCTGATCGACGTGGCCGCGCCGAGCGCGGCATGACGGGCCCGGGCCGGCCGCACAGGAAGGAGAGCCCATGACACGCGTCGGAGTCCTCTACCCCGGATTCAGCGCCGAGGACGACTACAAGGCCTTCGAGGACCTGCTCGGAGGGGACGTCGAGCTGCCGCTGGTGCACACCCTCATGCGGGAGGACGCGCACCGCGTGGACGCGCTGCTCGACGTCGGCGGCGAGGACGTGCTCGCCGCGGGCGCCCGCGAACTGGCCGCGATGGAGGTGGACTCCGCGGTGTGGGCGTGCACGAGCGGGAGCTTCGTCTTCGGCTGGGAGGGCGCGGGGAAGCAGGTCGAGGGGGTGCGCCGGGCCGTCGGGGCACCGTCGTCGAGCACGTCCTTCGCGTTCGTGCACGCCCTGAGCCAGCTGCGGGTCTCCAGGGTGGCGATCGCCGCCACCTACCCCGACGACGTCGCCCAGCGGTTCGTGGAGTTCCTCACGGAGGCCGGGGTGACGGTGCTCTCCCTGGCCAGCCACGGCATCGCGACCGCCGCGGAGGTCGGCCGGCTGGGCCCGGACGACGCCGTGGACTTCGTCATCTCCAACGACCACGCGCGCGCCGACGCCGTCCTGGTGCCTGACACCGCCCTGCACAGCGCCCACCTCATCGAGCCCATGGAGGCGCTGCTCGGCAAGACCGTGCTCACCGCCAACCAGGTGAGCGTGTGGGAGGGGCTCCGGCTCGCCGGGGCGGACACGGTGCGGCCGAGCGGGCCCGGAACCCTGTTCCGGGTGGGCGCCGGTGCGGTCAGGAGCGCCCTGCCGGCCCGTTAGCCTCGACCTCGTCGCCCGACAACATCCCCCGTGTCCCGTTTCTCGAGAGGAGGGCGGACCATGCCCGCCCCTGGCCGACTCAGCCCCGTCCCACGTCGCTCCACCGCCGAGCTGATCGCCGACCAGCTCCGGTCGGCGATCATGTACGGCTCCCTCGCCCCGGGGGACCAGCTCGGCGAGGCGGAGCTGGCCGGGCAGCTGGGCGTGAGCCGAGGCCCCCTGCGCGAGGCCATGCAGCGCCTCGTCCAGGAGGGGCTGCTGCGCAGCGAACGGCACAGGGGCCTGTTCGTGCGGGAGCTCACCCAGGCCGACGTCCGGGACGTCTACGTGGCGAGGCTGGCGGTCGAGCGGACCGCGTGCGAGCTGATCATGCGGGGCAACCGGGGTGAGGCGGTCGCCCGCCTCACCCCGGCCGTGGAACGGCTCGCCGCGGCCGCCGCGGGGGGCGACCGGAACGCGATGAGCGACGCGGACCAGGCGTTCCACCAGACCCTCGTGAGCTGTGCGGGCAACAGCCGACTGGAGCGCATGTCGCAGACCCTGCTGGTGGAGACCCGCATGTGCCTGACGGTGATGCAGCACGTCTACCCCGAGCCGGAGGAACTCCTGGAGGAGCACCACCGCATCCTCGACGCCATCGCCGACGGCGCCGAGGACCGGCTGCTCGCGCTGATCGAGTCGCACATGGTGGACACGGTCCAGCGCATCCACGACGGTTTCCCGTCGCCCCCGGAGGCCGCGCCGGGGACCGGGGTCTAGGACCGCCCCTCCCGGGCCCCGTGCCCGGGACGCGGGTCGGCGCCGCCCCGCGCGGCGGACCGCCGAGGGCGGGAGCCCGGGCGCGGGGAGCCTCGACCGACGCCGCCGACAGGGGCCCGCGCGCGGGGCGCGGGACCCCGCCCGGTCAGATCCCGCCGATGCCCACGTACTTGGTGTCCAGGAACTCGTCGATGCCCACGCGGCCGCCCTCGCGGCCCAGGCCGGAGTGCTTCACCCCGCCGAACGGCGCCGCCGGGTTGGAGACCACCCCCTGGTTGAGGCCGACCATGCCGGTCTCCAACGCCTCGCCGACCCGCAGCGCCCGGTTGAGGTCCCGGGTGTAGAGGTAGCTGACCAGGCCGAACTCGGTGTCGTTGGCGGCCCGGACCACCTCCTCCTCGGTCTCGAAGGTGAGCACCGGGGCCACCGGTCCGAAGATCTCCGTCGTGGACAGCTCGCTGGCGAAGGGGACGTTCGCGAGCACGGTCGGCCGGTAGAAGTGGCCGGGGCCGTCACCGGGCCCCCCGCCGACCAGCACGTTCGCGCCGCGTCCGACCGCGTCGTCCACCAGCCGCTGCACCTTGTCCCGCGCCTTGTCGTCGATGAGCGGGCCCACGTCGACGCCCTCGTCCAGCCCCCGCCCCAGGCGCAGCGCGCCCATGCGGGCGCTGAGGCGCTCCGAGAACTCCTCGGCGATCCCCGACTGCGCGTAGATGCGGTTGGCGGCCGTGCAGGCCTCGCCGATGTTGCGCATCTTGGCGAGCATCGCCCCCTCGACGGCGGCGTCCAGGTCGGCGTCGTCGAAGACGAGGAAGGGCGCGTTGCCGCCCAGCTCCATGGACGTGCGCAGGACCTGTCCGGCGCTCTGCTCCAGGAGCTTCCTGCCCACGGCGGTCGAACCCGTGAAGGAGAGCTTGCGGACGCGGCCGTCGCCCAGCAGGGGCTCGGTGACCGCGCCGGGGTCCGTGGTGGGGAGGACGCTGAGCACCCCCTCCGGCAGCCCGGCCTCGGCCAGGACGCCCGCGAGGGCGAGGGCGGACAGCGGGGTCTGGTGGGCGGGCTTGAGGACCATCGTGCACCCGGCCGCGATGGCGGGCCCGATCTTGCGGGTGCCCATCGCCATGGGGAAGTTCCACGGGGTGATGAGCATGCAGGGCCCGACGGGCTGCCGCATGATGAGGAAGCGCGACTTGCCGTCCGGCGACGTGGAGAACCCGCCCTCGATGCGGACGGCCTCCTCCGCGAACCAGCGGAAGAACTCCGCCGCGTAGGCGATCTCCCCCTTGGCCTCGGCCAGCGGCTTGCCCATCTCCAGGGTCATCAGGACGGCGAGGTCCTCCTGGCGCTCCATGAGGAGCCCGTGCGCCCGGTACAGGATCTCGCTGCGCTCCCTGGGCGCCGTCCGCGCCCAGGAGGGCTGGGCCCGGTGCGCCGCGTCGAGCGCGGCGAGGGCGTCCTCCTTCCCGGCGTCCGCGACCTCGCAGAGCACCTCGCGGGTCGAGGGGTCCTCCACCTCGAAGGAGGCCCCGGAGTCCGCGTCGCGCCACTCCCCTCCGACGAAGAGCCTCTTGTCCACCTGCGCGACGACCCGTGCTTCCTGGTCCGACATGTTCACTACTCCCCGGTCGACGGGCCCACCCGTTTCGGTCGGCCTGTGGTCAGAACTGCCCGACGTGCGCCCACTGGACACCGCCACTGCACGGATGTTTCCATAGCAGTGTCGATTGTCAACAATCCTACGGAACCCGAACCACGGAATCGAGGCCACGCATGGCGGAGCTCTCCCCGGTCCTCAAGCAGGCGACACCCGTAGTCGCGGCGCGAGGAGAGGGTGTCTACATCTACGACGAGGACGACCGCCGCTATCTCGACTTCACCGCGGGCATCGGTGTGACCAGCACCGGGCACTGCCACCCCCGGGTCGTCGCCGCCGCGCAGGAGCAGGTGGCGACCCTCATCCACGGCCAGTACACCACCGTGATGCACCGCCCCCTGCTGCGACTCACCGAGCGCCTCGGCGAGGTCCTGCCCGAGGGGGTCGACCGCCTGTTCTACGTGAACTCCGGCAGCGAGGCCGTGGAGGCCGCGCTCCGACTGGCCCGCCAGGCGACCGGCCGGCAGAACGCCGTCGTCTTCCAGGGCTCGTTCCACGGCCGCACCATGGGGGCCGCCTCCCTGACCACGTCCGGGGTCAAGATCCGCGCGGGCATCGGTCCGCTGGTGCCCGGTGTGGTCGTGTCCCCCTTCCCGTACGCCTACCGGCTGGGCCTGTCCGAGTCCGACGCGGTCGCCCACGCCCTGCGCGAGCTGGACTACCTGTTCGCGACGGTGACCTCCCCGCAGGACACGGCGGCGGTGTTCATCGAGCCCGTGCTCGGCGAGGGCGGCTACGTGCCGGTGCCGGACGCGTTCCTCCAGGGGCTGCGCGAGCGCGCCGACCGGCACGGGTTCCTGCTGGTCGCCGACGAGGTGCAGACCGGGTTCGGCCGGACCGGAACGTTCTGGGGGCACGAGCCCTCGGGCATCCGCCCCGACATCGTCATCACCGCCAAGGGGCTGGCCAGCGGGTTCCCGCTGTCGGCCATCGCGGCGCCCGCCCAGATCATGGAGAAGGCGTGGCCCGGCTCCCAGGGCGGCACCTACGGGGGCAACGCGGTGTCCTGCGCGGCAGCCCTCGCCACCCTGGACGTGATCCGGGAGGAGGGCCTGGTGGAGAACTCCGCCCGCATGGGCGAGAGGCTGCGCCAGGGCCTGGAGAAGGTGGCCGGGGCCAACGAGGTGATCGGCGACGTGCGCGGCCGGGGGCTGATGCTCGCCAACGAGTTCACCGCCCCGGACGGCTCCCCCGACGCCGCGACGGCGCTGCGCGCACAGCAGGCGGCGTCGCGCAACGGGCTCCTGCTGCTCACCTGCGGCCCGGCGGGCAACGTCGTGCGGATGATCCCGCCGCTGATCGTCGACGGCGACCAGGTCGACACGGCCGTCTCCCTGTGGGCGGCCTCCGTCGAGGAGGCCGTCTCCTCCTGACCGGCCGCGAGGGGGCCGGGCGGTACGCCGCCCGGCGCCCTCACCCCGGGGCGGCCACGGCGCCCGCCAGCAGGTGGAGGCCCGCACCCAGCGGGACGAGCGCGGCGAGCACCGCCAGCGACCGCAACCGGTCCGACGGGCCGCCCGGCAGGAGGAGGGGCGCCGCCAGCCCGAGCAGCGCCTGCGCCCAGGTCGTGCCGGGCGCGGACGGGAGCTCCCCCCGGTGGAGGAGCTCGAAGGCGCCCGCGGCCGCCAGGACGGTGCCGAGCAGGGCCCCCGCGCCCGCCCGCCACCAGCCCGAGCTGCCGCACCACCAGGCCCCGGCCGCACCGAGGAGGGGCCCGTGGACCAGTCCGACCGCTCCCCACGCCAGGGGCGCGTGGAGGACCTGGCCGCCGAAGAGCAGGATCGCGGCGCCGACGTGGCAGCCGACCACCGCGCCCACCTGGGTGAGACCGCCCGCGAGGGCGCACAACCACCAGTGGTGCCCGCAGCCGACCGCGCCCACCGCGAAGGCGGCCGCCGCCCACACGGCGCACACCGTCCCGGGGTTCGCGATCCACCCCGGCGCGTCGGGCAGCAGGAGCCGGACGGACATGGTGACCACACCGAGGATCAGCCCGCCGGTCAGGGAGAGGACGAGAAGCGCCCACACGGGCACGGGCCGGGCGACCGGCACGTGGACCTCCGACCCGGCCAACGCTTCCATGTGCATATGCGTACTATCGGGACGCGGCGGGCTCCCGGTTCCGGGTCAGGGCCCCGAACGCGCGGACCGCCGAGAAGGTCGGGACGGGCCGATCGGCCGGGCGTCGGATGCCGCCCGCTCCCGGAGACCCCCGAGACCGGACCGGCCGCGCCCCGGGCGCCTCCTCCTCTCGCGCCCCCTCCCGCCGAAAAGGAAAGGCCATGCGAGGGACGGCCGCCGCGGCGGGTGGGACCCGGCCTCCCCCGAGACCCTCTCCCACCAGGAGATCCTCCCCGGCCACGCGCCCGTCGGAGAACGTTCACCCGGAAAGAACGAAGGCCGTGCGGTCGATCTATGACATGAGACACACGGCGGCGTCATCACCAGTGACGACACGGAAACCCTCCGAAAGGGCCGCCCCACCGGGTTGACGCGGCGGTTTCACGATCGACAGATTGGGCCCGTCTCCACGGCTCCGGCCACCCGCTCCGGGCCGCCCCCGGCCCGGCCCCTCCGCACCCCTCAGAGGAGTCCCCCGTGCCCGTCCCCCTCCGTTTCGGCGGCATCGCCCTGGCCTGCGCCGTCACCCTCCCCCTCGCGGCCTGCGCGACGGGCTCCCCCGCCCTGGTGGAGACCGTCTCCGACCGGACGTCCACGGCTTCCGCCCCGTGCGGCCTGTTCTTCGACGACTTCGACTACGGCGACCACACCGACCCGGCCCTGCGCGCCCAGGGCTGGAACGTGCGCAGCTGGGACGGCGGCCCCGGCGTGCCCGGCGCCTCCTGGGACGCCGACAACGTCTCCTTCGCCCAGGAGGGCGGCAACTCCGTCCTGCGCCTGACCTCGACCACGGACGGCACCCCCGCGGGCACGAGCCAGGCCGAGCTGGCCTTCGGCGAGGAGAAGTTCCACGAGGGCACCTACGCCGCCATGGTCAGGTTCGCCGACGCCCCGGTCTCCGGCCAGGACGGCGACACCGTGCTCCAGACCTTCTACACGATCACCCCGCTGGCCTACGACAACGACCCCGCCTACAGCGAGCTCGACTTCGAGTACCTGCCCAACTCGGGGTGGGGCGCCCCCGCGGAGGCCATGTACCTGACCTCGTACCACACGTACCAGCGCGACCCCTGGGTGGCGGACAACGTCAGCGACGTGGTGAACCGCTCCTTCGAGGGCTGGCGCGACCTGGTGATCCAGGTGGAGGACGGCGTGGTCCGCTACTACGTGGACACGCACCTGGTGGCCGAGCACAGCGGCAAGTACTACCCGTCGTCGCCGATGTCGATCAACTTCAACCAGTGGTTCATCGACATGACCGGCCACGTCGGCGGCCCGAGCACCTACGTGCAGGACGTCGACTGGGTGTACCACCAGCAGGGCGAGTCCGTGGCCCCCGAGGAGGTCAACCGGCGCGTGGGCGAACAGCGCAACGCCGGTGTCTCCCGCGTCGACGGGGTCGTCCTCGGCGGAGGGTGCTGACCACCGCGACCGCCCCCTCCGGTTCGGCGGCCCCGGCGCCCCTCGCGCCGGGGCCGCCGGCCCCTCGCGGGGCGGCCGGGGACACGGACCGGCATGACGGGTCACACACGCACACAACGGTTCGAGGCCCTCCGGCACCGTGATAGAGTCGGAGACGTCGCCAGGGAGGCCAGGCCAACCGGGCGACACACAACTGAACACCTGCACTCGTAGCTCAATGGATAGAGCATCTGACTACGGATCAGAAGGTTGGGGGTTCGAGTCCTCCCGAGTGCACCACCTTGAGACAGTGGAGAAGCTGCCGACCCGCCACCAACGGGTCGGCAGCTTCTTTGTGTCCCCACAACTCGTGCCCGACCTGCTAACCACAGGCCGGGCGCTCTCTTTTGTATGCCCACGTCGAAGAGCCCCGTCGGGGGCGCGTTGCACATTCAGTGCACACGGCCGGGCGTCTTCCGTCCGGCCCCGGGGCCCTCGGCGCGCGGGACCGCGCCACCGGGGCGCGTCCGGCGGGCACGCCTAGTCGTCGACCTGACCGTCGGTGAACCGTCCGACCGGTTCCAGGTTCAGGCCGCGCAGGGCCCTGGAGATGTCGGACAGGGCCTTGGCGTTCGCCAGGGAGGCGAAGAACCGGGCGCTTTCCAGGTCTCCCCTCTCCTCGGCCGCGACCGCCTTGTCCACGAAGTGGTCGATCCTGGTGTCCGTGAACCCCATCGCTACCCCCGGTGTTCTCGTCGAACGCACAGTCATGCCAGCTTAGGGCGCGGACGGTGCACGTCCGCGGCAACTCGCCCGGCGAGATCGCACCCGGCCGCCGGACGGTCCCCGGCCCGGGCACGGCGAGGGCCCGGGGGCGGCGATTGCCCCCGGGCCCTGGCCTGACGAGTGCCTCAGCCTCGGCGGGAGGACACCTCGCCGGCGTCCTTCTCCGGGGTGGAGACCGTGTCACCGGCGGCGTCGCCGTCCCCGGCCCCCTGCTCGTGCGGGTGGCGCTTCTCCAGGGCGGCGCCCTCCACGTCGATGTCGGGCAGGATCCGGTCGAGCCACCCGGGCAGCCACCAGGCGCCGTTCCCCGCCAGGTGCATGAGCGCGGGGATCAGCGCCATGCGCACGACGAAGGCGTCGATGAGCACGCCGAAGGCGAGCGCGAACCCGATCGAGCTGATCATGACGCTGTGGGAGAAGACGAACCCGCCGAACACCGAGATCATGATGATCGCCGCGGCGGTGACCACGGCGCGGCCGGCGTGGAACCCGCGCACCACGGCCACCCGGGCGGGGTCGCCGTGCACGTAGGCCTCGCGCATGCCCGTACCGATGAAGAGCATGTAGTCCATCGCCAGGCCGAACAGGATGCCGGCCAGGAGCGTGGGCAGGAAGTTCAGCACCGGCCCGGTGTTCTCGATCCCGAAGAGGCCTCCCAGCCATCCCCACTGGTAGACGGCCACCACCCCGCCCAACGAGGCGAAGAAGGACAGCACGAACCCGAGCGTGGCCACGACCGGCACGAAGACCGAACGGAACACCAGCAGCAGGATCACCAGGGACAGGCCCACGACCACGGTGAGGTAGGTCGGCAGCGACTCGCTCAGGGTCTCCGAGATGTCGATGTTGCCGCTGGCCATGCCCGCGACGCCCAGAGGCCCGGTGCCCTCGACGGGCTCCATGGCGCGGAGGGTGTGCACGAGTTCCTCGGTGGTCTCGCTGGACGGGCCGTCCACGGGCACGACCTGGAAGATGGCCAGGGTGTGGTCGTCGGAGATCCCGATGGGGGCCACCGCCGCCACGTCGTCGTGGGAGTAGAGCTCCTCCGCGACCTGCGCCTGCTCGTCCAGGGCGTTCTGCTCGGCGGCCTCGTCGGTCGGTCCGCCGGTGAGTTCGGCGACGACCAGGAGCGTGCCGTTCTGTCCCGCGCCGAAGTTCTCCTCCACGGCGGTGTAGGCCCGGTACTGGGTGGAGTCGGTGGGCTCCGAGGAGCCGTCCGGCATGCCCAGCCGCAGCCCCAGGGCGGGCAGGGCGATGAGGCCCAGGGCGATCACGGCGACGGCGGCCTGGAGCACGGCCCGACCGGTGGACATCGGCCGGATGACCTCGGACCCGCTTGCGTCACCGCCCGCGGCGGACGCGGCGGCCTCCTCCGCGAGGCGTCCGCGCTCGCGGCGCGACAGGATGCGCGGGCCGATCAGCGACAGCAGCGCCGGGACGAGCGTGATCGCGATGAACACGGCGACGGCGATGGAGATCGCGCCCACGCTGCCCATGAGGCCGAGGAAGCCGATCCCGGTCAGGTTCAGGCCCAGCAGCGCGACGAGCACGGTCGTTCCCGCGAAGACCACGGCGTTGCCCGCGGTCCCGTTGGCCAGGCCGATGGACTCACCGACCTCGGCGCCCTGCTTGAGCTGGCGGCGGTGGCGGTTGACGATGAACAGCGCGTAGTCGATGCCGACGGCCAGGCCGAGCATCAGGCCGAGGATCGGCGTCACCGACGCCATCTCCAGCACCCCGGACAGCGACATCGCGATCAGGGTGGCGACACCGACGCCGATCAGCGCCGTCAGGATCGGCAGGCCGGCGCCCACCAGGGTTCCCAGCATGACCACCAGCACCACGGCGGCCACGATCACGCCGATCACCTCGGCGGTGCTGACCAGGCTGGGCATCGCCATGGCCATGTCGTTGCCGAAGTCGACGGTGGTGCCGGGCACCGGGTCGCTCTCGAAGACCGCCATGACGGCGTCGCGTGTCTCCTGGGAGATCTCCGTCTGGCTGTCGGTGAAGGCGATGTTGACCAGGGCGGTGCTGCCGTCCTCGGAGACCGTGCGGATGCCGGAGGCCATCTCCAGCATGGCCTCGCCCCGTTCGAGCTCCTCCAGGCCCGCCTCGATCTCCTCGAGGTTCTGGTCGATCACGGCCTGTTCGGCGTCGAGCCCGGCCTCGGCCTGGTCGAGCATCCCGGCGGCCTCGGCCTGGGCGCGGCCCGCGTCGAGCTCCGCCTGGCCGGCTTCGAGGTCCTGGAGCCCGGCCTCGAGCTCCTCGCGGCCGTCCTCCAGCTCCTGCTGCTGGTCGGCGCGCTGCTCCTCGGTGGCGAACGGGTCCACCGCCGTCTCGACGCGGGAGACCTCGGCGGCCTCCTCCACGCGGTCGGCGATCGCGTCCTGCTGCTCCTCCGTGAAGGCCGAGCCGTCCTCGGTCCGGTAGACGACGGTGCCCGCGCCGCCGCCCATACCGGAGAACTCCTGCGACAGGAGCTGCTCCACCTCGTCGGTGGGCGTCCCCGGGATGGAGAAGCTGTCCTCCAGGTCCCCGGAGAAGAGGAAGAAGGCGGTACCGGCCGCCACCAGCAGGGCCAGCCAGATCGCTATGGCGGTCTTGGCGCGGCGTGCGCACGCACGCCCGAGTCTGTAGAGAAATTCAGCCATGGTTGTTGTCTGCCAAACGGAGATGGGTGGTGGGAGAGCGTCGTGCGCTCAGGAGGAGGCGGGGCCGACCGAGCCGTACCCGTCCCGGTTGACGGCGATCATGCGGTCCAGCAGTTCGGACCAGACCCGGCGGGAGGATGCGGTGACGACTCCCCCGGTGGTCTGCTCCCAGCGCTGGACCGTGACCGCGCCGCCGCTGATGAGGGCACCGCACATGAGGTCGACCACGAGCGGGTCGACCCGCGGGTGGCGGCGCGTCATGATCGCCGCCAGGCGGGCGCTCACGTCGTTCATCGCCCGCTCGAACAGCGCCGCGCGGCTCGGGGCCGGTTCGTGCCCCTCCTGTTTGAGGAACTGCTTGAGCCGGGTGATCGGGGTGAGCAGGTCGGTGCTGCGTATCGCCGCGGCGAACTCGTCGAACATGCTCCCCGGGCGGTCACCGTCGGACGCGGTGAGGTTGGCCTCGATGCTGTCGACGATCGCCTCCAGCATCTGGCCGAACACCTCGAGGACGATGTCGTCCAGGGACCTGAAGTGGTTGAACACGGTCCGGCGGGAGACGTCGGCCCGTTCCGCGAGCTGGTCGACGGTGAAGCCGGTCCCCCCGGTCTCGGTCATCAGCGCGGCGGCGGCCTCGACGATGGCGCGACGGTGGCGCGACTTGAGTGCCGCGCGCCGGTCACGTGAGGGCTGACGGTGCTGGTCGTTCACGGTCTCACGTTAGGCACCTGCGTGCACTAGGTGCAACGAAGCACTGGGTGCACCTAGTCACACTCGGGACGCCGCCGCCTCCGGCCCGGCGGCGACCGTGTGCGGCGGACCCGTGCCGGCCCGCCGCACCCGCGACGCCGTCCGGGGAACGCCACGGCGTCCCGTCACCCTTCGGACCGGCCCCCGGCCGCGCGGTCGGACCGCGCAGCGGGACGGAGAACCCCTCCCGGTTTCCGTCCCACGCGCCACCGCCCCCGCAGCGCCCCGGAAGGACTAGTCGCCACCGCCGGACGAGCCGCAGCCGTGCTCGCCGAAACCGGGGATACTGCCCTGACTCCGCTCCCAGGCGAGCTGGTCGCCCTGGCGTTCGACGGCCTTGCGCTCCTCGGGCGTCAGGTCGTCGGGGATGGGGTCGCGGTCCTTGCGAGCCATGGTGGCCTTCCTGTTCCTTCTCCGTGTCGTGGTCCGGCGCCGGACACGGCCGGTACTCCGCGGCGGCGCCTCACCCACCTGACGGAGCCGGAACGGAGGTCTGACGCGGAGAGCGCCATATCGTTGAGTGACCTACGTCTCACTCTCCGCATTGACCACTGTACGGGAACGGAACCCCCTCCCGGGCGGTCCGCCGACCACCGGTGGAGCACGCCCGGGCGGCCGGGACGCCGCGCCGGGGCCCGGGCGGCCGGACCGCCGCGGTCAGCGGCCCGACCGCGCGCGGAGCCTGGTCGCCCCGGCGGGCCTGTGGCATCCTGCGGCCATGATCGGACGGCTGCGCACCATCGCCATCAACTGCCCGGACCCGGCCGCGCTCGCCGGGTTCTACTCCGAGCTCCTGGGGCTGCCCGTCACCCACGAGGACGCCGACGGCTCCTGGGTGGAGATCGGCGGCGGCGCCGGACCGCACCTCGCCTTCCAGCTCGCCACGGACCACCGGCCGCCGGCGTGGCCGGATCCGGAGCGGCCCCAGCAGATGCACTTCGACATCCGGGTGGACGACATCGACGCCGCGGAGGACCGGGTGGTCGCCCTCGGAGCCACACCGCTGGCGCGCACGCACGACGCCCCCGGCGTCCCGTTCCGCGTCTACGCGGACCCCGCCGGGCACCCGTTCTGCCTGGAGTTCACCGAGTAGCCGCCCCGGGAGGCCGTTCGGGCCCGGGCCCGACGCCGGGTCCGGGCCCGGCGTCAGGCGTCAGGCGGGATCCACCCGGTAGAGCGTGGTCGACCCGGACACCTCGTTGGCCACGGCCAGGAGGGGCACCCCCGGGACGGGCGAGTCGTCGCCCGCGATGAACGACAGGCCCTCTGCGCCGAGGTCTCCGGCCTCCCGGGTCCCGGGCTCGGCGGAGAAGTCCCGGTTGTTGAGGTACTGCACGTGGAACGCGGCGTTCGGGTCGGTGACGTCGTACACCATGACCCCGCCCACGCGTTCCAGGCCGATGAACGCGTACGTGCGGCCGGACACCTCGCCCAGCACGACGCCCTCCGGTTCGGGGCCCTTGTCGTCGCTGCGGCTCTCGAAGCTGTTCTCCGTGTGGTTGGAGTTGAAGAAGTCCGGCTCGGCCTCCGCGGTGATCCGCTCGAAGTCGGCGCCGGAGTCGAAGAGCTGCTCCCCGTCCGCCGTCCAGATCGAGAAGGACCGGCCGCCGAACGCGTACACGTCCTCGTAGCAGGAGCCGTCCTCGCGCAGACCGTCGGCCGTGGTGACCGTCAGCCGCCCGAGGGCGGAGTCGTCGGCGAGCCCCTCCGGCGACGTGACGCCCAGGTCGTTGCCGTCGACGAAGTCGCGCAGGCGCGGGGAGTCCTCGCACAGCGGGGTCTCCTCGACCAGGTCGGCCAGCCTGGCCTCCTCCGAGTAGCCGTCCCGGTCCCGGGAGTCCCCCTCGTTGGCGGTGACCAGCAGGGTCCGGTCCCGCCACCGGTAGCTGGCGAAGCCGTCGGGCTGGTACATGCCGTACACCGGCCAGTTCTCGATCCGGACCGCCCCGTCCCGGTCGGACGCGTCCAGCTCGTTGCCGGGCTCCAGGTGGTCCTTGACCCCGAAGGGCACGATGTCGGTGAACTCCGCGGTGCGCAGGTCCAGGACGGCGAACGCGTTGGCCTCCTGGAGGACCACGTGCGCGCTGTAGGCGGTGTCCGCGACGATGTACTCGGGTTCGAGGTCGCGCGCCACCCGTCCGGGGGTCCCCGGCTCGCCGGTGGACCGGTCCGGCCCGAAGACCCGCACGTCGGGGTGGAGCTCCCTGTCCCCGTCCCACGCGCGGAAGTCGGCCGTGCGCACGGCGTCCTGGGTGAGGGCGGCCGGCCTGCGGTTCACCCTGATCAGGCTGACGGAGCCCTCCGGGTCGACGGTGTGGGCGTCGTCGGGCTCGCCCTCGTTGGCGACCAGGAGGTGTCGTCCGTCGGGGGTGAAGGTCGCCATGTCCGGCAGGGCGCCGACCCGGACCGCGTTCAGCGCCCTGCCCCCGGTGTCGAAGAAGACCACCCAGCCGTCGTCGGTGCGGTCCGCGGCCTCGACGGCCACGGCCACCACGCCGTCGTGGACCGCCACGGAGTTGGCGATCGCGCCCTCCCCGACCACCGACCCGTCCGCGGCCGCCACGCCGGAAACTCTCAGGTCGAGGAGCTTGGCGGGCGCGGACGGGTCCGAGATGTCCAGTACCTCGACCGAGGCGGCTTCGGCGTTGACCACGAACAGTCGCTGGGAGCGCGGGTCGTGGGCGACGATCTCCGCGGCCGCCGCGTCGAAGGAGTCCGTGCGGTAGGTGCCGACCGCGGACAGTGCGATGCCCCCGGCGTCCGTCCGGGCGGAATGCCGGTCGTCGGCGTGAGCGGGTGCGGCCGCCCCGGTGAGTGCGACGGTGAGAGCCGCCGTGGCCGCCATGGTCTTGCTCATGGGTCGTTCCTGGGGGTTCGGGGGAAGGGGCGCGGACACGCCCGCGCCGAAGCCAACCAGCTCAGGACGGGGGACAGCCGAACGGGTGGTGTCGCGGGGGTGAAGGGACCGCGCGGGCGGGAACCAGTATCCCTTCGCCGGGTGCCGTTGTGGCCCTGTTCGGAGAACTCCCCCGGTCCCCCGTACGGGACCGGGCCGGCGTCGTGCACGAGGACGACGGGGCGCTCCGGTGTGCGTCCCCCGCCTCCCGGCGGGCCGCACACCGGACCTGGACGGCGGGGCCGGGCGCGGGGACGACGGAGCGGTGGCCGGGGTTGCGGGCCGATGCGGGGGCGGCGAAGGTCGTGCCGGAACCCGGTGGAAGGCGGTCCGAAGGCGTCGGGGCCCCTGCGCCCGGCGGGCGCCGACGGCGTCCGGGGCGGTGCGCCGGCAGGGGTGGGACCCGACGGGTCGGCGGGCCGCCGCGAGCGGCGTGGGTGTTTCGGACACGCGCCCACGGCAGGCGGGGCGGGCGTCTCCGGAGGGGGACGGGCCCTCCGGGGAGGTCAGTACCCGGCGGAGCGGAGCCGCTGCCAGGCGGTGACCCAGCGACGGCGCTCACCGTCGTCGGTTCCCGCGCAGGCGGTGACGAAGGCCATGAGGAACACGTATCTGGGCAGCTCGGTGCCTTCGAGGGCCTGCTGGAAGGTGGAGCTCTTGACCGCTCCCCCGCACAGGTACTCGAGTTCGAGGTAGGACCAGTCACCCGCCCAGACGAGGTAGCGGCGCATGGTCAGCAGGAACTCGGCGGGGTTCTCCGCGTCCAGGGGGTTGGGGCGCTGCTCGTAGCCGACCAGCGCCCGCACGGGAAGGCGGCGCTCGACGGTTGCGCTGGGGGTGGACAGGACGCTGTCCAGCCATGTGGTGCGGCCGAGGGCGATGTTGGGACCGGTGGGCTCAAGGATGTTTGTGGGACTCACATCGTCTCCTTTTCACCGGTCGAAATCGACGTCATGTAGTTCTTCCGTGCGTGGTACGCCCGAGTGGCGCAAACGCGAACAAGGGGGCTGAGAGAACACCGAAGGTCGGTCTCGGGATGTTGTGGAGGGAACTCCGACGGTTCGGTTACCAGGAAATCTACCGGATGAACACGACACGCGAAAGCGCCTGGTGCCCGGGTTCCGGAGAGGCGTGGGTCTCTCTGGCCTGTGACGTGGACGCCCCGCCGCGCCCCGCCGGGGAATTTTTGTGCGCAACACAGCAAATGTCATCTGGCGCACCGAGGGAAACGTCCGCAATGTTAGGAAATGATGGGAGCGGCGCGACCTGGGAAAGCATGGAAATGATCTTGCTTCCCCGAAAAGCAGGTTAACCGAAAAGCCAGTTCTAGCAGGACCGAAACTAGCCCTCCGGTGCCCACGCCAGGACGGTGGCGTCGTCGCTCGCCTTGCCCCGCGGGAACTCCGACCGCTCCGGATCGGCCCTTTCCAGTACGCGGACCCGGTCCACCAGGGAACGGGGTCCCTTGTCCGATACCAGGGCGAGAATCTGTCCCCAACTCAGGTCGCCGAACGTCTCGGCCACCCGGCTCGCCCCGTCGGTCATCGCCGCGAAGGGGCGTGCGGGCAGGGTTCCGGTGATCGCCTCCTCGGCGGCACGCGGGTCCGCTCCCGCCGTCCAGAAACCGCCGGGCACGTTGCGCAGGTCCCTGATCGCGCCCCGGCGGGCCGGTTGGGCCCTCAGGTCGTCGAGCCGGGTGTCGGCGACCACGACCGCTCCGCCCGCCCCGTCCTCCACCAGCAGGACCGAGTCGGACAGCACCAGGTACTCCAGTCGCCCGCCGCCCACCCGCACCGCCACCACCGTCGCCGACGGCGTCTGCCGGTTGCCGAGGTCGCAGGTGTCCGCGTGCAGCGCCGAGGCCGTGGCGACGGCCTCGGCCAGGGCGTCGCGGAGGGGAGCCCCCGCGTCCGCTCCGGCCAGCAGGAGCGCGCCGAGCCGCCGCGTGTACCAGGCGACACCGTGGGAGCAGCCGTCGTCCAGGCCGTCCGGGGCGGTGGCCCCGTCCAGCAGCACGGCGCTGGTCGCGGTGGCGGCGGCGAAGTCCTCGTTCGGCCTGCCGGGGTCGCCCGGCTCCGTGGCGATCAGGAAGGGCACCGGAACAGCTCCTCACCGCCGGGCGGCGCCTGCGCCCGGCTGCCCGTCACCTTCCCGCCCGGACGGCGTTCACGCCGGGCCGCCGCCCGGGACGCGCACCGGACGCGTCGGCCGGTGCGCTCCTGCCGGGCGTCGACGGGAGCCGCGGCGCCCGGCCGACGCCCGGCGCCGGGGCGGAGCGCCACGGCGCCGGGAGGGGTCAGCGGACGAGGACGGAGGTGTGCACGTCGATGTTCCCGCTCTCCCAGAGCCAGTCCATCGCGGCCAGGCTCACCCGCGCGCACCCCTTGGAAGCGGGTTGCGCGGGAACGCTCGGGTAGCCGTGGACGGCGATGCCGCCGTTGAAGTACTTGGGCCGGTAGAGGGCGCCGTAGGGGCCGGGGTCCCAGGCGTCCACGTCGCGGAAGACGGTGTAGGTGCCGGTGGGGGTGGTGGCGATCCGCTCGCTGCCGTCCGAGCCCTCGTAGGGCTGACCGGAGCCGGTGGAGGTGTTGACGACGCGCTCGACCTCGCCGTCGGAGACCACCAGGAGCAGCTGCCTCTCCAGGTCGATCTCCAGCAGGTCGCCGGAGGTGGTCGTGGCGGAGGGGAGCACGCCCTCGTCGAGCGCGGCGCGGGTGGCGGGGCCGACCACGCCGTCGCGGTCGAGGCCGGCGGCCTTCTGGAGGGCCACGACCGCCTGGTCGGTGTGGAAGCCGAACTGGCCGTCCACGCCGTCGATCCAGTAGCCCAGCTCGGTGAGCCGCTCCTGGAGGGCGGTCACCTCCGGACCCGTGCTGCCCTGGCGCAGCTCCGGTCCGGAGGCGGCGGCGCCGGGGGCGGCGGAGGCGGACGCCGGGGGCGCGAGCACGGCGGCGCCCAGGAGGAGGGCGCACGATGCGGCCAGGACCGCGACCATCGAGCGGACGGACCGTGTCCGGGCGGGCGGGGGGAGCGTGAGGAGTGAGGGGGGAGTTGCCATACGTCACCTGTACCCACGAAAACGCCGGCTCTCCCCGAATCCACGCACCTGTGGACGCCTCCGCGCGTCGTGGCACGTCACGCGCGTGCTCCCTTTTTCCGGACGCCCGTCCCGGCCCCCGGGCCGCCGACCGCGGCCCCGCCGCACGGGCCGCGGCACGGTCCCCCCGCCGCGGCCCGTGCGGGCTCAGCCCCGGCGCGTCCGGGCGTGCAGGGAGGAGGCCACCTGGACCAGCGCGCGGCACCGGGCGAACTCCACCGCCGTGAAGGGGACCCCGTTCCGGCGGACGGTGAGCACGCCCCCGTCCGGTGCGGGCAGGGTCATGGAGGCGCCCGAGAGGTCCTCCCTCCCCATCCCGGCGGGAGGGCCGTCGGCGTGCTCCACCTCGCGGGCCGCCGTGAGCGCGAGCAGGGAGCGCTCCAGGGTGGCCGATCCGGCGATCAGCGCGCTGACCAGGGAGAGGGTGCGGCTGGTGGTGTCGCTGAGTTCGTGGACGTCGGCGGGCCGCACGAGCGCGTCCCGGCCGCCCGCCTCGCGCACGGCGCTGTGCAGCGCCTCCTCCCCCACGTGCGCGGGGGCGCTGACGAAGAACTCGTCCACGGCGTCGGTCCCGGCGGGGTGCACCTGCATCAGCCGGATGTCGACCCCCAGGGCCGCGAACCGGGCGGTGAGCGCCGCCAGGCCGCCGGGCACGTCGGCGACGGTCACCCTCACCCCCCACAACCGGTCGTCGGCCGGTCCGTGCGCGGCGTACGGCGCGGTCCCCGCCCCGGCGCCGCCGCCCCTCCCGGATCCGCCGTCCGCCGCTGGCCCGCCGGTCGGAGCCGGGGCCGCTCCGGCCGCGGACCCGGTCCCCGCCGCGCTCCCGGCCGCGCCCGGTCCGCGGCGCCGGGGCGCGTGCGCGGCCCGGTGCCGGTGCCAGCGGTGCAGCGCGGAGACCGCGAGGAGGAGCACCCCCACGCCGATCAGCGCTCGGACACCGCCGTCGCTGTGTCCGAGCGAGAGCACCACGACGTGCGAGGCGCCCGCCGCGAGGAGCAGGGCGCCCAGGTCGAGTGCCTCGCGGCCGAGGAAGCCGTGGCGGTGGTCATTGGTCCCGTGGTCACCATCGGAGACGTCCATGGACCCGAAGGTGCCCGGCGGACGTTGCGTCCGTTCGTCACTCCGTGACGACGAGGTAACGACTCGGAGTGACGTCCGTCACGGAGCGGAGTCGCCGTCCGCGGCCCGCCCGGCCGCCGCCCCTGCCCGCGGCGGCCCCTCGCACCGGAGGTCCGCCGCGGGCCCGGCCCGGACGGGCGCTCCGGTCCGGCGCGCCCGCGCACGGCATCACGCCGGGAACACATGGCAAATGTGAGCAAAACCGCTCTCGACCTGCGATGGTTCGGTCGGCCGTCACCGTTCCACGGGGTGGAGTGCAAGCGAGGTGCGACCACTCGCACGCGACGATCCACGAGGTGCGCGACGTGACCGACATCGAGCCGACCGGAACTGCCGCCGGAGCCCGCGGCGCGTCCCCGGGGGCGCGCCGGAGGGCGGAACCCCGGCCGGGCCCCCACCGCAACGGTCCCCTGCTCGCCGTCAGGGCCGCCGCCGGGGCCGTGACGGTCCTCGCAGCGGCCGAGATCGCCGCCGGCCTGGCGGGCTTCCCCGTCCAGGGCCTGACGTCGATCGGGGCCGGAGCCGGCCTCGGAGTCCCGGGCACCGGCCCCGAAGGGGTCGACGCGGTCTGGCGGTCACCCGAGATGATGCTCGCCCTGACGCTGATCAGCGCCGTCGGCCTCTCCCTGATCATGGTCGCGCTCGTGCCCGGCCCGGACGACGGGGCCGGGTCGGACGAGTCCCCGGCCGACGGCGTGCGGGGGAGCCGGGAAGACCGGGCGGCCACCGCGTCCGCGGGGCGGTCCGGGGCCCGACCCGCGGGGGCGCCGTACGAGGTGGGCGTGGCCTGCGGGCTCAGCCCGCGCGCGGCCCGGCGCGGCGCCGGCCCCCGTGCACGAGGCGGCGCATGAGCGCGTCCAGGGGCCCGGGACGCGCCGTCCGGGCGAGCCACGCGGCCAGGCCGAGGCCGGCCAGCCAGACCAGGGCCGCGACGACCAGCGCGCCGAAACCCCCCACCCTCGGTCCCATCCCCGCGAGGTCGGGGTGCAGCACGGCCGCGACCAGCACCGAGTTGAGGATGTAGAAGGTCAGCGAACGCTGCCCCACCGCCGCGACGGCGCGGGTCAGCGGTCCCCGGCCGCGGTCCGTCCGGAGCGCCCACAGCGTGAACAGGGCCGCGTACCCGGCCCCGCCGAAGACTCCGGTCAGCACCTGGAGCGCCATCATCAGGCCCTGCGCGACCGCTCCCGGCTCCAGAGCGCCCACCGCCGTGAGGGCGGAGGGCAGGGCTCCCGCGACGGACACGGCCACGCCGACCGCCGCGACGCGCGCCAGCAGCCCCCTGTGCGCCTCCGGGTCGTCCAGCAGTCCCGCGCGGCCCGCCCGGTAGCCGAGCACCACCAGCAGGAACAACGGGTAGGCGATCGCGATGACCACCGGCCCGAGGGGGAGCCCGACCAGGCGGGCCGCCCAGTCCTCGGCCGTGAGGTACCCCGCGACGGCGTACGCCTCGCCCTCCCCGGCGCCGGCGGCGCCCAGGCTCGTCCCGACCATCGCCAGGGGGACGGTCACCGCGTAGAACGCGGCGAACACCGCCGCCGCGCGCGTCACGGCCCTGGTGGAGCGCAGCAGCAGCCAACCGGTGGCCAGGGCGGCGACGCCGTAGGAGGCGAGGATCTCGCCGGGGAACACCAGCAGCGCGTGGACGAAGCCGAACAGCAGGAGGAAGAGCCCGCGCCTGCGGAGCAGGCGGCGGACCTCCGCCTCGGGGGCGCCCCGCGCGGTCTGGCGGGCGACCGTCCACGCCAGTCCGTGGCCGAACAGGATCGCGAACATCGGGAACGCCCGGTTGTCCAGCAGCAGCGTGGTCGCGAAGGCCGCGCCCCTGTCGAGCGGGGTCTCCCCGGACACGTCCGTGCCGAAGCCCGCCCCCGCGTACACCCCGGCGTAGGCCATGGCGATGAGCAGCAGCATGAACCCCCGCGCCAGGTCGGGGGCGAGTCGGCGTTCCCCTCGTTCCCGCGGCACCGCTGCTGCGTCCATCCCGTGCGTCCTCCCGTCGGCGTGCCCTCCGACCGAGAATGGCGCGCGGGGAGCCTGGCGGGCATCCCCCGATCGGCCGGATCGGGGCGCCGGTCGGCCGGGGGGAACGGTGCGGAGCCCGCCGGAAGACCGGGGGGACGGTGCGGAACCCGCCGGGAGGAACGGCGGGGAGGCGTGCCGGCGGCCTGCCCGGCGCGGCTATCCCGCGTGGTCGTCGAGGTCGACGACGTCGATGTCCACGCGGGCCGCACGCAGCCCCAGCCGGTCCTCCACCAGGGATCGCATGGCGCGCCGCGCCTCCTCGGCGGCCTCGACGATCGGCAGGCCGAGGGCCACCCGCGCCGTGGCCAGGACGACGAGCCCCTCCGGCGTCTGTTCGACCCGGCAGCGGCCCACGACCACGCCGGGGACGGACTCGACGGAGGCGCGCAGCATGGCGGCCACGGCGGACCCCCGGATCTCGGTGCCTCCGGGCCCGGGGCCGGACAGGACGACGGTGCCGCCGGTGCGCCTCTCCGCGCGCACCGCGCGCATCACGTCCGCCAGCAGGCCGGGGGGCGCACCGATTTCCTGGTCGCCGGCCCCCCGGACCGCCGAGACGAGGGGGCGCAGCTCCTCCGCCTGCTCCCGGCAGTACTCGCAGGAGGACTCGTGCGGTGTGGGCTCCCCGGACGTCAGGTGCCGCAGGAGGGCGTCCACCGAATTCCCGCAGGGGAGCCGGTCGTGGTCGTCGGACGGGTCTACCGCCATGGCTCAAGCGCCTCCACGAGATGGGTACGCGCGCGGTGAATGCGTCCACGCACGGCGGTCGGGGTCGTGTCGACGATCGCCGCTATCTCTTCATAACCCAATCCTTCCATCTCGCGCAGAACCCAGCAGATCCTCTGCGGGGGCGGGAGCCCCAAGAGCGCGTGGAACAGCGCCTCCCGGAGGTCGCCCGCGATCGCCTCCCCCACCGGCCCGGGGCCGGGGGCGGCGAACGCGTCGTCGTCCTCGACGGGCGCCTCCGGCCTCCTGGCCCTCAGGACGTTCAGCGCGCGCCGGCCCACGATCCGGTGGAGCCAGGCGGGGAAGCTCCGGGGATCGGTGAGCTCGGGGAGCTTGCGCCAGGCCGTGACCAGGGCCTCCTGGGCGGCGTCCCGGGCGTCGCCGGGGTCGCCCACCACCCGGAGGGCGATCCGGTAGACGGCGTCCTGGTGCCTGCGGACGAGGATCTCGAAGGCCCGGTCGTCCCCGTCCTGGGCGCGCTCCACGAGCACGCTCTCCGGCAGTGCGGTTTCCCTGTGCATCGGTGGTGCGGCCACCCCTCCCCGTACACGCGCACGGCGAAACTACCCTAGGTTTTCGATCGAACACGCACGGCAGCGCCCCGGTGCTCGTATCCTGATAGTGATGCAGGTCACATAAGGGAGGGCGTGAGCCCGGGTCCGTTCCCCGTGTCCTCCCCTGTGACGACGCGACAACGCACGACGCGTCCACCGACGAAGGAGAACGGCCCATGACCGCGAAGAGCGCTCAGAACGACGGGAACCGCGGCGACGAGGCGGTGACCGGCGGCGGCCTCGCCCCGCTGCGGGACGCCTCGGCCCCCGCCCGCACCGACCGCGGGCGGGAGGCGGGCTCCGGCAACGGACGCACGTCGATCGCCGACCACGTGGTCGCCAAGATCTCCGGCATGGCCGCCCGGGAGGTCCGGGGCGTGCACCAGATGGGCGGCGGGGCCGCCCGCGCCTTCGACGCCGTCCGCGAGCGCATCCCCGGCTCGACCTCCACGAACACCGCCGCGCGCGGCGTGGCCGTCGAGGTGGGCGAGCGCCAGGCGGCCGTCGACATCAACCTGGTCGTCGAGTACGGGGTCTCCATCCCCGACCTCGCGGGCGCGGTGCGGCGCAACGTCATCACCGCGGTGGAGCGCATGACGGGCCTGGAGGTCACCGAGGTCAACGTGACCGTCGACGACATCCACCTCCCCGACGAGGGCGAGGACCAGCCCGCCGCGGAGCCGAGGGTCCGATGAGAACCGGCCGGTTCCCGGACCGGGGGCCGACCGCAGGCACGGGAGGAGGGGCGGGACCCATGTGGCCGATCGTCGGACTCGCCTTCGGAGCGGTCCTCGGTCTCGCCGCCGCCTTCGGCGGCTTCGGGGCCTTCCTCCTCGTCCTCGTGCTCGGGACGGCCGGGTTCCTGGCCGGACGGGCGTACGCGGGCGAGGTGGACCTCGCCGCACTGTTCACCCGGCGCGAGCGCGGTGACCGGCGGTGATCCGCGCCGGGGCGCCGGACCGGCGGGCGCACGCGGCGCGCTCCCCCGCGCAGGGGGGAGCGCCCGCGGGGCCCTCCCCGGCCCCGCCGGAGGAGCGGGGCTCCACGACCGTCGCCGACCGGGTGGTGGAGCGCATGGCGTGCTCGGCCGCGGCCGAGCACCCCCGCGTCCGCCCCCTCGCCGAACGGCTCGGGGGGCTGGTGGGGCGCGGGCCGGCACGGGCCGGGGTACGGCGCGGGGGTTCCCGCGTCGCGCTGCGCCTGGAGATCGCCGTCGCCTACCCGTCGCCCCTCGCGCGGACGGCGGAGGAGGTCCGAGCGCACGTCACCGCGACGGTGGAGGCGCTCACCGGCCTCACCGTCCACAGCGCCGACATCGAGATCGTCGAACTCGTGCCCGCCCCGCGGGTGCGCTGACCCCTGACACGAAGGACGCGGACATGACTTCCCTCCAGGAGGCGTCACAGGCGCAGAGGACACCCGCGGGTCCCTCCCCCGCCGGGGACCGGTCCGCGCGGCGTACCGCCGTGCGGGTCTTCCGGCCGCAGCGGTCGCTGCCCGCCGCCGTCGCGGCGGCCTCGGTGGCCGTCGTCGGCGGGCTGGCGGTCGCGGTCACCACCGCGGGTGCGGGCGGGGCGCCGTCGCCGCTCCCGGGGATCGGCGGGGGCCTCTCCCGCGTGTCGTCCACGCCCTGGGAGGCGCCCGAGGCCATGGTGCTCTCGGCCGTGGCCGCCGCCGTCGGCCTGACACTGGTGCTGACCGCGCTCCTGCCGGGGGCCGGCGGCCACCTGGCCCTGCGGACCGACGACCGGGACACGGTGGCGGGCCTGAGCCGCAGGGGCCTGCGCGACATCCTCGCCGTCGAGGCCCGCGGGGTCGACGGCGTCGGCTCGGTCCGGGTCCGGGGCGGGCGCCGCACCGTACGGATCGAGGTCCGGACGCACATACGCGAGGCGGGCTGGCTCGGCGAGCGGGTGGACGCGGTGGTGCGCCAGAGGGTGGAGGACCTCCGGCCGCTCCGTGCCCCGAGGGTCGTCGTCCGGCTCAGGGAGGAGGCGTGACCATGGAGGAGAACGGCGTCCTGCGGGAGGCCCCGCCGGGAGGGGCCGCGGAGCCGGACGGGCCCTTCCCGGGGCCGACCGCGTCCACGATCCGGGGGTTCCCGCACAAGGGGGCCCGCAGGACAGCACGCGGCAACAGGCTCGGTCTGGTCCTCACGGGGCTGCCCCTGGTGCTGTGCGGGGCCGCGGGCCTCGCCGCCGGAGGGGGCCTCCTCGGCGGCGCCACCGCCGCCGCGCCGGTCGGCGGCGGCCCCTTGGAACCGGCCCTGGCCTGGCCGTGGACCCCGTACGTCGCCGCCGCCGTCGCCCTGGTCGTGACGGTGTCGGCGGTGCGGTGGCTGCTTGTGCAGGGACGCTCGAACCGCGCCGGACGGCTGCGGGTGGGCGAGGACACGGCGTCGGGGCGGACCGGGGTCCCCGCGTCCGCCGCCGGGGACGCCGTCGTCGCCGAGGTCTGCGCGGACCCCCGGGTGCGGCGCGGCCGGGCGCACTTCACCGAGTCCTCCCGCGAGCCCCGCCTCTGGCTGGACCTGGTGCTGACCGAGGACGCGGACCCCGCCGACGTGTGGCGCACCTGCCGGGACGGGCCGGTCGCCTCCCTGAGGGAGTCCCTCGAACTCGAACGCCTGCCGACGGTGGTCCGCATGTCCGTGTCGGGCCGCTCCGGAGGGCGCGGACTCGCCTGACCCGGAGCCCCCTCCCGGGGGAGAGGGGGCGGGTCGGGCTGAGCGGCGGGGGCGGCGCGGCCGCCGGTGACCGGGGAGGCACCGGCGCCCCGCCCCCGTCCGGAACACCCCGCGTCAGCGGGCCGGGGTCTCGGAGCGGTGCGAGTGGCCGTGCTGCCGCCCGAGCCCGAAGTAGTGGCGGAAGTTGTAGATCAGCGGGTTCCAGCGGGACGGGTCGACGTGGTCGGTGCCCGGCACCACCACGCGGGTGTCCGCGTGCACCCGCAGCACGTCGGCCTGGACCACCACGAGGTCCCCCGAGGCGTCGGCGTCGGCCCGCACCACCCGGGCCTCCAGCTGGAGCGGGCACTCCGCCACGCGGGGCGGGGCGACCAGCTCGGACTCCTGCGGGGTCAGGCCGGCGGCGGCGAACTTGTCCGCCTCGAAGCGGCAGCCGGGCGGCTTGCCCGGGGGCACGGGGTCGCGCCCGGTCAGCGGGGCCAGGCGTTCGACGTGCGACCAGTCCTCGGCCGCCGGGAAGCAGGCCGCGAGCCCGGGGCGCTCCGCCAGGTTGCGCGCGGTCTGCCCCGTGGCGCCGAGCCCCAGCACCAGCAGGTGTCCCAGGGCCCAGACCGAGGAGACCGGCGCGAGATTGGGCGTGCCGTCGTCGTTGGAGGTGGAGACCAGGACCACCGGCGTGCCGAAGTAGAGGATGCGCGGCCGGATGGTCCGGTGTTCTCGGGGCGGCGACGCGGCGGCCCGCGCCGGTCCCGTCTGCTGTTCTGTGTTCACATCGGGAGAACCTAGGCGCCCGACGTTGCGCCGGACGCCGCAACGTCGTCCGCCCGGACCGGCCTCCACCGGGGACGACTCCCCGATCCCCGCCGCCCCGGTCGGAGGGGCGGCCTCCCGCGGCGCCGGGCCGGACGGTCCCGGCCCGCGGATCCCCCCGGTGCGCCGGCCCGGGCTGTGCTAGCGTCGGTCCCTCGCGGCGACCCGGACCTGAGCCCCACGGCGTCAGGGACGTGCCGGACACCGCGTCTCCGCCGGGGCTCCGCCCCGGTGTCGGGACCGGTCACCACCTGCACGTCTCGACCTCCGGGAGCCCGCGCCCATGCGCGTCTACCTCGCGGTGTACGCCCTCGGCCTGCACCGCTACTCCACCTACCGCGTCGCCACGATCGCCGGGATCTTCACCAACGCCGTCTTCGGCGCGATCAACGCGGCCGTCATGCTCGCCCTCTTCTCGGTGCGGCCCGAGATCAACGGCTACGACGCGGGCGACGCCGTCACCCAGGTGTTCGTCGGCCAGGCCCTCATCGGCATGGTCGCCATCATGGGGCCGCCCCTGGAACTCGGCGAACGCGTCCGCAGCGGGGCGGTCGCCACCGACATGCTCCGCCCCGTCTCGATGATGGGCTGGTGGCTGGCCGACGACATGGGGCGGGCCACGTTCAACCTCGTCTTCCGCGGAGTGCCCACGTTCGCGGTCGGCCTGGTCCTGTTCGACCTGGTCGTCCCCGCCGAACCGGTCCGCTGGGCGATCGCCCTGGTCTCCTTCGTCCTGGCCGCGCTCGTGTCGTTCGCGCTGCGCTACCTGTACGAGCTGGCCGGGTTCTGGCTCATGGACTCCACCGGGATCTGGGCGGTGGCCGGGCTGCTCGGCCCGGTGGCGGCCGGGATGCTGATCCCGCTCCCCCTGTTCCCCCCGGCGGTCGCCGACGTGCTGCGCGTGCTCCCGTGGGCCTCCATCGCCCAGATCCCCGCCGAGGTCTTCCTGGGCAAGGAGTCCCTGCCCGGCGGGAGCCCCCTCGGCGGCCTGGCCCTCCAGGCCGCGTGGGCGGCCGCCCTCCTCGCCCTCGGCGCCCGGATCACCTCCCACGCCACGCGGAAGGTGGTGGTCCAGGGTGGCTGACCTCCTCGCCCGCACGCGCGAGTCCGTGCTCTGGCCGGTCCGGGCCTACGTGCTGCTCGCATGGACCTGGTGCCGCGCCCTGGCGCAGTACCCGGCGTCCCTGGTCATGATGACCCTGTCGACCGCCCTGGGCGCCTTCGCCGAGATGGGGGCCGTCTTCGTCGTGTTCGGCCATGCCGGGGAGGTCTCCGGGTTCGGGATGGCCGAGGGCCTGCTCATCGCCGGGATGGCCACGACCGCGTTCGCCTGCGCCGACATGGTGATGGGCATGGTGGAGGTCCTGGGACGGCACATCAGGACCGGTTCCCTCGACGTCATGCTGGTGCGGCCGGTCCCGCCGCTGGTCCAGATGGCGACGGACCGCTTCGCGCCCCGCCGCCTGGGCCGGATCGTCCCCGGCTCGGCGGTCACCGTCGTGGCCCTGGCGGCGTGCGACATCGACTGGAGCGTCGGCAAGGCGCTGATGCTGCCGGTGCTGCTGGTGTCGGCGACCGCGATCTGCTGCGCGGTCTGGGTCATCGGGGCCTGCCTCCAGTTCTTCGTCGTCGACGCGCGGGAGGCCGCCAACTCGATCACCTACGGCGGGCAGGCCCTCACCGAGTACCCGATGGCGATCTACCCGAAGAACGTCGTGCGCGCCGCGACCTTCGTCCTGCCGCTGGCCTTCGTCACCTGGCAGCCCGCCCTCTACCTCCTCGACCGGCCGGACCCGACCGGGCTGCCGGAACCCCTGCGCTTCGCCACACCCTTCGTCGCCGTCGCCCTGTGCGCGGTCGCCGCCGCCTGCTGGAGGTTCGGCCTCCGCCACTACCGATCCACCGGGAGCTGATGATGACCACGTCCGAACCGAACCCCGGCGGCGAAGGCCCCGTCATCGAGGCCGTCGGCCTGGGCCGCGACTTCGTCCTCTCCGAGGGCCCGTTCCTGCGGCGGAGGCGCCGCACCGTCAGCGCGGTCGCCGACGTGACCTTCACCGTCCGGACGGGCGAGATCGTCGGCTACCTCGGGCCGAACGGTGCGGGGAAGAGCAGCACGATGAAGATGCTGACCGGCATCCTCACCCCCAGCACCGGGTACCTGCGCGTGAACGGGCTGGAGCCCTCCCGCGACCGCACCCGCCTGGCCTCGCGGATCGGCGTGGTGTTCGGGCAGCGGACCACCCTGTGGTGGGACCTGCCGCTGAAGGACAGCCTGGAGCTGGTCCGGCACATGTACCGGGTCCCGGCCGCCGACCACGCCCGCCGCCTGGCCGAGCTGACCGGACTCCTGGAGCTGGGACCGTTCCTGGCCACTCCCGTGCGGCAGCTGAGCCTGGGCCAGCGGATGCGCGGCGACCTCACCGCCGCGCTGCTGCACGGCCCCGACCTGCTGGTCCTGGACGAGCCGACCATCGGGCTGGACGTGGTCAGCAAGTCGACCATCCGCGAGTTCCTCCTCCGGCTCAATGCGGAGGAGGGCACGACGATCCTGCTGACCACCCACGACCTCGGCGACGTCGAGCGCCTGTGCAGGCGGGTCGTCGTCATCGACAAGGGGCGCCTCGCGTACGACGGCGACCTGGAGGGGCTGCGCGCGAGCGTGCCCACGCCGCGCGTCCTGGTCGTCGACCTCGCCGCCCCCGCCCCGCCCATCGAGGTGGAGGGCGGGGCGTGCGTGCGCGTGGACGGGCCCCGGCAGTGGCTGGAGCTGTCCGGCAACCCGGCCGCGGTGATCTCCCGGGTCGCCGGGCGCCACGAGGTCGTCGACCTGACGCTGCGCGAACCGGACATCGAGGGCGTGGTCTCCGCCCTGTACCGGGGCGCCGTCGCCGAACGCGGGTAGGGGGCGCGCCCCGCGCTCCGGGTCCGTCCGCCCCGGGCCCCGGAAAGGGGTTCGGTCGGCCGCGGAGGCATGCGGAGGACGGGAGCGCCGGCGGCGGGCCGACGGGTCGGGGCCCGGGGACGGCGGCCTCCTGGACGGCGGAGCGGGGGGCGTCCCGGCGGGAGCCCCGCGGCGGGTGCGCGCACGTGGCCGCTTGTGGCCTCGGACACGGCGCCCCGGCGTCCGGTTCCGGCACAGGACCCCGGGCTCCGCGGGCCCGGGACCTCCCCGGAAGCGGCTCCGGACGGCGGGGCCCGCCCGGACGGGCCCCGGTTCCGGCCGGTCCCCCGGGGAGGTTCCCGCCGTCCGGCCGCTCCCCCGGGGCGCGGCCGCCCCCGGAGGGCGCGATCATGGCAGTCATGGTGTTCGGGACGGGCTTGGGAATCATGTTCGCGGTGCTGTCGTGCTCGGCCTACACGGCCGCCGCGGTGGCCCAGCGGAGGCTCGCCGTGCGGGTGGCGGAGCCGCTCACCGGCGGACGGCAGCTGAAGGCGCTGCTGCGGCACCCGCTGTGGTGGGTGTCGCTGCTGTTCAACGGGGGCCGCGCGGGGTTCCAGGTGGCGGCGGTGAGCCACGCCCCGCTGAGCGTGGTGCAGCCGCTCGGCGTGCTGGTCCTGGTGTTCGGTATCCCGTGGTCGGCCCGGCTGGGCGGGCGGCGGGTCACCCGCGAGGAGTGGCGCGGAGCGGCGTTCACCGTGGTGGCGCTGGCCGCCCTGCTCTCGGTGACGGTGACGGGCGGGCAGGGCGGGGTCCTCGACGACTCCGGTTCCGCGGTGGTCGGCCTGGGCACCACGGTCCTGCTGCTGGCCACCGCGTGGCTGGCCGGGCGCGTCCGGTCCGCCGCCTGGCGCAGCTACCTCCTGGCGGGCGCCGCGGGCGTGGCCTTCGGGGTCTCCTCGGCCACGGTCAAGACCGCCGTCGCCGTCATCGGGGAGGTCGGCGCCGCGGGTCTGCTGCACTCCTCCGCGCTGGCCACCCCGGTGATCGCCGTGCTGGGGCTGTTCCTGGCGCAGGCCGCCTACCAGGGCATGGACCTGGGAGCCCCGCTGGGGATCACCACCTTCACCAACCCGCTCGCCGCGACCGTGGTGGGGGTGGGCTTCATGGGCGAGACGTACGGGGGCGGCTGGGTCGGCGGCGTGGTCGCCGCAGCGGGAGCCGTGCTGGGGGCGTACGGGATCAGGCTGCTCACCGTCCCCCAGAGCAGCGCGCCCGAGCGGGAGCCCGAACCGATCTCCTGAGCCGCGCCCCGGCGGGGGCGTCCCGGCGGAGGCCGGCGGATGCGCGCGTGACCGGCCCGGTTCCGCGCCCCCGGCCGGAGCGCCGTCGGACCGGGCGCGCCCACCCTCCGGGGAAGCCGACGGTGACCACGAGCCCCCGCCAGGACGCGGCCGTCGCCGTCGCCCCGTGCGCCGAGGCGACGGACCGGACGACGGACAGCCCGAGCCCGCTGTCCGGGCGCTCCGCGTGCAGCCTCGCCGCGTCCCCCGGTGGAACGGCTCGAACAGGACTTCGGCGCCTCCCGCCTCCGGGCCGGGACGGCTCCGCCGGGCGCGCGGCGCCCGGGCCCGGGCGCCGGGCCCCGCGCCGCGGGGCCCGCCGTCCGATCGGGGGCGGCCCCGGAGGCCCGCCCCGGGTCGAGGGGCGTCCGTGCGCAGGACGCGTGTGGCCGACCGGGCCCGGAAGCCCTCGCCCCACCTGCCATGATGAAAAGATCCTCATGTCCGTTTCATCTCGTATTCGCCCGGAGCAGAGATGATCTCGGACTATGAGATCACCCTTGGTGCCCCTGCTGGCCGCAGCCGTCGCGGCCGTCCTGGTCGCGGGTGCGGTCCTGGTGTGGGCCCTGCCCGGGAGCGGGTCGGACGCCGTGCCCCCGCACGAGGTGGTCGTCGGGGAGTCGCCCGGCGCCGAACCCGTGGACCAGGCCGACGAGGACGTCGTCCCCCCGCCGCCCCCGGTCACCGACCACGACGGTGACGGAACCCCCGACGAGGAGGACCCCGACCACCCCGGGACGGCCCGGCCCTCGGAGTCCTTCTCCTCGACTCCGAGCGGCGAGCCGGAGCCGTCACCTGCACACACGTGCGGGAGCGGGGATGATGATGACGACGACTGCGACGATGACGACTGGGGCGACGACGATGACGACTGAGGGTCACTTCGGCGCGGACTCCCCCACGGAGGACCTCAGCGGCGTGCCCGGCAGGGGCGCGTGGTCCCGGCCGGAGGACACCTCCGTGTACCCGACCATGGTCTTCGAGGGCCCGCAGCCCGAGGCCCCCCAGCGGCGGCGGATCCCGGCCCGGCTCCTCATCATGGCCTGGGTCGTCCTGCTCATGACGGTCGTGCTCGTCCTGGTCAACGTGGTCACCTGGAGCGCGCTCACCACGCGCAACGACGAACGCGTCGACGGCGCCCTCTCCCAGGAGATCGGCGAGTTCCAGGAGTTCGCGCAGGTCGGCGTCGACCCCGGCACCGGGGAGGCCTTCACGGACGTGTCCACCCTCGTCAGGGCCCACCTGGAGCGCCAGTACCCCGACGAGGCCGAGATCCTGTTCGCCTGGGTGGAGGGGTCCGAGACCGCGGGCGGGGGCGCGGGCGGCGCGCCCGGCGGCGCCGAGACCCCGGCGGGGCGCATCCGCCAGGGCCAGGAGCCCCCCTACGACCTGTCGGCCGACGCCGACGCGGTCACCGCGATCCTGGAGGACCCGAACGCCCGGGGCACCGCGGACTCCCCCGCCGGCCCCGTCGAATGGGAGAAGATCCGCGTCCTGCCCCCCGACGGGGACGGCGCCTCCGGATGGTTCGTCATCGGCTACTTCACCGAGTCGGACGAGGACACCGTCATCACCACCATGCAGACGATCGCGCTGGTCAGCCTGGTCGGCCTGCTCGTCGCGAGCACCGCGGCCTGGTGGGTGGCCGGGCGCATCCTCGCACCGGTGCGGCTGATCCGGCAGACCGCCGCGTACATCACCGAGGAGGACCTCACCCGCCGCATCGACGTGTCCGGCCGCGACGACATCGCCGCCCTCGCCGAGCAGTTCAACAGCATGCTGGACCGCCTGGAGGGCGCCTTCACCTCGCAGCGCCAGTTCGTGGACGACGCCGGGCACGAGCTGCGCACCCCCATCACCATCGTGCGCGGCCACCTGGAGCTGATGGGGGACGACCCCGAGGAACGCCGCGAGGTCGTGCGCCTGGTCACCGACGAGCTGGACCGCATGGCGCGGATAGTCGAGGACCTGCTGCTGCTCGCCAAGTCCCAGCAGCCCGACTTCCTCCGTCCCGAGGACGCGTCCCTGGCCGAGCTGACCAGCGACATCGACGCCAAGGTGCGCAAGCTCGGCGACCGCGACTGGCGCCTGGAGTCCGTGGCCGAGGGGGTCTCCCGGCTCGACCCCCAGCGCGTCACCCAGGCCGTGGTGCAGCTGGCGGCCAACGCCGTCCGCCACACCGCGCCCGGCTCCACCCTGCGGATCGGCTCCACGGTCAGCGGCCCCGACGTGCTGTTCTGGGTCACCGACGAGGGGCCCGGCATCCCGGCGGAGGAGCACGGCAGGATCTTCGAGCGCTTCTCCCGAGGCGGCGGGGCCGCCCGGGGCGACCGGGGCGCCGGGCTGGGCCTCGCCATCGTCAGGGCCATCGCCGAGGCCCACCACGGCCGTGTGGACCTGAGGTCCGCACCGGGGGCCGGATCCACGTTCACCCTGGTCATCCCCACCATCGCAGGAAGGGAGTACGCGTGAGCCGCATCCTCATCGTCGAGGACGAGGAGCGCATCGCCTCGTTCGTCCGCAAGGGCCTGGAGGCCAGCGGGTTCACCACCACCGTGGTCGGGACCGGGGCTGAGGCCGTGGACTACGCGGTGACCGGCGGTTTCGACATGATGCTGCTGGACCTCGGTCTCCCCGACACCGACGGGTTCGACGTGCTGCGGCGCGTGCGGTCGCTGGGCGTGGACATCCCCGTGGTCATCCTGACCGCCCGCGACGGCGTGCGGGACACGGTGACCGGCCTGGAGATCGGCGCGGACGACTACGTCACCAAGCCGTTCCGGTTCGAGGAGCTGCTGGCCAGGGTGCGGCTGCGGATGCGCAACGAGCGGCCCGCCGACCTGACGGTCCTCCGTGCGGGGGGACTCGCCCTCGACCTGCGCACCAGACGGGTGGCGGTGAACGGCGACGCGGTCGACCTCACCGCCCGGGAGTTCGGGCTGATGGAGCTGCTGATGCGGCACCCCGGGCAGGTCCTGACCCGGCAGCAGATGCTGTCCCACGTGTGGGGCTACGACTACGACCCGGGGTCGAACGTCGTGGACGTGTTCGTGCGGGCCCTGCGCCGCAAGGTCGGCGCGGAGCGGATCGTGACCGTGCGGGGCATGGGGTACCGGTTGACCGGCTGAGCGGGCCGGCCGCGGGTCCGGTGACACGGGGGAAGCGCGGGGCGGAGGCGTCGGTGACGCCTCCGCCCCGTTCGCGTACGGGACGGCCCCCGGCTCCGTGTCACCGGGATGACCGGATGAGGATTCCCTCATGTGCTCCTCATGGACGCCTCACCCCCCGTCCAGAGGATGATCACCATGTTCTGGTTCGCTCTGGCGGTCGACCTGACCGCGATCTCCGTCCTGTCGTACGCCCTCTACTTCCGCCGCCACGGGCGTCGGGACCTGCTGCTGGCCTACGTGGCCCTCAACACGGGCATCTTCGCGGTGGTGTCGATGCTGACCAACCAGGAGGTGGGGCTCGCCGTCGGCTTCGGCCTGTTCGGCGTGCTGTCGATCCTGCGCCTGCGGTCCGACCTCATCAGTCAGGGGGAGATCGGCTACTACTTCACCGCGATCACCCTCGGCCTGGTCAACGCGGTCGCGGCACAGACGCCCTGGATCCTGCTGGGCCTCAACGTCCTCCTGCTCACCGGCCTGTACGCGGCGGACCACCCGCGCCTGCTCTCACGGCACCTGCGCCGGGTGATGACGCTGGACGTGGTGCACGAGGACCCCGTCGCGCTGCGGCAGGACCTGGAGGCGCGGCTGCGGGGCCGTGTGAAGCGGGTCGACGTCACCGAGGTCGACTACGTGCGGGACCTCATGGTCGTGGACGTCCGCTACCTCGCGTCGAGGTCCGACGCGGCCCTGTCCTCCCCCGAGCGCACCGTCGCCCTCCCGTCCTGGCTGGTGGGCAACCGATGAGCACCGACACCTCCGCCCCGGGCCTCTCCGAGGCGCTGGCCGCCCTCCGCCCGATGACGCTGTCCGAGATCAACTCGCGCGCTGCCCTGGTCACCCGCACCTGCCGCAAGTACCTGGTGCCCGTCACCTTCGCGGACGCCCTGTTCGAGGGGGCCGAGGAGCGGTTCGGGGTGCTGACGATCGGGGGGCAGCAGGTGTTCCGGTACTCGTCGACCTACCTCGACACCCCCGACCTGAGAACCTTCCACGACCACCGAAGAGGGCGGCGGGTGCGGTTCAAGGCCCGGGTGCGCACCTACGTGGACACGGGGACCCGCATGTTCGAGGTGAAGCTGAAGGGCGCCCGCGGCATCACCGACAAGACGCGGATCGAGTACGAGGGGCCTCCAGACCGGCTGACCCCCCTCACCCGCAGGTTCCTGGACGACACCCTGCTCGGGTACGGCATGGAGCCGCCGGACGTGCTCACGGCGAGCGCTGTCACCGACTACCGGCGCGCCACCGTCGTGTCGTTCTCCGGGGAGGAGCGGGTGACCGTGGACACGGACCTGGTGGGGTACCGGAACGGGTGGTCGGTGGGGATGAGGCCGGACATGGTCCTGCTGGAGATCAAGACGCGCGGCGGGCTCACCTCCACCGAGCGCCGCCTGCACCAGCACGGTTTCCGCGAGGTGGGGTTCAGCAAGTACGGGGCCACGGTGTCCGTGCTGGAGCCGCGGTTGAGGGGCAACCGCTGGCACCGGGCGATGGCTTCCTGCCTGGACCACCAGACGCCGACGACCGTGCCCCAGGCGCGGGTGGGGGCGGGGGCCGGGGTCGTCCTCTCCGTCTGAGCAACCGCGCGGGCCCGCCCCTCCGGGCGGGCCCGCGGTGCGTCCGGGCGGGGACGCGCCCCGGACCCGTCCGCGCGATCACGGCTTGACCTTCTCGCTACGTCAACTCCTAGGGTCGGCGGCATGAGCGAGAACACCGCGTCCGTCATCGACCGGACCGTCTACCCCATGCCGATGTTCGTGACCTTCCGGGTCGCGGACATCGCCGCCGCCGAATCCTTCTACCACTCCGTCGGCTTCATCTCCCTGGCCGTCCTCGGGGACCCGGACGGGCCCCCCGCCGTGGTCCACCTGCGGCGGATGAAGTACCAGGACATCCTCCTCGTCCCCGGCGAGCCGGAGCGCGGCAGCACCACCGCCAGCTTCTCCGCGGGCGGGCAGGACCTCACCGCACTGGCGGAGGCCCTCCGGGCCGACCTGCCGCCGGGCGCCGCCGTCGAGGGCCCCTCGGACACCCCCTGGTTCACCTCCGACCTGACCGTCGACGACCCGGACGGCAACCGGGTGGTCCTCACGGCCTACCGTGAGGCGGAGGCCGACGACGCCAAGGAGTGGGTCGAGGAGAATATGCGGAGCGGCGACTTCGTCGTCGGGGAGTAGGGCCCGCGGGGCCCGGAGAGGGGGGTGCGTGGAGTGGACCATCCAGCAGGTCGCGGCCCGCGCCGGTGTGACGAGTCGGACCCTGCGCCACTACGACGGCATCGGGCTCCTGCACCCCTCACGGGTGGGCGACAACGGCTACCGCTACTACGACATGGACGCGGTGGCCCGCCTCCAGCGCATCCTCCTCCTGCGGGACCTCGGCCTCGGCCTGCCCGTGATCGCGGACGTCCTTGACCGGCAGGGGGACGAGGAGGGGGCCCTCGGCGAGCACATCGACCTCCTGGAGGCCGAGCGCAACCGCCTGGACCAGCGGATCAGGGCCGTCCGCCACACCCTGGACGCCCGGGCCTCGGGGTCGGACCCCTCCATGCAGATGATGCTGGAGGGGTTCAACGACCCCTACCGGGACGAGGTCGTCGCCCGCTGGGGTGAGCGGGTCTTCCAGGAGAGCAACGACTGGTGGCACGGCAAGACCGTGCGGCAGCAGATCGCGTGGAAGCGGGACACCGACGACCTGGTCGACTCGTGGGCCGAAGCCTGGAAGGACGGCGTGTCCCCCGGGTCGGACCGCGCGCAGGCGCTGGCCGCCCGGCACGTGGAGTGGCTCCGGGCGATCCCGGGGACGCCGGTGGCCGAGGGCGACCGCGAGCGCTCCGTCGAGCTGGTGCGCTGCCTGGGCGCCATGTACGTCGAGGACCCGAACTTCTCCACCACGTACGGGACCGTGGAGGGCGCCGCGTTCGTCCGCGACTCCCTCCACGAGTACGCCCGGACGTCCATGTGACGCCCGGCCCCGACCGCCGCCGGGGCGCCCGGGATGTTTCACGTGAAACCCCGCCGGTCCGGGGCCGTACCGCCCCGGAACGGCGACGACACCCCCGCGACGCCCGCGGGGGACGGGCTTCCGCTCCCCCGGCGGCGCTCCGGGCGCGGTCGGCGGAGGCCCTCCCGGACCCTCAGGCGCGGGCCCCGCGGCCCGCGTCGCCGGCGGACGCGTCGGCCCCTCCGTGCCCGGACCCGCCTCCGCCCTCCCACAGCGGGCCGAACACGTACCAGAGGCCGGCCGCGATCCACACGCGGCCGATCCACCAGGCGAGCACCTCGCGCCCCTCCGGGGCGGCGAAGAACACGATGAGGCCGAGCAGCACGGCCGACGCGATCGCGGCGGCGTTGACGGCGCGGTACCACTCCCGCAGCAGGTGGGCCCGGCGCCCGGGCCCCCTCCGCGGCGCCCTCGGGGGCGGCGGACCGCCCGCGAACCGGTACGTGAAGCGGGCGTCCGCCCACCGCACGATCGCGGGCCCGAAGGCGACGCTGAGTCCCAGGTAGACGGCGGCGAGGCCGTGGACCGTGCCCGCGTCCGCCCCGCCGCGCAGGTCGAGGGCGGTGGCGACGACCAGGACGGCGTCGAGCAGGGGGATCGACCACAGGACGAGCGCGCTCGCGCGCCGCAGCCGGAACAGGTAGCGCAGTGCCAGGCCGAGGCCCAGCAGCACCCACAGGCCGAACTCGCACAGGACGATCACCGCGGCCACGGGGTTCTGGACGATGAACTCCACCACTGGACACACCCCCGGCGATCGCTCGCGGCGCCGTTCGCCCCGATCTTTGTTAGTACGATCGTGCTACCACACTAGCACAGTCGTGCTAGCATGGACCCATGCCGAAACTGATCGACCACGAACACCGCCGGGAGGAGATCGCGGAGGCCGTCTGGCGGGTCATCCTCCGCGAGGGGGTGGGCGCCGTCTCCGTGCGCACCGTCGCCGCCGAGGCGAACCTGGCCGTGGGCTCCGTGCGGCACGTCTTCCCGAGCAAGAAGGAGCTCCTGGAGTTCTCCATGGCGCTGGTGCACGCCCGGGCGCGCGAGCGCGTCGCGCGGCACACCGGCCTGCACGACCCCCTCGCGCTCGCCGAGGCGGTCCTCCACGAGCTCCTCCCCCTCGACAGCACCCGCCGGGCGGAGATGGAGCTGGAGGTGGCGATCATCGCCGAGACGCCCGCGCACCCCGGGCTCCGCGCCATCCAGGAGGAGGCGCACCGCGGCATCCGCGCCGCCTGCCACGGGGTGCTGCGCCACCTGCTCGACCGGGGCCGCGTCCGCCCGGACGCCGATCTCGACGCCGAGACGCTTCGCCTGCACGCGCTGCTCGACGGCCTGGCCCTGCACGCCCTCACGTCCGAGGGCGGACCGGAGGCCGTCGCCGAGCGGACCACGGGCGTCCTGCGGGCCCATCTGGACTCGCTGCGCCCGCCCGGATGACCGGGCAGGACGGAACCCGCCGGGAGGAGGACGGCATGAACACCAGGACGAGGGCCGACCGGAGGCTGGAACGGTTCGTCAGGGACCGGGTCGGGGAGGCCGACCGCGGCCGCCCGGACCCGTGCACGCGCTCCCACCTGGCGCTCCTCGCCACCGTGGACGCGCTCCGCGAGGAGGCGTCCGAGGAGGAGGACCGGAACTGGGCGGAGACCCTCGCGGACGTCTTCGGCGGATGGTTCTCCGGGGACGACCCCGCGGAGGAGGACCCGGCTGCGGACCCCGGCGTCTTCGGGGACGATCCCGAGCGGACCGCCGCCGCGGTGGCGGTGCGGGTGCTCGCGTGCGTCGCGCTCGCCTACGAGGACCACCCGGCGTTCGACCCGGAGTGGCGGCGCCTCCTGCCGGACCGGGCACGCCGGGGCGGGGGCGGGCGGCGGCCGTGAGACGGCCACCGTCCCGTATCCGATCGGGACGGTGGCCTCCCGCGGTGCCCCTCCCGCTACCGGAAGGACTCCGCGGACATCTAGATGTTCCCGGGCCCGGCGCCGCCACGCACGATCGAGGGGACGTCTTCGGCCGGGTCGAGGTCGTACGCGTACGGGATCGCGGCGACGTCGCCGCCTCCGGTCTCGGGCTCGCCCGAGCCGTCGTAGACGTTGTCCCGCTCCTCGACGGCGCCGATGTCCGAGTCGGCGTAGCCGGTGTGGGTCGGGTTGTCGACCCCCTCGAAGTAGTTGCCCTCGACCAGGACGCCGCCGCCCATGGTGGAGGCGACACCGTACTCCGCGTTGTCGAGGTAGTAGTTGTTGAACACGTGGACGGGGTTGCCGAAGCGCACCCGCGGGTGCCGGCTCCCCGTCCCGTCGTAGAAGTTGTGGTGGAAGGTCACCCGGAGGTGCCCCTCGTCCTCGGTGTGCCCGTCCGAGTGCCCGACGAGGGACGTCTTCTCGTGGTCGAAGAAGTGGTTCCAGGAGACGGTCACGAAGTCGGACTCGCGCTTGGTGTCCACCGCGCCGTCGTAGCCGTCGGTGAAGCTGTTGTGGTCGATCCAGATGTTGGTCGAGCCCTCCTGGATGTTGACGGCGTCGTCGTCCCAGCCGGAGAAGGCGATGTTCTGGACGATGACGTTGCTGACGCCGCTGATGTCGAGCCCGCCGCCGGTGATCTCCGCGCCGTCCAGGCCGATGATCGTCGTGTCCGAGGGCACGTCGTTCATGCCGGAGATGTCGATGGAGCCGCTGACCTGGATGACCTGGGGCCCGTCGCCCTCCAGGGCGTCGAGGAACTCGGATCCGGAGGAGACGGTGACGGTGTCGCCGCCCTCGCCCCCGGTGGTGCCGCCGTTCTGGGACGCCCAGCCCTGCGGGCTGCCCGCCGCCGCCGAAGCGCTGCCGGGGACGCCGAGCAGTCCGAGGGCGAGGGCGGCCGCGCCGAGCGCCGCGCCGCCGACGCCGAGCGCCCGGACCGAGGGGGTCTTCGGGTGTTCTGTTCTCATGGGGGGTTCTCCTCGTTCTGGTGTGAGGGAGGGGCGGTGCGCCGGGGGGTTCTCCGGAGGCCGGCCGCGCACCGGTCGGCGCCGGCTCCGTTCCGGCGGACGCGAGAGTGGGGACCGCGCCCGCCGGGCCTGTGGTCGGAGACCGCCCGGCGCCGCGGCGTGACCGGCGCGATTCGCGGGGTCCGCGGGGCCTTCGACGGCCCCGACCCGCGGTGACGCGGTTCGTGCGTGCGGCGTGCCCAGGGGTGTGCGCATGGCGGGTCTCTTCCGGGAGGGGTCTGAAGAGTGACGCGGCCCCGCACGGTCCGGGGCCGGTGTGCCGTTGCCGCCCGGTTGCCCGAGCGGTCCGACCATGATCTGAAAGCGCTTTCCGTGCCAGGACGGTAAATCGGCGACCGACGCCATGTCAACACTCCATGTCCGGAGAATCACCGTCCGATTACGCAGCGCCAAAGGGAATCCGCGACATCCTCCCTGGTGAACGGGCTTGTGATCACCTGCTGGAACCGCGTCGGCATTCTCCGAAATGGACGCCGTCCCAGGTGGCACCGCGCACGGATATGCCTTCCCGGCGTATTTTCAGGACTTTGATCGGTAAGCGCTTGCCGTAGAATGCGCGGCGTCCCGCGCCGGTATCCGGCATTCCGCGACCGGAGGACCCACCGCGTGACCGGCCGGGACCCGGACCTCCCCGCACGCCCTCGGAGACCGGCCCCGGACGACGGACGGCGCCCGCCGGAACAGTGTCCGGCGGGCGCCGTCGTCGCGGGCCGCGGTCCCGCCCCGCCTCGGCGGGGCGCTCACTCCTTCGCCGCGAGCGGGCCCTCCTTGCGGCCGTACCAGGGCCACCACTCCACCGTGCGCCCGTGCGGGATCATCCGGTCGAGGCGGATGGTCACCCTCAGCGCGAACCCGCCGGCCAGCATCCCGGCCACCAGGTCCGTGAACCAGTGGAAGTGCAGGTAGATGGAGACGGTCGACTGCAGCAGGGCGATGCCCACGATGCAGTACGCCAGGCGCCGGATGATGTGCGGCCGCGCGGCGCCGAACCTGATGATCAGGAAGAGCACCAGCCCGTAGATCAGGATCGCGTTGGCCCCGTGCCCGGAGGGGAAGGCCACGTTCCCGGGGCCCATGAAGAAGTCCGGGTCGAAGTGCTTGGCGTGCCCGCGGTTGGTGCCCAGCTTCATCACGGACACCAGGGACATCATCCCCACGACCCCGACCGTGCCCAGCACGATCGGCCGCCAGCTCCGGTGCCAGTAGGCGAGCTGCAGCACCGTGACACCCAGGACGGGCAGCGCCACGGCACGGGAGGCGACCGTGTCCGGCCAGAGGATCAGCGGTTCGCGGAGCACGTCCCAGTAGGGCCGGGGCAGCTCGTTCAGGAAGTTGTCCACGGGGTGCAGCGGGCCCGCCGCGAGCATCGTCATCACGATCAGCGCCACGGCGAGCATGATGGCCACACGGTCGGAGGCGACGCCCCACGCGATCTCGCTCACGCTCGGCCAGCGGACCGCGCGCACGACAGGGGGGCCGGGGGCGTACTCGGTGGCACGCACCACGGGGATGGGTCCGCTGTACGGCCCCGCCGCCGGGGTCGTACGCTCTTCCCTGTCGTGTGGTTGGTTCAACTGCCTGGACCGTGGATGTCGGGTCCTCGAAGAGTGCGTCATGTGCTCAGTGCTGTCTCACACGTCGTGGGCTTGCCTGTGGCACCTGGGAAGCGTGGGGGACGGGCTAGCCGTGGTTGCTGGAACTGATCCTGACGTCCTCAGGGTCGACTCGGGGTTGGGACGGGCGCCGGGGTAGACCTACCCCGCTCATCCCGTTCGACGGCCCTACCCGGGGACTGGTTCACTATGTCGTGACCGGCCACCGGTCGGGTGCCGTGTCGGGGAAGACGCGGCCCAACAGTGCTGGATGTGTCGCGCCGGGTCCCTCCCGGCGATGTTCGGCGCAGGTCAAGGCGCTCTTGTCGGACTCGTTGCCGTTGCGTGGCCCCTACCACGTACAACGGTGGGTGAGTGTTGCCAACAGATGAGCCTACCCGGACACTTCGCCGCATCGGCGGCACGGCCGCTCAAGTGCGGCGCCTCTGCCTCGTGCTTTGCCGCGGGCCCCGTCTGCGGTCCCCGGCGGTTCACCGCGGCGCGACACGTTCGTGAGCCATCCGTTAGCCTTTCGAGGCCTACTGGCCGGTTGACCCGTCGGCGTGTGGCACCCTTCAAAGAGCTTGTACGAAGCTGAGCGAACCGGCCCGGGCACACGGTGTGCGCGGGCCGTGGAACGGAAGGGCCCTGGATGGTCGACCTGCCCCAGTTGCCGGATGATCCCTCGAAGCTCGCGCGCGAGCCGCTGAGGGAGCAGATCCGGCAGGTACTGGTCGAGGGCCTGCTGTCCGGACGCTGGCAGCCCGGCGAGCGGATCGTGGAACGCCGCGTCGCGACCGAGCTGAAGGTGAGCCAGGCGCCGGTCCGCGAGGCGCTCCGGGAGCTGGAGACCCTGCGCCTGATCGAGACCGTGCCCAACAAGGGCGCCCGCGTGCGGGACTTCGGGGTCCAGGACATGGCGGAGATCTACCCGGTCCGCGCCGGCCTCGAGCTCGTCGCCGCCAGGTTGGCCGCGCCCCGGCTCGCCGCCGACCCCTCCGCGCTGGAGCGCGAGGTGGAGGCCCTCAAGCGGGCGACCGCGGAGGGGGACGTCTCCGAGCAGATCAGGCACAGCGTGGAGTTCCACCGGGAGATCGTGCGGGCCGCCGACAACAGCGTGCTGCTGCACACGTGGGAGTCGCTGGGCGTCGAGGTGTGGACCGCGCTGTCCGTGCGCTGGCTGAACATGGAGCTGCACGCCAAGGCCGCCGACCACGACCAGATCACCCGGGCGTTCCGTGACGGCGACCCGTCGGTGGGGGACATGGTCAGCGAGCACGTCCTCAACTACGTCGAGGCCGCGCTGAAGTCCCACGAGAGCGTGCGCTGAGGCCGTTCTCCGCTTCGGGGGAGGCGCCCGGATCCCTCCCCGCGTGTCGCCTTCCCGCCCCGGATCCCGCCTTTCGGCCTTGACCTGCCCCGTTGCACCAAACTTGGGCTATCTGCCGTAAAGTCGTATTGATCGATCATCGATCAGACCGTAGAGTGTGCGCGACGCACGTCACACGTACGCGCGCGCCCCCTCGGATGCGCGGAGTCGTTCATCCGGCCGGTGGACGAACCCTCGCGACCGACACTGCCACGCCGAGCCACGGATGCATAGGGCAGTGGAGACCGGGAAGCAATGCGGTCGGGGGTCCGGGCGACAACTGCACACGAGACCCCACGAGCGCTTCGCGTCCGGGAAGGACGAGCCACGCTTCCCGCGACGCGCCCCGCAACAGCCACAGAGCACCGCAGCCGAATGAGCCCGGCGGCGGCGCACGCCGAGGTCGCGCCCGACAGCGGGACCGCGGCGGGCCTGGCACCCCGGCCCACAGGCCGGGGCGACAGGCCTTCTCGTACGTAGAAAGGCACACCATGGCTGACACGGCCAAGCCGAAGACCGGCACCGCCCGGTCCTCAGGGACCCGGCGGCGCGGTCGCAAGGACACCGCCGCCGGCCTCGCCGGCGAGACCCCCGACGTCCTCCTCGACTACTACCGCCAGATGCTGTTCATCCGGCGGTTCGAGGAGCGCACCGCGCAGGCCTACACGCAGGCCCGGATCGGCGGCTACTGCCACCTCAACCTCGGTGAGGAAGCCACCGTCGTCGGCCTGATGACCGCCCTCCAGCAGCGCGACTACCTGTTCACGAACTACCGTGACCACGGGTACGCGATCGGCAAGGGCATGGACCCCAAGCGGGTCATGGCCGAGCTCTACGGACGCTCCGACGGCGTGTCCAGGGGCTGGGGCGGCTCCATGCACATGTACGACACCGAGACCCGCATGCTCGGCGGCTACGGCATCGTCGGCGGCCAGCTCCCGCTGGCCACGGGCGCCGCCCTGGCCATCTCCTACCGGGGCGGCGACGAGGTCGTCATGTGCCAGATGGGCGACGGCACCACCAACATCGGCGCCTGGCACGAGTCCCTCAACATCGCCAAGCTGTGGAACCTGCCCATCGTGTTCGTGGTGATCAACAACTTCACCGGCATGGGCACCACCGTCGACATGTCCTCCGCCGAGCCCGAGCTGTACAAGCGCGGCTCCGCCTTCCGCATCGAGGGCGAGCGCGTGGACGGCCGCGACGTGCTCGCGGTCCGCGACACCGCCGCCCGCCTGGTCGAGCGCGCCCGCGAGGAGCAGACGCCGTTCCTGCTGGAGGCGTGGAGCTACCGGATGAAGGGCCACTCCGTGGTCGACCCGGCCAAGTACCGCACCGACGAGCAGAAGGACGAGGCCCGGTCCGAGGAGAACGACCCGATCGCCCTCTTCGACTCCCGGCTCTCCGAGGCCGGCATCCTCACGGACGAGCTGCGCGACGAGCTCGCCGCGTCCGTCAAGGAGGAGGTGGCCGAGGCCGCCGACTTCGCCGAGAACAGCCCGCACCCGGACGTGTCCACGCTGTTCGACTACACGTACGCCACGCCCGTCCCCAACGAGTCGCGCCGCATGCCCGCCGACCCGGTGTTCGCAGAGTAGAGAGGGACCGAGCACATGTCTGTGATCACTTACCGCCAGGCTCTGCGCGACACGCTCCGCGCGGAGATGGTCCGCGACGAGAACGTCCTCGTCATGGGCGAGGAGATCGGCGTCTTCGAGGGCTCCTACAAGATCACGGAGGGCCTGCTCAAGGAGTTCGGCCCCCGCAGGGTCAAGGACACCCCGATCGCCGAGGAGGGCTTCGTCGGCGCCGCCATCGGCGCGGCCATGCTCGGCCTGCGCCCCGTCGTCGAGCTGATGACGATCAACTTCTCGCTGATCGCCATCGACCAGATCATCAACCACGCCGCCAAGATCTACGGGATGTTCGGCGGCCAGACCAGCGTGCCCATGGTCATCCGCACCCCCGGGGGCGGCGGCCAGCAGCTCGGCGCCACGCACTCGCAGAACATCGAGCTGTTCTACTCGTTCATCCCCGGCCTCAAGGTGCTCGCTCCCAGCACCCCGGCCGAGGCCTCCGCGATGCTGCGCGCGGCCATCCGCGACGACGACCCGGTCCTGTTCCTGGAGAACCTGGGCCTGTACAACTCCAAGGGCGAGGTCCCCGACGACTACGCCCAGCCGTCGAACGACACCGTCGCCACGATCGGCCGGGCCAAGGTGACCCGCGAGGGCTCCGACATCACCCTCATCGGCTACTCCCGGATGGCGATGGTCGCCACCCAGGTCGCCGAGAAGCTGGCCGAGGAGGACATCAGCGTCGAGGTCGTCGACCTGTGCAGCCTCCGGCCCCTCGACCGCCAGACCTTCGTCGACTCGGTCAAGAAGACCGGCGCCGCGGTGATCTGCGAGGACGACTGGCTGACCTACGGCATCGGCGCGGAGATCGCCGCGTCGATCCAGGAGGGCGCCTTCGACTACCTGGACGCCCCGGTGCGCCGGGTCGCGATGGCCGAGGTCCCGATGCCGTACGCCAAGCCGCTGGAGACGGCCGCCCTGCCGTCGGTCGAGTCGATCAGCACCGCCATCAAGGAGACCCTGAGCGCCGTCGGCAAACGGGTCGGGTAGAGGGAGATTCCAAGTATGAGCGAGATCCAGATGCCGCGCCTCTCCGACACCATGGAGGAAGGCGTCATCAGTACGTGGGTCAAGCAGGTGGGCGACAAGGTCGCCTCCGGTGACGTCCTGGTCGAGATCGAGACCGACAAGGCCGTCATGGAGTACGAGGCCTACGAGGACGGCTACCTGGTCAAGCAGTCCGTGTCCGAGGGCGACACGGTGCCGATCGGCGCCGTCATCGGCGTGATCGGCGACTCCCCCGACGCGGTGCCGGAGGACTCCGGTTCCGGCGGTTCCGAGCCCGCGGAGGAGTCCTCCGGCTCCGCCGGGGCGGAGGAGGCCGCCTCCGAGTCCGCCGAGGAGTCCGCTCCCGCCGAGGCCCCCGCCCCGTCGTCCGGCGGCGGCGAGGACGGTCCGCGTCCGCGCACGTCCCCCCTGGCCCGCAGGCTGGCCCGGGAGTACGGCCTGGACATCAACAGCATCCAGGGGTCGGGCCCCAAGGGCCGGATCGTGCGCGCCGACATCGAGGCCGCCGCCAAGGACGGGGCGGCCCGCGAGTCGGCCCCCGCTGCGCCGGCCGCGAAGGAGACGCGGCCCGCACCGGCCGCGGCCCAGGCCGCGCCGGCGTTCGACGACGGCCGCGACTCCGAGGAGCTCAAGGTCAGCAACGTGCGCAAGGTGATCGCGCGCCGCCTGACCGAGAGCAAGCAGACGGTGCCGCACTTCTACCTGCGGCGCACGATCGACGCCGAGGCCCTCAAGGGCTTCCGCGGCCAGATCAACGAGCAGCTGGCGTCCACGGGTGCGAAGATCAGCTTCAACGACCTGATCGTCAAGGCGTGCGCGACGGCGCTCAAGCTGCACCCGGCCGTCAACACCTCGTGGGTCGACGACAAGCTGCTCCAGCACCACCGGATCAACGTCGGCGTGGCCGTCGCCGTGGACGCCGGGCTGGTCGTGCCGGTGCTGCACGACACCGACAAGGCGACGCTGTCGGAGATCTCCACGCGCACGCGCGAGCTGGCGGGCAAGGCCCGTGACGGCAAGCTGAAGCCGCAGGAGATGAGCGGCGGCACGTTCAGCGTGTCCAACCTGGGCATGTTCGGCGTGGACAGCTTCTCGGCGGTCATCAACCCGCCGGAGGCGGCGATCCTCGCGGTCGGCGCGATGCGCCAGGAGCCGGTGGTCGTGGACGGCGAGGTCGTCGTGCGCAACCGGATCTCCCTGGAGCTGTCGGTGGACCACCGCGCGGTGGACGGCGCGGTCGGCGCGGCCTTCCTGAAGGACCTCGCGGAGATCCTGGAAGAGCCGATGCGGATCATCCTGTAGCACCCGCAGCACCCGCACGCGGACGCCCCGGCCGAGCAACGGCCGGGGCGTCCGCCGTTCCCGGAACCGCCGCGCGCCGGCGGGTCGGCGAGCCCTGTCCACAGCCTGTGGACAAAGCGGTCCGGCGAAGAAGCCGGAAGGCGTGCGGGCGGCCGGGGCGACAGGTCACCAGGGCGACATGGCGACGACCTGGCCGAGGAGGACGCCCCCCGCGACGGCGAGGACGTAGGACAGCGCCCGCCGTCCGGACCACCGGACCCGTCGGGCACGGGGCCGCCGATGACGCCCACCTTCGGCGGACACGGGACCCGCCTCCGGGACGTCCGATCGGGCCGGGGCCCGTTCCAGCTGAACGCGACGTTCCTCCGCCACCCTCATCCAGTGGGGCAGGGCTCCGTGTTCGAGCCGGTAGGCGACCCGTGGGTTGCCGTGCATCCGGTCGAGGAGCTGCTGTTCCCTGGTGGGCGGGGTGGGCCCGGGGGTGTGGGAGGTGAGAGCGGTGCGGGAGGGACGGTGTCCACGAGGCATGGAGGGCACCGCACGCATGTGCGGGTCAACGGCGGTGGTCATCAGCCGGTCCCCCCGGTGGTGAACTCGGCCCACACGGCCGTGCCCAGGCCGGCACAGAAGGGAAAGGGGACCACCGGGTAGGTGCCCCACGCTCGCGCGAGGGCGTCGACCAGGAGCAGGCCGCGTCCGCGTTCGGCGCTCGTCCACTCCGCTTCGGTGCGCCGCGCCGGGATCTCCGGGGAGGACTCCCGTGCCCCGTCGTCCACGACGACCAGGCGCAGCACGCCCGGTTCCGGTACGAGGAGCGCGCGCAGCACCCGGCCGTCCGGGTCGGCTCCCGAGCGGGTGTGCTCGACGGCGTTGGCGGCCATCTCGCTCACGCACAGGACGACGGTCTCCACCAGGTCCTCGGTGAACCCGGCGAGGTCGGAGCGCAGGTCCGCACGGATCGTGCTCGTCCGGGAGAGGTCTCCGGGGTAGATCCGCGCAGGCCATCGGTGTTCCGCGGGGATCGTGTGCGGCAGAATGGACATGTCGACAACTCGCTTTCTGGATTATCGCTTGGTGGTGTCGGCCTGCTCTGGGGGTGTTCTCAGCACCCGCCAGAGCTTTTTCGCGAGGGGCCTCAGCGGGAGACCCGGGACGGGGAGAGGGCGGCCACGAGCCCGTTGTCCTCACCGTCGCCGCTGGTGATCGCCTTGCGTTCCGCCGGGGGCTTGAGGGATTCGGCGATGTGGACCAGGAGGTCCAGGGAGTCGCTGACCGGGAGTGCCGCGCCGCGCAGGTCCTCGAACAGGTCGGAGAAGGCCCGGACCTCCTGGGGCGCGGAGACGAGCTGACCGTCCCCGCAGGGGGAGACCAGGTGGGCGACGGTGTACACCGGTCCCAGGGACAGGAGGCGGAACGGTCCCATCGGGCAGGGGTGTTCGGCCACGTCGGCCGGGACGACCTGGAGACACAGCCCGCTCGCCCGCATGGAACCGATGAGGCGGCCCAGCTGTTCGCGCATCACCTCGGCCCCGCCCACCCGGGTCCGCACCGCGGCTTCGTTGACCACCACCCGCAGCGAAGCCGTGCTGTTCCAGCCGAGCGACTGCCCCACGGCCCTTCCCCGCGCACGGCCGAGCGCGGTCGCGTAGGCGTGGGTCTGGACCGTCGTGGGAAGCGCCCCGGGGTGGAACTCGCGCAGGGCGCTCACCGAGGAGTCGAGTTCGTGCGGCCGGGCCCCCGACTCCAGATGGGTGTTGAGCGTGGCACGGGCCCAGGCGTTGACCAGGCTGCCCTGCGCGTCGAGTTTGCGGTCCAGGTACTCGGCGAGATGGCGCGGGACGGCCGTGTCGCCCTCCTCCACCCGGCGGAGTTCGGAGGCCCCGCACACCTCCCGTATCACCAGGTCGTTGAGGCTGAGCCCGGCCGCCTCCCGCAGTTCCCCCACCCGCCGCCCGAACCGCTTCCACTCCCCGTCCGGACCGCCCCTCACCTCGTCTGTCCCTCGACGCCCACCAGAGTTCGCCATTGGACCTCGCCTTCCGAAACTCACGGAATCTACCTGTGAACAGGCGGCACACGAGAGCTTGAGAGCCACACGAGCACACTGTGTGACTCCTCGTATCTCTGTGCCACCCGGACGTTCAGTGTCACCCAACGCTCGCTAAAAAACAACCTGCTTTAGCAAGTTCGTTTGGGAAGTTCGTTTCACAGGTTCCTTGACGTGGTGTGTGGCATTCTGGAGACATGACCGCCAAGGCTTCTCCCCCGACCGCCCCAACGGTCGCGCGCTGGATACTGGCCCGAGAACTTCGCCGGCTCCGAGGTGACCGCCCCTTCAACCAGGTGGTCAAGGCCGTCCGGGCGCAGTCGTCCTCCTTGTCCCGCTGGGAATCGGGAAAGGCTGACGGGCAGGTCCCGGGTGTGCACAGCCTGGAGCGTCTACTGGCGTACTACGAGGTGGGACCGGACGAGGTCGCTCGCATCATGGAGCTGCGCAGGATCGCTCGCACCCCGGGTTGGTGGCAGGGACATGACGTCGAGAAGCACTACGGCACCTTCATCGGTCTCGAAGAAGCCGCCTTCGAGTTGTCCACCTTCGAGTCCCAGCTGATCCCAGGGCTCTTCCAGACAGAGGATTACGCGCGTTCGGTCATCCGAGCTGTCCATGTGGCGAACCGGGCGTCACCAGAGGACATCGAGGATCTGGTTCAAGTCCGCATGCGCCGTCAGTCCGCCTGGCAAGAGCGGGGAACACCGCATGTCTGGGCCATCGTCGGTGAGGCTGCAATCCGGCAAGCGGTCGGTGGACCGTCCACCATGCGGCAGCAGCTGGAGCGGCTTCTGGAGCTGAGCGAAGTCCAGGAACGTGTCACTTTTCAGGTCCTTCCCTATTCATCCGGTAGCCACAGCGCTATGGAGATGGCATGTTTCACCGTGCTGGACGTTCAGGAGGCAGGGCTGTCCACCGTGTTCATCGAAGGACCTACGGCACAGCTCTTCCTGGACTGGCCGAAGGACGTGGAACACTACCGCCGCATCTTCGAGCATTTGCGGAAGTCCGCGCTCAACACAACCGACACACAAGCCCTCGTGGCCAGCATCAGAGAAGGTTTCGAGTGATGAACACCCTGACGTTCCGCAGGTCCAGCTACAGCGGCGGCTCGAACAACTGCGTCGAAGTCGCGGACGCGCCGAACCTGCACGCGGTCCGGGACTCCAAGTCTCCCGAGCAGGCTCCCCTCGCCTTCGACCGCGCCGAGTGGCGGGCCTTCCTCAGCACCGCCCAGAGCGACCAGCCCTAGCCTCCGCACCACCTCCGCCCCCGGTCGTCGGCCGGGGGCGTCGTCGTTCAGGAAGCAGACCAGGCGCGGAACTGCTCCCGTGCGGCATCGGACCTGAGGCGCAGCCGCACGACACTCTCGTGGCCATATCCGGTCACGTAAAACGTCTGGTCGACCCCGCAGAGTCATGACACGATCCTCCTAGAATATTCTCGACTATGAGAAGGCAGGCGCTGATGCGGCTGACGTTCCTGGGCACCGACAGCGAGGACGGACACTGCCCGACCCTCTACAAGACAGATCGCGGCACCATCGTTGTTCAGGGGTACAAGGTCTTCGATCCCGAAGCGATGGGCGACGTCCGAGACCTGGCGGACAACGAAACCCTGGTCGAGATCCCCAGCGAACTCCTCCGGTACGCGAACGAAGGCAAGTGACGCATGGCCAGGGTCATCACCGACGACGAGTTCTCACAGCAGTTCAAGGACTTCAAGCACACGGCCTGGAAACTGGAGGTCCGCGACCGCTACAACGTCGGCAAGGAAACCCAGGACATCCAGTGGTTCCTCCAGACCGGCGACCTCGGGCGTGAGGCGAACTTCGCCCAGACCTCTGCATGGCACAGGAACGTCACCAGCGGTCGCGCCGAGGGAAAGACCTGGCAGCGCGTCCGAGTCGTCTCGGAGCCCTTGAGCGACTACATCCGCTGGGAACATGCCGTCACCCGCTTCAACATCGAAGCAGGAGAAGACATCCGATGGCTCCCCCGGCACCACCCGGGTGCGGCTGAGCTACCGAACTTCGACTTCTGGTTGTTCGACAGCGAGTGGGGTTGCCTCCTGCACTTCGATGACGATGACGTCCCCTTCAAGTCCGAGAGCATCGATGACCCGGCCACGATCGCCCGCTACTGCCGGTGGCGCGATATCGCCTGGCACCATGCGATCCCACACGGCGAGTACGACCCCAAGAGCAGTGAGCGGTTCAATATCTAGGTGACCTACAGCATCGATCGTGCCCGGCAGGATCTGGGCAGGCGGCTCCGCGAGATACGCCGGTCAGCGGGACTGACCGGCGTACAGCTCGCGGAGCTGTTGGCGTGGAGCCAGCCAAAAATCTCCAAGATCGAGACCGGGCGCCAGGCCCCGGAGGCAACTGAGATTGCCAACTGGGTCCAGGCCTGCGGAAGGGCAGACGAGGCGGCCGACCTCATCAACCGTTTGAACGAACTTGAGTCGATGTGGATCGCCTGGAAAGACCAATTGCGTCATGGCCATAGCGGGATCCAGGCACGCATAGCCAGCGAAGAGAAGCAAATTCGTGTCTTCCGCGGCTATGAACCGACGCTCATTCCCGGCCTGTTCCAGACACCGGACTACGCTCGTGCGGTGCTTGAGGCGGCGAACCGGAAGAACAGGTCGGCCTCTGACATCGAAGACGCCGTGCAGCAACGGATCAAGCGCCAAGAGGTGCTCTACCGCCGCGACAAGAGTTTTCGTTACATCGTCGCCGAGGCCGCCTTACACCACAGGCGTGGCAACCGAGACACCATGGCCGCCCAGATGGATCGACTGATCACGTTGAGCAGGCTTTCCAATATCTCCTTCGGCATCATCCCTTTTGACTCATCCTCCCCTTATCTACCCAACCACGGTTTTTTGATCCGGGACGAAACATCTGTTGTCGTCGAAACGATTTCCGCTGAACTGACCTTAAGCCACCAAATCGAGGTCGAGCAGTACCTTCACGTTTTCCAAATGACCGCGTCGGGCGCCTGCTTCAACAGCCAGGCAAGGACCCTGATCGGAAACGCGGCAAGACAAGCCAGCACTTGACCAATAAACGACCCAGGGACGAGCGTCCAGCATTATTCTGGATTATTCTCTCCAGGGCCAAAATTATGTTTCTCATTCGAATACCTGAGAATCTTCGTAGTCGAGAGGTACTCACTTCCATAGCTTGCTCCCAGGTTCAACGAAAGGGGCTCACATGGAAGAGCAGTTCGATGGCGCCCGACCCCGATCGACCTCGGCGACGCGGCGGTCCCGACCCAGGGTGACGACGACCACGGCGTTGAGAACATCGATGACAGCTATCGCTCCTCCCAAGGGCACGACGACCCTCCCGAGCCCGCCCCGGCGCCGGCCACTCCTTCCCCGTGCCGCCGACTGCGACAACTGCCGGGGAAGCGGATGGGTCTTCCCCGGTGGGGACGGTCAAGGACCGTGGACCGACAAACAGCCCGTGCAGTGCCCGCTGTGCAGCGGAACAGGGAAGGTATGAGGGAGTGACCGACCTCGACCGGGCCCATGCCCTCCTGACGGACCGGCTGGACACCACCGACGAGATCCGGGCCGCCTTCGCGGCCCACCCCCGCCACCAGTACGTCCCCGACGTGATCTGGCCCGGTGCGGTCGGGGCCGCGCTGGACCGGGCCGACGACCCGGACGGGTGGGCGGCTTCCGTCTACGCGGACGACTACGTCACCACGCAGACCGACGACGGCGCCGCCGGCCCCGTGAACATCCCGACCTCGTCCTCCTCCGCGCCCCAGCTCATGGCGGACATGCTCCGGGCGGCCGAGATCGAACCGGGCATGCGTGTGGTGGAGATCGGCACCGGAACCGGGTGGAACGCCGCGATCCTCGCGTCCCTCGTCGGCCCCACCGGATCGGTGACGAGCGTGGAGATCGACCCCGACGTGGCCGCGCACGCCCGAGGCCGCCTCACGGGAACCGACGTGGAGGTGGTTACCGGCACCGCCCCGGGCGGATCCGAGGTCTTCGACGCCCTCATCGCCACGTGCGCGGTCCGGCGGGTCCCCCTCGCATGGGTGGAACTGGTCGGTCGCGACGCGCGGCTGGTGGTCCCCTGGGCGCCCTACCCCGAGGGCGGGCCCACACCCGTCGTCGCGCTGCGCAGGACGGGGCCCGCCACCGCCGTCGGCCCACTGGTCCGTGACGCCTCGTTCATGCGCGACCGCAGACAGCGCGGGGCCCGGCAGAGGTTCCCGGGAACCGGTGAGGAGGCCACCGAGCAAACGGTCTTCCCCGAGGGATCGAGGGACCTCCTGCGCAACGACCGGCTGACCCGGCTCGTGCTCACCTGCCCGGAGCTGTACATCGCCGTGGGAGGCCGCCCCTGGGCGGGCGGCGCCGCACCGGTCGTCGCCCTGGGAGAAGGCGACGACTGGACCCACATCTGGCCGAACGGTTCAGCCACAGGCAACGGCACGAGGGCTCTGACCGCCTTCACGAAGGCGTACACGATGTGGGAAGAGGCGGGGTGGCCAGGCTTGAACTCCCTCACGTTGGAGGTGGACGCGCGGAGCGGTGCCCACACCCTCCGCTCCTGCCTGGGCATGTGGAAGCACCCGGTACAGGCCCATGCGTCACCGACAGGACGGACCGCACTACCTACACAGCGCAGGACTGGAAGTTGACAGGCCCACAGGGCTCGCGGAGGTCGGCCCCGTTCCCGACCACGAGACGCTGATCGAGGACCCCGAAGGGGTCCTGAGGTACTACGCCCACCATTGCCAGGAGGAAGACCGCTGACCAGGTTCATCAACCCCGGACCGGAGTTCCAAGAGCTCTTCGAATCCTTCGAGCACACCGCCTTCCGCCTGGAAACACGCGACCGCTACGACGCTCCGTACGAGAACGAGTCGCTGCGCAAGTTCCTCGCCGAAGAACCCGATGACCTGCCCTGGATGCAGAGCTGGCTCGACATGATCAGGGAGGCCACCGCCGCAGGACGTCGGTTCTCCCGGGTTCGGGTGGTCACGATCCCGCTGACCGACTACAGCCGCTTCGGTGTCTGGTGCGCCCAGTTCACCAACGGCGCCGGCGAGGACATCCGCTACCTCGAACGCGGCGAAGCCGAAACCGCCGGACTACCCCAGCACGACTACTGGCTGTTCGACTCACGCACCCTCCTCAGGATGCATTTCGATGACTCCGACACCTTCTTTGGCGGTGAGATCGTCGAGGATCCGGACGTGATCGTTCAGCACAACCACTGGCGTGACGCGGCATGGCACCACGCCACCAGACGGGACGATTTTGCCGCCGACCAGCGGATCCAGCGCGTCCAACGTCCGCGAGGCACGTAACGCTCTGGGCAAGCGGCTCCGCGAGCTGCGCCGACAAGCCGACCTGAGCGGCAAGCAGCTCGTGGAGTCGCTGTCGTGGCCGGCTTCCAAGCGCTCCGAACTGGAGAACAGCCACCAGCTCCCCGAGTGAGAACGGCATCCGGGCCGCCTTCGCGGGCCATCCCCGCCACGAGTACGTCCCCGACGTGATCTGGTCCAGCGCGGTCGGGGCCGCGCTGGACCGGGCCGAGAACCCGGACGGGTGAGCGGGTGGCACGCGGGAACGCCCGGTGCGGGTCCGGGTGCCGCCGGCCCGCCCGGGGAACGGTGCGGTCCCTCTCGCCGATCTCCGGCGGGACCGGGAAGGGCATCCGTTCGACGGCCCCCCGCTGCGGTGCGGGCCGGGTACGGTCGGCCGCATGGCCCTCATCCTGCACCTGACCGAGCTGGAGCGCTGGACCGCCGGCGGCGACGTCGAGGCCGACTCCCTGCGCGAACAGGGGTTCGTGCACGCCTCCCCGGACGAGCCGACGCTGCTCGCCGTGGCGAACGCGCTGTACTCCGACGCGGCCGGCCCCATGGTCGCCCTCGTCGTGGACACGGACGCCGTCGAGGCCGAGGTCGGCTGGGAGGCCCCCGACCCCGTCCCTCCGCCGGGGGTGGGCCCGGAGGTGCTCTTCCCGCACGTCTACGGCCCCCTGCCGCGGGGCGCGGTGCGCAAGGTGCTCCACCTGAGAAGGGACCCCTTCGGCGGCTACACCGCGGCGGAGGAGCGGTCGGCCACCGCCGAGCTCCTGGACCTGCTGCCGCACCCGGAGGGCGGCTGGTACCGGCCGACCTGGCGTGCCGGGACGCAGGTCCGGCCGGGGGGCCGCCCGGGGCCGCGGCCCACCGCCACGGGGATCACGTTCCTGCTGGGGCCCGGTGAGGAGTCGCGCTGGCACCGGCTGGGCCACGAGGAGGTGTGGGCCTTCCACCGCGGCGGTCCGCTGTGGCTGGAGCTGGGCGGGCGCGGGGACTCCCCCGTGTCCGAGGGCGGCGCGGTGCTGGGCCCCGCGATCGAGAAGGGCGAGCACCTCCAGCTCGTGGTCCCCCGCGACACCTGGCAGACCGCCCGTCCGCTGTCGGACGAGGAGGTCATCGCCGGCTGCTTCGTGTCGCCGGGCTTCGACTTCGCCGACTTCGAGGCCGCCGGGGACTGACCGGCCGCCGTGGGACGCCACCGGTCCGCGACCGAGCACGGGACCGCCGGACTGCGCGGCCGGGGAGGCCCCGCCGACATGCGGCGACCCCGGACGGGGCCTCCCGTCCGGGGTCGCTCCTTGGCCCGGGGCCTCCCGGTCAGGCGTGCCCCATCTCCGGCTGGGTGTGGCCTATCGCGGGACCGCCGTAGCCCATCCGGGGACGGCTCACACGCATGCCGAGACGCTCGTCGCCCGCCACGGGCCGGACCTCGCGCACGCCGGGCCGGTCCTCGTCCGCCACGGGCCGCGCCTCACGCGCCCCCGGCCGGTCCTCACGCGCCGCGGGAAGGGCCTCACGCATGCTGAGGCGGTCCCCGCCCGCGCCGGGGCGCTCGTCGTCCTCCCCGAGCCGGTCGCCGTCCGTCCCGGGCCGGTCCTCGCCCTGGTGCGCCTGGGCCCCTCCCGGGCCCCCGTTCCGGCCGTTGGCCACGTTGCTGTGCTGGCCGACACTGGACGGGAGCGTGTGGCGCGCCCTCCCCTTGTCGATGCCGAGGAAGCGGTTGAGGTGCCCCTTCTTGCCGACGACGAACCAGGCGACGGCGCCGAACAGCGGGAACCAGAGGATGAAGATGATCCACAGGAGCTTGCCGCCCCCCGTGGTGTCGCCGTGGGCCAGCGCGGAGACCACGGCGGCGATCACCAGCACCAGCAGGGCCAGACCGATGACCAGGAAGACCAGCCCGGTGATCCCGCTCATCCAGGCGACGGCAGTGTCCGTACTGTCAGCAAGGCTCGTGAACATGACTCTCCCAAGCATGACGTGATCGTATTGTCACGCAGAGTAGTCTTTTGGGGTGCCCACTCCCGTGCATTTCGTGGTTTTCGGGCGTTTCCCCGCCTTGGGGTCCCGGTTCCGATTCTTCGGACCGCGCGCGGCCGGACCGAAGACTTTCGATTAGCGCCCCCTACCAGGTCTTTTCACTGCTTTACTGGGAACCATGGGCGAGCTTCGGCGATCTTGCAGGTTCACTCCCCTCCTCCGAACCGGCGTCTGCACCGGAAACGGTGGCGGCACCGGCCCCCGCGACCACCAACTCGGGCGTACCGCCCCCATTTCGCGCAAGCACAGAGACACCCCGTCCACGGGAGGCCCCGCGTACCGGGCCTCATGACCGTGGTGAGGCAACCGCGCTACCTGTGGCTGGCCGAGCAGCTTCGCGAGCCGATCCTGCGCGGGGAGATGCCGCCCGGCACACGTCTCCCCTCCAGGACCCGGCTGGCACGCTCCTACCGGGTCAGCGAGCAGATCTCCCGTACCGCGCTCCGACTCCTGGTGACCGAGGGCCTCGTCGAGGCCAGGCCCGGCTCCGGGTACTTCGTACGCACGGTCCCCGAGCTCTTCCGGCTGTGCCGGACGGACTCCTCCTCCGGCTCCGGCCTGGGCAAACTCCGACGTGAGGACATCGGCACCGAGCAGGAGCCGTGCTCGGCGCCGCTGAGCTCACGGCTGCGGCTGCGCGACGGGGAGCCCGTCTACCGGACCACCTCGCGGGGCCTGGCCTCGGAGCTGCCCATCACACTGCACCAGTCCTGGGAACCGGCGTCACTCACCGCCGGGACCCTGCGCACCCCCTTCGACGCGGCGCCCGACATCGGCCTGCTCGACCGGCTCAGCGCCGCGGGCCACCCGGTCGACCGCGTGGTCGAGGAGGTGGGCGTGCGCTCCCTGCGCGACTCCGAGGCCTCACTGCTCGGATCGGCCCCCGGCATACCCGTGCTGGTGGTGGAGCGCACCCACTTCAGCGCCAACCGGCCCGTCGAGACCTCGGACCTCATCGGGACGGCCGAGCAGTGTCGACTCCTCTACAAACTGACACTGGCCCGGCCCCGCCGGCCCGGGGACCCGCGGCGCCGCTGAGGGGCGCACCGCCCCCGGCGCCGACCCGGACACGACGAAGGGCGGTGGGGGGGCCCCCCCCCCCCCGGGGGGGGGCCCCCCCCCCCCCCCCCGGGGCCCCCCCGGGGGGGGGCGGGGGGGCCGGCCGCGGGGGGGGGGGGGGGGGGGGGCGG
>NZ_JBIWMK010000005.1:291115-596561 GCF_044766605.1 Nocardiopsis sp. NPDC101807 | reverse complement strand
AGGCGAGCATGCGCCGGGTGTGCTTGGTGCCCTCAGAGCCCGTCATGCCCTGGACCAGCACCTTGCTGTCCTTGGTCAGGAAAATAGCCATGGTGTGTCGCGTCCCCTGTCGAAGTTCGTCTCGCCGGTCAGCCCAGTGCCGCGAGCTCGGCGGCCCGAGCGGCGGCGCCGTCCATCGTGTCGACCCGCCGAACGGCCGGGTGGGCGCGCTCGTCGAGGATCCGCCGGCCCAGCTCGGCGTTGTTGCCGTCCAGGCGCACGACCAGCGGCTTGCCGGACCCGCCGGAACCCGGGTCGCCGCCGCGCTGCTCCAGCAGCTCCAGCGCCTGCACGATGCCGTTGGCGACCGCGTCGCAGGCGGTGATGCCGCCGAAGACGTTGACGAACACGCTCTTGACCGCCGGGTCGCCCAGGATGATCTCCAGGCCGTCGGCCATGACCTCGGCGGAGGCGCCGCCGCCGATGTCGAGGAAGTTGGCGGGCTTGACCCCGCCGTGCTCCTCGCCGGCGTAGGCGACCACGTCCAGCGTGGACATGACCAGGCCCGCGCCGTTGCCGATGATGCCGACCTCGCCGTCGAGCTTGACGTAGTTCAGGCCCTTCTCCTTCGCCCTGCGCTCCCGGTCGTCGACGTCGGAGCCGTTCGCGAAGGGGACGCGCTCGGGGTGGCGGAAGCCCGCGCTCTCGTCCAGGGTGACCTTGCCGTCGAGGGCGACGATCCGGCCGTCGGCCGTGCGGACCAGGGGGTTGACCTCGACGAGGGTGGCGTCCTCCCCCGAGGCGACCGCCCAGAGGCGGGTGATCACCTGGGCGGCGCAGTCCCGCACCTCCTCGGGGATCCCTGCGGCGCGGCAGATCTCCAGCGCGGCGGCCTGGTCGACCCCCTCGGGCCCGACCGGCGTGCGCACGACCGCGCCGGGGTTCGTGACGGCGACCTCCTCGATCTCCATGCCGCCCTCCTTGGAGCAGATCGACAGGAAGCCGCGGTTCGCCCGGTCCAGCAGGAACGAGAAGTAGTACTCCTCCGCGATGTCGGAGGCCTCCTCGACCAGGACACGGCGGACCGTGTGGCCCTTGATGTCCATGCCGAGGATCTGCTCGGCCCTGGCCCGGGCGTCCTCGGGGCCCTCGGCGACCTTCACGCCGCCGGCCTTGCCGCGACCACCGGTCTTGACCTGCGCCTTCACCACCACACGGTGACCGATGCGGCCGGCTGCCAGCCGCGCCTGCTCAGGGGTGTCCGCGATCTCGCCCTCGACGAGGGGGACGCCGTACTCCCCGAAGAGCTGTTTGGCCTCGTACTCGTGGAGATCCACCTGGCCTCCTCATGACGTGGTTGTCGTGTCCCCTTCAGTGATACTCCATACTGTATGCAGTATTCAATACTCCCATGGTCGAAAATGTGTCCTGCGCCACCCCTTCCCAGGGCGCCGAGAACTTTGCATACTGCATACAAGGAGGTGTCGCCATGCGCAGCCCCCATTCCCCCGGACACCCCCCGCCCCCCGCCACCGACCGGGAGGAGGTGCGCGACTGGCGCGGCAGGCGCTACTCCGTCGGCCCGGCCGCCCGCACGCTGACCGGCGTGCCCCGTTCCGTCGTCCTCGCCCGAGCGCTGGTCGCGGCCTCGGCGGTCGGGGTGCTCCAGTTCGGCTACGGCGCGGCGGTCCCGACCCTGGTCGCCGCGCACGGCTGGTCCCCCGCCGCGGCCCTGCTCCCGTTCCTCGTGTGGACCCTGGTGCAAGGCGCCTGCGCCCCCGCCCTGCACCGTCTGGGGAGGCGGCGGGAGCTGCGGGCCGGGGCGCTGATCCAGACCGGCGCGCTGCTGTGCGCGGCGGCGCTGGTCGTGCTCGGTACCTCCTCCGGGCTCACCGCGGCCGTCCTGGGCTACGGGGTGCTCGGCGGGGCGGGCGCCGGACTCGTCTACCACTCCTGCACGGACCTGGTCGGCGGCTGGTTCCCCGACCGGCGCACCGTGCGCTCGGGGGCCGTGGGCGGCGCCTTCGCCCTGGGCCCGGTCCCCCTCCTCCCCGCGATCGCGGGCGGGACGGCGCCCGCCTCGCTGCCCTGGGCCTGCGCGTCGCTGGCGGCGCTGGTCCTGGTCCTGGGGGTCGCGGGCGGCGCGGGCCAGCGCTCCGCCCCGCCGCGGTGGTGGCCGCCGGGGGCGGCCGACCCGCGCGCCGCGGCCCTGCGCCGGGGCGCGGACCCGCCCCCGGCCGCCGACTTCACCCACGCCCAGGCGTGGTCGGCCGGCGGGTCGCTGCCCCTCCTGCACGCGGTCGTCGCCCTCTCCGGGGCCGGAGGGCTGTTCGTCCTCGCCGCGCTGCCGGTGCTCCTCCTGGAGGGCGGCCATCCCCCGACCGCCGTCGCCCCGGTGATCGCGGCCTTCGCCGCCGGCAGCGGGCTGGGGCGCCTGGCCGCGGGCGCGGCGGCCGAGCGGACCGGCAGGCGCCGGACCCTCGCCCTGCTGCTGGGGACCGCGGCGCTCGCGCTGACCGGCCTCGCCGCGTCCGCCTCCGCCGGACCACCCGCCGCCGCGGCGCTCCTGGCGCTGGCGGCAGGAGCGGGCACCGGCTCCTGCTACCCGCTGACCCGCGCGATCACCGAGGGGCACTTCGGCTCGCGGTGGACCGCCGGCATCCACGGCCTGGTCTACAGCTCGAAGGCGGTCGGCGGACTGGTCGGCGTCGGCGGGGCGGCGCTGCTCCTGGCGGCGGCGCCGCCCGCCGCCTGGTCGGCGGGCCTGGTCGGCGCGGGCGCGCTGTGCGGGGTCGCGGCGCTGCTCGCGGCCCTGCTCCGGCGTCCGCTCCCGGTACGGACCACACCGGCGGCGCACGGGGTCTGGACACCGCCGCGGCGCCGTGCTCCAATGTGACGTACACGGTATACAGTATCCCGCCAACAGCGTCCCCCCGAGGACGCAGCCCGCCCGCACCGCACGAAAGGGGTCGTCGTACCGATGGCCGACGGCAAGGGAACCACCGAATCCACCACCAGCGAGAAGACCGCGATCTCCGGAGGCCACCTGGTGGCCAAGGCCCTCAAGGCCGAGGGCGTCGACGTCATCTTCACGCTCTGCGGCGGACACATCATCGACATCTACGACGGATGCGCCGACGAGGGCATCGACGTGGTCGACGTCCGCCACGAGCAGGTCGCGGCGCACGCCGCCGACGGCTACGCGCGGATCACCGGCAAGCCGGGGTGCGCGGTCGTGACCGCCGGCCCCGGGACCACGGACGCGGTCACCGGCATCGCCAACGCCTACCGCGCCGAGAGCCCGATGCTGGTCATCGGCGGCCAGGGCGCCCTCAGCCAGCACAAGATGGGCTCGCTCCAGGACCTGCCGCACGTGGACATGATCAACCCGATCTCCAAGTTCGCCGCCACCGTGCCGCACACCGAGCGGGTCGCCGACATGGTCTCGATGGCGTTCCGCGAGGCGAACAGCGGAGCCCCCGGCCCGTCCTTCCTGGAGATCCCCCGCGACGTCCTCGACGCCTCGGTCCCCCTGGACAAGGCGCGGATCCCCGCCAAGGGCCGGTACCGCGCCTCCACGCGGCAGGCGGGCGACCCCGACGCGATCGAGCGCCTGGCCGACCTGCTCGTGCGCTCCGAGCGCCCCAGCATCCTGCTCGGCAACCAGGTGTGGACCACCCGGGCCACGCAGTCGGCCACCGACCTGGTCCGCGCCCTCAACGTCCCCGCCTACATGAACGGCGCCGGCCGGGGCACGCTGGCGCCGGGCGACCCCCACCACTTCCAGCTCTCCCGGCGCTACGCCTTCACCAACTCCGACCTGATCATCATCGTCGGCACCCCCTTCGACTTCCGCATGGGCTACGGCAAGCGCCTCTCCCCCGACGCCACGGTCGTCCAGATCGACCTCAACTACGCCACCGTCGGCAAGAACCGGGACATCGACCTGGGGATCGTCGGCGACGCCGACGTCATCCTGTCGTCGGTGCTCCAGGCCACCTCCGCCTACGGGGACAACGGCTCCCAGAGCCGCAAGACCTGGCTGGAGGAGCTGCGGACCCAGGAGCAGACCGCCCTGGACAAGCGGGCGCACCTGCTCACCTCCGACTCCACGCCCATCCACCCCTACCGGCTGGTCAGCGAGATCAACCAGTTCCTGACCGAGGACTCCATCTACGTCGGCGACGGCGGCGACATCGTCACCTTCTCCGGGCAGGTGGTCCAGCCCAAGTCGCCGGGCCACTGGATGGACCCGGGGCCGCTCGGCACGCTGGGCGTCGGCGTCCCGTTCGTGATGGCCGCCAAGTACGCCCGCCCGGACAAGGAGGTGGTCGCGCTCTTCGGCGACGGCGCGTTCAGCCTCACCGGCTGGGACTTCGAGACCCTCGTCCGGTTCGACCTGCCCTTCGTCGGCATCGTCGGCAACAACTCGTCGATGAACCAGATCCGCTACGGCCAGATCGCCAAGTACGGCGCGGACCGCGGCGAGATCGGCAACACGCTGGGGGACGTGAACTACGCGGAGTTCGCCAGGATGCTCGGCGGCCACGGCGAGGAGGTCCGCGACCCGGCCGACATCGCCCCGGCGCTGCGCCGCGCCCGCGAGTCCGGCAAGCCCTCGCTCGTCAACGTCTGGATCGACCCCGACGTCTACGCCCCGGGGACGATGAACCAGACCATGTACAAGTAGCCGAGCCAGAGAGGAAGAGCCATGGGCAAGGCACTCGACGGGGTACGCGTCCTGGACATGACCCACGTCCAGTCGGGACCGTCGGCGACGCAGATCCTCGCCTGGATGGGCGCGGACGTGGTCAAGGTGGAGGCGACCTCGGGCGACATCACCCGGCGACAGCTCCGGGACCGGCCCGACGTGGACAGCCTGTACTTCACGATGCTCAACTCCAACAAGCGGAGCATCACCCTGAACACCAAGAAGCCCCGGGGCAAGGAGATCTTCCTGGAGCTCGTGCGCCGCAGCGACGTCCTGGTGGAGAACTTCGCCCCCGGCGCGCTGGACCGGATGGGGTTCACCTGGGAGGCGCTCTCCGAGGCCAACCCCCGGCTGGTCTACGCCTCGATCAAGGGGTTCGGGCCGGGCGCGTACGCCGACTTCAAGGCCTACGAGGTGATCGCCCAGGCGATGGGCGGCTCGATGAGCACCACCGGGTTCGAGGAGGGCCCGCCGCTGGCGACGGGCGCGCAGATCGGTGACTCGGGCACGGGGATGCATACAGTAGCCGGTATCCTCGCGGCCCTGTACCAGCGCACCCACACCGGGCGCGGCCAGCGCGTGCAGGTGGCCATGCAGGACGCGGTGCTCAACCTGTGCCGCGTCAAGCTCCGCGACCAGCAGAGGCTCGCCCACGGTCCGCTGGCGGAGTACCCCAACGACGACTTCGGCGACGAGGTCCCCCGCTCCGGCAACGCCTCCGGCGGCGGCCAGCCCGGCTGGGCCGTCCGCACCGCCCCGGGCGGGCCCAACGACTACGTGTACGTCATCGTCCAGCCCGTCGGGTGGGAGCCGATCACCCGGCTCATCGACCGGCCCGAACTGGCCGACGACCCCGAGTGGTCCACCCCCGAGGCCCGGCTGGACAAGCTCGACAAGATGTTCTCCCTGATCGAGGAGTGGACCTCCCAGATCCCCAAGTGGGACGTGCTGGCGGCGCTGAACGCGCACAACATCCCCTGCGGCCCGATCATGTCCACCCGGGAGATCATCGACGACCCGACCCTGCGGGCCAACGGTGTCGTCACCACCGTCGACCACCCCGAGCGCGGGCCCTACAGCACCGTGTCCTCGCCGATCCGCCTCTCGGACTCGCCGGTGGACGTCGTCCGCTCCCCGCTGCTCGGCGAGCACAACGCCGAGGTCTACCGCGGCGAACTGGGGCTGTCCGACGAGGACCTGGCCGAACTCGAATCGAACGGAGTGATCTGAAGACATGGCCGCCTACACCCCCGAGCGTTCCGACCGGGACCGCTCAGCGGTCCGCGAGGTGCTCGACCGGGCCCGCGCCGAGGGCCGCACCGCCCTCACCGCCCCCGAGGGCCGCGTCCTCGCCGACGCCTACGGCATCCCGATCCCCGGCGAGGGCCTGGCCCGTTCCGCGGAGGAGGCCGCCTCCCTCGCCCAGGACCTCGGCCTCCCCGTCGTGGCCAAGATCGTCTCCCCCGACATCCTGCACAAGACCGACGCGGGCGGCGTCGAGGTCGGCCTGGACAGCGCCGAGAAGGTCTCCGAGGCCTACCACCGCATCGTCGCCAACGCCCTCGCCCACACCCCGGGCGCGAGGATCGACGGCGTCCAGATCCAGCAGCAGATCGGCGGCGGACCCGAGGTCGAGGTCCTCGTCGGCGCGACCACCGACCCCACCTTCGGCAAGATCGTGGTGTTCGGTCTGGGCGGCGTCCTGGTCGAGGTCCTGAAGGACGTCACCTTCCGCATGGCGCCGGTCTCCGAGGAGGAGGCGCTGTCCCAGGTCGGCGACATCCGCGCCGCCGAGGTGCTGCGCGGCGTGCGCGGCCGGCCGGGCGTGGACCAGGAGCGGCTCGCAGAGGTCGTCAGCTCGCTGTCGGACCTGGTGACCGACTTCCCCGAGATCGCCGAGGCCGACCTCAACCCCGTGTTCGCCGGACCCTCGTCCGCCGTGGCCGCCGACCTGCGCTTCGTCCTGGACTTCACCCCGGCCGAGCGGCCGGCCCCGTTCGACCGGGACGAGATCCTCGGCGCGATGAACCGGGTCTTCAAGCCCCGGTCGATCGCGATCATCGGCGCGTCCAACGAGGCCGGGAAGATCGGCCACTCCGTCATCAAGAACATCGTCGACGGCGGATACGCCGGCGAGGTGTACCCGGTCAACCCCAAGGCCCCCGAGGTGTACGGCCGCAAGGCGTACGCGAGCGTCCTCGACGTCCCCGGCGACGTCGACGTGGCCGTCTTCGCGATCCCCGCGAAGTTCGTCGCCGGCGCGCTGGAGGAGGTCGGGGCGAAGGGGGCCGCCGCGGCGATCCTCATCCCGTCCGGCTTCGCCGAGACCGGTGAGCAGGAGTTGCAGGACGAGGTGCTGGCCATCGCCCGCAGGCACGGCGTCCGGCTCCTCGGTCCCAACATCTACGGCTACTACTACACGCCCGAGAAGCTGTCGGCCACGTTCTGCACCCCCTACGACGTCGCCGGCGGCACCGCCCTCACCTCGCAGTCCGGCGGCATCGGCATGGCCATCCTCGGCTACAGCCGCAGCACCAACACCGGCGTCTCCGCCATCGTCGGCGTCGGGAACAAGGCCGACATCGACGAGGACGACCTGCTCACGTTCTTCGGACAGGACGAGAACACCAACGCCATCGCCATGCACCTGGAGGACCTCAAGGACGGCCGCGCCTTCGTCGAGGCCGCACGCGAGGTCGTGCCGCACAAGCCCGTCATCGTGCTCAAGGCCGGGCGCACCGACGCCGGAGCCCGCGCGGCCGGGTCGCACACCGGGGCGCTCGCCGGGGACGACAAGGTGTACGACGACATCCTGCGCCAGGCCGGGGTGGTCAGGGCGCCGGGGCTCAACGAACTGCTGGAGTTCGGCCGCGCCCTGCCCGTCCTGCCCACGCCCCGGGGCGAGAACGTCGTCATCATCACCGGGGCGGGCGGATCGGGCGTCCTGCTCTCCGACGCCGTGGTCGACAACGGGATGTCGCTGTACGAGATCCCGCCGGACCTGGACGCGTCGTTCCGGGCGTTCATCCCGCCCTTCGGGGCGGCCGGGAACCCGGTCGACATCACCGGGGGCGAGCCCCCCTCGACCTACGAGGCCACGGTCAGGCTGGGCCTGGAGGACGAGCGGGTGCACGCGCTGATCCTGGGCTACTGGCACACCATCATCACCCCGCCGATGGTCTTCGCCAAGGTGATCAGCGAGGTCGTGGCCGAGGCCAGGGCCAAGGGGATCGACAAGCCCGTGGTGGCCTCCCTCTCCGGGGACACCGAGGTGGAGGAGGCCTCGCGGTACCTGTTCGACCACGGGATCGTGGCCTTCCCCTACACGACCGAGAAACCCGTGCAGATTCTCGGCGCGAAGTATCGCTGGGCGCGCGCCGCAGGACTACTCTGACCCAGTGCCCGGCCGGCGCCCACCGCGCCGGCCGGGCCCCGGCACCACCGCACCGCCGCACCACCCCTGATCCCGACGGCCTCGGAGCCGCCGCCACAAGGCCGTCGGGACCCTCCGCCGCGGACGCAGCCACTCACCGGCCGCGACGGTCCGCCCGCACACCGACAGAAGAGGTGACCGCACCACCCGGGGGCGCCATGCAAGCAAGCAGCTCGCATCCGCACATCCCACACAGGGAGTTCCACCCATGGATTCCTCACGCCCCGAGACCGGCGGTACGCCGGGTTCCGCCGACAAGTCCCCCACCGACTCGCAGATCCCCTTCGTCCCCGCCCAGCGGCAGCCGAGCACCGTCGAGTCCGACACGTCCTCCACGGCCACCGCCGCCGGCGGCGCTCCCCCGCAGGAGGAGCGCGTGTGGAAGGCGGGCCGGCTGGAGCCGATGCCCATCCGCCCCCTCCCGAAGGCTCCCCCCTCGATCCACATCCTCGGACCCACCGTGTTCCTCGTCGCCCTCGGCGTCGGCATGGGCGAGTCCTACATGTGGCCGAGGCTGGTCCTCGTGTTCGGCCCCGAGATCCGCTGGCTGTTCCTGGTCGGCGTCTCCCTGCAGGCCGTGGTCATGCTGGAGATGTCGCGCTACGCGATGGCGACCGGCGAGAGCATCTTCTACGGCGCCGCGCGCGTGTTCAAACCGCTGATGTGGTTCTTCTTCCTCACAGCGATCCTGGTGTACATCTGGCCGGGACACCTCTCCGCGGGCGCCTCCGCGTTCGAGCGGGTGACCGGTATCCCCTGGCAGGCGACGGCGGTCGCGGGGATGCTCCTCGTCGGCGTGGTGTTCACGCTGGCGAAGGTCATCTACAACCTGCTGGAGAGCGTGCTCTCCATCTGCATCGGCCTCCTGGTCGTCGGGACGTCCGTGGTCGCGGCGATGGTCGGCAACCTCTCCGACCTCACCTCCACCATCAGCGGCATGTTCGCGTTCGGCTACTTCCCGCCCGAGGCGATGACGGCCGCCTGGTTCCCGATCATCGTCGGCTCCGTCGCCTTCGCCGGACCCTCCGGCATGCAGCAGATGTGGTACACCCTGCACCTGCGCGACAAGGGCGCGGGCATGGGCGCGCACATCCCGCAGATCCGGGGGCTCCGGCACTCCGGCGAGCAGGAGACCATGCCCTCGCGCGGCTTCATGTTCGACACCTCCGACCCCGCGGAGATGGCGAAGTGGAAGGGCTGGCGGCGCTGGGTCACCTTCGACGCCATGGTCCTGTTCTGGGGCATCACCATGCTGGTGACGATCTCCTTCACCGTGCTGGCCCAGGCCTCCGCCCGCATCGACCCGAACGTGGCCGACCTCATCCGGGCCGGTGACCGCGACGCCTCCCTGGACGCCATGGCCGGCTCCTTCTCCGCCGCGGGAAGCCCGGTCCTGGGGACCGTCTTCTTCTGCTTCATCGCCCTCATCGGGCTCAACGCCACGCTGGGCCTGTTCGACTCCTTCTCGCGCGGCCAGGCCGACATGACCTACAACTTCGTGCCGGGCGCCAAGAAGATCGGTGTCTCGAAGCTGTACGCCATGTTCCTGTGGGGCCTCATCGTCTTCGGCATCCTCGTCCTGCTCTTCGGCCCCGCCGACGGGCCCGCGGCGATCCTGGACGTGCTCGCGTTCCTGTCGGCGTTCGCGATGGGCGCGTACTGCGTGGTGCTGCTGCTGGTCAACAACCTCACCCTGCCCAAGCCGATCCGGCCGGGCATCGTCTCCAACGCCGTCATCGCCTTCGCCGCGCTGTTCTACCTCGGCGCGCTCTTCTACTCGCTGTTCGCCTTCGGGGTCGTGGTGGACTGATGGGCGTCCAGGTCTCCCCCAGAACGTCCGGCGCCCTCCTCCACCACGCCGAGGTCGCGGTGCCCGGAGCGGCGATCGGCCTCGTCGCCGGGCTGTTCGCCGCGGGCGTCGGCGCGATGGCCGGGCTGCCCGCGCTCCTCAACACCACGGTGGGGGCGGCGCTCGGCCTGCCCCTCGCGCTGCTCGGCGCCGGGTACTGCGTGCTGCTCGCCCGAGGCGTGTTCTCGGTCGGCGCGGTGGCCCCCCTCGCGCTGTACTGGCTGGCGGGCTTCCCCCTCGCCCGCCTGTTCGACTCCTACGCCGTGGCACTGGTGCTCGGGAACGACACCGTGCTCCGGGAGCCGCTGCTGTCGTTCCTCGCCCTCCAGGCGATGCTCAGCTTCGGCTTCACCATCGGGTTCCTGTGGCTGCACGAGAGGATCGCGCCGCACTGGCTGCTGCGCGTCCGCGGGCACAACCCGGTGGCGGCCTCTCTGGTCGAGCGGTACATGGAGCACGCGGAGCACCTCGAGAGGCGTCGGGCCTCCCGGCGCCGTCCCCCGGCCGCCCCGTCCTGACGGACACGGCCTGCCCGGTGCGGCGTCCCGCGCCGCACCGGACAGGCCGTCCCATGAGCACCGGGAGTACCGCCGGCCAGGACCCCGTGTCCGGGCCGGCGCACGGCGCGGTCCGGGCGCCGGAGCGGCGGACCCGTGTCCGCGCCGTCCCGGTCCCCCGCCGACCGGCGGCCCGGCTCAGTGCAGGACCTTGAGCCCGACCACCCCGGCGACGATGAGGACCAGGCAGAGCCCCTTGAGCGGGCTGAAGCCCTCGCCCAGGAAGAACATGCCGACCAGCGCGGTGCCGACGACGCCGATCGACACCCAGACCGCGTAGCCCGTCCCCAGGGGGATGGTCCGCAGCGCGTACGCCAGCCCGGCCATGCTCAGCGTCAGGGCGGCGCCGAAGGCCACCGTCGGCCACAGGCGCGTGAAGCCCTGCGAGGCGTGGAGCGCGGCAGCCCACGCGGTTTCCAGAAGACCGGAGATCACCAGTACAGCCCAGGCCATCGACCCGTACCTCCATGACGTGCGTGCAGGAACGCGCCGTCTTGTCGTACCGGGTACGGCGCACCTCGTCCGGGGTCTCACGGATCGCGCCGGCGCGGCGGGGCCGCGCGGGCGGTGATGCCTCGCAACCTACAACCCGCGGACGCGGACCGGGCTTCCGGGGCCGCCGGAGAGGTGCGCCACCGCCCGTGGGGCCGGGCCGCGGCCCCCGGACGGGACCGAGGGGCCCCGCGCCCGGACGCCCGCCGCTCCCCCTCCGGGCGGGGCCGGGGGCTCCCGGCCCGGACGCCCGCCGGACGGACCGCCCGCCGCGCGGGGCCGGACCACACGCGGTGGGGGACCGGACCGGTGCGCCGCCCCGGGCGGACCGGCTCCCGGCCGCCCGGCGACCGTTCGTCCCGTGCCGCGACCGTTCGTCGCACGGTGGGCGACCGTTCGACGCTCCGCCCCCGCGTTCGGCGCGCACGCGGGCGCGCCCCCTCCTTGGCGGGAGTGCCACTCCTTACAGTGCCGAGTAATACAGATCACACGAAGGAAGCGCGCTCCCGGCAGCGCGGCCGTTCCCGCCATCCCCCGGAGGTACGACCCAGCATGGCCACACAACGCCCACCAGAACCGCCCACCCCGCCCCCGGGGCCGGGGGAGGGATCCCCGGAGGAACAGCTGTCGGAGGCGGCCGTCATCGCCATGCACAGCGACCCCCGGTTCAAGACTCTGAAGAAGAGCCTGTACAGCTTCATCTTCCCGATGAGCCTGGCGTTCATGGCCTGGTACCTGCTGTACGTGTTCATGACGGCGTTCGCACGCGACCTCATGAGCACCCAGCTCTTCGGGAACGTCAACCTCGCACTGGTCTTCGGCGTGCTCCAGTTCGTGACGACCTTCGGCATCGCCATCCTCTACTCGTCCTACTCGCGCAAGCGGCTCGACACGGCCGCGGCCGTCGTGCGCGAGGCCCTGGAGAACGGTGACGGGGGGACCGGCAAGTGAACCTCGACAGCGTCCAGTACCTCGCCGACACCGCCGCGGTCAGCGACAGCAGCCGCGCGATCACCATCGGCCTCTTCAGCGTCATCATCGCGGCGACGCTCTACATCACCGTGTGGGCCAGCCGCCGCACCCACAACGCCACCGACTTCCACTCGGGGGGCCGCGGCTTCAGCGCCGTCCAGAACGGCTTCGCGATCGCGGGCGACTACATGTCCGCGGCCTCCTTCCTGGGCATCGCGGGCATGATCGCCCTGTTCGGGTACGACGGCTTCCTGTACTCCATCGGCTTCCTCGTCGCCTGGCTGGTGGCGCTGCTCCTGGTCGCAGAGCTGCTGCGCAACTCCGGCCGCTACACCATGGGCGACGTGCTGTCCTACCGGATGCAGCAGCGCCCGGTGCGGACCGCCGCCGCCGTCTCCACGGTCACCGTGTCGATCTTCTACCTCCTCGCGCAGATGGTCGGCGCGGGCGCGCTGATCTCCCTGCTCATGGGCATCCAGCCCGGCGAGACCTACCTCGGCATGTCGGGTGAGACCGCGAAGATCGTCGGCATCGTCGTGGTCGGCATGCTGATGACGATCTACGTGTCCTTCGGCGGCATGAAGGGCACCACCTGGGTCCAGATCATCAAGGCCATCATGCTGATGACCGGCGCCGCCCTGCTGGTCCTGCTGACCCTGTCGATCTACGGGTTCAACTTCGGCTCCCTGATGAACGACGCGGCCGAGGCCAGCGGCCGGGGCGCGGTGTTCCTGGAGCCCGGCCTGCGCTACGGCGTCGAGGTCCCGGGCGACGCGATCCAGACCATGTGGAACAAGCTCGACCTGGTCAGCCTGGGCATGGCCCTGGTCCTGGGCACGGCCGGCCTGCCGCACATCCTCATCCGCTTCTACACGGTGCCCGACTCCATGACGGCCCGTAAGTCCGTGAACTGGGCGATCGGCCTCATCGGCACCTTCTACCTGTTCACCCTGGTCCTGGGCTTCGGCGCGGCGGCCATCGTCGGCCACGAGGCCATCACCGCGCAGGACGCGGCGGGCAACGCCGCGGCGCCCCAGCTCGCCCAGGCCGTCGGCGAGCGGTTCGGCGGCGAGCTGGTGGGTGCGATCATGCTCGCGCTCATCGCCTCGGTCGCGTTCGCGACGATCCTGTCCACGGTCGCCGGCCTGGTCATCGCCTCGTCCTCCTCCCTCGCGCACGACTTCTACAACTCGGTCCTGCGCAAGGGGAAGGCGACCGACAACGAGGAGGTCCGGGTCGCGCGGCTGGCCGCCGCGGGCATCGGCCTCGTCGCCGTCGTCCTGGCGGTGTTCGCCCAGGGGCTCAACGTGGCCTTCCTGGTGGCCCTGGCCTTCGCCATCGCCGCCTCGGCCAACCTGCCGACGATCCTGCTCAGCCTGTTCTGGAAGCGGTTCAACACCCGCGGTGCGATCGCCGGCATCTACGGCGGCCTGGTCAGCGCGGTGGGCCTGGTGTTCTTCTCCCCGGTCGTGTCCGGCTCCGAGACCGCCCTGATCCCCACCATGGACTTCGCCTGGTTCCCGATGCCCAACCCGGCGCTGTTCTCGGTGCCGCTGGGCCTGCTGTGCGCGGTCGTCGGCACGCTGACCTCCAAGGAGCAGGACTTCGCGAAGTTCGCCCAGCTCCAGGTCCGCGCCCTGTCCGGCGCGGGCGCGGAGAAGGCCTCCGACCACTAGGGCGCGCGGCGCCCCGCAGGCCACCGGACTCGGGCGGCCTCCGGCCGGTCCCCGCCGGGACCCTTTCGTCCCCGGACCGGCCACCGCCCCGAGTCCTCCCGTCCCGGGCCCGTCACCCTCTCCGGGTGGCGGGCCCGAGGCGCGCCCGCGGGGCGAGCACCCGGTCGACCCTGGCACAATCAGGAAAGGTGACCCCCGACACGTGAGCGTTGACACATTTTGCTGGGATATGGTCAGTCCGTGTCGTACCGGTGGCTGTCGCGGATGTCCCCCTCCCGACGGCGCCCTGCGCCGTCGGAGCGGCGGGCGGGCGTCGATCTGATGCGCCAGGTCCACGCCCTCTGCGTCGACCTCCAGGACGGGTTGCACGGGAGGGGCGTCTTCTCCGCCGCCCGGAGGCTGTCCCGGCTCCTCGCCGCCGACGGCGTCCTCCTCGCCGACCTCGACGGGCCGGTCGCCTCCCACGGCGCCCGGTTCGACCCCGGTGACGTGACGGGGCTGCTCGCCCAGGTCTTCGAGTACGGCGGCAACGCCCGCAGGCGCCTCCCCGAGGGGGCCTCCGTGTGCGCGGTCCCCCTGACGGTGGCCGACGAACTGGCGGGGGCCCTGGTCGTGTCCGGCCGCCCCGCGGAGGCCGACGTCGAGGCCGCCGCGGCGCTGGTGTCCGACGCCCTCGACCACGCGGCGCTGCGCCGCACCCGCGACCGGATCGCCGCCGCCGACCTGCGCACGCTCCGCGCCCAGATCTCCCCCCACTTCGTGCACAACGCCCTCGCGGTGATCGCCGCGCTGGTGCGCACCGACCCCGACCGGGCGCGCCACCTGCTGTCGGACTTCGCCGACTACCTGCGCTACGGCTTCTCCGAGAAGGGCGACTACGCGACCGTCTCGGACGAGCTGGAGGCGACCCAGACCTATCTCGAACTGCAGCGGGCCCGCTTCCACGACCGCCTGGACATCACCGTGCGCATGGCGCCCGAGGTGCTGCCCGTCGCGATCCCCTTCCTGGTGGTGCAGCCGATCGTGGAGAACGCGATCCGGCACGGGCTGGAGCGCAAGGAGGGCACGGGGCACATCAGCGTCTCCGGGTTCGGCGAGGGGCCGCTGTGCGTCATCGAGATCGAGGACGACGGGGTGGGCATGCACCCGGACCTGGCCCGCTCCCTGCTGGCGGGGACCGGGCCCGAGTCCCGCAGCGTCGGACTGGCCAACGTCGACCAGCGGCTGCGGGCCGTCTACGGACCCGAGTACGGTCTGGTGATCGAGACCGCGCTTGGGGAGGGGACGAAGGTGACCGTGCGGGTACCGAGGTTCACCCGGGGGGTGGTCGCCCAGTGAAGCCCGAGCTGCGGGTGCTGGTCGTCGAGGACGAGGCGTCCACCCGCCAGGAGATGGCGTCGCTGCTGGCCGACATGCCCGAGGTCGCCGAGGTCCACGCGGCCGACAACGGCGCCGCCGCCGTGCGGCTGCTGGGGACGACCGCGATCGACGCCGCGTTCCTCGACATCCTCATGCCCGGACTGAACGGCATGGACGTGGCGCGCGTGCTGAGCGTGCTGTCCGAACCGCCCTCCATCGTGTTCGTGACCGCCTCCGAGACCCACGCCGTGGAGGCGTTCGGCATCGGGGCCGTGGACTACCTGCTCAAACCGATCCGCCCCGAGCGCCTGGCCGAGGCCGTGGGCCGCATAGCCCAGCTGCGCCGGCCCGCCGGGGCCGCGCCCCCCGCGGAGGACCTGCACGTGGTGCAGATCGACACGGGGCGGCGCACGGTGTTCGTCAAACGCGACGACGTGCAGTTCGTGGAGGCCCAGGGCGACTACGTCCGCCTCCACACCTCCGACGGCACCCACCTCATCCGCCTCTCCCTGTCCTACCTGGAGGAGGTGTGGGAGTCGGCGGGGTTCGTCCGCGTCCACCGGGGGTTCCTCGTCGCCATCCCGTGGGTGCGGGACCTGCGGGTGACCTCCTCGTCCGGCCTGGTCGCCGGGACCCCCGCCGGCGACGTCCCCGTGAGCCGCCGCCACGGCCGCCACCTGCGGGCCCAGCTGCTGGAGGCGGCCCGGCGCGACCAGCTCGGCCGGTCGGCGAACGCGCAGGGCGCGGCGGCGCCGCGGTCCAGGGACGGTGAGCACGACCAGCCCCACCGGCAGGAGCCATGAGCCCGCGCCGTGAGAAGCTGACCAGCCCGCAGACCCGGATCGCGCTCGCCCGGGGCAACCGGCCCGCCCAGCACCTCCTGCCGATCCCCGGCCCGGTGGACACCGAGGCGGCGCGGAAGCTGTTCCACGCCCAGCGGCGGACCGCCGTGCGCACCGTGGCCCTGCTGACGGTCCTGCTGTTCGGGGTGAGCGGCGCCTTCGCCGCCTTCCCCGTGCTCGGCCACGTCCGGCTGGGCGGCGTGCCGCTGTCGTGGCTGCTCCTGGCCGCGGGGATCTATCCGCTGCTGTTCTGCCTGGCGCTGTGGCACGTCCGCTCCGCCGAGCGCATCGAGCGGCGTGCGGCACGGGAGGCGCCGAGGCGGGACGAGGACCGGGGGCGGGAGCGGTGACCTCCGTCCTGGCGATCGGCGTCGTCCTGGTGACGAGCCTGGTCATCGGCGTCTACGGGGTGCGCGCCGCCCGCTCGACCTCCGACTTCCTGGTGGCCTCCCGCCGCGTCTCCCCCAACTGGAACGCACTCGCGATCGCCGGGGAGTACCTGTCCGCCGCGTCCGTGCTGGGGCTCTCCGGCCTGCTGCTCAAGAACGGCCTGGGCACCATGTGGTACGCGGTCGGGTTCGCGGCGGGGTACGTGGCGGTCGTGGCGCTCGTGGCCGGGCCGATGCGCAGGTCGGGGGCGTTCACCGTGCCGGACTTCGCCGAGTACAGGCTGGGCGCGCCGCGGCTGCGCAAGCTGTGCGGGCTGGTCGTCCTGGTGATCATGCTGTTGTACCTGGTCCCCCAGTTCAAGGGGGCGGGAGCGGTGCTGAGCCTGGTCAGCGGAACGCCCTACTGGGTGGGCGTGCTGCTCGCGGGGGTGGTGGTGAGCGGATCGATCGCCGCGGGCGGCATGCGCTCGGCCACCTACGTGCAGGCCTTCCACTACGTCGTCAAACTCGCGTTCATCGCCGTCCCCGCGATCTACCTGGTGGTGCACGCCGGCCCGGGGACCCGGGCGGAGGCGCTCAACCCGGAGTGGGGCACGCACTTCCCGGAGACGACCCCGGTGGAGTTCACCGTGGACACCGACTTCGGCCTGGACGAGCCCGTGACGGTGACGACCCCCTCGGGCGACGTGGTGGAGCTCTCCGCGGGAGAGCACACGGTCGCTCAGGGCACCGAGTACGTCTTTCCCGAGGGCGCGACGATCCCGCACCCCGAGGGGCTCCCCGAGCTGGGCAGCGAGCGGTGGAGCACCCCGCTCCTGGACGTGGGGGGCTACCCCCTCTTCGAGACGTGGTCGACGCTGCTGGCGATCACGTTCGGCTGCATGGGCCTGCCGCACGTCATCATGCGCTTCCACACGAGCCCCACGGCGCGCACGGCGCGCCGGGTGGCGGTGGGCGTGATCGCCCTCCTCGGGCTGTTCTACCTGTTCCCGACGGTGTACGGCCTGCTCGGCCGGGTGCTCACCCCGCAGCTGGTCCTGCTCCAGGGGACCGACACGGTCGCGGTGGTGCTGCCCGCCCAGGCGGTGCCGGGGTCGGTGGGGACGGTGCTGACGGCCCTGGTCGCGGCGGGGGCCTTCGGCGCGTTCCTGTCCACCTCCTCGGGGCTCCTGCTGGCACTCGCGGGCGGGCTGTCGCACGACCTGTTCCAGGGGAGCGTGCCCAGGCTGCGGCTGGCCGTGGTGGTCGGCGCCTGCGTGGCGGTGCTGCTCGCCCTGCCCGCGCAGACGATCGACATCAACGTGCTCGTGGTGTGGGCGTTCACGGTGGCGGCGTCGACGTTCTGCCCACTGCTGGTGCTGGGGATCTGGTGGCGGCGGCTCACCCTGGCCGGGGCGGCGTCCGGGCTGGTCGTGGGGGCGGTGACGGCGACGGGCGCGATCGGCTGGTCGATCCTGTTCACGACCCCCGACGGGTGGGTGACGGTGCTCCTGGCCCAGCCCGCGGCGTGGACCATACCGCTGGCCTTCGGGACGATGGCGGCCGTGTCCGGGCTGACGCGTCCCCCCGACTGGGCCGAGCACGCGGTGCTGCGGCTGCACTCCCCCTGAACCCCCGGTTTCGTGGGCGGAGCCGGCGCCGACCCCGTACGATCACCGTATGACCTGATCGCGCCACGAGGAGTAACGTGTTTGCCTCCCGTCACGCCCTTCCCTCCCTGCTCGCGGCGAGCGCACTGCTGTTCGCCTGCGGCGCGTCCCCCTCCCTCGCGGGCGAGGAGGACCCCTCCGTGGACGTGGGCCCGTCGGGGGTGAGCGTGCGCGGCGGGGGCTCCTCGGTCGACGTCGGCCCGTCGGGGGTGGGCGTCAGCGCCCCCGGCGCCCTGGTGGAGGTCCGGGCGGGGTCCTACGTCCTGGTGTGCGCCAACGGCGTACGGGTGGTGGTCCACCACGGCGAGGCCCCCGCGTGCCCGCCCTCCGAGCCTCCCCCGCTCCCGCCCGGCCCCGAGCCGGAACCCGAGGTCCCCCCGGTCCCGGAGGAGCCCGAACGGCCGGAGGAGCCGCAGCCCCCGGAGGGGCCCGAGGAGGAGCCGCCCGGCGGGGCCGCGCCGCCCGGGGAGCCCGCCCCGGGGCCGCGGCAGCAGGAGCCCGGGGCGGCGGAGCCCTCCGGCGCGCCCGCCGCGGACCCGGCGGACCCACAGGACGAGCCCGAGGAGGTCGAGGAGGTCGAGGCCGCCCGCGAAGAGGCCCTCGCGGACACCTCCGCGGCCTCGGCCCAGGACTCCGGCGGCGCCTTCACACCCCTGCGGACCATGGTGATCGTGGCCGTCGTGGCGGTCGCCGCGGCAGCGGGCGGGGGCCGCGCCGCCGCGCGCACGTCCGCCTGAGCGGGCCGCCCCGGCGGGCGGGGGCGGCCCCGGGTCCGCGGCCTGCCGGCGTGCGGGAGACAGGGCCTGCCCCCAGGGGCAGGCCCGCTCCGGGGCGGGCCGACCGGAACCGTTGCCGGTGTGACGTGAGGGCCCCACCCCCGATGACCTTGTCCTTGTGGACGTTCTCGACGCCTTGGGGGCGAGTGGTTGTTGCGAGGAGGGCCTCGGCCGGGGTAGCCCGCCCCGGAGTCCGACGGGGACGCCCGTTCAACCCAGCAGCCACCCCGTCCGACCTCGCTACGGGTACAGGAGCACGGCGGGGGCGGGGGCAGCGGCGGGACGGCGGGCCCGGGAGCTCTCGGGGCCGGTACGGCTAGCGCGCGCCGATCGCGTCGTCGGCCAGGTCGAAGGCGGCCAGCGCCGCCTCGATCCCCTCGGGATCGTTGGCCAGGACCTCGGTGAACGGGGTGCCCAGGTAGAAGAGCAGCAGGGTCGTGGCGAACACGAACACGAGGTTCACCGACGCCCAGAAGTAGGCCACCTTCGCCCCCCGCTCGATCATGACGAACGGCAGGACCGCGAGGGCCACGGCGGAGACCGCCGCGATGACGAGCAGGATGGACGGGATCCCGTCCCCCGCCGCGTTGCCGCGCTCGATGCGCGCGTCGCTGAGGTTGGTGATCTCCTGTCGGGCGGTCAACCGGTCCAGGCCGTCCCCCGTGTCGGAGACCGACAGCACCCGGACCGACGCGGCCAGGACGGCGAGGGCGTCGTCGCCCTCGGCGCTCAGCTCCCCGTCCCGCTCCATCCGGGGCCAGTCCTCCTCCACGACGGTGGTCAGGTAGTGGCGCAGCTGGTCGCGCACGACCTCCGCCTCGTCCTGCGGGAACGCGGTGGTGCTCCAGTACAGCGCCTGGGCCGCGCCGGCCTCCGCGGCCACACCGTCCTCCGCCGCCGTGTAGTCCTCCCAGGCGATCACCACCCCCATGGCGGCCGCCACGAGGTACAGCGCGAGCGCGCAGGGGGCGATGACGACGCCGACGGCGCCGCCCGAGGACTCGTCGCTGACGCGGAACCTCCGGGCGGCGAGCACGGCGCCGCCCACCATGGCGAACAGGAGGAGAAGGACGAGGGCCAGGGTCATCATGGGTTTCCCAAGGGGGAGAGGGCGGGTCGGTACCCCATCGTTAGCACCGGTCCCCTCCCCGTTGCAGGGAAAAGAGAGAACGTCCCGGTATGTCCCCCGACGCCGTGACCAGCGCGGATCAGCGGCCCCGCCCCTCCCCGGGCAACGACGGCCTGGCCCCGCCGCCCGAGGAGAAGCGCTCCAGCACGCCGAGGGGGCGCGGGCGCCGCGGCGCCCGCGCCCCCTCGACCGCCGGCCCCGTGCGCGGAAGGGGCGGCTCGGACGCCTACCGGTCCAGTCGGGCCAGCAGGGCGTGGTACTCGTCCCAGAGCTCGCCGGGCAGGTGGTCGCCGAAGGTCTTGAAGAACTCGGGCACCAGGGCGGCCTCCTGCCTCCACACGTCGCGGTCGACGGAGAGCAGGAACTCCAGGTCCCGGTCGGACAGGTCCAGGCCCTCGGTGTCGATGCCGTCGGCGGTCGGCAGGTAGCCGATCGGGGTCTCGACGGCCTCGGCCGTGCCCTCCAGGCGCTCGAAGATCCACTTGACGACACGGCTGTTCTCGCCGAAGCCGGGCCACACGAAGCGGCCGTCGGCGTCCTTGCGGAACCAGTTCACGTAGAAGATCCTCGGCAGCCCGGCCGGGTCGGCGGTCGCGCCGACCTTCAGCCAGTGGGCGAAGTAGTCGCCCATGTTGTAGCCGCAGAAGGGCAGCATGGCGAACGGGTCGCGGCGCAGCTCGCCGACCTTGCCCTCGGCCGCCGCGGTCTTCTCGGAGGAGACGTTGGCGCCCAGGTACACGCCGTGCTGCCAGTCGAAGGACTCGCTGACCAGCGGCACGGCGGTGGCGCGGCGGCCGCCGAAGAGGATGGCCGAGATCGGCACGCCGGCCGGGTCCTCCCACTCGTCGGCGATGGTCGGGGCCTGGCCCGCCGGGGTGGTGAAGCGGGAGTTCGGGTGGGCCGCGGGCTCGGCGGAGTCCGGGGTCCAGGGACGGCCCTTCCAGTCGGTCAGGTTGGCGGGCGCCTCCTCGGTGAGGCCCTCCCACCACACGTCGCCGTCGTCGGTCAGGGCGACGTTCGTGAAGATGCTGTTGCCCCACAGCGTGTCGATGGCGTTGGCGTTGGTCTTCGCGCCGGTGCCGGGCGCGACGCCGAAGAAGCCGGCCTCGGGGTTGATGGCGCGCAGCCGGCCCTGGGCGTCGAAGCGCATCCAGGCGATGTCGTCGCCGACGGTCTCGACCTTCCAGCCGGGGATGGTCGGCTGGAGCATGGCGAGGTTGGTCTTGCCGCAGGCGCTCGGGAAGGCGGCGGCGACGTAGTGCGAGGCGCCCTCGGGCGAGGTGACCTTGAGGATCAGCATGTGCTCGGCGAGCCAGCCCTCGTCGCGGGCCATCACCGAGGCGATGCGCAGCGCGTAGCACTTCTTGCCGAGCAGGGCGTTGCCGCCGTAGCCGGAGCCGTAGGACCAGATCTCGCGGGTCTCGGGGAAGTGCGAGATGTACTTGGTGGAGTTGCAGGGCCAGGCGACGTCCTCCTGGCCGGGCTCCAGCGGTGCGCCGACGGAGTGGACGGCCTTGACGAACTCGCCGCGCTCCTCGATGAGGCGCAGGGCGGCCGAGCCCATGCGGGCCATGATGCGCATGGAGACGACGACGTACGGGGAGTCGGTGATCTCGACGCCGAGCTGGGAGATGTCGCCGCCCAGCGGGCCCATGCAGAAGGGCACGACGTACATGGTGCGGCCGCGCATGGCGCCCGCGAAGACCTCGCCGAAGGTGGCGCGCATCTCGTCGGGGGCGATCCAGTTGTTGGTCGGGCCCGCGTCCTGCTCGCGCTCGGAGCAGATGTAGGTACGGTCCTCGACCCGGGCGACGTCGCTGGGGTCGGAGGTGCAGTAGAAGCTGTTGGGGCGTTTCTCGGGGTTCAGGCGCGTGAAGGTGCCCTGCTCGACCAGCTGGTCGGTCAGGCGGGTCCACTCCTCGTCGGAACCGTCGCACCACACGACCTCGTCCGGCTGGGTGAGCTCCGCGATCTCGCGGACCCAGGTGACGAGTTCCTCGTGCTTGGTCGGGGCGGCGCCCACGTCGATACCCACGGCAGTCACAGCGGCTCCTCTACGAAAGTCGAGATCCCTCGCATCATGAACGACGACCCCCCGCAGTGACCAATTGGTATAGGCCAATGGTCTACAGCGGTGATGCGGAGGGGTCGGTTTCCACTGCACAGCAAGGGATTCGGGTGGTCCACCCGGGCGCGGGAAACCTCGCGTTCGCTCCCCGTTCCGACACAGCTGGGAGCCGGTTTCCCCTGTCGGGAGGGCGACCGCCCCCTCGATCCCGACACACCGTGCTGTTCGTCACATACCGGCCTCCGGGCGCCGGGGCCGCCACTAGACCTGTGGCGCGGGCTCCCCGGGGCTCCCCACGGGTCCGCCCACGTGGGCGCGCACGGACCGCCGCGCGGGGCGGGTCCGCGCCGGACGCGGACGGGAGGGCCGGGCGGCGGAAGACGCCGTCCTGGCGGACGCGGGGCGGACGCGCAGGCGCCGGGGGCGGGGGGCGACGGGGGCGGCCGGGGATCACCGCGGGGCGCACAGGGGGCGGCGCTTCCCGTGCCCGGGGATCACCGCGGGGCGCGCGGACGCCGGGGCGGTCAGCCCCGGGGCCGCTGCGGCTCGGCGCGGGGCGGGCGCACGGGCTCCGGGCGCGGGGAGCGGGGAGCGGGGGCGGCCGGGAGGCGCGGGGCGGTCAGCCCTGGGGGGCCGCGGCGGGGATGGTGATCGTCCCGCCGTAGACGTCCAGCGCGAACCAGGCGCCGTCGGCGCCCTGGCCGTTGGCCTCACCCGGCGCGGCGTCGCCCGTGTAGGTGTAGAGCGGCCACTCGGCGTAGGTGACCTGGGGCGCCCCGTCCACCCGGGGGACCGCCGCGACCAGCTCGGGGCGCACGCCCTCGGCGGTCATCGGGACCGCCTCGGTCCCGGCGGCGGTGCGCAGGGGCTCCCACAGGGCGGCGCACTCCTCGACGCAGGTGGGGCCGGCCCCCTCGTCCTCGGTGAACAGGTAGAGCGTATTGCCCTCGCCGTCGGTGAGCAGGAGGCCGAGCACGGGGTGGTCGGCGGCGGACAGGGTGGCCTGGCCGTCGACCAGCGCCGCCCTCTGCTCCTCCGACTCGGTCGCCTCGGGGGCGTCGGTCGCCGCAACGGGCCCGGTCGGCTCGTCCGAGCCGGTTCCGGCACCGGTTCCGCAACCGGTGAGCAGCCACGACACGGCCATTCCGGCGGCGAGGACGCCCTTCGCGGAACCGTTCACGCATTCCCCCGTCGATTCTCGACTTCTCTGCTGTTCGGCGCGACCACTGCAAGTGGAAAGAGTATGGACGACGCGGCCCTTGTCCCGCGAGTAAAATAGGACGCCTTTTCCCAGGCTCTCCGCTGAACTGCGGCTTCACGCGAAAAAACCTGCGCCCCGTGCGCGGCCCCGGCGGGCGGGATCCCCCGGCGCCACGGGCACGGCGGCGGATCCGGCCCCGCGGGCGCGGCACTGCCCCGCCGGTTCCGCGCCCCGCGCGAACCACCCGGACTCCCCATTCGTCCGACCTCCGGCGCATCCGCGGAATAGGGGTGTCGCGTATTCGGCCGCCGGAAATCCCTTCACCGGCGCGGACCGCCGAGAACGCCTTTACGAGACCCGGCGCGCGCCCTTTCCGAAGGGCCGCGGCCCGGCGCGCGTCCGCCCCCCGGGAGTCACCGCAGGATCGCGACCGGACCGCGTGCGCCGTGCAGGACGGAGTGGCTCACCGACCCGAGCAGCAGCCCCCGGAACCCCCCGCGCCCGCGCGACCCCACTACGATGAGGTCGGCGGGCGTGGCCTCCTCCAGGAGGGCCACCACCGGGTGCGCGCGCACGACCCTGGTGCCCACCGCCACGCCCGGGTGGTGCAGGCGGGCGTCCGCCAACTCGTCCTCCAGGGCCTGGCGGGCCGCCTCCGCGGCGGTCGCGTCGTCGAACAGCTCCGGCGGGATCGGACCGGTGGCGGCGGCGAACGCCACCAGGGGCTGCCAGGCGCTCACCGCGACCAGTTCGGCCCCGGCGAACTCCGCCTGCCCGAAGGCGAAGCGCGCCGCCCTCCTGCTGGGCTCGGAACCGTCGACGCCGACGATCACCCGGCCGCGCACCCCGTGCGCCGCGGCGTGGTCGCGGGGCAGCACCACCACGGGGACGGGCGAGCGGGCGGCCAGTTCGATGCCCACGGAACCGACGAACGCGGCGACGATCCCGCTCAGGCCGCGCGACCCCACGACCACGGCGACGGCGCCCTCCGCGGCCGCCTCCGCCAACAGCGCCTCCACCGGGCGCGCGTACGACAGGCGGGTCTCCACGCGGAGTTCGGGGAAGAGCCGGCCGACCCAGTCGCCGGCGTACCCCAGCAGCTTCTCGGTGTTCTGCGTGTCGGTCTCGTCGGGGGGCTCCGCCCGATCGGACCGCCCGTGCCCGCCGAACACGCCCACCGGGGCCACCGGCCCGGCGGCGGCGACGATCCGCAGGCCGAGACCCCGCAGCGCCGCCTGGTGCGCCGACCACTCCAGCGCGTGGCGGCTGGACTCCGTGCCGTCGACCCCCACGATCACCCATCGCGTCGTGGATGCGCCGTCCATGCGTGCGCCCTTCTCGTCGGTCGTCCCGTATCCCGCGTGTCCGCCGGTGTCCCCCGATGATGCCGGGTGAACACTCAACCGCGGATAACGGTGCCGCCGCGAGTTGGGTGACGTCGGGTCCCGAAAAGCGTAGGGTCCCAGGACAGCGGTGTTTCGACGGCGACCTCGCCGGTGTGTCCCGCCCGGGGGGACGGGTGGGGCATCCGTGAGAGCAGGAGGCACGATGCCACACTCCGGGCAGCTGCACTGGGACTCCAGGGACGGCAGGGTCGCCGCGGTCGCGGCCGCCGTCGCCTACAGCCTGTGGACGCTGGAGGTCGTCCTCCCCGGCGGCGGAACGGCCGCCCAGGGCGCGCTGGCGGACCCGGACGCGACCTTCGGCCGCTTCCTGGACAGCGCGCACCGCGTGGCCGCCATCCTGGTGGTCGTCGCCGCCGCGCTGGGGCTGGCGCTGGGAGCCCGGGAGACCGTCCCGTGGCTCACGGTCTCGTGGTGGTCCATGGCCGTGTTCGGCGCGGCTTCGCTGGTGGCGGCGGTGCTGCCCGGGCGGTGTGTGGTGGCCACCGACGCGGCGTGCGCGGCGGAGTCGCTGGCGGAGGGTGCGGGCGGCACGACCGCCGTCCAGGGCGTGTTCGCCTCGATCGCGATCCTCGCCGCCCTGGCCGGGGTGGCGACGCTGGCGGTGGACCGGTACCGGACCGGGGACCGGTGGTGGCCGCTCGTCGCGGTCGTGGCGGTGCTCCAGGCGGCGGCGGCCGTCGCCGTCCTGGTCCTGGCCGTCCGGGTGTACGCGGCGGCGACCGGGGACGGCCCCGGCGCCGCTCCCGGCCTGCTGGAGCGCGCCCACCTGGTGACGGTCGCGCTGTGGCTGCTCGCCGCGGGGCTCCTGCCCGGCCCGTGGCGGCGCGCCGGGGCCGCACGGCCCGCGGACCTCAGCCCGTGACGGCGTCGCGCAGCGCCTCCGGCAGGGGGCGCTCGTGCACCACGTGCAGTGCGCTGACCGCCCGGGTGAGCACCACGTAGAGCCGGTTCACGCCCCGTTCCTCCGCTTCGACCACCGCGGCGGGCTCGGCGACCACGACGGCGTCGAACTCCAGACCCTTGGCGAGGGACGCGGGCACGGCCACCAGGCGGCTCGCGTCCGGCCCGGCGCCGCCCTCCCCGAGCAGCGGTACGGACAGCCCCTCGGCTTCGAGGTCCGCCCTCAGGGCGGCGAGGCCGGCGTCGGCGGCGATGAGGCCGACGGAGCCCTCCCCCTCCAGCGCGGCGCGGCACGCGTCCGCCACGGCCGCCGCCAGTCCTCCGGCCGCCGGGGTGACACGGAGCGACCCGGGCGAGCGGCGCACCGCCACCGGGGCGCCGAGCCCGGGGGCGATGGCGGGCAGGAGCCGGGCCGCGAAGTCGATGATCTGGGCGGGGACGCGGTACCCCCGGTCCAGGACCCTGAGGTGGCCGGTGGGCTTGCCGAGGTGTTCCAGGAGCGTGGACCAGTTCGCGGCGGCCGAGGGGCTGGTGCCCTGGGCGATGTCGCCGAGGACCGTCAGCGAGCCCGAGACGCACCGGCGGCCCACGGCGCGGCACTGCATCGGGCTCAGGTCCTGGGCCTCGTCCACCACGATGTGGCCGAGGCCGGCGGGGCGCCCGATCAGGGCCGCGGCCTCGTCGAGGAGCGCCAGGTCCTCCTCCGACCAGCGGGCGGTACGGGGGCCGCGGGGCCGCCCCGGCAGGAGGACGGCGGCCTGCTCCTCCGGGCTCAGGAGGCCGTCGGCGGCACGGGCGAGCCGTTCGGGGTCGGTGAGCAGGCCGAGCACGAGCTTGAGCGGGTCGGCCTTGGGCCACATGGCGGTGACCGCGGACCGCACGGCCGGATCACGGCGCACCTGCGCGTGGGTGCGGTCGTCGCACGCCTCGCCCTCGCCCTCCATGAGGGTCAGGACGGCGTGGGCGATGCGGTGGGAGAGGAGTTCCCGCCCGGAGCCGTAGGCGACGCCCCGCTCGGCGAGCTCGCCCAGGAGCGGGCTCAGGTCCTCCGGGTAGAGGCGCCAGCGGCGCGAACCGCGGCGGACCACGACGGCCTCCTCCGGGGTGCGCAGGTGGGACCACAGGTCGCGGCGCAGGACCTCGGCCATGCTTGCCTGGCCCTTGATCCGGGCGGCGGCGGGCTCCTCGACCCGTCCGACCCACCCGGCCGCGGGGCGGGAGCGTTCGGGCAGGTCGCGGGTGAGCAGCTCGGTGACGGTGGTCTGGTGGACGTCGACCTCGCCGAGGGCGGGCAGGACGTCGTGGATGTAGGAGAGGAAGGAGCGGTTGGGCCCGATGACGGCCACGCCGCTGCGGGACAGCCGTTCGCGCTCCGTGTAGAGGAGGAAGGCGATGCGGTGCAGGCCCACCGCGGTCTTGCCGGTGCCGGGCGCCCCCTGGACGCACAGGGTGGTGCCGAGCGGCGCGCGGACGAGGTCGTCCTGCTCGGGCTGGATGGTGGCGACGATGTCGCGCATGGGGCCGGTGCGGGGGCGTTCGATCTCCGCGTTCAGGAGCTCGCCCCCGCCCTGCCCGGTCTCGGGCGGGGCGCCGGCCAGCGTCTCGTCCTCGAAGGCGGTGAGCAGCGCCTCGGGCTCGGCGTCCGGCCCCGGGGTGACGGTGGTGAAGCCGTAGCGGCGCCGGACCCGGACGGACATCCGGTCCTGGGGCGAGGCCCGGTAGTAGGCGACGCAGATCGGGGCGCGCCAGTCCAGGACCATGGGGCGCCCGGCCTTGTCGTGGATGTGGCGGCGGCCGATCTGGACGCGGTCCGCGTCGGCGGAGCCGTCCGGGGCGGGGGCGTCGTCGAAGAAGACGGTGCCGGGGTCGAAGTCGAGGCGGCCGAAGAAGAGGGGGGCGCCCGGCACCTCGGCCAGGGCGGCGAGCCGCCGCTCGCGGCCGCGCCGGAGGGCCGCGTTGGTGACCTTGTCGTTGACGACGTCGCCCAGCACGAGTTCGCTGCCGGCGACCTCCTCGCGCATCCGCCGCAGGGCTTCGCGGGCGGCGGTGAGCCGGTCGCGTTCGGCCTGGAGCGCGTCGTTCGCGGGCACGGAGGGATCGGTGGTGGTCATACGAAGACCTCGGAGGGTTCGGCGGGACGGTGGCGCGGCGACGCGCGTGCGCTGGTCCCGCCCCGGTTCCCGCGAGGGGCCCGGTTCGTTCCGATCCTTGAGAGCGCACGGCACCCGGTGAAGGGGCGCGGCCGAAAAGAGAGACCACACTAACCCGCCGTCCGGCCCCGGCCAAACCGGCCTCCCGGCGCCCGCACTCGCCCCGGGCCGGCGCGGCCGGCCCGCGAGGGGCGCGCCGGCCCCCTGCGGGAGGAGCCGAGCCGCGAGCGGGGAACGAGCGACAGGCGAAAACGACGACGAAGGCCCCTGGCTACCGGCGCCCCGAGGCCGCGCAGCGAACCCGTGAGCTCGCCGAATTACGTCTTGCGCAGCCGCACCCGCCGGACGCGGTGGTCGTCCCCCTTGTAGAGGATGAGGGTGGCGCGTCCCCGCGTCGGGCGGATGTTCTCGACGAGGTTGACCTCGTTGATGGTGCGCCAGGTGTTGGCGGCGAACTCCAGGGCCTCCTCCTCGCGGATGGTGGTGGCCATGTGGTGGAAGTAGGAGCGGGGGTCGGAGAACGCGGTCCGGCGCAGTTCGCGGAAGCGGTCGAGGTACCAGTTGCGGATGTTCTCGACCTTGGCGTCGACGTAGATGGAGTAGTCGAAGAAGTCGGCGACGGCCAGCCGTCCCGCGGTGGCGGGCTGGAGGACGTTGATGCCCTCGACGATGAGGATGTCGGGGCGGTGCACGGACTGCCGTTCGCCCGGGACGATGTCGTAGTTCAGGTGGGAGTAGACGGGGATGTCGATGCGGTCGGCCCCGGCCTTCATCTCCGACACGAAGCGCACGAGCGCGCGGCGGTCGTAGCTCTCCGGGAATCCCTTGCGCCGCATGAGCCCCCGCGACTCCAGGGCGGAGTTGGGGTACAGGAAGTTGTCGGTGCTGACCAGTTCCACGTTCGGGTGGTTGGGCCACTGCGCGAGGAGGGAGCGCAGGAGCCGCGCCGTGGTGGACTTGCCCACGGCGACGCTGCCCGCGACGCCGATGATGAACGGCGCCGGGCGGTCCGTCTCGCCGAGGAAGGCGCGGACGGCGGCGTGCCGCTGCTGGGTCGCGCCCACGTAGAGGTTCAGCAGTCGCGACATCGGCAGGTAGACGTCCCGCACGTCCTCCAGGGAGGTGGGGTCGGTGGTACCGCGGAGCTCTGCCAGGTCGGCCTCGGTCAGGGAGAGGGGCGTGGAGGCCCGCAGGGCCGCCCAGGCCGCCCGGTCCAGCTCCACGTACGGTGAGGAGAGGCCGTTCTTCGTCGTGTGGGACACGAATGACCACCCTAGACGAGGAGGTCGTCCGGATTCGGCAGCCGGTCCCCAGTAGTCCCGAACCGGGGTGGAACGTGCCCGAAACCACACGTTCACGGTGGTGTCTCCCAAGGTTTTTCAGCGGGTCGCGAGTCGGGGGAAATCGGTTCCACTCTGCGCGCCCGCATGCCCCCCACCTGCGCGGTATGGCCCCCATGCACCAAATGGTCTATACCGCCACCTGCGAAAACAACCAGTGGTATGGGTAGGTGGTTGGTCGATCCGGCGTCCTTTTTCGCCTACGCTGGCGGCCATGTGCGGAATCGTTGGCTACGTCGGGCCGCAACCGGCGCTTCAGGTCGTCGTGGACGGCCTCGCAAGGTTGGAGTACCGCGGATATGACTCCGCGGGTGTGGCGGTGCTGGGCGACGGCGCCCTGCGCACGGAGAAGCGCGCGGGCAAGCTCGCCAACCTGCGCCGGGCCCTGGAGGAGCGGCCGATCTCCGGCGAGGGGGCCGGTATCGGGCACACGCGTTGGGCCACCCACGGTGCCCCGAACGACGTCAACGCCCACCCCCACGTGGACAACGGCGGACGTGTCGCGATCGTCCACAACGGCATCATCGAGAACTTCGCGGCGCTCCGCCTGGAGCTGGAGGAGCAGGGCTGCAAGTTCCTCTCCGAGACCGACACGGAGGTGACCGCGCACCTGCTCAGCACCGAGCTGGCCGAGCGCGGCGACGGGGACCTGCCCGCGGCCATGCGCGCCGTGTGCAAGCGGCTGGAGGGCGCCTTCACCCTGGTCGCGACGTCCGTGGACGACCCCGACCTGGTGGTGGCGGCCCGTCGCAACTCGCCGCTGGTCGTCGGCCGCGGCGTGGGGGAGAACTTCCTGGCGAGCGACGTGGCCGCGTTCATCGCGCACACCCGCGAGGCGGTCGAGCTGGGCCAGGACCAGGTGGTCGAGCTGCGGCCCGACTCCGTGGTCGTCACCGACTACGAGGGCAACCCCGTCGAGGTCCGCGAGTACCACGTCGACTGGGACGCGTCCGCCGCCGAGAAGGGCGGCTACGACTACTTCATGCTCAAGGAGATCGTCGAGCAGCCGCGCGCGGTGGCCGACACGCTCCTGGGCCGGCTGTCGGTCGACGGGCTGCTGACCCTGGACGAGATGCGCCTGACCCCGGAGGACCTGCGCTCCGTCGAGAAGATCGTCATCATCGCCTGCGGGACCTCGTACCACGCGGGCCTGATCGCCAAGTACGCCATCGAGCACTGGTGCCGCATCCCGTGCGAGGTCGAGGTGGCCAGCGAGTTCCGCTACCGGGACCCGATCCTGGACCAGCAGACCCTGGTCATCGCGATCTCCCAGTCCGGCGAGAGCATGGACACCCTGATGGCGGTCCGCTACGCCCGCGAGCAGCGCGCCCGCGTGCTGGCGATCTGCAACGTGAACGGTTCGACGATCCCCCGCGAGTCCGACGGCGTCCTGTACACGCACGCGGGCCCCGAGGTCGGGGTGGCCGCCACCAAGACCTTCATGACCCAGCTGATCGCCTGCTACCTCGTCGGCCTGTACCTGGCCCAGGTGCGCGGGCTGAAGTTCGGCGACGAGATCACGGCGGTCATCGCCCAGCTCGCCACGATGCCGGAGCAGGTCGACAAGGTCCTGAAGACGGTGGAGCCGGTCCGCGAGCTGGCCCGCTCGCTCTCCGACGCCGACACGGTGCTGTTCCTGGGCCGCCACGTGGGCTACCCGGTGGCGATGGAGGGCGCGCTCAAGCTCAAGGAGCTGGCGTACATGCACGCCGAGGCGTTCGCGGCCGGGGAGCTGAAGCACGGCCCGATCGCGCTGATCGAGGACGGCCTGCCGGTCGTCGTCGTGGTGCCCTCCCCGAAGGGCCGCAGCGTGCTGCACGACAAGATCGTGTCGAACATCCAGGAGGTGCGCGCCCGCGGCGCCCGCACCATCGTGATCGCCGAGGAGGGCGACGAGGCGGTGCGCCCGTACTCGGACGTGCTCATCGAGATCCCGGCGGTGCCGACCCTGCTCCAGCCGGTCGTCTCGACGATCCCGATGCAGGTGTTCGCGTGCGAGCTGGCCCTGGCCAAGGGCAACGACGTGGACCAGCCGCGCAACCTGGCCAAGAGCGTCACGGTCGAGTAGGGGAGGACATCCCCCCGGGGGGCGCTTCCGGCACGGCCGCCGGGGGCGCCCCCTCGGCGTGCGGCGGCCGGCCGCCGGAGCCCGCCGAGGGGGCCGGTTCAGCGCAGGGCGCCGGGCGGGTGTCCGTGACGGGGCGCGGCGTGGGAGGCGACCGCCGCCGCGACGCCGTCGTGGGTCGCCAGGACGTCGCGCAGGCCCAGGACGTCGAGGATCCGCGAGAGCTGGCGGGTGGGCCCGGCCAGGAGGAGGTGGTGCTGGACCTTCGTGGCTCCGCGCAGCGCGCGGACGAGCATGTTGACGCCGGAGGCGTCGATGAACTCCACCGCGGACAGGTCCACGACGACGCAGCCGTCCGCCGTGGCCGCGGTGATCCGGGCGAGCGCCCTCTCCGCGGTGGCGATGTCGATCTCACCGGTCAGTCCGACGACGGTGGTGGTCCCGTCGCAGAGGAACTGGTCCTGTTCCGTGTCCAGCACGGCCACGCCTCGCTCCCGGGATGGGGTGTGGGAAAGTCCTGTCACGACGCGGTCGGTCAAATACCGACATGCGTTGACAGCCTACTCTTCCCGGGCGGCTCCGCCGCGTCGTCCACAGCTCCCGAGGCACCGCGGTCGCGCGGTTCCGGGGTGTGTCAGCCCTCGCCGCCGCACACGGCCCAGACGACCTTGCCGCCGCGGCCGAGCGGGTTCCAGCCCCATTCGCGGCTGAACGCGGCGACCAGTCCGAGGCCGCGGCCGGACTCGGCGAAGTGGTGCGCGTCCATCTTGACCGGCGCCTTCGCGCTCTCGTCGGCGACCATGCACAGGACCCCGCCGCGCCGGCCCAGGCGGCGCAGTTCGACCACCACCGGAACGCCCGCGGGGTCCCCGTCCCCCGTCACGGCGTGGCGGCAGGAGTTGCCGACGAGCTCGGAGACGATCAGCCGAACGTCCTCCTGCACGTCCTCGACGCCCCACTCCTCCAGGACGGACGCGGCGAAGCCGCGTGCCCGGCGGACCGAGCCGGGGACGGAGCCGAACGCCCTGGCGGCGCCCTCCTGGGACCGGGAGGCCTGGCCGACGGCGAGGCGGCACGGCGGGTGGTTCCACCAGGACGGGAGGTCGTCCGACGCCTCCGCGAGGGAGGGACGACTCCAGGACGGCCCGGAGTCCAGCTCCGAGGACACCAGCTCTGCGTTCATCACGGTCCTCACGAGGGTGATGGCGGGTTCGCGCGGACTTGTCTGACGCGACCCCCTGTGGCTTACATCTGTAAGACACGGATGCACGTGCAGTTCAACGTCCGGGCAAGACTATAGGACGAACGACCCTTATTGGTAGATCCTCGTCAAAGAATTCCCACACGGGTACGCGCGTTTACTCCAGGCCCAGAAGCGGTGCTTAGGCCACGAACCAATCCCTCCTCGCCCCTGTCCGCAACCTCGGGCGCGTGGGTATACTGAGCGGTCGCTACGGGCCAAAGCCGCTACACAGGAGGCGATGTGGTCGCCGATCACGCAACGAATCTCCAGGTCACTCAAGATTTTCTGGCCAATTCCAGTGGTGGCCCCACCGTCCTCCGCATTCTCCTCGGAACCCAGCTCCGGCGGCTCCGCCAGGAGAAGGGCATTTCGCGGCACGACGCCGGATACGCCATCCGGGCCTCCCACGCCAAGATCAGCCGCATGGAGCTCGGCCAGGTCAGCTTCAAGCGCCGGGACGTGGACGACCTCCTCAAGCTCTACGGGGTGGACGACCCCCAGCAGCGCGAGGCCCTCCTCGGCCTGATCTCCAGCGCCAACGCCCAGGGCTGGTGGCACAAGTACGGCGACGTGCTGCCCCAGTGGTTCGGCGTCTACGTCGGCCTGGAGGAGTCCGCCTCGATCATCCGCACCTACGAGGTCCAGTTCGTCCCGGGACTGCTCCAGAGCGAGGACTACGCCCGCTCGGTCATCCGGCTGTCCCGGACGGCCACCTCCGACGAGGACGTCGACAGCCGGGTGATGATGCGCATGCACCGCCAGCGCAGATTCGTGGAGCCCCAGGCCCCACGCCTGTGGGCCGTGATCGACGAGGCCGTCCTGCACCGCCCCTACGGCGACGCCGAGGTGATGCGCGGTCAGGTCGAGCACCTGATCGAGATGGCCCGGCGCCCCAACATCACCATCCAGATCGCCACTTTCGCGATGGGCGGGCACCCCGCCGCGGGCGGCCCGTTCAGCATCCTGCGGTTCCCCACCCCGCAGCTGCCCGACGTGGTCTACCTGGAGCAGCTGAGCAGCGCCCTGTACTTCGACAAGTACGAGGACACCAACCGCTACTCCCAGACGATGGACCACCTCGCCACCCAGGCACCGCCGCCCACCGCCACCGAGGAGATCCTCCGCGGCTTCCTGGGGCGCTACTCCTGACCCCGCCTCCCCGCCCCCTCCGCCGCACGCCCGGTCGCTCTCAGCGCCCGGGCGTTCGCTTTGCGCACCCGGAGCGGGTTCCCGGTTGTCCGGCTTCGGCCACGAGTGGAGAACGATCCGGCCCCGGCGAACCGCACGCCTCTCCCCCACGTGAGGTGTGACGTGCGGTTTCGGATCCGAATCACCCGCCGTCCTTGCATAGGTACTTACGGACGTAATCACCAATGCACGTGCATGAGCTACGCTCTGACTCGCACCGGGACGAAACAACCCACCACGGGACGGTTCGCCCCTTCACGGGGCGTCCCACCCTCAAGGCGGACCCGGTGGCGAGACACGACGGGCGCGGTGAAGGATCTACCGCGTGTGGACAGATCCCCGCTCACGAGTCCCCCCGAAGTTCCAGGAGGTTGAGATGCATCCGATCTACAACGGCGTTCCCGCGAGCCGGCTGCCCAAGGTCGTCTGGACCAAGAGCAGCTGGAGCAATCCGGACGGGAACTGCGTCGAGGTCGCCGCGCTCCCGGACGGGGACATCGCCGTGCGCAACTCCCGCGACCCCCAGGGGCCGGCGCTCGTGTACACCCCCGCCGAGATCGAGGCCTTCGTCCGCGGCGCCAAGACCGGTGACTTCGACGCCCTCCTGAGGTGACGCCGCCCCGGAGGGCCGCGGTCCCCTCGCCGCACCGCTGACCTCCCCCGCCCCACCCCCGGTCCCCCGCGACCGCCCCACCGAGACCAGCCCCGGAAGACGTCCGCGCCGATGGCCCCCGTGACCACCCCGGTTCACGGGGAGGCCTCTCCGTCCACGGCGCGGACGCACGCGGAGCCCGGCACCACGATGTGGTGCCGGGCTCCGTCGCGTCCGGCCGGGGCCGCCGGCGCGGCCCGCCCCAGGGACGCTCCAATTCCCCTGGGACGGGTCTGCGCCGGCCCCGCCTGACCTCCGCGGTCCTTCCGATGCCCTGTGCTCGGGCCCCGCCCCGCGGACGGGCGGTTCCTACAGACGGGTGGGGTCCACCAGCCCGCCGCTACCGCCGACCGGCGGCGCCTCCCACGGGAAGTGGGTGGCGCCCAGTGCGGGCTTGAGGTCGAACAGCCACGCCGCCTTCTCGTCGTACTTGGCGAAGAAGGGGCGGCCGACCAGCTCCGGGTCCCGGGCCTGGATGAAGCGCAGGACGAAGACCTTCTCGCCCGCCACCTCCGCCACGCCGTCCACGCAGACCTTGCCCGGCGTCGCCGACATCGAGGGCCCCCGCACCGTCCGGGCCAGCCCGGACACCTTCGTGTAGGCGCCGCGGAAGATCTCGTACGCCTCGGCGAGCGGGACCGCGAAGTAGTCCTGGGGACCGGTGTCGCGCTCCACGAACATGTAGTACGGGACCATCCCGTGCCGCAGGTGGGTGCGCCACATGCTCTCCCACACGGCGGGGTCGTCGTTGATCGTGCGGATCAGCGGCGCCTGCGTGCGGATGACCGCCCCGGTCGAGCGGACGCGGCGGACCGCCTCCTGGACCAGCGCGGGGCGCATCTCGTTCGGGTGCGAGAAGTGGGCCATGAACGCGAGGTTCTTGCCCGACGCGACGACCTTCTCGAAGAGGCGCAGGGTGTCGTCGGCGTCCGGGTCGGTGACGAAGCGCTGCGGCCAGTAGGCCAGCGCCTTGGTCCCGATGCGGATGGCCTCCAGGTGCTCGATCTCCAGCAGCGGCTCGATGTAGCGGGAGATCACCCCCTCGCCCATGATCATCGGGTCGCCGCCGGTGAACAGCACGCTGGTGACCTCGGGGTGCGTGCGGACGTAGTCGACCAGCTGGTCGATCTCGCTCGACGCGAACTTCAGGTCGGCGTCGCCGACGAACTGGGCCCAGCGGAAGCAGTACGTGCAGTACGCGTGACAGGTCTGCCCCTGCTTGGGGAAGAAGAGCACGGTCTCCTTGTACTTGTGCTGGACGCCGGGGATGGGCTCCTCGTCGGCCGTCTTCGGCACGTTGAGGTCCATCTGGCCCGCCGGGTGCGGGTTCAGACTCGCCCTGATCCGGTTGGCCGCGTCGTTGAGCTCCTTGCGCGGGGCACCGGAACGCAGCAGGTCGGACATCCTGGACACGTCGCCCGGGGGCAGCATGTCGGCTTGCGGGAAGACCAACCGGTAGATCGGATCGTCCGGAGCGGCATCCCAGTCGATCAGCTCGTCGACGACGTAGCTGTTGACGCGGAACGGCAGCACCGTGGCCACCGCCTGCACCGCGAGCCGCTCATCGGCGGCGAGACCGGCTCGCGCGGTGAGCTCGTCGAGGTGTTTCGTCGTGTAGGCACGAAACCGACGTCCGGCGGACGGGGACTGTGCCACGTCTGGCGTAACGCTCACGCTTCTCCTCTCCTGTGTGTGTGCAGGGCCGCCCCCGGGCAATCGGGCAGCCCTGATCCGGCGGCTCCGGTGCGGAGTGCACCGGTCGACCTCCGGAACGGTGATCCAGTGTGGTTGTCCTACGCTCTCGGAGCGTGATGAGGCCCTGAGCCAGCGAGCGGATATACCCGGATTAGGGCTTTTGTACCCAGCCCACTCCAAGTCCAGCCCTGACCAGGACATATGGGAAGTATCCTCGCATGAGTGGACGAACGGGCCTTACGGCGTCGCCCCGGGAGCGAACCGGTAGCGTGGCACCACACCCTCGCGCGACCCTGGCCCCCACGTGCCCTCCGGCGCCGCCGGACCACCGGGACCTGCGCGCACACAGTGCGGAACGCCCACCACGACCCGTGAGGGAAGCACCGAGTTGACTGGTACACCCGACGCGGAAGCGCCCGCCCCTTCCCGGACCTCTCCGCCGATCATCGCCGTGGACGCCATGGGGGGCGACAACGCGCCCTCGGAGATCGTGAAGGGCGCCGTCATGGCCGTCCGCGAACTCGGACTCCGTGTGCTCCTCGTGGGCAGGCGCACCGAGATCGCCTCCCTCCTCGCCGAGGAGGGCGCCCTGCGGGACATCCCCGTCGTCCACGCCGAGGACAACCTGGCCATGAACGAGGGAGCCCTCGCCAGCTGGCGCCGCCCCCGCTCCAGCGCTGCCGTCTCCTGCCGCCTCATCCGGCGCGGCGACGCCGACGCCCTCGTCTCCGCGGGCTCCACCGGCGGCATCGTCGCGACGTCCACCGTCCGCCTGCGCACCCAGCCCGGCGTCCTGCGCCCCGCCCTCGCCGTGACGCTCCCCACCGGCGAGACGCCGACGATCATGGTGGACGCGGGGGCCAACGCCGACGCCAAGCCCGAGATGCTCGTCCAGTTCGCCCACCTCGGCTGCGCCTACGCCCAGACCGCCTTCGGCGTGCGCCGTCCGCGCGTGGGCCTGCTGACCATCGGGTCCGAGCCGGGCAAGGGCAACAAGCTCGTCCGCAGGGCCACCGAGCTGCTGTCCGCGACGGCCGAGGGCTCCCCGTCCATGGACTTCCGCGGCAACATCGAGGGCCACGACCTCCTCGCCCGCAAGGTCGACGTGGTGGTCACCGACGGCCACACCGGCAACGTGGCCCTCAAGTCCGTGGAGGGCACCGCCGCCTTCGCCATGGACCTTGTCCGCGACGCGCTGACCTCCTCCGCCGCGGCCAAGGCCGGGGCCCTGCTCCAGCGCAGGGCGCTGCGCCGCCTGCGCGAGCGGCTCGACAGCGAGACCTACGGCGGCGCCGCCCTCCTCGGCCTCAACGGAACCGTGGTCATCGCCCACGGCGACAGCCGCGCCAAGGGCGTCGCCCGGGCCTGCCAGCTGGCGCACGACCTGGCCGGCGGCCGCATCGGCGAGCAGATCCGCCGCCGGGTGCACCCCCGCTCCTCCAACTGGCTCCACCGCCTGGCCCAGTCCGAGGGCCCGCCCGCGTCCCCTCCCGGCGCCCTGCCGCCGGCCCCGGAGGGCCGCTGAGCGGGATCCGGACCGGCCCGCGCGCCCCGGTCCCGGGCGCGGGAGCGGACCCCGGACCGCGTCACCCCGCGAGGGGCGGGGACAGGGGGCTCAGGTCGGTACGCTTAGGAGCATGGCCGACCCGCAGGAAGTACTCTCGCGACGGGTCCAGTCCGCCCTCGGCGCCGCCTTCGGCCCCGAGTTCGCCGACACCGACCCCGTCATCCGCCCGTCCCAGTTCGCCGACTACCAGGCGAACGCCGCCCTCGCGCTCGCCAAGCGCCTGGGCCGAAAGCCGCGCGAGGTCTCCGCGGCGATCATGGAGCACCTCGACGTGGCCGACGTCTGCCGCGCCGTCGAGGTCAGCGGGCCGGGCTTCATCAACCTGACGCTGCGCGAGGACTGGATCGCGGACCAGACCCGCCTGCTCCTGGAGGACCCCCGCGTGGGCGTCCCCGTCCAGGAGCGCCTCGACATCCCCCTCGACTACTCCGCGCCCAACGTGGCCAAGGAGATGCACGTCGGGCACCTGCGCACCACCGTGGTCGGCGACTCCCTCGCCCGCACCCTGGAGTTCCTGGGCCACAACGTCATCCGGCAGAACCACATCGGCGACTGGGGCACCCCCTTCGGCATGCTCATCGAGCACCTGCTGGAGGTCGGCGAGGAGTCCGCCGAGGCGGGCCTGCTCACCACCGACCCCAACGCCTTCTACCAGTCGGCGCGCACCAAGTTCGACTCCTCCGGGCCCGGCGCGGACGAGTTCGCCGCGCGGGCGCGCCGCCGGGTGGTGGCCCTCCAGGGCGGGGACGAGGAGACCCTGCGCCTGTGGCGCGAGCTCGTCGGGCTGTCCAGGGTCTACTTCAACAAGGTGTACGCCAAGCTCGGGGTGACCCTCACCGACGACGACCTCGCCGGTGAGAGCACCTACAACGCCGTGCTCGCCGACGTGTGCGACGAGCTGGAGGCCAAGGGCATCGCGGAGGTCAGCGAGGGCGCGCTCTGCGTGTTCCTGGAGGGCTTCACCGGCCGCGAGGACAAGCCGGTCCCCCTGATCATCCGCAAGAGCGACGGCGGCTACGGTTACGCCACCACCGACCTGGCGACCGTCCGCCACCGCGTGGAGGACCTCAAGGCCGACCGCATCCTGTACGTGGTCGGCGCCCCGCAGGCCATGCACTTCAAGATGGTGTGGGCGACCGCCCGCAAGGCCGGGTGGCTGCCGGACGGCGTCGAGGTCACCCACGTGCAGATCGGCAACGTGCTCGGCGCCGACGGCAAGATCCTGCGGACCCGCAGCGGCGCGCCCGTCCGCCTGATGGCGCTGCTGGACGAGGCCGTCGAGCGGGCCGCCGCCGTCGTGGCGGAGAACCGCCCCGACCTCGGCGCCGAGGAGCAGGCCGAGATCGCCCGCCAGGTGGGCATCGGCGCGGTCAAGTACGCGGACCTGTCGGTCTCCCACGACACCGAGTACACGTTCGACTTCGACCGCATGCTGGCCCTGACCGGCAACACCGGCCCCTACCTCCAGTACGCGCAGGCGCGGATCCGGTCCATCTTCCGCAAGGGCGGGCTGGACCTGTCCTCGCCCCGGGGCGGGATCACCGTCTCCGAGGGCGCCGAGCGCGACCTCGCGCTCAAGCTGCTGGAGTTCGGCGCCGTGGTGGAGCAGGTCGGCGCCCTGCTCCAGCCGCACCGCCTCTCCGCGTACCTGTTCGAGCTGGCGCAGACGCTCACGGCGTTCTACGAGCACTGCCCGGTGCTGACCGCCCCGACGGAGGCCGAGCGCGAGTCGCGCCTGGCGCTGGTGTCGGTGGCCTTCCGGGTCCTGGTGCAGGGCCTGGACCTGCTGGGCGTGGAGGCTCCCGAGCACATGTAGCGGCGGCGGACCGCACCGGTCCGGCGCGCAGCACGACCACCGAACCCGAGGGGGCCGGGGCGGACGACCGCCCCGGCCCCCTCGGCCGTCCGCGGGCGTGCGTGGCCGGTTCCGGCCCCGTCCCCGGCCCGGCGCCGGCACTGCGGGCCGTCCGCGGGCGTGCGTGGCCGGTTCCGGCCCCGTCCCCGGCCCGGGGCCGCAGAGGGGTGACGTACCTCGTCAGCGGGGGTTCCGCCGCCGCCGGGGACGACAGAGTCCAATGTCTCGTGCCCGGTCGCGCCAGAACTTCACGTTCCGGGTGGACGTCAGACCTAAGGTATGTGGACAAAAGCCACAGACCGGACAAATAGGGAGCAAATGGCCATGACAACCACCCCCGAGATCGGACCGGGGCCGGGCACCTGGTACCTGGACCCGCTCCACTCCAGCCTGATCTTCGTCGCCCACTACCTGCGCTTCGGCCGGGTCCAGGGCACCTTCGGACGGGCGCGCGGGCAGGTGCTCGTCACCGGGGACCCCGCCCGCTCCGAGGTGGAGGTCGTCCTCGACGCGGCCAGCGTCAACACCGGCGTGGGCGCGCGCGACGCCCACCTGCGCTCGGCCGACTTCCTGGACGTGGACCACCACCCCGAGATCCGCTTCGCCTCCACCGGGTTGGAGCCGAGCCGGCGCGGACAGCACTCCTTCCGGCTGTTCGGCGACCTGACCATCCACGGGACGACCCTTCCGGTCACCCTCGACTCCCAGTGGGTCGGCGAGTCCCCGGACTACGTGTCGCCCGACGACACCTACGGGCACTTCTTCTCCGCGAGCACCCGGATCCGCCTCTCCGCCTTCGGCGTGGGCGACGGCGGCGAGGTCCCGTGGGGCGGCCGGCTCGTCGGCGACACCGTCGACATCGTGCTGGAGGTCCGCCTCCAGAACCAGGACCCGCGCCCGTTCCTCCAGCAGATCGGGCACACGCCCTGAGGGTCGCCCGTCCCGGGACCACCGCGGGGCGAGCGCCGACACGTCCCGGGACCGTCCCCCGGAACCCGGCCGCCCCCGCCCCGGACCGGCCTCAGGCGACGCCGCCGAGCAGCGCCTCGACCTCCTCGCGGGTGGGCATGGACGAGCTGGCGCCGGGCCGCTGGACCGAGAGCGACGCCGCCGCCGCGGCGAACGACATCGCCTCCTCCGGCGACCGCCCCTCCGCCCTCGCCACAGCGAACGAACCGCAGAAGGTGTCCCCCGCGGCCGTGGTGTCCACCGCCCTCACCTGCCGTGCGGGCGAGGCCACCGCCGCCCCGCCCCTGCGGCCGTGGAGCGAGCCGTCCTCGCCCAGGGTCAGCAGCACCTCCGGGACCAGCTCCAGCAGGGCGGCCAGCGCCTCGTGCGGGTTCGTGCGACCGGTGATCGCGGCCGCCTCGTGCTGGTTGGGGACCAGGACGTCCACCGACTCCAGCAGCTCCGCGGGCAGGTCGCGCGCCGGGGCCGGGGTCAGGTAGACCGGCACGCCGAGCGCGCGTCCGGTCCGCGCCGCGGAGACCACGGCCTCCATCGGCAGTTCGAGCTGGAGCAGGAGGGCCGCGCTCCCCTCGATGAGCGCCGCGTCGCCGTCGGCCACGCCGGCGACCCCGCCGTTGGCGCCGGGGACGACGATGATGGAGTTGCCCCCCTTGCCGTCCACGACGATGTGGGCGACGCCCGACGCCCCGGGGACCGTGCGCAAACCGGACACGCCGACCCCGGCCGCCGCCAGGTTGGCGCGCAGCTCCTCGCCGAAGGCGTCGTCGCCCACCGCCCCGAGGAAGGCCACGTCGGCCCCCGCCCGTGCCGCGGCCACCGCCTGGTTGGCGCCCTTGCCGCCGGGCACCTGGCGGAAGTCGGTGCCCGTCACGGTCTCGCCGCTCGCGGGGACCTCGTCCACGTAGGCGACCAGGTCCATGTTGACGCTGCCGAAGACGGCCACGCGCGGCGCGCCGCCGGCGGCGCCCCCGCCGTCCGTGGTCCCGACCGCTCTGCTCCCGGCGCTCATGCCCCGGCCTCCTTCACCTTGGCGACGGACGCTCCGTCGTTCCCGTCGAGCCCCACGATGACCGGTGCGTGGTCGGAGGCCCCCTTGCCCTTGCGCTCCTCGCGGTCGATGCTCGCGCCGCTCACGCGGGCGGCGAGTGCCGGGGAGGCGAGGACGAAGTCGATGCGCATGCCCCTGCGCTTGGGGAAGGCCAGCCCCTTGTAGTCCCAGTAGGTGTACACGCCGGGCCCCGGGGTGTGCTCCCGGACGACCTCGCGGAACCCCGCGCCGACGAGCGCCTCGAAGGCCGCGCGCTCGGGAGCGGTGACGTGGGTGCTGCCCTCGAACGCGGCCATGTCCCACACGTCGTCGTCCTGCGGGGCGATGTTGAAGTCGCCGACGTAGGCGATCTGCGCGTCGGGGTCCTGCGCGAGGCGCGCGGCGCCCGCCTCGCGCAGCGCCTCCAGCCAGCGCAGCTTGTAGGCGTAGTGGGGGTGGTCGACCTCGCGGCCGTTGGGCACGTACAGGCTCCACACCTGGACACCGCCGCACGTCGCGCCGACGGCGCGCGCCTCGGACTCCTCGGGGTCGCCGTAGCCGGGCTGGCCGGGGAAGCCGACCCGCACGTCCTCCAGCCCGACGCGGGAGGCGATCGCGACCCCGTTCCACTGGGAGAGGCCGTGGTGGGCGACCTCGTAGCCGCGGTCGGTGAAGACGGAGGCCGGGAACTGGTCGTCCCTGGCCTTGGTCTCCTGGATGGCGAGGACGTCGACGTCGCTCCGGTCCAGCCAGGCCCCGATCCGGTCGACCCTGGCCCTGGCACTGTTCACATTCCAAGTCGCGATACGCACAGCAGAAGGCTAGGCCATGGAGGGGGCGGGGGTGTTCGACGCGGGCCGTGGACGAGGGGGAAACGCCCAGCTGGGCGGGCGGGAACGGAAGGTGCCCCGGTGCGGCCGTCCTCCGCACCGGGGCGGGTGCGACTCCCGGCACGTGTCCGGTCGTTCGTGTCGCCTCTGTTGTGACGGCCATGCCCCCCTCGGGGTTCGCATTGGGCCAAAGGTTTTTTCCCGGGAACCGCCGCGGTCGGCCACAGCGAGTCGCCGCCACGCGTGTCACCGGGCACGACGGCCGCGGACGGGTGACGCATGACACACCGGCTGTCCGGCCCCTGAGGACCGCCCCGTCCGGCCCCGACCCGGCGCCCGCGCACACCGGCCCCGGGCCCGTCCGGCCCCTGCGGGCCGTCCCCGTCCCGGCCCCGACCGGGGCGGGCCGACTGTCGCCACCGGCGACTACCGTGGCGGCATGGCCGAACCGCACCCCCGCCGAGACGCGGACCTCTCCCTCTCCCAGGCGCGCAGGATCGCCCTCGCCGCCCAGGGCTTCACCGACCCGCGGCCCCGGGGCAGGGCGACCCTGGCCCACCTGGCCCGGGTGGTGCGCCGCGTGGGGATCCTCCAGATCGACAGCGTGAACGTGCTCGCCCGCAGCCAGTACCTGCCCGTGTTCGCCCGCCTGGGCGGCTACGACACCGCCCTGCTGGACCGGGCCGCCACCACGGCCGCGGGGGCGGGCGGCGCGCGCCTGGTGGAGTGCTGGGCCCACGAGGCCAGCCTGGTGCCGCCGGCCACGCGGCAGCTCATGCGCCACCGGATGGACCGCAACCGCGCCCAGGCCCGGGTCGGCTGGATGAACGGCATCCGGGAGGAGCGGCCCGAGCTCCTGAAGGCGGTCATGGAGGAGGTCGTCCGGATCGGCCCGGCCACCGCCCGCGGCGTGGAGGCCGCCCTCGCGCACGACGCGCCGCGCGCCAAGGACCACTGGGGCTGGAACTGGTCCGACGTCAAGAAGTGCCTGGAGTACCTGTTCTGGATCGGGGACCTGACCTCCAACGGGCGCAACTCCCAGTTCGAGCGGCTCTACGACCTGCCCGGGCGCGTCCTCCCGCCGGAGGTGCGCGACGCCCCGCCCACCACGCCCGAGGAGGCGCACCGGGAGCTGGTGTCCATCGCCGCGCGCGCCCACGGCGTCGCCACCGAGCCCTGCCTCCGCGACTACTTCCGGCTCAAGTCCGCCGAGTCCAGGCCGGCCGTGGCCGACCTCGTGGACTCCGGTGAGCTGGTCCCGGTGCGGGTGGAGGGCTGGAACCGCCCCGCCTACCTGCACCGGGACGCCCGGGTCCCCCGCTCGCTGGCGGCCCGGGCGCTGCTCAGCCCGTTCGACTCCCTGGTGTGGACGCGGGACCGCGCCGAGGAGCTGTTCGGGTTCCGCTACCGGCTGGAGATCTACGTGCCCGCCGCCAAGCGGGTGCACGGCTACTACGTGCTGCCGTTCCTGCTGGGCGAGGACCTGGTCGCGCGGGTGGACCTCAAGGCGGACCGCGCGTCGGGGACGCTCCTGGCCCAGAGGATCACCCTGGAGGACGGCGCCCCCGCCGACACCGTGTCGGAGCTGGTGGAGCAGCTGGTCGAGATGTCCGCGTGGCTGGGCCTGGAGAACGGCGTCGGGGGCCCCGCCCTGGCCCGCCGGTGAGCGGCGGGCGGGTCCGGCGCGGGGGCCGCGCGCCGGCAGGCGGGCGCGCGGCCCCCGCGCTCCGGGTCAGACGCGTTCGATGACGGTGACGTTGGCCTGGCCGCCGCCCTCGCACATGGTCTGGAGGCCGTAGCGCCCGCCGGTCCTGTGCAGCTCGGCGATCAGCTTGGTCATCAGGATCGAGCCGGTGGCGCCCAGCGGGTGGCCCAGGGCGATCGCGCCGCCGTTCGGGTTGACCTTGGCCGGGTCGGCGCCCAGCTCCTCGATCCACGACAGCGGCACGGGGGCGAACGCCTCGTTGATCTCGGTGACGTCGATGTCGTCGATGCCCAGACCGGCCTTGGCGAGGGCGATCCTGGTCGCGGGGATGGGCGCGGTGAGCATGTACACGGGGTCGTCGCCGACCAGGGCCAGCTGGACGACGCGGGCCAGCGGGGTCAGCCCGTGCTGCTCGATCGCGCGCTCGGACGCGATGAGCAGGGCGCCCGCGCCCACGGAGATCTGGCTCGCGACGGCCGCGGTGAGCTCCCACCCCTCGCGCAGCGGCTTGAGGCCGGCCATCTTCTCCAGGGTGGTGTCGGCGCGGACGCCCTCGTCCCTGCTCACCCCGGCGAGGGGCGCGATCTGGTCGTCGAAGCGGCCCTCCTCCTGCGCGGCGGCGGCGCGCCGATGGCTCTCCAGGGCGAACTCCTCCAGCCGCTCGCGCTTGTAGCCCCACTTCTCGCACATGAGCTGGGCGCCGCGGAACTGGGAGATCTCCTGGAGGCCGTAGCGCCCGGTCCATCCCTCGCCGTAGAGGGGGAGGTCGTTGTCGAGGGCGAACTGGACGTTGGCGCCCATGGGGACCATGCCCATGTTCTCGACGCCGGCGGCCACGACCAGGTCCTGGGTACCGGACATGACGCCCTGGGCGGCGAAGTGGACGGCCTGCTGCGAGGAGCCGCACTGGCGGTCGACCGTGACGCCGGGGACGCTCTCGGGGAGGCCCGCGGAGAGCCACGCGGTGCGGGCCAGGTCGAGGGCCTGGGGGCCCGCCTGGCTGACCACGCCCATGATCACGTCCTCGACGGCGGCCGGGTCGACCCCGGTGCGCCGGACGAGCTCCTTGAGCACGTGCGCGCCCAGGTCCGCCGGGTGCACGGCGGCGAGGGCGCCCTTCCTGGTGCCGACGGGGGTGCGTACTGCGCCGACGATGTATGCCTCGGCCACTGAGTCCTCCAAGAGCGCGGGTGACGATAACCGAACTGTATTCGGTTCCCTGGATCCGGCAAGCCCCCGCCCCCGTGCGGCTACAGCCGGTGGGCCCCCTCGCCGAGGCGCGAGGCGTCCCCCTCGTCGCCGAGGGTGTCCGCGGTCATCCGCTCCAGGGCGGCGACCACCTCCGGGTGCTCCCCGGGCTCGTAGTCGGCCAGCAGCGAGCGCAGCGCGGTGCGCTGGGCGTCGAACACCTGCCCGGCCGCGTCCGCCCCGCGCCGGTTCAGCTGCCAGGCCCCGCCCTCCTCCGTCAGGTATCCGGCCTCCTCCAGCTCCCGGCGCACACCCTCCCAGGCGTCCTCGTCCAGCCCCGACATCCGCGCGAGCTCCGCCCCGGTGAGCGGCCCGGTGACGCCGAGGTGGCTGAGCGCCCAGCACGCGCGCGGCGAGATCTCCAGCCCCGCGGCCTCGCGCAGGCGCTCGTACATCTCGTCCGCGCCCTCCCTGCCGCAGGCCCGGTACACCTCGCGTTCGACGTGCTCCATCGCGCTGCGGCTCCCCGCGGCGACGGGCGGGATCGACTCGTCCAGCCCGGGGGAGCCGATGGTGGTGCGCAGGGGCACCTGCCGCAGGAACAGAGCGAGCACGAACCCGGCCGCCGCCACCGGCACCGCCCACAGGAACACGGTGTCCACGGAGTCGGCGTAGGCCTGGAGGAACGACGCCTGTGCCTCCGGGGGCAGCCGGTCCAGGCTGCGGGGGTCGCTCTCCAGGGACGCCGGGTCCACCCCCGGCGGCAGCCGGATCTCCCCGGCGCGGGCCGCCAGGTTCGCCGCCAGCTGCCCGGAGAAGACCGCCCCGAACACCGCCGTGCCGAACGAGCCGCCGATCGACCGGAAGAACGTCGCCGAGGAGGTGGCCACCCCGAGGTCCGCGTAGTCGGCGGCGTTCTGCACGACCACGACCACCACCTGCATCACCAGGCCCAGGCCGAACCCCAGGACGAAGAAGTAGAACCCCATCTCCCAGAGCGAGCTCTCGGGGCCGAGGCGGGAGAGGAGCAGCAGTCCGAGCGAGGTGACGGCCATGCCCGCCACGGGATAGGCCTTGTAGTGGCCGGTGCGGGTGACCAGGCGTCCGCTGGTGATCGAGGTGAGGAACATGCCCAGCACCATCGGGATCAGGTGGAGGCCGGAGGCCGTCGGGGACAGGCCGTGCACGATCTGGAGGAACAGCGGCAGGAACGCCATCGACCCCATCATCGCGAAGCCCACGCAGAACCCGATGGCCATGGCGACCACGATGGTCGGGTTGCGGAACAGGCTGAGCGGCATGACCGGGTCGGCGGCCCTGCGCGCGGTCAGCCACCATCCGACCCCGAGGGCGGCGCCCGCGACGGCGAGCCCCACGACCTGGGGCGAGGTCCACGGGTAGACGCTGCCGCCCCAGGCCGCCACCAGGGTGAGGCACACGGCGGTGGCGGCCAGCAGGAGGATCCCGGCGTAGTCGACCCGGCGGCGGCCGGTCGGCGTGCTGGCGGGCAGCACCGCCAGCACCGTGGCGAACGCGACGACGCCGAGCGGAAGGTTCACGTAGAACACCCACCGCCAGGTCAGGTGGTCGACGAACAGGCCGCCCAGCAGGGGCCCCGCCACGCTGGAGATGCCGAAGACGGCGCCGAAGAGACCCTGGTACTTGCCCCGCTCCCGGGGCGAGACGACGTCGCCGATGATCGCGGAGGCGAGCACCATCAGCCCTCCCCCTCCGAGCCCCTGCAGCGCCCGGAAGGCAATGAGCTGGAGCATGTCCTGCGCGATGCCGCACAGGGCGGAGCCGACCAGGAAGATCCCGATGCACAGGAGGAAGAGCCGCTTGCGGCCGAACTGGTCGCCGAGCTTCCCCCACAGCGGGGTGACGGCGGTGACGGCGAGCAGGTAGGCGGTGATCACCCACGACAGGTGGTTGAGCCCGCCGAGCTCGGACACGATCGTCGGCAGCGCGGTGGAGACGATCGTCTGGTCCAGGGCGGCCAGGAGCACGGTGAGCATCAGGGCGGTCATGATCACCGCGATCCTGCCGCCCCGGTGCTCCCTGCGTTCCCGGTGGTCGGCCTCGTGCTGCGCCATCGGCTCTCCCCCGTGTCGGGCCGTGCACGGCTCACGGCCCCGCTGCGGCCACAGTAGGAACCCGGAAGCTCCCGTGAACGGGGAACCGCCCACCGGAACGGGAACTTTGCCGTGGCTTGGAGCCGCCCCTTCAAAACCGAATATGGTTCGGTTACTGTGGCGTCAACCAGTGATCCCCGACACGTCCGGAGCAGAGCATGAAGCGGGAACTCTTCGACGCCGACCACGACCTCTTCCGCGCATCGGTGGCCGAGTTCCTCGAGCGCGAGGTCGCTCCCTTCCACGCGCGGTGGGAGGAGGACGGGATCGTCCCGCGCGAGGTGTGGGTCCGCGCGGGCGAGGTGGGGCTCCTCGGGCACGGCGTGCCGGAGGAGTACGGGGGCACCGGCCTGGACGACTACCGGTACAACGCCGTCGTCAACGAGGAGGTCTGCCGGGCCCGCGCCAGCGGCCTCGGCGTGACCCTCCAGAACGACGTCATGGCGCCGTACATGGTGAAGCTGACGAACGACGAGCAGAAGAGCCGCTGGCTGCCCGGTTTCGCCTCCGGCGAGCTGATCACCGCCATCGCCATGACCGAGCCCGGCACCGGCAGCGACCTCCAGGGCATCAGGACGTCGGCGGTGCGCGACGGCGGCGACTTCGTCCTCAACGGCTCCAAGACCTTCATCACCAACGGCGTCAACGCCGACCTGGTGATCGTGGTCTGCCGGACCGACCCCGAGGCGGGGGCGCAGGGCTTCTCGCTCCTCGCGGTGGAGCGCGGCATGCCCGGCTTCGAGCGCGGCCGCAACCTGGACAAGATCGGCATGAAGGCGCAGGACACCGCCGAGCTGTTCTTCGACGACGTGCGCGTCCCCGCGGCCAACCTGATCGGCGCGGAGGGCCAGGGCTTCGTCCACCTCATGGAGAACCTGCCGCAGGAACGCCTGTCCATCGCCACCTGCGCGGTCGCCTCCGCCGGAGCCGTGCTGGAGCACACCGTCGAGTACTGCCGGGAGCGCACGGCCTTCGGGAGGCCGATTGGGCGGTTCCAGAACAGCCGTTTCGTCCTGGCCGAGATCGCCACCGAGGTCGACATGGCCCGTACCTACGTGGATCGGGGCATCCAGCTGCTCAACCGGGGTGAGCTGACCGTCGAGGACGCCGCCATGGCCAAGTGGTGGACCACCGAGATGTGCAACAGGGCCGTGGACCGGTGCCTCCAGCTTCACGGCGGGTACGGGTACATGATGGAATACCCCGTGGCACGGGCCTGGCAGGACACCCGCGTCCAGACGATCTACGGTGGCACCACCGAGATCATGAAGGAGATCGTGGGACGCGGCCTCGGCCTGTGACCTGACAACCCCCGGGAAGGGTCGGAGCAGTCATGAGCGGTGCGTGGGACGGCCTCATCGTCATGGGCCTGCTGGTCGTGCTGCTCGTGATCGGCGTGCGCAAGCTCCGGCCCAGGATCCACATCCCCTGGGCGACCAGCGGGATCGTGGTCTTCTTCGTCTTCGTGTGCCTGCTGCTCTGGGCGTGGTCCTGGCGGTAGGGACGACGCGCCGCCGGCCCCTCCGCGACGGGGACCGGGCGCCCGGACGCGGCCCGCGGATCGTTCCGGGCCCGCGTCCGCCGGGCCGCCTCCCACGGCGCCGCCCGGGCTCGGACGCCCCGGCCGCGGAACGACCCTCGCTCCCGGCCGTGCTGGAGGCGGCCCCGCGGCCGCTCGCGGCGGTCGGCGCGGGCGCCGGGCCGACCGCGGGCGCCCGCGGGCCGCGCGCTAGGCGTAGGGGTCGAACTCGATGCCGTCGGGCCGCGCCCTGGCCAGCGCCCCCGGGAACGAGCCGTCCCTGAGGTCGAGCTGCGCGCTCCCGTAGTCCGCCGACGTGAACGCCTCCCGGATACCCGGAGGGTAGTGGTCCCAGCTGACCAGGGCCGGGTACTGCCACACGCCGTAGTGGTTCTCCGGCGGGTCGTCGTGCCCGGCCGCGAACCGGAAGGCGTGGGTGGAGGCCCCGTCCTTGTGGTAGACGATCTTGGGGTGGGTGCCCTCCCACAGCACCTCGGACGCCGGCCTCGTGTCGTAGTCGCCGTGCGCCGAGGCCGACACGTGGCGCGCCTCGTCGTCGAGCACCCACACCACGACGTGTTCGAGGTCGTGCCGGTGCCCGCAGCAGCCGTGGACGGTCTGGTCCTTCTCGAAGTAGAGCGCGTACATGTACGCGCACCACCCGCTCGCGTCGCACTTGGAGCGCGAATACGAGTTCGTGTTGTCGAGGTCGGAACGGTCGCGGCAGTTGCCGTTCAGGGCGCCGGAGGTCTTCAGCCCCTCGGCGACGGTCCCGTCCGCTCCGATGGCGGGGGACGAATAGCAGCCGTCGGTGTCGTAGTCGAAGGCGGGCTGCCATTTCCCGTCCGCCTCCGCGTGGCTCGCCGGAAGCGCGGGGGGCGGATCCGCGAAGGCGTGGGCCGGAAGCGCGATGACCAGCGCCAGGGCCCCGACGAGGGAGCGGAGGGCCAGACGCGGGACGCGGCGGACCGCCCTTCGCACGGCTCCGGGCCCCGGGGCGGGCGGGGGTTCCCGGCGGCCGGCCGGAACGCGTGGGGAACGGGGACCCACGCCCCTCCGGGCGGACTCGGCGATTCTCGAACCGGCAGAATGGGTACGGGGAACCACTTCTGCGTCTTCCATCGACGTCCTCCACTCCCTGCCCGGGAATTGGTTCATCCTTTTCCTGTTGTCGTCGGACAAATTAACCGCGGAGGTCGTCCACGACAAGGAGGGCAGGGACGGAAACGCATTGTTCGCCGGGAATTCGGCGCCCGGCCGACCGCGCGGCGGGGCGGGCTGCGGCGGCGCCGCGCCCGGGGGTGGCGGAAGGGGCGGGGCACGCGGTGCGGGGCCTCGGCAGAGCGCGGAACCGGTGGGACGCGCGGGGCCCGCGCGCCCCGGAACCGGGCGGGCCGGCGGCGTCGGCCGCCGCGGCCCGCGGGAGGGCTCAGCCCCGCGAGCCCTCCTCGTCCTCACCGTGCATCGGCATCTCGAACCAGACCGCCTTGCCGTCCGGCGTGGGACGGGACCCCCACCGGCTCGCCAACTGCTCCACCAGGTAGAGGCCGCGACCGCCCTCGTCGTCGGCGGCGGCGCTGCGGATGCGGGGCAGGCGCAGGTCGTGGTCGAAGACCTCCACCCACACGGCGGAGGCGCCGCGCCGCAACCGGAGTAGGAACTCCTTGTCGGCGGCGTCCTCGGAGGGCTCGTCGTCCTCCTCGGCCGCCGCCTCCAGCAGGTCCGTCCAGTCCTCGTCGAACTCGTCCGCCGTCCCCGCCCCGAGGGGCGTCTCCGAGTCCAGGACGCCGTTGCCGGTGAACTCGCGGTGCACGGGGTGGGGGGTCGCGTGGATGACGACGTTGGTGACGATCTCCGAGACCAGCAGGCAGGCCAGCTCGGACTGGTTGCGGTCCATCCCCCACTCCTCGAAGGTCTTGGCCGCCAGGTGGCGCGCCTCGCCCACGGTGGAGGCCTCCGAGGGGAACCAGCCCTCGCGCAGGGCCAGTTCGTCGGAGTGCGTGCGCACGACCAACAGCGCGGTGTCGTCGTCCAGTTCGCCGGGGACGCTGTGCACGGCCGCCTCGGCGATCTCGTCGACGTCCTTGTCCGCGACCTCGGAGACCCGTTCGGCCAGTTGGGCCAGGGCGCGCTCGGGGTCGGCCGAGCCGCCGGCCGGACGCCGGTCCACGAGCCCGTCGGTGTACATGACCAGGGTCGCGCCGAGCGGGAGCCGCAGTTCGGCCTGGTGGTAGACGACGTCCTCGGCCGCCCCGCCCTTGGCGCGCACGCCCAGCATGCGGTCGGCCGCCGCCAGGTCGAGCTTGTCGACCGAGTCGGAGGTGACCAGTAGCGGTGTGGCGTGCCCGGCGTTGGCGTAGGACAGCTCGCGCGACCACGCGTCGTAGACCATGTACAGGCAGCTGACGCTGGGGATCCAGGTGCCGCCGTCCTCGTCCGGCTGGCCGAGCTGGCGGACCCACTCGTCGAGTTCGCGGAGGATGTCCGCGGGTTCGCGGTCGGCCTGGGCGAAGGCCCGCAGGGCGGCACGCAGCTGCCCCATGACCGCGGCGGCGTGCGGGCCGCGGCCCTCCACGTCGCCGATGACCAGTCCGACGCGTCCCGCGGAGAGCGGGATGGCGTCGTAGAAGTCGCCGCCGACCTGGGTCTGCACACCGTAACCGCCCGCCTGGAGGGGCCCGGCGGGCTGGTAGCGGTGGGCGATGGTCAGCCCGTCCAGGTGCGGGAAGTGGTGCGGGAGCAGGCTCCGCTGGAAGGCGAGGGCGGTGCTGCGCTCCTCCTCGAACAGGCGCGCGTTGTCGATGCTCAGGGCCACCCGGGAGGCGATCGCGCCGACGAGGTCGCGGTCGAACCCGCCGTAGGTGCTCTTCTGCCGGGGGGAGAGTCCTGAGAGCGCCAGGGTGAGCACGCCGAGGACCTCGCCGCGGGCCCGCAGGGGGGCGGCGATGGCGGAGGTGACGCCGACCTGCCGGGAGACGGTGTCGGAGCGGGTGCTGGGAGAGTTCTCGTACAGGTAGTCGCTGCTGACGACGGTCTCCATCCGACGCAGCGCCTGGGTGACGAAGTGGCGTTCGGGGTAGCGGACCTCGTCGCCGACCTCGAACCACGTGCGGGGCGGCGGCGTCCACCCCTCGGCGTGCACCGACACCTGTCTGACCAGGCGGTCGTGGTCGTAGAGGTCGATGAAGCAGTGGTCGGCGAACTGGGGCACCAGGATGCCCGCGACGCCCTTGACCGTGGAGTCGAACTCCAGGGAGCCGGCCAGGCGGCTGCCGATGCGTTCGAGCAGTCCGTACTGCTCCTCCACGCGGCCGCTGCGCAGGGCCTCGCGGGCGATGAGGGTGATGCCGTCGATCTCGCCGGACTCGTCGCGCATCGGCACGGCCTGGGCGCGCACGTGGATCCACGTGGAGTCGCCCTTGAGGACGGCGAACGTGCCCTCCCAGTGCTCGCCGCGCAGGACGCGGCGGGCCAGCTGGGAGGCGTGTTCGCGGTCCGACTCGTGGATGCCGATGTCGAGGAGGGAGAGGCCGACGTAGTCCCGGCCGCCGACGAACCCGAAGAGCTCGCGGGCGAAGGGGTTCCAGTAGCGCAGCAGGCTGGACCTGTCGATGACGACGATGGCGATCTGCGCCTGGTCCACCACAGCGGCCGTGGCCAGCGCGCCGCTCTCCCGGAAGGGCTCACCCCACCGTGTCATCTAGCCGCCACCTCGCCGTCATGAGCTGCATACATGCCCGCTCCGGGTACCCCGAACGACCGCACCTTGGGGCGAGCGTAGCAACACCGTCAACGTTCCCGCAGCGCAATGTGACAATCCCGATGAGCAACCAATCAACGTGTTCGCGTCATTCACGGCTTGGCGACGAAGATGTGCCCGGCGACGACCTCGGAGAGGTCGGTCCCCTCGGACTCGCCGCCGATCACGTGAACGCCCCCGTCGGAGGCCCTGAGCACCACTTCCTGCCCGGGTTGTACCCCGGATTCGCGCAAGGTGAGCATGATGTCGGCGTCCGACTGGATCTGCTCGCTGATGCGCCGTACCGTCACGGTCGTCCCGCTCTCGCCCGCGGCGTCGATCATCGGAACGATCGAGTCGTCGGTGAAGGGCTCGGGCGAGTAGTTCTCCAGGCCGAGCTCGTCCAGGCCCGGGATCGGGTTGCCGTGGGGGCACACCGAGGGGGCGTTGAGCAGCGTCACGAGGCGCTCCTCCACCGCCTCGGAGATCACGTGCTCCCAGCGGCAGGCCTCGATGTGCACGTCCTCCCAGGGCAGCCCGATGACGTCGACGAGCAGGCGCTCGGCGAGCCGGTGCTTGCGCATGACGTGCGTGGCCAGTCGGCGGCCCTCGGCCGTCATGACGAGGTGCCTGTCGTTCTCGACCCGCAGCAGGCCGTCGCGCTCCATGCGGGCCACCGTCTGGCTGACCGTGGGTCCGCTCTGGTGCAGGCGCTCGGCGATACGCGCCCGAAGCGGGACGATGCCCTCCTCCTCGAGCTCGAAAACCGTCCGGAGGTACATCTCCGTGGTGTCGATCAGCCCGTGTGCGGTCAAGTCTCCCCTCCCAAGGCTCTGCGCCCGACGCGCGGTCGCGGCGGGCACGGCAGGTCTCTCACAACACAGGCCGGGACCACGTGATTCCCAGGGGCCGAGTGGGGACCGGGGCGTCCGCAGGACCGCGGGAGCGACCACCGATACGGCAAGCATATCGCGCATCCGCGGGCCCGAATTTCTCGGGCGTCCCACAATGTGGACAGCGGAGGGGCGGCATCCGCCCCGCGGCCCAGGAGTCGCTGGTCCCGGCCCCTCCGGGCCCTCCGCCCCCGGAGGAATGCCCGACGGGCCCTTGCGGAAGGCCCTCCGGCGCCGCACGGGTCCGGGGCGGGCGCCGGACGCGACGGGGATCACTCCGGCGGGCGCCCGCGCCGCCCCCTCCGCAGGGGGTTCAGGGGGACAGGCGGTCGATCTCCCACACGTCCCCGTCGCCGCGCAGGTAGCGGAACCGGTCGTGCATGCGGTCCGGGCCGCCCTGCCAGAACTCGACCTCCTCGGGCACGAGGCGGTAGCCGCCCCAGTAGGAGGGCCGGGGGACTTCCTCGTCCTCGGCCCACACGGTCTCGAAGCCCCGGTACAGGCGGTCGAGCTCGGCGCGGTCCTCCACGGGCCGGGACTGGCGCTCGCTGGCCCAGGCCCCGAGCTGGGAGCCGCGCGGCCGTGTGGCGAAGTAGCGGTCGTTCTCCGCGTCGGAGAGCCGTTCGACCCGCCCGGCCACCAGGACCTGCCGGCGGACGGCGTGCCAGGGGAAGAGGAGGCCGGCGCGGGGGTCCGCGTCCAGCGCCTCCCCCTTCCTGGAGGTGTAGTTGGTGAAGAAGCGCAGCCCGGTCCTGTCGTAGCCCTTCAGCAGCACCGTCCTGGCCCTGGGCATCCCCGAGGGCTCGACGGAGGCCAGGACCATGGCGTTGGGCTCGGCCAGCCCCGACTCGTAGGCATCCTCGAACCACAGGTGGAACTGCGTCATCGGATGGGCGGCGAGAGAGGAGCGCACCAGGGGCTCACCCGTGTACGGTTTCCGCAGTTCGGCGGGGTTTCGGTGGTCCACAACGGGCATCTTCTCGCGTCGGGCGGTCCCGCGCCACCCCGCCCCGCACCCTCGCCCCGCTCATACGCAGTCCGGGTCGGGCAGGGGCGGGTCCGCGCTGCTCATGCCGCACCGGTGGATGACGTGCTGGCGGTCCCCGCCCGAGTCGGGCCCGACCAGGACCAGCTGCACCAGGCGCTGCGGGAACCAGTGGCCGTCGACCGAGCTGTCGAACTCGAGGTAGCCCGACATGCCGGTCAGGCCGCGCGTGTCCCGGATCCCGCCGAGGAGCTGGTCGCGCTTGGCCTCGTAGTCCTCCTGGGTCCGGAGGAACGGCTGCCGCCCCGGTCCGGGGAACCCCAGCGGCCCCCGCGCGCCGAGCTCCTCGGGGGTCAGGCCGGTGTGCGGCATCGCCCGCGAGACGACGAGGAGGGCGTCGCTGGCCACCGCGGCGTGCGCGATCGACGGGAGCTCGGTCCGCGGAACCGGTTCCCCCTCCTCGTCCCCGTCCTCCCGGTACAGCTCGTCCACGAGGTCGTCCACCGCCGTGTAGAACCCCTGGGAGTCCTCCTCCGCCAGCGCCTCCGAGTCCCCCCAGCTCCCGCTGGCCGCGAGCGGCGTGTAGAACACGGGGTGCTGGAGGGACTGGCTGATGCGGTTCTCCTCGTCGGCGACGAACTTGGCGATGTCGTCCCCTCCGAGGATGGTCATGTCCCCTCCCACGCACGCGGCGCCGCCCGCCGTCCTGAAGTAGTCGTGGAAGGCCGTGAAGTCCGCGGAGCGCCCGGCGAAGTAGAGCAGGTCGGGCGGGTCCTCCGTGCACAGCCGGTCGAGGTGGTCGCGGAAGGTGGTGTCCTCCTCCAGGTCGCCGCTCCCGTACAGGAGGGTCCCGTCGGCGTACTCCTGCGGCCCGAGCCCCCGGACGCCGTCCCAGACGGAGCCTCCCTTCTCCTGGAAGGCCGTCATGAACAGCTCGGCCAGGTGCGGGCCGTACTGCTCGTGCGTCCCCCCGTCCTCCGCCGCCCCCGCACTCGCGATGGCCACGGCCGTGCGTGCGGGTTCCAGCCCGTACCCGACCCCCCGGTCGCTGGTCCACGGCACGCCGTTGCGGGCCCAGTGCGCCGCCTGCTCGGCGATGCGGCTGTTGGCGGGGGCGACGGGGAAGAAGAACTCGTTGTGCCGCCGCTCGCCGGACCGGGCGACGTCGTCGTAGGTGGCGGTGGTGCCGACCATCGGTATCCCGGCGTCGCCGACGATCCGGATGGCCTCGCTGTTGGGCGCGACGCTGTGCCCGAAGCCGACCGCGCCGATGGGGCGGTCCATGCCGAGGCGCGTGTTCCCGGCCCGCGCGGCGATCTCCCGCGCGGTCTCCTCGGCGTGGGCCCACGCCTCCCCCGCGTTGCCGATCAGGATCTTGATCTTGGGCGTGCCGTCCTTTCCGACCAGCTCGTTGTGCTGGTCCTGCTGGAAGGCCAGGCCCAGCAGCTCGCCCTGGGCCCCGGACAGCGAGGGGTCCGCGGGGTCCGCGATCTCGAGTTCGGCGATGTAGGCGACGGTGACGTAGGGGTCCCCGCTCTCGTCGACCGCCCGGTTCTGGTCCCGGATGCGCCCGGTCACCTCCTCCAGCCGCTCGTGGAACACGAAGTCCCCGAAGGAGACGCCGGCGCACTGGCCGTTCCTCGTGTCGATCCCGGCGGGGACCGCCAGGCCCCGCTGCACGCAGGGGTGCAGGGCGGGGACGACCACCGTTCCGAGGAGGACCGCGAGGGCGACGCAGGCCGCGGCGCCCGCCGTCCAGCGCGCGGCGAGGACGGGGGCGGTGGGCACCCAGACGGGTTCGGGCCGCCAGGAATCATCGAACCGGCCCTCGCGCAGCGGACCGACGTCCAGGGCGACGAGCCGACGGGCGCCGAGCCGCCCGGCGGCGTGGCGCGCCCTGGTCCAGCGGGCGACCTCCGGGGCCCGCTGCGCGGCGCCCTCCCCCTCGGGGAGGGACGGGTACCGGTCGGTGTCCACCCCGCCCCGCACGAGCGGAGGGGTGGAGCCGCACCGGACCTGCACGATCAGGAGGGGGTCGGGGAAGCCGCGGCGCAGCCGTTCGTCCTCGATGAGGAGGACGAGGTAGCGGGCCACCGGGTCGAGGCGCTCCTGCTCCAGGAGGAGCACGGGGCGCTGCCTGAGCTTGCGCCCGTGGCGTCCGGCCGCGCCGTAGGCGTGGTGGAGGTCGTCGAGGAGGGCGTTGACGGCGAGCCGGTGGACGCCGGGCGGCCTGGTGTCCGCGCTGATCCGTCCGACCCCCGCGTCGCGGTCGTTGAGCTGGTTGAGGACGTGGATCCCGCGTACGCGGTGGTTGGGGGGAGCCTCGTCGCCGCCCGCCTCGGGGGAGACGTAGCGGTGCCGGTTGAGCCAGCGGTAGGGCCACCAGGGCAGGAGCACGAAGAACGCGACGACCGCGTAGCTGGCCGTCAGCCCGATCCCGGCGAGGAGTCCGACCAGCTCGTTGACCTGCTGGGCGACCAGTCCCAGGACGGCGAAGGGCGTGGCGGTGACGACGAGGGAGACGACGAAGGCCAGCGGGGTGAGCAGTCTCTCGTCGAGCTTGCCGAAGGTGACCCGGTCGGAGACGCGGGTCGTCCAGCGGGAGGTGCGGGAGGCGGCGGCGGCGAGCCAGCGCCAGCGCACGACGAAGGAGAGCCGGGAACGCTCCCACCGGGACGGGGCGCCGGCCGGGGCCCCGCCGCCCCCGGTGTCCGGCGCCCGTTGTCCGGCTTCGCCGAGGAGGCGCTTGCGCCGTTCCCCGGCGTTGACCAGCCGGACCCGGCGCAGCTCGTTGATCACCTCCACCAGGGTCTTGCTGTCGCTGCTGAGCGCGACCCTCTCCTGGGCGACCTCGGATCCGGAGACGTTGGCCTGCACCGTGGCCGGTTCGCACCTGCGCAGCCACAGCAGGGAGCTCAGGCGGGTGAAGCGGGGCGGTGCCGGGGGCTTGCGGCGGGACGGCGGTTCGGGCTGGTCGCCGGGCCGGGCAAAGCGGCCGTCGACGAGGCGTTCCAGCAGGTCGTAGAGCTGTTCGGTGGTGACGGGGGCGTCCTCGTCCGGGTGCCCGGCCTCCTCCGTGCCCGGTGACGGGGCGGTCGGCGGCGCACCGGCGCCCTCCGCGCCCGGTCGCGGCGCGGAGGGCGCCCCTCCGGTCTCCGTGTCCCCGCCGGCACCGTCCCCGCCGGGCGGGAGCGGCTCCACCGGGTCCTCCGCCTCGGGCAGGCGCCACAGGAGGTCGGCCCCGCCCTGGTCCACGAGCATGCGCAGGACCCGCGCGCGGTCGCCGGGCGTGTCGACGGACAGGTCCAGCACGGGGGGCGGCTCGGCGACGTCGCCGCGCTGGAGGCCGTCGTGCTTCTCCGCGGGGAGGCGGCGGGCCACCCGGCGCTCCATGCGGGCCAGGAGGGTGTGCCTGCGGCGAGGGGGGCGGGCCCGCAGCGCGTCGAAGACGGCCAGGAAGCGGGGCGGCGCCCCGGGGTCGGCGGTCCGGGCGCCGGACTCGTCGTCAACCACTCGCGAAAACCCCTTCACGGCTCGTGTCGGTCCCGTCACTCCCCCCGAAGCTGGTGCTCATTAGACAACAAAGGCGCCGGAAGTTTCATCCGTTTTGGCGGAATTGGCACTGGCCCATACCGGCCAGAACTTCTGTGAATGTGACAATTCAATCCTCCGATCACGCGCACGCACGCCGTGAACGGAGGCCCTGACCGGCCGCGTCACCGCTCCCACCACTACGCTGGGAACCGTGACCGACGAGATTCAGATCCCCGCGAACCTGCTGCCCGCCGACGGCCGTTTCGGCAGCGGCCCGTCCAAAGTGCGCCCCGCCCAGCTGGAGGCCCTGGCCTCCTCCGGCTCCCGCTACATGGGGACCTCCCACCGGCAGAAGCCGGTCAAGTCCCTGGTCTCCCGGGTGCGCGCCGGCGTGAGCGACCTCTTCTCCCTGCCCGACGGGTACGAGGTCGTCCTCGGCAACGGCGGGACCACCGCCTTCTGGGACATCGCCGCGCACGGCCTGCTGCGCTCCAGGTCCCAGCACCTGTCCTTCGGCGAGTTCTCCGGCAAGTTCGCGAAGGTCGCCAAGGGCGCCCCGTGGCTGGAGGAGCCCACCGTCATCAGCGCCGACCCCGGCAGCCACGGCGAGCCCGTCGCCGAGGCCGGTGTGGACGTGTACGCCCTCACGCACAACGAGACGTCCACCGGCGTGGCCGCCCCCGTCAAGCGGGTCGCGGGCGCCGACGACGACGCGCTCGTCCTGGTGGACGCCACCAGCGGGGCGGGCGGCCTGCCCGTCGACATCACCGAGACGGACGTCTACTACTTCGCCCCGCAGAAGAGCTTCGCCGCGGACGGCGGGCTGTGGCTGGCGGTCATGTCGCCCCGCGCCCTGGCCCGCGTGGACGAGATCGCCGCGAGCGGCCGGTACATCCCCGAGTTCTTCTCGCTGACCACCGCGGTGGACAACTCCCGCAAGGACCAGACGTACAACACCCCGGCCGTGGCCACGCTGCTGCTGCTCGCCGAGCAGCTGGAGTGGATGAACACGCGGGGCGGGCTGGAGTGGACGGTGGCGCGCACCGCCGAGTCCTCCTCCATCCTCTACGACTGGGCCGAGAAGTCCCCGGTCGCGACCCCGTTCGTGACCGACCCGGCCAAGCGCTCCCAGGTGGTCGGCACCATCGACTTCAGCGACGACGTCGACGCCGCCGCCGTCGCGAAGGTCCTGCGCGCCAACGGCGTGGTCGACACCGAGCCGTACCGCAAGCTCGGCCGCAACCAGCTGCGCGTGGCCATGTTCCCGGCCGTCGAGCCGAGTGACGTCCAGGCGCTCACCGCGTGCGTGGACCACGTGCTCACCGAGCTGTCCTGACCCGTTCGTCCCACGTTGCACAATGGTGGCCGACCCGTGTTCCCACGGGTCGGCCTCCCTCTTTCCCGGCATCTCGGCTTCTCAGGACGGTTCGGCTGTGCGCAGGAACAAGAACAAGCAGGAACTCCCCATCAAGATCATCTCCCACCGGGGTGCGTCGGGGCACCGTCCCGAGCACACGCTGGCCTCCTACGAGCTGGGCGCCCGGTACGGCGGCGACTTCATCGAGATCGACCTGGTCGCCACCCGGGACGGGAAGCTGATCTGCCGCCACGAGCAGGAGATCGGCGGCACCACGGACGTGGGCGAGCGCCCGGAGTTCGCCGACCGGCGCACCACCCGGACCGTGGACGGCCGCGAGACCACCGGGTTCTTCGCCCAGGACTTCACCCTGGAGGAGATCCGGACCCTGCGCGCCGTGGAGCGCATGCGGGACGTGCGCGCCATGAACGCCCTGATGGACGGCGACTACGGGATCCCGACCCTGGACGAGGTGATCGGGCTGGCCTTCTCGCTCACCAAGGAGCTGGGACGGCCGATCGGGATCTACCCCGAGACCAAGCACCCCGCGTACCACGCCGCCCAGGGCCTGGAGCTGGAGCCGGCCCTGATCGCGGCCCTGCGCGAGGCGGGTCTGACCGGCCCCGAGCCGGCCCTGCCGGTGTTCCTGCAGTCCTTCGAGGCCGAGAGCCTGCGCAAGCTCGCCGTGACGGAGCTCCCGCTGGTGTTCCTGCTCGGCACCGAGGACCGCTGGCTGCACCACACGACGCCGGAGGGCCTGGCCGAGGTCGCGGCCTTCGCCCAGGCCATCGGCCCCGCGAAGGGCCTGGTCATCCCCACCGACGAGGACGGCAACCTGGGAGAGCCCACCGACCTCGTCGAGAACGCGCACGCCGCCGGGCTGCTGGTGCACCCGTACACGTTCCGCAGCGAGAACCACTTCCTCCCCGTCGACCTGCGCTCGGACGCCGGGCCGAGCGACTACGGGGGCTTCGCCGCCGAGTACGAGGCGTTCTTCGAGCTCGGCGTGGACGGCGTGTTCACCGACTTCTCCCGGCACGCGTTCCTGGCGCGCGAGCACTTCCTCGACCCCCAGCCCGTCGAGGACTGACGGCCGCGCCCGCCGGGCCCGTCCGGCGCCGCCCGCCCGTGTCGCGGAGCGCCGCCCCCCGGCCCCGGTCGGGCGTCACTGCACGTCGAACTCGTTGCCCTCGGGGTCCCGCATGGTGACGTGCGAGGCCCCGGGCTCGTCCACGGCCCGCACGAAGGTCGCCCCCAGCCCCTCCAGCCGCGCGACCGTGTCGGCCCGGCGCGCGGCCCCCACCTTCAGGTCGACGTGCAGGCGGTTCTTCACGGTCTTGGGCTCCGGCACGACCTGGAAGAGCACGCGCCGCCCCAGCCCGATGCCGGTGCTCCCGTCCACCGGGTCGTCGGGGTGGCGGATGGCGACGACCGTGGCGAAGACCTTGCGCCCGTCCACCTCCCGGAGGTCCTCCTCCTTCACGAGCCCCTCCGCCAGCAGGCGGTCGATGAGCACGGTGTTGTCCTCGGGCTCGTACTCCATCGCCCGGGCCCAGAACAGCGAGAGGGCGACGGGGTCCGCGCAGTCCACCACGAGCTGCCATTCGACTGCCATCGGGTTCTCCTCGGCTCTGTGGCGGGACCGTCCGGACATGGCCCCGACCGCTGATTCCAGTTATAGTGGTTACATGACCCGGGACACAACAGGCTTGCCGATGCGTCCCCTGCACGGCTCCCCCTTCGTCTTCGACCCCGGCGCCCTGTGCCTGGAACTGCTCGTCACCGGCGCCCCCGGCGCGTACGCGCACTACGAGGTCCTCCACGGGCCCCGGGACCTCGCCGAGTGGCTCGCCCTGTCCCGGCTCCGCCTGGACCCGGAGCTGGTCGGGGTCACCGAGGCGGAACTCGGCGCCGCACGGCGCCTGCGCGACTCGCTCTGGCGCCTGGCCGAGGCGCGCACGGGCGGCCGCCCCCTCCCGCCGGAGGACGTCGCCGAGGTCAACCTGGCCGCGTCCCGCCCTCCCCTGGTCCCCGCCATGGACGCCGGGGCGGACCGGTCCTGGGTCCAGCCGGCCGGTGCGACCGCCGTCCTGTCCACCATCGCCCGCGACGCGGTCGACCTGTTCACCGGCGACCACGCCGACCGGATCCGCGAGTGCGGCTCCGACGACTGCCGGCTGGTCTTCGTGGACACCTCGCGGCCGGGCCGGCGGCGCTGGTGCTCGATGGAGCGCTGCGGCAACCGCCAGAAGGTCCGGGCGCTGCGCGCCCGCAGGGAGGCGGCGGAGGGCCCGCCGTGACGGCGCGGCCGCCGCGGTCGGCGCCCCCGGGGCCGGCGGCCGTGCGGTGCGACGTCCCCGCCGCGTCCCGGCACCGGAGGTCAGCCCCGCCGTGACCGGGGCCGGGGGGCGGTCCGCCGTGACCGCGGCCTGGCACCACCCCGCCGCGTCCCGGGGCCGGGGGCAGCCCGCCCCGTCCCGGAACCGGGGTCAGCCCCGGCGGGCGAGCAGGACGATCCCGGCGATGAGCACGGCCGCGACGCCGGCCCCGCCCAGGATGAACGGCAGCGCGCTCCCGCCCCCGCCGCCGTCCTCCGCCGGGGTCCCGCCGTCCTCCTCCCCGGGGGGCGCGTCCTCCGCCTCGACCTCCACCGGTTCGTCGGTCAGGTACCGGTCCTCCAGGGGGATCCGCCACACGGGGGCGTGCAGCCCCTCGGTGCCCGCCATGAGCGCGGTCCCGTCGGGGGTGAACGCCACCGACTCTCCCTGGTCGGACTCGGGCAGGTCGAAGGAGCCGATCGGCCGCCCGGGCACACCGTCGGTGGAGTCGTAGACCGTGGCTCCCCAGTACGTGCGGATCACGTAGCGGGTGCCGTCCGGGCCGAACGCGGCGTCGGTGGCGAACAGCGGCGCGGAGTCGATCCGCTCCAGGACGTTCGCGCCCTCGGGGTCCAGGACCTCGGGGGCCGCGTAGAGGCCGCCGGAGAACTCCTTGGACACCACGTACACGCGCCCGTCGCGGGGGTCGATCATCATCGACTCCGCGTCCCGGCCGCCGTCCGCGTACGTGAAGGTGAGCGTCACCGGCTCGACCGCCCCGTCGGCGAGGACCGCCGGTTCCGGGAAGCGGTACACCCTGTACTCGGCCCAGCTGCCGCCGAAGTTGTCGCCGATGTCGGCCACGAAGACCGCCGGCTCGCCGTCGGGCCCCTCCGCGACGGCGACCGCCTCCCAGTCGCGCCGCTCCAGGCCCAGGGAGAGCGTGGCGAGCGTCTGCCCCTCCCCGTCGACCGCGTACACCTCGCTCGGGTGCTCGCCGCTGTCGTTGTGCGTCCACCACACGTCCTCGTGCAGCGCGGAGGGCGCGATGCCGCTGGACTCGGAGATCCTCGCGTCCTGGAACTCGAACGCCACCTCCGAGCCCTCCGGCCCCTCCCCGCCCCTCGGGTAGTCGACACCGCCGCTCGACGCGCCCGGGTCCTCGGGGGACGCCGAGGCCGGGGCGGCGGGAAGGGCCGCGAGCAGTGCGGTCGCGGCCAGCGCGAGCGGTCTTCTCATGGACGACATCCTGCCAGGGGACGGCGGGGGTGGCTTGCGCCCGGGTGCGAACGGGCACATTCGGCTTACGGAGCGCCGTGAGGAGAGCCCATGAGGATCGTCGCCTGCCTGAACGGGGACCGCCGCCCCGGAGCGCACCCCGCCCTGCCCGTGTCCGTCGACCAGCTGGTGGCGGACGCCCACGCGGTGGTGGCCGCCGGCGCGGACGCCATCCACGTCCATCCGCGCGACCCGGGGGGCGCCGAGTCGCTGGAACCGCAGGTCGTCGCGTCGCTGATGGAGGGACTGCGGTCCGAGGGGCCGGACGTCCCGGTGTCCCTGACCACGTCGCTGTCGGCGGAGTCGGACCCGTGGCGCCGCTACGACCTGGTGCAGAGATGGGCGTCCCCGCTGTTACCCGACTCGGTCACGCTGAACCTGCACGAGGCCGGCTCGGTGGACCTGGCCCACCTCCTGGACGACCGCCGGGTGGACGTGGAGGCGGGCGTGTGGACCGTGGAGGCGGCCCGGATCCTGGTCGCCACGAAGATGCGGGTGTCCGCCGTCCTGGTCGAGCCCACCCAGGTCGCGGTGGAGGACGCCGAGCGCAACGCGAACGCGATCCTCTCCCTCCTGGACCGCGCGCGGGTGGGCGCGCCCCGGATGCTGCACGGGACGGACGCGACCGCGTGGCCGATGCTGGAGGCCGCCGTGGCCTCGGGCCACGACGTCCGGATCGGCCTGGAGGACACCATGCGGCTCCCGGACGGGACGGAGGCGCACGACAACGCGGCGCTGGTGGCGCACGCCGCGAGCCTGGCCGCCGCGGCCGCCTGACCCGGCCGGGTCCGTCCGCCGTACCGGACGGCGGGGACGCCTGCTTCTTCCGCGCGGCCCGGGAGGTCCGCCCCGTCGGCGCGCAGGGCCCGTGCGCCCCGGTCCCGGTGTGCGGGTCCGGAACCTCGGCGCGGTCCCGCGCGGTCACGGCACCCGGTCGGTCCGCCGCTACGGGCGTGCGCGGGCGGCGGCGCCCACGCCGGTCCCCGGGTCCCGGGCGGTCCCGGGGAGGAGCCCGGCTAGGACGAGGTCGTCGGTGCCGATCGCGAGGGCGGTGGGCGTGGGGCGCACCGGCCAGCCGGAGCCGCGCGTCCCGGTCGTGTGTGGAGTCATGGCGGCGCGCCAGACCCCTGACGCAGGCGTCAAGGTCAAGCGCCGACCGTGCGGGGGGCTCAGCCGAGGAGGGCGCCCAGGACCACGATCAGCATGATGGAGCCGAGGACCACGGGCAGCAGCCACCGCTGCTTGCGGTTGTTGGTGAGCATGCTCATGACGTGCTGCGCTCCGGTGGTCGGGTGGGATCCGGCTTCCAGCCTAACGCCCAGGTCCGGACGGTCCGGTAGCGGTCCGCCGACCCGGGCCGGCTCTCCACGAGGTGCATCTCCCGCGCCTCCCACCTGCGGCTGCGCAGGGTCCCGAGGGAGTGGACGGTGCCGGAGAGGTCCCGCGCGGGGCGGCTCCGGGCGACCGTGATGTGCGGCACGTACGGGCGGTGGTCGACCTCGATCCCGATCCGGTCGGCGGCGGCCCTCAGCCGGTCGACGAGGATGCCGAGGGCCTGGGTGTCGCCGTTGACGCCGGCCCACAGCACGGAGGTCCGGGCGTTGCTGCGCGGGAAGGTCCCCCAGCCGCGCGCCGCGAGCTCCAGGGACCGCCGGTTGCGCGCCACCCGGCCGAGCGCCCCGGTGAGCCCGGGCAGCAGGTCGTCGTCGACCCGCCCGAGGAAGAGCAGGGTCAGGTGCCATGCACCGGGAGGCGTCCACCTCAGGTCGGGGGTGTGCCTGCGCCCCCGGTCGACGGCCTCGCGCACCGTCTCCACCACGTCCGGGGGAGGCGCCAGGGCAACGAACAGTCTCATCCCCCCATCCTTCCCTCCCGTGTCCACGGCCGCATCCCGGGGAGTAGGGTCTGCGGGTTCCCGCCGCCGCGCCCCCGGAGCCGCCCGCCCATGCTCGTCCTCTCCTGCGTCTTCGTGGTCCTCGCCCTGGGGTCCCTGGTGCGCGCCACGACCGGGTTCGGCTTCTCCCTGGTGGCGGTGCCGCCGCTGGCCCTGCTCGCGGACCCGGTGACGGCGGTCGTGGTGGCCGGGCTGATGTCGGCGCCGGTGAGCGTGTGGATCACCGCGCGGGACCGCCGCCACGTGGACCGCCGCCTGGCGGCCCTGTTCCTGGGGTTCGGGCTGTCCGGGGTGCCGTTGGGCGTGTGGCTGCTCGCCGTGCTGCCCGAGCGGGCCCTGACGGCGGCGATCGCCGTGATGGTCCTGGTCGGGACGTTCCTGGTGTGGCGGAGGACCCCCATCCCCGGCGGTACGCCGACGCTGGCGGGGGTGAGCGCCCTGTCGGGTGCGTCGTTCGCCTCGACGGGCGTCGACGGCCCGCTGATGGTGGCGGCGCTCCAGGGGAGCGGGCTGGAGCCCCGCGTGCAGCGGGCGACCCTGTCGGTGATGTTCTCGGCGACGAGCGCCGCCTCGCTGGCGGGGTTCTGGATCAGCGGCAGGCTGACGCCGGAGGTCGGCTCGCTGCTGCTGGTCGGGGTCCCCGCGATGCTGGTCGGCATGGCGGTGGGCGAGCGGGTCTTCCGCCGGCTGGACGCCGAGCTGTTCCGCCGCGCGGTCCTGTGGCTGCTGCTGATCAGCTCGGTGTCGGTGGTGGCGCGGGCGGCCACCGTCTGACCGGTCCCGCGCGGTCGGCGGGACGCGGTCTCCGGCCGTGCCCCGAGGACGGCGGGGCCCGGCCGGGTCTCAGGTGCGGGTGACCGCGTCCTCCGGGGGCCGTCCGGGGCCGTCGGTCCCCCGGGCGGGCCCGGCCGCGGTCGCGCCGTCCGCGCCGCGCCCGTCCGGGGCCGGCCCGGCTCCGGCGTCCTCCGCCGGGGCCGGTGCGGCTCCGGCGTCCTCCGCCGGGGCCGGTGCGGCCGCGGCGGTCCGCCGGCGCCCCGGCAGGAGGTCGCGCACCCCGACGCCGTGGACCCTGAACAGCGGTCCCGTCAGGGCCGCGACCACCAGCACGGTGACCGTGCCCCCGATGACGAGGCTGGCCTGCGGGCCGAACGCGTCGGCCAGCAGGCCCACCACGGGGGCTCCGATGGGCGCCACGCCCATGAACACCAGCAGGAACATGCTCATGACGCGACCGCGCATCTGGGGGTCGACGCTGAGCTGGAAGGTGGCGTTGAGCGTCGTCACGTAGGTCAGGAAGGCCATGCCCATGGGGACCAGCACCACGACGAACGCCACGTAGCCGGGCATCAGCCCCGCCGCCACCTGGAGCAGGCCGAAGGCCATCGACCCGATCAGCACCAGGCGCACCCGGGGCCGGTCGCGCCGGGCCGCGAGGAGGGCCCCGATCAGGGCGCCCACGGCCAGGAAGGCCGCGGCCACCCCGAACGCGGCCGCGCCCGCCTCGAAGACGTTGTTGACCACCAGCGCGATCTGGTTCTGCCCGTTGGCCCCGAAGAACTGGGTGGCGGCGGCGAGGATCAGCAGCAGCACGAGGTCGCGCCGGCCCCCGATGTAGCGCAGGCCCTCGCGGATCTGGCCCTTGCCCCGGGGCACCGGCTCGGTGGTGGTGAGCTCGGCGGTGCGGATCATCGCCAGGGCGATGATCGTGAACCCGAACGACGCGCCGTTGATCAGGAACACGGGACCGCTGCCGATCACGGCGATGAGCAGTCCGGCGACGGCGGGGCCGGTGACCCTGCCGAGCTGGAAGCTGGCGCTGTTGAGGGCGATCGCGTTGGACAGGTGCTCGCGGTCGACCATCTCGGGGACGAAGGCCTGGCGGCCGGGGTTGTCGAGCACGGTGACCAGGCCGAGGGCGAAGGCGAACACGTACACGTGCCAGACCTCGGCCGCGCCGGCGGTCGCGAGGACGCCCAGGGCGACGGCGAGCGCTCCCATGAGGCTCTGGGTGCAGATCAGGAGCCTGCGCTTGTCCAGGCGGTCCACCAGCGCGCCGCCCCACAGCCCGAAGAGGAGCAGGGGCAGGAACTGGAGCGCGGTGGTCATGCCGAGCGCGATGCCGCTGCCGCCGCTGAGCTGGAGGACCAGCCAGTCCTGGGCGATGCGCTGCATCCAGGTGCCGGGGTTGGAGAGGAGCTGGCCGAGGGCGTAGAGCCGGTAGTTGCGGACGGCCAGGGAGCGGAACATGGCGATACGCCGCATCAGTCCCTTCCCTCCCGGACGGGTCGCCGGGGAGGGGCTGACGCGGCTGTCGACCGATGGTGCGGACACATAAGTAAACGGCGTTGACTCATCACTCGGGTCAACGCCGTCCACTGTCTCAGGAATTCCCGTCCCCCTACGAGGGGGACGCGCGGGATCAGCCGATGAGCGCGTAGATCGGGGCCTCGGCGAAGTGGAGGAGGAAGACCGCCGAGACCACCCACATGAGGGGGTGGACGTGGCGCGGCCTGCCCTCGACCAGGCGCACGAACGTGTAGACGATGAACGCCATCCCGATGCCGTTGGCGATCGAGTACGTGAACGGCATGATCACGATCGCGAAGAACGACGCCAGGCCGACGGCCGGGTCCGTGAAGTCGATCTTGCCGACCGGCAGCAGCATCATGAAGCCGACGATGACGAGGACCGGCGTGGCGGCCTCGAACGGCACGATGGTGACCAGCGGCGCGAAGAAGGTCGCGACGACCATCATCAGACCGGTGACGATGGGCGCGATGCCGGTGCGCGCGCCCTCCGCGACGCCCGCGGCGGACTCGGCGTACACCGTCGCGATGGACGCGGAGGCCGCGCCGCCGAAGATCGTGCCGAAGGCGTCCATGGCCAGGACCTCGCGGGTCCGGGGCAGGTTGCCGTTCTCGTCGGTCAGCTCCGCCTGGTGGGCGACGCCCACCATGGTGCCCATGGTGTCGAAGAAGTCGGCCAGCATCAGGGTGAACAGCAGCATCACGACGGTGGCGACGCCCACGTCGGACCAGCGGCCCACGATGTTGAAGCCGCCCTCGGCGAACAGGCCGATGAGGGAGAAGTCGGGGAGGGCGACGACGTCGCCGACCGAGGTCGGCAGGCTCGGGGTGGAGCCAGGCAGCTGCCAGGCCAGTCCCTCGCCCCGGTCGCCGAACAGCGCCTGGATCGCGATCGCGGCGACCGTGGAGACGATGATGCCCAGCAGCATCGCGCCGGGGACCTTGCGGACGTAGAGCGCGATGGTGACCAGGAGGCCGATGACGAAGACCAGCAGGGGCAGGGTGTTCAGGCCGCCGCTGCCGAGGCTGACGATCGTGCCGCCGCCGCCCTGGATGAAGCCGGAGTTGACGAAGCCGATGATCGTCAGGAACAGGCCCACGCCGACGCCGATGGCGATCTTCAGCCCGCCGGGGATCGCGGCGAAGACGGCGGTGCGGAAGCCGGTCATCACCAGGACCGTGAGGATGAGGCCCTCGACGATCAGCAGGAGGAAGACGTCGGACCAGGCCATCAGCGGGGCGACCCCGTACGCGACGACGGCGTTGAGGCCCATGCCCGCGGCGAGCGCGAACGGGTAGCGGCTGACGACGCCCATCAGGATGCTGCTGATCGCGGCGACCAGGGCGGTGACGGCGACGAGCTGGGGGACCTCCAGGACCTCGCCGTTGACGTCCGCGGTGCCGTTCAGGATCAGGGGGTTCAGCACGATGATGTAGGCCATGGCGAAGAAGGTCGCCAGACCGCCGCGGATCTCGGTGCCGAACGTGGAGCCGCGCTCGGAGATGTGGAAGAAGCGGTCCACGCGGCCCCGGGGGGCGGAGGCCGCTCTGTCGTCGGTGGGGGATGGAGTTGGTGCGTTCACGTCGTCAGCCTGACCTGGTCGTGTTACCGGACAACAAGGATTCTGCGCCAGATTAGTTGCATCTTCATACAACAGCTGACGCTCGTTTCACGGGAGTTTCATAGAAATCGCCATATGGTCGGATGATCGGTTCAGAGAGTGTGACGAACGCTTCCCTGGTCGGAGCGGTCGGCGCCGACACGCCGCCGCCGACCGCGTGCGAGCGGATAGCCTGGAACCGTGCGCACACCTCGCCGGCCCGATCCCGAAGTCCACGAGAGCGACTACCGCGTGCCCGCCGCCATCGGCACCCTCGCGTGGGCCGTCGCCCTCGTCGTCCTCGTCGCCATGGGCGACTCCCTCCCCCAGGCCGAGCGCTGGTGGATCGGTGTCTGCGCGACCGGCGCCGCCCTCGGCGTTTTCGGCTACCTCTACATCCCGCGCCTGCTCCGCAAGAGGGACGAGTCGGCCGAGCGCGGGGCCTCCCGCTCCCCCGAGCACTCCTGACCCGGCCGGACCGCCTGTCAGCGGGGCACCGCCGTTCTGCCTGATAATGGGCGGGTGTCTGAGACTGAATTCCCGCGCGGCCTCGCCGACCGACTCCGCGGCATCCTCATCGACGCCGACTACACGGTGTCGGGCGTCCGCGACCGGCTCGGCGACGCCGCCGCCCGAGCCCTGGCCCGTGAAGAGCTGGTGCCCGCCCTGCGGGCCACCGGCGGGGAGGAACGGCTCGGGCTGCTGCTGCGCCTGTGGTGGCTCCGGTCGCCCATCCCCGCGCGGGCCGCGCGGGCCGTCCTGCCCGTGGACGAACTGGCCGAGGCGGGGCTCGTCACCGTCGAGGAGGGGCCCCACGGGACCGTCGTCCGCGCCCTGGTCCACCTCGGGCCGTGGGACCTGGAGGACGGCAGGCCCGGATTCGTGGTCTCCGACCCCAAGGTGCGCCCGGGCACCGGAGCCGTCCCCCGCCACGACCACGTGGTCGGCGCGGGCAACGCGTCCGCCACCCTGTCCCAGCTGATCGTCGACGGCCCGGTCGACCGCGCCCTGGACGTCGGCACCGGCTGCGGGGTGCAGGCGCTGCACCTGGCGTCGCGGGCGCGCGAGGTGGTCGCCACCGACCTCAACCCGCGCGCGGTGCGCCTGGCCGGGATCAGCCTGGCCCTGTCCGGGGTCACGGGCGCCCGCCTGGCCCAGGGCTCCCTCTACGAACCGGTCGGGGGCGAGCGGTTCGACCTCATCGTGTCCAACCCCCCGTTCGTGATCACCCCCGACTCCTCCCGGTACACCTACCGGGAGTCCGACCTCCCCGGGGACACGGTCTGCGCCGAGCTGGTGCGGCAGGCCCCCGCGCACCTCACCGAGGGCGGCTGGTGCCAGATCCTCGCGAACTGGGTGCACTCCGACGGCGACGACTGGGAGGACCGCGTCGGCGGCTGGGTGACCGGGACCGGCTGCTCGGGCTGGGTGGTCCAGCGCGACGTGCAGGATCCCGCCCAGTACGTCGAGCTGTGGCTGCGCGACTCGTGCGAGCACGGCACCCCCGAGTACACGCGCCGCTACGACGCCTGGCTGGACTACTTCGAGCGCGAGGGCATCAAGGGCATCGGGTTCGGGTGGATCAGCCTGCGCAACGACGTCGCCCAGGACGCGACGGTGCGCGTGGAGGAGCTGCGGCACGACATCGAGCAGCCGGTCGGCCCGTACCTGCCCGACGTCGTGGACGGGGCGATGACGGCGCTGCGGCTCACCGACGCCGCCCTGCTGTCGGCGCACGTCGCGCTCGCTCCCGGTGTGGTGGAGGAGCGGGTGGGCAGGCCGGGCGCCCCCGACCCGGAGAAGATCGTGCTGCGCCAGCAGAACGGGCTGCGCAGGGTCGCCCGCGTGGGGACCGTCGAGGCGGCCCTGGCCGGGGTGTGCGACGGCACCATGCCCGTGGGCCCGCTCCTGGACGCCATCGCCCAGCTCATCGGCGAGGACCAGGCGGTCGTGCGGGAGCGGACGCCGGAGGCGCTGCGCACGCTCATCTCGGAGGGGTTCTTCCGGGTCGCCCGCTGATCCGCCGTCCGCCCGCGCGCAGGGTCGCCCCGGCCCGGCGGCCTCAGGCCGGACCCTCCTCCGGCGGCGCCGTGTAGAAGTCGATCGTCCGGTCCGCCGCGGCCTCGGCCCGGTCCGGGTCCTCCCCGGACTCGGCGTGCGCCGTCGCCCAGCGGCGTCCGCTCAGCTCCGTGAACCGCCGCGCGTCCTCCGAGCCCGCCCACTCCCCGGCCTCCGGCGGGACGCCCGCCCCGTGGAGCAGGTGCAGGGTCAGGCCGAACAGCCCCAGGTCCCACCCGATCCCCCCGGCCCCGGGGCCGTACCGCTCCCAGAACTCGTCGAGCGGCGCGGTGTGGGACAGCTCGAACCGCGAGCGGGTGGCGGTCTCCGCGGTCAGGCGGACCTCCACCTCGCTGCTCTCGCCGCCGTACTCCCAGGTGACCCGGAAGGAGTGCGGCGGGTCGCAGGCCAGGACGCGCCCTCCGGCGTTGCCCTCCAGCTGGTAGGCGCCGCCCTCCCGGAGGTCGCCGGCGACCGGCAGGAACCAGCGCGGGATGCGCTCCGGGCTGGTGCAGGCGTCCCACAGGTCCTCGATCGGGACCTCGTAGGCGCGGCTGACCGTGACGGTGCCCTCGGCGCCCGAACCGGTCCGCCGGACACCGACCGACCGGCCGACCGCGTCGATCTCGTGCTCGATGTCCATCGTGCTCCTCCTCGGTGTGGACGCCATGGCCCCCCGTCCGGGGCCCGCGCGGTCGCCGGAGGGGTCACCCCTCCCCCGTGGGGACCACCTCACCCGTACCCCGCTCGACGCCGTCCTCCACCAGGGCGAACCCGGGGTCGTCCACCGGGACCGCGACCTCGGAGCCGCACTCCAGCACGATCGTGTGGGTCTCCCCCGGCGGGAACTCCCGCAGCTCGACCGGCAGGTGGGCGCCGCACTCGACGGCCGGTCCCCCGTTCCCGAACTCGATCTCGGGCCGGTACCCGGAGAAGAACGGGGTCCGGCGCCCGTCCTCGCCGTCGTACATGGTGAGCTCCACGGTGATCCGCTCGCCCGGGGCGAAGACGTACTCCGTCGGCTCGGCCTCCGCGGTGGCGGCGGGCGGGCCCTGCGCCTCCCCGCCGCCGCAGCCGGCGGCGAGCAGCAGGGCGCCCAGGGCGAGGAACGAGGGGGTGGCGCGCATGGGGAGTCCCGTCGGGGTCGGAGGGCGGGGCGGGGGAAGAGGAGGCTACCCGGTCCGGGCCTCCCCCGGGGGCCGCGGGCCGGCCGGGCGGTAGCGTCTGCCCATGGCCCGAATCTCCGAACTCGTCCACTACCCCGTCAAGGGGTGCGCCGGGACCTCCCTGCGCTCCGCCCTCATGACCCCCGCCGGGATCACCCACGACCGCACGTTCATGGTGGTCGACGGCGGCGGCGGTTTCCGCAGCCAGCGCAACGACCCGCGGCTGGCGCGCGTGCGCGCCGGGATCTCCGGCGACGGGTCCCGCCTGCGGCTGGACACGGACGGGTTCGGTCCCGTCGACGTCGAGGTCGACCCCGGGGGACCCCGGCTGGACGTCGTCCTGCACAGGAAGCCGTTCGTGGGCGTGGACCAGGGGGACGAGGTCTCCGGGTGGCTGACCGAGGTGCTGGGCGCGCCGAGCCGCCTGGTGCGGGTGCCCGACGACCACGCACGCCTGACCGGGGGGAGGACCCCCGGCACCAGCGGGTTCGCGGACAGCACGGCGGTCCTGATGGCGTCCGCGTCCTCCCTGGACCTGCTCGGCGCGCGCATCCTGGAGCGCGGCGCCGAGCCCGTGCCGATCGACCGGTTCCGGCCCAACGTCGTCGTGTCGGGGTGGGAGGAGCCGCACACCGAGGACCGGGTGCGCTCCGTCCGTCTGGGGGACGCCGAGCTGGGCTACGCCAAGGTGTGCATCCGCTGCGTGGGGACGACGGTGGACCAGGCGCGGGGCGAGAGGAGCGGCCCGGAGCCGCTGCGGACCCTGGCGGGCTACCGGCGCGCGGACGGCGGCGGGGTGTCCTTCGGCTCCATGTTCGCCGTCACCCGGCCGGGGAGCCTGGCGGTGGGCGACGCGGTCGAGGTCCTGGAGTGGGGGGAGCCGGAAGAGGGGCTGGGCGAGCGCCTGGCCGAGGTCCTGGCCTGACGCGGCCCCCGGGGTCGCCGGGGGCCGCGTCCCGCCCGGGGCCGCGCTACTCCAGGTCGGCCTCGGCGAGGAGCCGGGCGGCGGCGGTCGGGTCGCGCAGGGCGGCCGCGACCAGGTGCCGGCGGGACCACTGCCCGGCGCGCCAGCACAGGGCCCGTGCCAGGCCGTCGGTGGTGGACGCGTGCGCGGTGCCGTCGCCGACGTACCACTCCAGGTCGACGCCGTCCACGGTGAGCGTCCGGTGGTGCATGTAGGTGCGGTCCGGCTCCCCGGCGGGGTCCAGGAACAGGTCGGCCTCTCCGGGGACCGGGCGGACCTCGCCGACCGACCCGACCTTCCCGGTGACCGTCTCGCTCGCCAGGTCCAGGTCGAGCACGTCGGCCAGGGCCTCGGCGGAGTCGTCCGGGGCCAGGACCAGCGGACGGTCCTCCAGCAGCGGCAGCAGGTCCGGGGAGTCCACGACCACGGTCTCCTCCGCGTCGGCCACCACGATCGCGCCGCCGCGCACCGCCCGCACGCGGGAGGGCGGGGTCACCAGCTCCGCGTCCACGAGGGCGAGCGCGGTCCACACCAGGCGGAGCGAGGCGCGGTCCACGTGGCGGTCGGGGTCCGCCAGGCGGGCGAGCAGGTCGTCCGGCCCGTCCGGGTCGGTGATCAGGTCGGCGAGGGTGGCGCGTACCCCCAGCGCTCGGGCGAACTCGGGGTCGACGTCGGCCGGGACCTCGTCGTACAGGCCGGTCAGGGACGGGTCTGCGTCGGCGGTGCGCAGCTCGACCGGCGCGCTGCCGCCCAGCAGCGCCCGGGTCCGGAGCCACCACGCCGTGTACGAGGGCGCGTCCACCACGCGGCCGTCGGGCATGAGCAGGCGCGCGGGCTCGGTCACGGCCTCGCGCAGCGGGCCCCGGGAGAGCATCGCCAGGGCCTGCGGCCAGCTGTCGTCCGCGACGCAGTCGAGGTCGGCGACGACCACGAGCTCGGGCACGACCGGGGGCAGCTCGGGGTCGCCGACGCGTTCGAGGACCTCGTCGGCCCAGTCCTCCAGGCCGTCCGGGCCGTCCTCGCCGGCGGCGCCGTCGAACTCCGCGACCAGGTCCTCCCCCAGCGCGGCCTCCTCGACACGGACCACGCCGAGTTCCCAGAGCGCGCCGACCGCGCGCAGGACGTCGGTCCCGTGGCGTTCGACGAGGTCCTCGTGGACGGTGCCGAAGGGGGCGTCGTCGACGAGCAGGTCCGCGAGCGGAGCGCCGGGGACGAGGAGCTCGGCGGCGACCGAGTAGCCGTCCTCGTCGTCGCGCAGGGCGAGTTCGGCCAGCCAGGGGGCGTCGGCGACGGTCGTTCCGGAGGCCGCGACGAGGTCGAGGACGGCCTCGGCGATCGGGTCGGGGTCGTCGGCGTCGAGGGAGTCGCGGACGGCCGCCTCGGTCCGGGGGTCGGACAGGACGGTGGCCGCGCCGGCCTCCACCGCGCCCAGGCGGCGCAGGAGCGGGTCGACGGCCTCGGGGTGGACCACGCGCACGCCGAGCGCCGCGAGGGTCTGCGCGGAGATCCCGTGGCCCCCTGCGCCGCCGTCCCCGGCCCAGTCCTCCCCGGGGAGGAGCAGGGAGCGGGGACCGCGCACGAGGCGGCCGTCCGCCAGGGGCACCGGGAGGGAGCCGAGCTCGTCGAGGTCGGCTCCGCCGCTCCCGGCGGTGTCCAGGGCGGCGTAGAGCGAGGCCCACCAGCGCGGCGGCCGGTCGGTGTCCGCGAGCAGGTCGGCCACGTCGGCCAGGCCCAGGCGGTGGACGCGCAGGGCGGCGAGCGCCGGGTGGCGCGGACTCCACGAGCCGGGGAGCAGCTGGGGGACGAGTTCGGCGAGGACGGCCGCCAGGTCCGCGGCGCCGCCCGACCCGCCGGTGTCGAGCAGGGCCGCGTCGCGCGGGGCGACGGGCGCCCCGGAGGCGGTGGTCAGGAACGCGGTGTCCCGGAGGGGTTCGGCGACGCGTGCGCGGAAGAGGGCGTCGACGGCGCCGCCCCCCACGCGGGTGCCGGGTACGAGGTCGAGGGCGGCCCGGCCGTCGAACCGGCGCAGGAGCGCGCAGTAGGCGTGGGCCGCCTCCCCGAGCAGCAGGTCGGTGGCGGCTCCGGGTTGGACGCCGCGCCGGTCGCTGCCGAGCGGGAAGCTCCCGATGAGGACGGCGGGGAGGTCGAGCTCCGTGTCGGTGGGGGTGGGCGCGTGGACGACGTTCTCGACGTCGGCGGGCAGTGCGGCGACGGAGCCGTCGGGGGCCACGGGGACGGCCCAGGTCAGCGACCAGGAGGTGCGGTCGCGCTCCTCCGTGGGACGGTCCGCCAGCAGGGAGGCGTCGAACTCGCCCGTGCGGCTGAGGACCCGCCACAGGGTGGTGCGCGTGCCCTCGGCGTCCCGGCGGCCGGTGACGAGGTCGGCGACGCCGGTCCCCGCCACGGGTGTGGCCGAAGTGGTTGTGGTGACTGGAGCGGCCTGTGATGCGAGCGGGGTCGCGTCGGCGGTCCCGGGCGGCACGGTCGTGCCCGGGTCGTCCTGGTCCGCCGGGACCTCCTGCCGGGTGAGGACGTGCTCCTCGCCGTCCACGTCCACCCGGACCTCCGCGAGGCCGGGCAGGGCGAGCAGCAGGGCCTCGCCGGTGCGGCCGAGGAGCTCGCGCACGCGCAGGCGGACCTGGTCGTCGCGGAGCAGGAGGGTGACGACGGTGTCGTAGTCCCCCGGGGCCGCCGCCCGCGCGGGGAAGGGCAGCCGCAGCATGGGCACGTGCCCGGAGCGGCGCCCCACCTCGTCCGCCAGGTCGGCGTGGGCCCCGCCCCCGGCCAGCAGCTCCGCGACGGCCCCGCGCGCGGCCTCGGCGCTGAAGCGGACCGCCGCGCCGCCGGAGTCGACGGTGACGTCGTCGCTGAGCGCCGCCACCGCGGAGAAGCCGACGCCGAAGCGCCCGGTCGCGCCCTGTTCGCCGCGCTTGGTGGAGGCGCGCAGGGTCGCCAGCGACTCGACCCCCTCCGGGGTCAGCGGCGAGCCCGTGTTCTCGGCGGTCAGCCGGAGGCCGTCCAGCGCCAGGCGCAGCTTTCCGGGGACCCCCGCCCTGCGCGCCGCGTCGGCGGCGTTCTGGGCGAGTTCGACCACGACGCGGTCGCGGTAGCCGCCGAGGGCGAAGTCCTCCTCGGCGTTGGCGTCCTCCCGGAACCTGGCCGGGGCGTCGGCCCACGCCGCGAGGACGCGTCGGCGCAGTTCGGCGGTGTTGTAGGGGTCGACCGCCGAAGCGGTCACCGGCTCGGCCATGGTGGGTTCCTCCTGCGCTGCGGGCACGACCCGGCACGGTGCACCCGGGGCGAGGGTGGGTGCGGTAGAAAAACCCTAGCCCACCGGGACGGGGGGCCAGGGTCCGACAGCGCGGCGGGGCGTGCTTTCTCCGGGGGAGGGCACGGCCCGTCAGGATTCGGAGGAGACGAGCTCCAGCTCGGCGGTGTCGTCGAAGACGATGTGGTCGTAGCCCATCTCGTCGACGACCGGGCCGCTGGGGCCGGCCTGCGGCTCGGGGCGGCGCACCTCGGAGTGGGCGCCGCAGCCGTGGTCCATGGAGACCACCCGGCCGTCGTCGGGCGCGTACTCGTTGGTGCACACGCCGAACATCTGGCGCAGCTCACCGGCGAGCGGGGTCATGAAGCCGCAGGTGATGCAGCGGTCGGGGGCGGCCGCGGCGATCGGGCTGCGCGGTCCGGCCTCGCCGTTGTACCAGCGCTCGGCGGCCTGCTCGCGCCCGACCTCGGAGAGGACCTGGCGCCGGCCCAGCCCCAGCTCCCAGACCATCTGCTGGTCCACGCCCTCGGCGTCCAGCTCGCTGTCGGGCACCTGGGCGTAGCCGGGGATGAGGCGCTCGTCGTCCTCCTCCGTGGGCAGGAGGTCGCCGACGCCGAGGTCGCCGGGGAGCAGCCGCTCCTTCCAGGGCAGCCATTCGGGCGCCACGAGGGCGCCCTCGCCGGGGAGCAGAACGACCTCGTTGACCGTGACGTCCTTGGCGCGCGAGGCGCGGACGACGGTGACCGCGTAGTTCCACCCCGGATAGGCGGGGTCGAGGCAGGTGAAGTAGTGGGTGACCAGGCGCGTGTCCTCGACCTGGGGGGTGAGCGCGTCACCCACCCATTCGGGTCGCCCGGCCTCGGCGGCCACCGAGCGGGCCAACTCCACCGCGTCGACACAGGCCTTGTCCGGTACAGGAGAACGTCGAGAAGGGCTCACGTTCCCCATTCTCACTGATCGCGAGCACCGATTTGACCATAACGCGGGTCAAGGTTCGCCCGATACATCCTCTTGATCAAGTCTTGTGGTGTCGGAGGGGCCCTCCCGGGGACGGGCGGAAGGGCCCGCGGCGGTCAGGCCTCCAGGTCGTCGGCCACCACGCGCAGCACGGAGGAGATCCGCGCGGCCTCCCGGCGCTCCGGGTGGCGGCCCCTGCGGTAGCCGGTGGAGAGGCCCTCCAGGAGCTTGATGAGGTCCTCGGTGAGGGCGACCATCTCGTCGGGCGACTTGCGGCGGGCCCTGGCGACGGAGGGCTGGGCGTCCAGGAGCACGACCTGGAGCGCCTGGGCGCCCTTGCGGCCGTCCGCGACGCCGAACTCGACCCGCTGCCCGGGGCGCAGCGGCGCGGCGCCCGGGGGCAGGGACGAGGAGTGCACGAAGACCTCACCGCCGTCGTCGCGCGTGAGGAATCCGAAACCCTTGTCGCCGTCGTACCACTTGACCTTGCCGGTGGGCACGTAGAGACCTCGCGCTTTCGCTGGCGGGCCCCGGGGCAGGGGGCGGCAAAGGCACACAGGTGCCCCGGCCCGCCCGTCCGTCCCGGGCTCCCGTGGTTTCCATGGGCCCACCAGGTTAGTGTGGAAGGGCATCCGGACGCGAGGGCATAATTCCCCGCCCCGGGGACGGGAGTAACTCCCCGCCGAACAAGGAATGGCTCCCCGGGAACGGAAACGAGGCCCGGATACGGCTCATCCGGGCCTCGTGCGGTGCTGGCGGCCCCCACCGCTGGGTGCGGAGTGTGGGACGGGACTCGGCGGTGAAGCGGGCCGCCTCGACCGAAGTGGCGCCCGAACTGGCCGTCGGGCCACCGTTACCGATACGACCGCCGCGAAGCGAAAACGGCGGTGCAGTGACATGCCTACCCGAATCCGTGGCCTAGGACTCGTAGTAACGGGCGGACCGTAAAAGGTTATTCCCCAGCGTTTGCCAAGCAATGACCAGCCGGAACGGCGCGACCGCGTTCCCGCCCCGCCCCGGAGAACGCGGGAAGGAACGGCCGGGGCCGAAAGCCCGCGTCGGCCGGGGCGTCATTCCCGCGCCCGGCGCTCCTCCGCGTCGGCGGAGCGGCGCGCCCTCGGGTACAGGTACACGACGGCCGCCAGGGAGCCCACGGCGAGGCCGACGACGCCCGTGGCGGCCAGGGAGTCCTGGACGTACTGGTCGACGAACTCGGCCTCCCCCGGCCACAGGGCCATCCCGACCAGGCAGGCCACCAGGGGCAGGCCGACGCCGACCCACTTGTCCACGGCGCTCCACACCTGGCTGAGCACGACGAGCGCGGCGCCGAGCACCCACAGGTAGGCGAGGTTCAGCGACCACGGCACCGTGAGCAGCATCAGGCCCAGGGCGGCCGCCTCCGCGGGGTGCCGGCGCACCAGCGCCACCGCCCCGGGCGGACCGCTCCGGCCCCCGGGGGCGCGGGCGGCGCGTTCCGCGCGGTCCGCGCGGCGGCCGGTGACGTGGATGTCCGTCTGCCGGGGGCCCTCCACGAGGGACATCAGCCCGCGGCTGGGGCCGCCCCGCCACGGCGGCGGCGGCCGGTCGGCGTGGCGCGGCCTGGGCGGGATCAGCTCCGCGTCCTCGATGTCGAGGTCGCGTCCGGCGATCTCGCGTTCCACCAGGTCCTCCGGGCTGCCGAGGCCCCTGAGGATCCCCCTCACGGCCTCGGGGCCGCCCTCCGCCGCCGCGCGGCGCGCGTCGATCCGCGAGCGGAGCTCCGAGAGGAAGGCGGTGCGCTCCCTCGCCGACATGCGACCGTGCAGGACCAGGCCGACCTCGGACAGATAGTCCAGTACCAGTTGTTCCGAGCGCTGGGTCATGACTCCAATATTGGCCGACAACGACCTGGCATTTAACCCCCCTGCGCAATTTCGGTCACCGAATCGTCTTCGGATACGGTCTCACCCTCGGTGACGGGTGGTGACAACGGGGAACCGCCGGGACTCACGCGAACACGGGACCCGGCATCGCTTAGCGTGGACCCGATGACCGAGAACGCAGCACCCGACGAGCACGTGCCGGGCGGGGGGAGCCCCGCGGCCCCCGCCCCGGGCCGTCCCCCCACCTTCACCTCCTGGTTGCGCAGCCGGTCGGACGGGGAGCTCGCCGCCCTGCTGGCCGCACGGCCCGACCTGGCACAGCCGGTCCCGGCCGACATCGGCGCGCTCGCGGCCCGCGCGACCAGCCGCAACGCGGTCCTGAGGGTCCTCGAACGCCTGGACCGGTTCACCCTCCAGGTGCTGGAGGCCGTCATCGCGCTCGGCGACGACCGGCTGTCCGAACCGGTGGGCGTCCAGACCGTGGAACTGGCCGAGGCGCTGGGCACGCTCCCCCTGCCCGGCCCGGCGGGCGGCGGAGCGGCCTCCGGGCGCCAGGGGTCCGCGACGGAGGACGGCGCCGCCGGAGACCCCCTCGCCGACGCCCTGGACACCCTGCTCGAACTGGCCCTGGTCTGGCCCGACAGGGGCAGGATCCGCCCCGTCCAGGTGCTGCGCGACCTGATCCCCCACCCGGCGCAGCTCGGGCCGCCGGCGCGCGTGCTCCTCGCCGGCCTTCCGCACGGCGCCGCCGCGCGGCTCGCCCGCGACCTGGTCCCCGACAGCACCGCGCACACGCCCGTCGAGGCGGTCGCGACGCTCCTGGCCGACCCCGGCCGCGTCCTGGGGCTCATCGGGCAGGCCGGCCCGCAGGCGCGCAGGCTGCTCGACGGGATGGCGTGGGGTCCCCCCAACGGGACCGTCTCCGACGCCCGCCGCGAGGTCACCCTCGCCGGCGCCTCCTCCCCCGTCGAGACGCTGATCGCCCGGGCGCTGCTCCTCCCCAGCGGGGACGACACCCTCACCCTGCCGCGCGAGGCCGCCCTGGCCCTCCGCTCGGGGCTGCTGTTCCGCGAGGTCACCACCGAGCCGCCGCCGTTCGAGGGCACCCCGAACCCCGGCGAGGCCGTCACCCGGGCGGCGGCCGGGCAGGCGTTCACGGTGCTGCGGGCGATCGAGGAACTGCTCGAACGCTGGTCGCAGGAGCCGGCCGCCGTGCTCCGCAACGGCGGTCTGGGGGTGCGCGACCTCCGCCGCGCGGCCCAGGCGATGGACACCGACGAGACCACCGCCGCCCTGTTCGTGGAGGTCGCCCACGCCGCCGGGCTGCTCGGCGCCGACGACCGCGTCGAGGGCGAGTGGCTGCCCACCCGCGCGTACGACGTGTGGCGGGAGACCCCGCCCGAGCGCCGCTGGCTGCGGCTCGCCTCCGCGTGGCTGGACTCCGACCGGGTCGCGTCCCTCAACGGGTCGCGCGACTCCGGCGGCCGGGTGCGCAACGTGCTCGGGGCCGGGCTGGTCCGGCCCGCGGCCCCCCAGGCCCGCCGCGACCTGCTGGGCGAGATGGCCACCGCCCCGCCCGGGTTCGCCCCGCTGCCCGGGTCGCTGGCCTCGCGCCTGTCGTGGCGCCGCCCGCGCCGCCAGTCGCCCGTCTACGCCGAACTGGTGGAGATCGCCGCCGCGGAGGCCGCCGCGCTCGGGCTGACCGGGCGCGGGGCGCTGGCCGAGCACACCCGCCCCCTGCTGGAGGGGGAGGACGACGCCGCCGCGAGGGTGCTCGCGGCGGAGATGCCGAAGCCGCTGGACTACGTGCTGGTGCAGGGCGACCTGACGGCGGTGGCCCCCGGCCCCCTCGTCACCGGCCTCGCCCGCGACCTCGCGCTGGTCGCGGACGTGGAGTCCACCGGCGGCGCCACCGTGTACCGCTTCACGGAGGAGTCCGTGCGCCGCGCCCTGGACGCGGGTCAGGGCGTCGCCGACATCACCGCCCTGCTCGAACGCCACTCGCGCACCCCCCTTCCGCAGGCGCTGCGCTACCTGGTGTCGGACGTGGGGCGCCGGCACGGACGGCTGCGGGCCGGGTCGGCCTCCGGCTACCTGCGCTGCGACGAGCCCGCCCTGCTGGAGGAGCTGCTCGGGGACCGCCGGGCCCAGGACCTGGGGCTGTTCCGGCTGGCCCCCACCGTGGTGGCGAGCCGCTCCAACCGGGCCGCGCTCATGGAGCGGCTGCGCCAGCTCGGCTACCACCCGGTGCCCGAGAGCGGCGACGGGTCCATGCGGCTGAGCCGCCCCGAGGCGCGGCGGTCCGACCCGGCGGACGCCCCGCCGCCGCCCGGGGGGTCGTTCCGGGAGACGGCGCGCGCCGCCGTGCGGGCGGTGCGGGCCGGGGACGAGGCGTCCAACGCGGCGCGCACGCCGATCCCCCTCCCGGAGGACGGGCCGCCCGGGTCGAGGAACGCGGCGGTGCTGGAGGCGCTCACCCGGGCGGCGAAGGACGGCCGACGGGTGTGGATCGGCTACACGGACACGGACGGACGGCAGGTGAGCCGGATCGTGGAGCCCTCGGGGGTGGACGGGGGCTTCCTCACCGCCTACGACGCCACGCGCGCGTCCGTGCACCGGTTCGCCGTGCACCGGGTGAACGCCGTCGCCGAGCTGGACGGGCCGGAGCCCGAGGGCGGGGACGGCGTCCCCGGCGGCGACCGGCGAGGGGCGGCGGAGCCGCACTAGATCGTCGATGGGAGATCCCTGAACCCGCTGCGGGCATGACGAGGGGCGTCGGTGATCTGGACGCCGAGGAGCCGGCTCGGCCCGGAGCGCCGTGCCGCGCGCACCGCCGAGGGGCTCCGGGTGCGGGTGTGCCGGCGCGTCTGCGCGCTCAACGCGGCGATCTGGCACGACTGGCTGGTGGGCGTCCCGGTCAAGCGGTCGTCGGTGGCCCACGACCGCTGACGGGGGCACACATTTCCCGTCAACGATCTAGTGTGTCCGGTGGGCCCCGCCCGTCGCGCAGCGGGGAGGGCGCCCGCCGGGCACGCCCTCTAGTGTGGGTGCGAGCCGGTCCGCCCACCGACAGCGAGAGACACCCCCATGAGCGACACATCGCTGCCCCCCGGGGCATCGTCCCCCCGCGACCACGGACGCGACGACGACCGCGACGGCGGCCGTGGGCGGAGCCGCGGTGCGGGGCGCCGGGAGCCCCGCGGCGGCGGTCCGGACGACCGCGCCGCCCGGGACCGCCCCCGCGCCGACGAACCGGACGAGCGGGAGGGGTGGGACGAGCGCGACGACGCCCGCGAGGGGTCCCGGACGCCGCTCCCCGGCGGTGCCAGCAGCTCGACGATGGCCCTGATCCTGCACGCGCTCACGTTCCTGTGCTGCGCGAACTGGCTGTTCGGGGTCGCCGGGATCGTGTTCGCGGTGCGCGCCGCCCACGCGCGCGACCGGGGCCGCCCCGTCCAGGCGGAGACGCTCACCCGCTACTCCTGGTACTGCCTGGGCGCCGCCGGGGTGATGTTCTTCGTGATGCTCGTGCTGACGTTCGTGATGTTCACCCAGGCGGGCTCGTGGATCCAGGGGATCGTCCCGGTGACCAACTACTGACCGGTGTTTGACGAACCGTGCCGCCGGACGCCGGGTCCGCGCGCGGCGGGCTGGGTATGCGGCAGTATGGGACGGCCGCGAGGGCGGCTCGGCGACGACGGCCCCTGCGGCCGACGGGAGGCGGACGAGCGGTGATGAGCGGCCAGGGCGGACCCAAGGCCTTCTGGGAGCGCGAACAGGGCTCCACGCTCGGCTCCGTGCGGCCGCCGGACGCGAGTGGCCCGCGGACCGCGCACCCCTCGCGTCCGGCGGCCGGCGGGTCGTTCGGCCACCGCCCCGGGCCCCACACCGGAGTCGGCCCCACGGGTCCCCCGGCCCGGCTGGGGGGAGCGGTCGCGGCCCTGGTGGCGGCGCTGCTCAGCCTGGTGGTGCCCGTCCTGGGGCTGTACCTGGGCATGTGGTTCTTCCTCCTCGTGGCGAACCTGCCCGGCATCGGTTTCGGGGTCATGGCGGTCAGGCGCTACCCGGACGCGGCCGAGGTCGAGCGCCACCTCCGGTACGCGTGGGCGTGCAATTTCGCCTACGCCGCGCTGTCGGTGGTGTTCTTCATCCCGCTCATGCTCCTGGCGGTGGTGATCCTCAGCGTCTGACCGGGCCCCGCCGGTCCGGGCGGGCCGGTCGCGCGGAACGGGCCCCGTCCCCGGCCTCTGACCGGGCCCCGGGCACCGCCCCGCGACCCCGCCGTCCCCCGCGGCTCCCACCCCTCCCCCACACACCGACACCTCCCGGAGATCACGACCTTGAGCGAGAACTGGCAGTCCGGTCCCGGCGACCCCTACGGCAGCCCCTCCGCAGGACAGCCCCACCCGCAGGGCCTCCCCTACGGCAGCCCCTATCCGCAGCCGCCCGGCGGCTACGGCGACCCCGCGGGGTACCCGCCGCCCCCGGGCGGCTACGGCGACCCCGCCGCCGAGCCCGTGCACCACCTGGAGCCGTACGGCGCTCCGTACCAGGAGGCCCCGCCCAACCAGACGAGCGCCATCGCCGCCCTGGTGGTGTCGATCCTCCTCGTGGTGACCTGCTGCGGGTTCCTGGGCGTCGTCGGCCTCGTGTTCTCGGCGCTCTCCCTCACGGAGAAGGTCGACCGGGAGAAGGCGCGGCGGCACCTCCGCTACGCCTGGATCTCCAACGGGGTCATCCTGGCGATCATGGTCGTCCTCGCGTGCCTGATCGGCTTCGCCATCGCCACCTCCGAGACCTGACCCCGCACGGGCCGCGCCGGTGCGGCGGGCGCGGGCGCGGGCCCCTGGCCCCCGGGGGCCAGGACTCGACGGCGCCCGGACAGCGGCGGACACGGACGCCCCGCCCCCGGAGGACGCCGTTCCGGCGGCCGGGCACGGGGCCGGGCGGGCATTTCGGCGGCAGGGCATGATCAGGGGCCCGGACGCGTTGCACCTGAGGCCGCCCCCCGCCCCGCGAGATTGAAGGTCCGTGTGTCCTGCCTGATCGTCCAGTCCGACAAGACGCTCCTGCTGGAGGTCGACCACGAGCTCGCCGGCGAGTGCCGCCGAGCCATCGCGCCCTTCGCCGAACTGGAGCGCGCGCCCGAGCACGTGCACACCTACCGGATCACTCCGCTGGCGCTGTGGAACTCGCGCGCCGCCGGACACGACGCCGAGCAGGTCGTGGACGCGCTGATCCGCTTCTCCAGGTTCCCGGTGCCGCACTCCCTGCTGGTGGACATCGCCGAGACCATGCAGCGCTACGGGCGCCTGCGCATCGTCGGCGACCCCGTGCGCGGGCTGGTCCTGGAGTCCTCGGACAGGGCCGTCCTGGAGGAGGTCGTCCGGGCCAAGAAGCTCAAGGGCATGCTCGGCGAGCGGCTGGACGAGGACTCGGTGGCCGTGCACCCCAGCGAGCGCGGCAACCTCAAGCAGGCGCTGCTGAAGATCGGCTGGCCCGCGGAGGACCTGGCCGGGTACGTGGACGGCGAGGCGCACGCCATCGGCCTGGACCAGGACGGCTGGGAGCTGCGCGGCTACCAGAAGGAGGCCGCGGAGAGCTTCCACGCGGGCGGCTCCGGCGTCGTCGTGCTGCCGTGCGGCGCGGGCAAGACCGTGGTGGGCGCGGCGGCGATGGCGCTCACCGGGGCGACCACCCTCATCCTCGTGACGAACACCGTCTCGGTCCACCAGTGGAAGACGGAGCTGCTGAGGCGCACGTCCCTCACCGAGGACGAGATCGGCGAGTACTCGGGGACGCGCAAGGAGATCCGGCCGGTCACGATCGCGACCTACCAGGTGATGGCCGCCAGGCGCAAGGGCGTGTACACGCACCTGGAGCTGTTCGACGCCCGCGACTGGGGGCTCGTGGTCTACGACGAGGTCCACCTGCTGCCGGCGCCGATCTTCCGGATGACGGCGGGCCTCCAGGCCCGGCGCCGCCTGGGGCTCACCGCGACGCTGGTGCGGGAGGACGGCCGGGAGGGCGACGTGTTCTCGCTCATCGGCCCCAAGCGCTACGACGCCCCGTGGAAGGACATGGAGAACCAGGGGTGGATCGCCCCCGCGGACTGCGTGGAGGTCCGGGTGGACCTGTCGGAGTCCGAGCGCCTGGCCTACGCGACCGCCGAGCCCGAGGACCGCTACCGGTTCTGCGCCTCCTCCGAGACGAAGACCTCGGTGGTGCGGCAGATCGTGGAGCGCCACCCGGAGGAGCAGGTGCTGGTCATCGGCTCCTACATCGACCAGCTGGACGAGCTGGGCGCCTCCCTGGGCGCCCCCGTGATCAAGGGCGAGACCAGGAACAAGGAGCGCGAGAGGCTGTTCGACGCCTTCCGCTCCGGCGAGCTGCGCACGCTGGTGGTGTCCAAGGTCGCGAACTTCTCCATCGACCTGCCCGAGGCGGGCGTGGCGGTGCAGGTGTCCGGCTCCTTCGGGTCCCGGCAGGAGGAGGCCCAGCGCCTGGGACGGGTCCTGCGGCCCAAGACCGACGGACGCGCGGCGCGCTTCTACGCGGTGGTCGCCAGGGACACCCTCGACCAGGACTACGCCGCGCACCGCCAGCGCTTCCTGGCCGAGCAGGGGTACGCGTACCGGATCACCGATGCGTCGGACCTGCTGTCCGGCGAGGAGATCTAGGGGAGGGGCCGGGGCCGGACGGGCCCTCCGCCGATGACGTGGGCCCACCCCCGGTGGCAGTGAGCGCCCCTGCCCCCGGTGAGCTCGTACCCATAGCCGGTCCCGACGCCGAACCCCGCCAGGAGTACGGAATCACGGCAGAGGGGGGCGGGAGGGGCCCTCGCCTCCGGGGACGGGAGGGGCCCTCGCCTCCGGGGGCGGGAGGGGACCCGCCCCCGGGAGCAGGGGCCGGGCCCGGGCGGCGGGCCCCGGTCCTCCGTCACCGGGGACCCGCGGCGCCCGGCCGGGCCCCGCTCACTCCGAGCGCAGGCCCTCCGGGCGCATGGTCCGCAGCAGCGCGGGCACCGCGAGCAGGGTGGTCAGGGCCGCCACGCCCACGCCGGCGCCCGCGATGACGAGGGTCTCCACCGGGATGAAGCGCACGGGGAGCCCGGCCACCCTCTGGACCATGACCCCGAGGGCGGTCCCGGCCGCCGTGGCCAGCACGATGCCCAGGAGCACGGGCAGCGTGGTCTGCCACACCACCGAGGCCACCAGCGTCCTCCGCCGGGTGCCGAACGCGGTGAGCACCGCGTGCACCCGCCGGCGCTCCCGGACCTGCTCGACCGTGCCCACCACCAGCCCGGCGGCGATCACCGTCAGGCAGGCCAGGGCTCCGGCCACGAGCGCGTCACGGATGTCGGCCATGGCCGGGTTGACCACGGTGGTGATCGGGACGTCCAGGCGCGAGGTCGGGTCCAGGTACCCGACGGTGTGCCTGAGGCCCTCCTCCATGCCGGGGACGGCCGGGTCGGCCCTGATCCAGACCGTGCTCCGGACGGCGATCCCCTCGGGCGCCGCGGCGGCCTCCGGGGTGGCGAGGACGACGTCCCGCGCCGTCAGCCCTAGCGCGCTCCAGGGGTGTTCGACCAGATCCCCCTCGAAACCGGAGACCGGGGGCAGCACCCAGGGGGTCTCCGTCGCGTCCTCCCTCGGGCGGACCATGAGGGTGTCGCCGGCCTCCAGCCCGGGCAGCGCGCTGAAGACGTCCCCGGGGGAGCAGGCGGGCAGGTCGGCCATCTGCCGCAGGACCTCGCAGTCGGCGATCCGGACCGTGACGCCGGTACCGTCGCCGGTGGCGCCCCACACCGTACGGAAGGCCGCGGTCTCCTCCACGCCGGGCACCCGCGCCACGGTCCCGGCGGGGTCGTCGTCGGCGGGGGGCATCCACAGGTCCGCCTGGAGCTGGAACCGGGACGGACCGAACTCGCTCTCCTCGTACGCCTCCTGGGCGGTGTCCGCGAGGGTCACCGACGCATCGGCCCAGGCGTTCGCGAACAGGCTCTGCAGCGCGATGGCCCCCGCGACGGTCACCACGATGCCGCTGACCGCCCGGGTGGGACCGCCGCCCGCCGCGGCCAGCCGGCGCTGCGCGAGCTGGAGCGAGAGGGGGCCGCCCGAGGCGCGTCGGAACAGCCGGTCCACCAGCCAGGGCAGCACGGCGGTCGTGCCGAACAGCGCGGCCAGGAGCCCGATCGCCGTCATCGGCAGTCCCCCGACCCCGTCCAGGCCCAGGCGCTCCGCCGTCTGCAGGTCCATGCTCAGCCAGATCAGGGCCACGCCGAGCACCAGGAGCAGCAGACGCCACCACACCCTGGGGCGCGGCCGTTCGGCGCGGCGCACGGTGCCGAGCGGTTCGACCACGACCCCGCGCAGGGAGGCGAGCACCACCCACAGGGCGAGCAGCGGAACCCCGCCGAACACCAGCGCGCCGAGCACGGGGTGCGGTGCCACGTCCCCGGCGTACAGACCGGGCCCCACCCCCACCGCCTCCACGATCGGACGCCCGGCGAGGAAGAGCACCGCCCCGAGCACCAGGCCGAGCCCGACACCGGGAAGGGTCTCCCCGGCCGCGACGCGCCGGACGGCCCGGCGGTCGGCCCCCATGAGCCGCAGCGCGGCCAGGCGGCGCTCACGCCGTTCACCGCCGAAGCGCACCGCCGCGCCGAGGAAGACCACGACGGGGGTGAGCATGACGACCACGCCCACCATGCCGAGGAGCACGACGACCGGCCCCCGCACGACGGGGCCCGGCTCCCCTCCGAACTCGGTGATCCGGATGCCGGCGTTCTCCACGGCCAGGTCCTCGCTGCCGAGGTAGTAGGCCAGTTCGTGCGGTCCCCGAAGCCCTTCGGGGCCGATCTCCCCGACGACGGGGTGGTCGAACCGGCTCCGGAGGGCCTCTGTGCCCGGGGCGTCGAGCAGGTCGGCCAGCGCGGGGGAGAGGAGGAGCTCGCCCGGCCCGGGGATCTCGGCCACGCCGGGCGGGAGCGGGGGATCGGACCCCTCGGCCCGGAGGAGCCTCCCGTGGACCTCCTGCCCCTCGTGGACGGTGGTGGCGATGCCGATCAGCAGGGTGTCGTCGCCCGCCGGGGGCGCGGGGTGGGGGGCCACCTGGTGGTCCATGCGGGCCGCGTTCCGCTCGGACAGGTGGTCCAGGGCGGTCGGCAGCCCGGCGGCCAGGAGCAGCCCGGCGGTGGCCGCGCCGACCCCGATCGCGGTGAGGACGGTCCGGAGGACGACCTCCCGGCCGCCGCGCAGGGCGAGCTGCGCGCCCAGCAGGAGTTCGCCGAGGGGGGACGGGCGGTCGCGTTCCGGACCGGTTCCGGCGGGGGCTCGGTCCCGGGGGCTCATCCCGGCCCCCCGACGTCGAGGGTGCGGCCGTCCCGGCAGACGACCTCGCGGTCGGCGTAGGCGGCCACCCGGGCCTCGTGCGTCACCACGACCACGGCGGCCCCGGACTCCCGGGCCGCCTCGGTGAGCATGCGGATCACCCGTTCCCCGTTCAGGGAGTCGAGGGCGCCCGTGGGTTCGTCGGCGAACACCACCCGGGGGCGGGTGACGAGGGCGCGGGCCACCGCGACCCTCTGGCCCTGGCCGCCCGAGCACTCGCCGGGGGTCTTGTGCGCGAGTTCGCCCACGTCCAGCCGGTCCAGCCACTCGGCTGCGTCGTGCTCGGCCCGGCGGCGGGACCGCCCGCCGAGCCGCAGGGGGAGCGCGACGTTCTCCAGGCAGGAGAGTTCGGGGACGAGCTGGCCGAACTGGAACAGGAAGCCGAACTCCGAGCGGCGCAGCGCGCTGAGCCGGGTGTCCGAGGCGGCGGCCAGGTCCTGGCCGTCGTACTCGATGGACCCGGCGTCCGGCCGCACCACGCCGGCGAGGCAGTGCAGGAGGGTGGACTTCCCCGAGCCGGAGGGGCCCATGACGGCGACGACCTCGCCGGGGTACAGGACGAGGGAGGCGTCCTCCAGGGCCCGGGTGAGGCCGAAGGACTTGCGCAGGCCGGAGCCGGTGAGCAGGGGGGCGCCGGGGTCCTCGGGGAGGCGGCCGGGAAGGGCGCGGGAGGCGGGTCGGCTCATCTGCCGCGCACCTCGTCGGCGAGGTCGTTCAGCCGGGCGGCGGTCAGTTCCAGCCACCGCAGGTCGGCTTCCAGGTGGAACAGGGCGTGGTCGCAGATGAGCTGGTCGGACAGGTCTCCGCCGGTCTTGCGGCGGGTGAGTTCGCGCATCCGGCGCAGGTGCTCGGCGCGCTGGACGTCGAGGATCCCGTCGGCCGAACGGCCGGTGAGCAGGGCGAGCACGACCTTGGTGTACAGGGTGCTCTGGAGGTAGGGATCGGGGTTCTCCGGTGTGGCGAGCCACTGTTCGACGTCGGTGACCCCGGAGTCGGTCACGGTGTAGCGCTTGCGCTCGGGGCCCGCGCCGGCTTCGACCGCCTCCACCTCCACCAGCCCGTGCTTGAGCAGGCGGGAGAGGGTGGCGTACACCTGCCCGTAGGCGAGCGGCCGTTGGCCGGCGAAGCGCTCGTCGTAGGCCCGTTTGAGGTCGTATCCGTGCTGGGAGCGTGTTTCGAGCAGCCCCAGGAATGTCTGGCCGAGAGTCATGCCGGCGACTATACACGCCGCGTATACTCGCTTTGTATAGCTGGGCCGCCAGACAGGTCGGCGGGAGCGGGCGGCGCCCACCCCCGATGATCTTGTCCTTGTGGCCGATCCCGACGCCGAACCCCGCCAGGAGTACGGGGTCACGGCGGAGGGGCGAATGGGGAGGTTGGGGAGGGCGGGGAGGGGCGCGGTCCCTCGCCTCCGGGGACGGGAGGGGACCCGCCCCCCGGGAGCAGGGGCCGGGCCCGGGCGGCGGGCCCCCGGTCCTCCGTCACCGGGAACCCGCGGCGCCCGGCCGGGCGCGCCTTCTCCGGGCGCGGCGCCGGGCCCCGGCCGTCAGACGGAGGGCAGCCCGCCCATGACGTAGGTGCCCGCCGCGATGCCCCACGCCACCAGGGAGTAGCTGAGGGTGCGGGTGCGCAGGATCCGGTCCCCGCGGACCGACGGGGCGGTGAAGGCCGCCACGAGGAGCACCATCCCGAGGAGCGCGGGGATGGCGGAGGCCAGCGCGAAGAGCTGGGTCTGGGCGGCGCAGGCGGCGTAACCGGCGGTGCCGGGATCACCACAGAACACGTCGTCCCCCGATCGGATCGTTCAGTGCGGGCGGTACTCCCCGACCGTACCGTTTCGGCGGGGGGCGGCTCGCCGTGATGCCGACCGGGCCGCCGCACGGGGGCGCGTCGCCGCACGGGAAGCGGACCGCCGCACGGGGGCGCACCGCCACCCGGAGGGGCGCGTCGCCGCACGGGGAAGCGGATTGCCGCACGGGGGCGGACCGCCGCACGGGGGACCACCCTTCCAACCGAACCGAATTCGGTTTTCGCGGGGCGGATGCCGCCGAAGCCCTTTACACGAGAGCCTTCCGTGTCCAATCATGAGGGGCAGTCCACCCCCTGGAGGTCCTCCCGTGCCCGACGAGCCCGCCCCCGCCACCGGAACGCCGACCCCCTCCCCCTCCGGACATCGGACGGGGTTCCACTCCCTCCGCAACGGCGGCCTGAACTGGGACTCCCTGCCCCTCAGGCTGTTCGCCAAGGGCAACGCCCGCTTCTGGAACCCGGCGGACGTCGACCTCTCCCGGGACGCCGAGGACTGGAAGGGCCTCGGCGGGGAGGCGCGCGAGCGCATCCTCAGGCTGTGCGCGTTCTTCGTGGCGGGCGAGGAGGCCGTGACCGAGGACCTCCAGCCGTTCCTGCGGGCGATGGCGGCGGAGGGCCGGCTCGGGGACGAGATGTACCTGACCCAGTTCGCCTTCGAGGAGGCCAAGCACGTGCAGGCGTTCCGGCTGTGGCTGGACGCCCTCGGGGTGCAGGAGGACCTGCACGGGTACGTGGACGACAACCCCGGCTACCGGGCGCTGTTCTACGAGGAGCTGCCAGGTTCGCTGGAGGCGCTCCTGGAGGACCCCGGCCCGCGCAACCAGGTGCGGGCGTCGGTGACCTACAACCACGTCATCGAGGGCTCGCTCGCGCTCACCGGCTACTACGCGTGGAACCACGTGTGCACCGTCCGGAACCTGTTCCCGGGGATGCGGGAGATCGTGCGGCGGATCGGTGACGACGAGCGCCGCCACATGGCGTGGGGCACCTTCACGTGCCGCAGGCACGTCGCGGCCGACGACGCCAACTGGGACGTGGTGCGGGAGCGGCTGGACGAGCTGCTGCCGCACGTGATGTCCACGGTGGAGCGGGGCGAGGAGTTCCCGGGGTCCTCGGGGACGCGGCGCTACGAGCTGCCGCCGGGCGAGCTGCTGAGGTACGCCGGGGACCGGGCGCTGCGGCGGCTCGGCGCGATCGAGTCCGCGCGCGGGGTCCCGCTGTCCCGGATCGACGTGGACGCCGCCCCGGAGGAGCTGGAGGAGAGGTTCGGCGAGGAGGACCGGCAGGCCATGGCCGGGCTGGCCGGGGGGTAGGGGCGGGCCCGCGCCCGCCGTCCGCCTCCCGGCGGGGCCGCCCCCGGCCGCCCCCGCCCGGCTCCGCGAGGGGGCGGTGGGACAGGGGGCGGACGGCGGGAGGCGGGAGGCGGCGCGGTGGCGGTCCCGTGCGCCCCGCCCCGGTCGGAGCCGGGCGCACGGGGGTTCACCTGCGGTCGAGCAGTCGCCTGACCTCGCTCTCGTGGTAGCGCCGGTGTCCGCCCAGGGTCTTGACCGAGGTGAGGTGTCCGGTCCTGGCCCACTTGGCGACGGTCTTGGGGTCCACCCGGAACAGCCGCGCCACCTCGGCGGGGGTGAGCAGTTCCCCGAACTCGGTCGCGCTCACCGGGGCTCCCCCGATCGGTCGGAGCGGTCCGGGTGGCCGGGGTGGTCGGGGTGGACCTGGCGGCCCGAGCGGTCCGGTTGGTCGGGGTGGTCGGGGTGGACCAGAGGGCCGGGGTGGTCCGAGCGGTCCGGGTGGACCGGAGGGCCGGGCCGGTCCGGGCGGCCGGGCCGGTGGGCGGTCCACAGGACGGCCTCCGGCTCGTGCAGCCACACGGACCGGCTCCCGCTCTCGTCGTCCACCGTCAGTCCGAACTCCGCGACGCCCGGCTCCCCCTGCTCTCGCCACCGGGTGAGCGCCTCCTCGAACTCGTCCACCAGGCGCCGGGTCCCTCCGCCCTGTTCCACGCACCCGTCCGGGTGCAGCCGCGCCCACGCCCCGCAGCGGGTGGACACCACCCACATGAACAGGTCGGATGCGCCCGGCTCCCGGCCCATGCCGTGCGCCCAGTCGGGCACGAGCAGCGCCAGGAGGAGGCCGCCCTCGCCGTCGAGGAGGTAGCGGGGGTCCCCCTCCGCCCGGGTGGTGCGGTCGGGGACCGCGTCCGCGTCCGGGATCCGCCCGCCGGGCCTGCTCTGGCCGCGCGCCCACATGAACGCGAGGCTCCCCTCGAAGCGGCCCTCGGCCGGAAGCCCCCCGCCGCGCTTCTCCAGGACCGCGAGCGCGCCGGACGGCGCGCCCGGGGTGGGCGCCCACGGGGTGACGAGCAGACCGCGCGGGTGGAGCTGGGCGAGCCACCCCGCCGGGACGTCCGCCACCTGGCACGTGGCGACGACCCGGTGGAACGCCGGGGCAGCGGACAGGCGGGCGTGCTCCGCGTCGGCGTGCACGGCCTCCGGCGCGTACCCGGCGGCGTGCAGCGCCGAGCGGGCCGAGGCGGAGACGGCCGGGTCGACCTCCATCGTGGCCACGCGCTCGTCCCCGACCAGTTCGCACAGCAGCGCGGCGTTGAACCCGGTCCCCGTGCCGATCTCCAGCACCGAGTGCGCGGGTTCGATCCGGGCGGCGGCGAGCATGCGCGCCATGATCGTCGGCGCGGAGCTGGAGGAGGTGGGCAGGCCCATGCCGCCCTCGCGGCCCCCGTCGCGCTGGGTGGTGAGCGCCTGGTCGGTGTAGGCCGCGCGGAGCCAGGCGGCGGGGTCCTCGGCGCGGTCGTAGCGGGTGCGGTCCTCGCCCCACACCACATCGGGCAGGAACTCGTGCCGGGGCACCCGGAGGAACAGCGACGCGATGTGCTCCGGTGCGCCGTCCGCGCGGAGCCGGTCGGCCAGGGCCCGGGCGAGGGGGAGGTGGTCCGTGCTGTGGGTCCTGGACGTCACTTGTCCCGCACCTTCCCCGTGCCGTTGCAGCCCGTGCAGGGAACCCAGTCGTCGAGCGCCTCGCGCGGGGACCGGCCGTCGGTCGTGACGAACTTTCCGCCGATCCCGCTGCACATCGAGCAGTCCTGCTCGGCGGTCGGGCCCCACCGGTCGGACGCGGGGGCCGGGACGGCGGGCGCGGGGGTCGAGACGGCCGGCGCGGGAGTCGGGACGGCGGGCGGGACGGCTGCGGCCGGGGTTGGGGTCGGGGGTGGAATCGTCGCTGTGGTCGTGCCCGTGATGGTCATGGTGGCTGTGGCTGTGGTCATGCTGACCTGCTCTCTGTTCGGTCACCCTCGGGTGACGGTGACGGCGTCGCCGCAGTGGCGGCACCGCATGGTCCGGATGTCGGGGTAGCGCGGATCGGCCGGGTCCGCGATGTAGTCGTGCTGGCCGCTGGTGGTCTTCTCGCACCTGGTCCTGCCGTCCACGCCGTGCTCCTCGGGGGAGGTGTGGAAGGGCGCGCCCCGGCCCCCGCTCAGGGCGCGCCCGGTCTCAGAGGACGGGGACGGCGCGGATCGCCGCCGCCCACACGGCGCGCAGGCCCCTGGCCGGGACGCCGGGGTCGCCGGACGGGTCCGAGCTGCCGGACGGAGCAGAGTTGCCGGACCAGGCTGCGGGGACTCGGCCTGCTGCCCCGGCCACCGTCGTCGGGGTGTCGGCGGGAAGGTTCTCCAGTGGAGACTGCCAGGTCAGCGGGTGCGGGTGGGGGTCCGGGCCGGGAACGGTCACCACTCGCGTGACCGGCCCCCGGCGGGCCGCGTAGACCGCGTGGCCCTGGAGGTCGGGGCCCAGGTAGGTGACGGCCGCCCCGTGGGCGGTGGCCCACGCGGAGAGAGCGGCCATGGTCGGAAGCTCGCGGAGGTCGCACACCCGGGTCATGCCGCCGCCCCCTGAGCCTCGTCCTGCCGAGCGATCGCGATCAGCACGACCAGGCCGCGCTGCGAGGCGTCGACACGGCGACGCCTCGCGGACAGGGGGATCACAGGAGCGAGGCCGCCCACACGCGGACGCTCCGGTGGGGGCGTCGACGCCTGAAGCTCGGTTCGGCTGTTCGGCCAGACGATCGGGATGGGCCCGGTGACCACATGCGGGCGGGGCGGCTGAGAGATGTGCCGGTCGATGTAGCGGCGGCCCCGGGTTCCGCGCCGACGCACAGCGTGCGCGAGGACACGGACTGCAAGCCCCGACACAGACATGAGGGGCACCAGAAGGCACACAAATATGGACATAGGGATGCTCTCGCTTCTCTTCGTGTTAACGAGATCACTGCAGGTGATTCGATAGTGCACGAGAATCAGACTCTTCACAAGAGAATCTGCGAGATTCTCTTAAAATTACGGCGCTAGCATTGCCCCATGCGATCCCCTACCTACTCGCCGACCGTGCGCCGACGACGGCTCGGAATGCAGCTCAGACGTATGCGCGAGGCCGCTGGCCTGACCGGTTCCGAGGCTGGGGAGCGTGCCGGGATCTCCCGTGCCGCTCTCGGGAAGATCGAGACAGCTGAGACTCGACGAGTGCCCGCTCGTCAGGTCGCCGCGCTCGCAGAGGTCTACGGAGCCACTCCGGCCGAGACGGACGCGCTCCGCGAGCTAGCTGCGGACGCTGGCGAGCGCGGCTGGTGGTGGAAGTACCGCGACGTGTTCGGCCACGACTCCCTACCGGACTTCGAGGCCGAGGCATCCCAGATTCATACCTACGAGACCGCTACCATTCCGGGTCTCCTCCAGATTCCCGAGTACGCCGACGCAATCTTTCGAGGCGGGCCACTCACTGACCTTGAGCACATCCAGCGTCAGGTTGAAGCACGCATGGCGCGTCGCGAGATCTTGCACAGGCACGAGCGCCCAACGCACCTGTGGGCAATCATCGATGAGGCGGCGCTCCGGCGTCCGATCGGTGGTCCTCAGGTGATGCGCGCCCAGCTGGAGTACCTGGAACGCATCGGGCAGTATCCGAACATTGACATCCAGGTACTCCCGTTCAGCGTTGGCGCACACCCTGCTCTCGGCATCCCGTACACAGTTTTGGAATTCCCGGAACCCTTGGATCCCACGATCGTGTACACAGACGCGATCGGCAGTGGACTGTTCGAGGAGGACCCCGCCGAAGTTGCCCGCTACTCGACAACCTTCCGCCACCTACAGGCAAGTGCATCGAATACCGTCGAGTCTGCCCAGATCATCGCGGGCATACGAGAAGAGAGCACGGCAGCATGACCACCACACCTGAGTTCCGCAAGTCGAGCTACAGCAACCACAACCAGAACTGCATTGAGGTCGCAGACCTCCCCGGCAAGCACCTGGTTCGCGACACCCAGAATCGCGACCTTGGGCACCTCGGGTTCACCGGGCCGGAGTGGGCGGCGGCCCTCGGTGTCATCCGCACCGACAAGGTCTGACACATCCCACAACGCAAGCAGGCCCCCCGCCCGGGTCCGGGCGAGGGGCCTGTTGCACCTGAGTGCTCTCGCAATAGAGCATCCGAACCGAGTCTATCCGGGACAGACCCGCCCGTTAGGGTTCGGAGGAAATCACTCCCAGGGCCCTGACCGCATCTGGCCACCGACGCCACCACGTCAGCGGGTACACCCAGGAGATGAGCGAACTCGCGCCCTTCCGGTCCGGTCACAGCGAAGCCACCCCGCAGAAGCTCGTGGACATCACCTTCCACAAGTCCAGCTACAGCGACCGCAGCGACTGCGTCGAGGTCGCCTTCCGCAAGAGCAGTTACTCCGGTGCCCGCGACCAGAACTGTGTCGAGGTCGCAGACGTGCACGGCGCGAGCCTGGTCCGCGACACCCAGCACAGGGAACTCGGCCATCTCGCCTTCCCCTCCTCCGAGTGGCGGGCACTGCTCGGCACCGCCCGGCGCGAGAAGTAGCCCACGGCGCGGAGCCCCCACCCGCACCGGCGAGGGCTTCCGTATGTTCATCCCGTGACGTCGCGCCACAGCTCACGCCGGCCGCGCTCGGCCTCCAGGGCGATCCGGCCGAAGGGCTCGGTGCGCCAGTCGCCGTCCCGCAGGTGGTTGGCGTAGAGCACCTCGCCGTCCCGGGAGAGCACGTAGAGGGAGTCCACCAGCCGGTGGGTCTCCAGGAACTCCACCGTGTTGGGCACGCCCAGGTAGAAGCGGTCATGGTGAGACTCCGGCATGACCCGGCCGAAGCCCTGGTGGGCGCGGGCCCGCGCGTGGCGGTCCGCGATCGCGAAGCGGCTGTTGGAGGAGTGGGTGGCCACGAACGCCACCTCGACCCGGTACCCGGCCTCGCGGAACCCCTCCACCCAGGAGGCCGCCCAGTCGGCGCGGCCGAGGGGGTGGCTGCACACGACGTCCGTCCGCCCCGACCGCACGTGCTCCAGGGCGAGCCCGTGCAGACCGGCGACCTGGCGTGCCAGCGAATCCGAGGCGGCCGCGTCGTCGGCGGCCATCGCCCACTCGTAGTCGGGCGCGAGCCTCAGCAGGTCGTCGCCGTCGTAGCTGACGGTGCCCTCCGGCAGGGCGGGCAGGAGCAAGCGTTGCAGGGTCGACTTGCCCGCCCCCGGCTGGCCACCGAGGAGCAGCAGCCGAGGGTGCTCCCGCGCGCCACCCGTGAGGCGGTCGCGCAGGGCCAGGTCGAACAGCGCGCCCAGGTCCGCGTCGTCCAGGACGCGGCCGGGGTCCCGGGGCGTGGCCCCGTCCGGAACCGGCACGGGCTCGGCGCGCAGCGCGGCGACCACGGCGGGCAGTTCCGCGTTGACGGCGTCGATTCGGTCCGGGAGGAGGAACGGCAGGCGCGCCTCCTCCGTCAGGAGCGCGGCGGCCCTCCCCCTCAGCTCGGGCCGGGTGTCCGCGCGGCTCAGGCAGGCCCCGACCGCCGCGCTGTACAGGTTGTACGCCTGTTCGCGGGCCTCCCGGCAGGCGTCGGACTGCGGGGGTATCCCGCCGCCCGCGGCGACCCCCGCGAGGAGGGGTCCTGCGGTCGCTCCCGCGGTCCCCGCCGGGGCCGTTCCTCGGGTCCGCGTCTCCATGCCGTCCGCCCCTCCCGGGCCCCGGGGCCCGCGCCGTCCGCCGCTGACTGGATGCTAGTGCGTCACGTCACCCCCGGGGCGCGGGTTCGGCGGTTCCTCCCCCGCTGCGCGTCCCCCTCCCCCGCCCTCCCCTACGCACAGCCCTCCCCCACACCACGGCCCCCTTCGCCCCGCCGTCCCCCTCCGTCCCGCAGTCGCCCTCCGCCCCGCCGTCCCCCTTCGTCGCGCAGTCCCCCTTCGCCCTACAGTGGGCCCATGACCTCGACTCCGCCGGCGCAGCCCGGCACCCCCGCCGTGATCGACGCCCTGGCCTGGGTACACGTGAGGGACGGACGTCTGCTGTGCGTCCGTACCGAGGGCGTCGACCGGTTCTACCTCCCGGGCGGCAAGCGCGAGCCCGGCGAGAGCGACGAGGAGGCCGTGGCGCGCGAGACCGACGAGGAGGTCGGCGTGGTGCTCCGCCCCGGAACCTTCCGCCTCGTCACCGTCATCGACGAACTGGCCTACGACAAGGCGCCGGGAACGCGGGTGCGGCTGTCCTGCTACTCCGCCGAGCACGACGGCGAACCCGCGCCCGCCAACGAGATCGCCGAGCTGGCGTGGATCGGCTTCGACGAGCGCGACCGGTGCGCCCCGGCGGTGCGCCGCCTGGTCGAGCTGCTGCACGGGCAGGGCTCCGTCAGGTGACCCCGGCGGGTACGTACGCCCGGCGATGAGACCCCTTCCGACCAGGGACGATACCCCTGACCTGGCCCGGAAAAATGAGTGGACCCGCCCAGGTTCTCTGGTTACAGTCCGAGAACTGTGCGCGTACTTCCTCAGCCTCCGGGCATCCCCGACCACCGTTCGGCCAACCGCTTCCTGCTGTGGCTCGCCCGATCGGAGTGGCGCCCGCTCGCGTGGGCGGGGGGCGTGGACAGCCTCTACCGGCTCTGCGGCGTCCTCATGTCCGCGGCGATCGGCGCCACCCTGGACTCCGGCGTGGCCGAGGGCGACCCGGCCTCGCTCCTGGCCTGGTTCGGCGTCCTCACCGGGCTGACCCTGCTGAGCACGGCCCTGGTGCCGGTCGGCATCCGGGCGATGGCGTTCAACTGGTACACGTCCGCGTACCGTACCGTGCAGGTCGTCATCGAGCGGTCGGTCGCCCTGGGCCCCACCCTCACCCGGCGGCTCCCGTCCGGCGAGGTGGTCGCGGTCGGCACGGACGACATCGACCGGGTGGGCGACTTCTACGAGAACTCCGCGCTCGTCCCCGCCTCGGTGGTGACGATCGGCGCGGTGAGCGTTCTCATGCTGTCGTCGCACGTCACGTTCGGCCTGATCGTGCTCGTCGCGGTGCCGGTCATGGTGGTCGGCATGGTGCCGCTGCTGCGCCCGTTCTCCGAGCGCCAGGAGCACCACCGCACCAGGCAGGCCGAGCTGACCACGAGGGCCACCGACCTGGTCGCCGGGCTGCGGGTCCTGCGGGGCGTGGGCGGGGAGCGCACCGTCGGCGACCGCTACCGCGAGGAGTCCCAGCGCGTGCGCGCCGCCGGCGTGCGGGTGGGGTGGATGGACGCCGCCCTCCAGGCCGTCCGCGAGCTGTACCCGGGCCTGCTGCTGGTGGGCATCGTCTGGTACGGCGCCCGGCTGGCCCTGGCCGGGGACATCACCGTGGGCCAGCTCGTCGCCTTCTACGGGTACACGGGCAACCTGGCGGTGGCGATCCGGTACCTGATGCACGCCTCCTCCCTGTTCATCTCCGCCCGGGTGGCGGCGGACCACGTGGTCCGCGTGCTCTCCCTGGAGCACGACCACCCCGACCCCGAGCACCCCGCCGAGGCCCCGGCCGCCCCGTGCGACCTGCGCGACCCCGTCAGCGGGGTCGTGGTGGCCGCCGGGCGCACCACCGGCGTGGTGTGCTCCGACGCGGCAGGGGCGACCGCCCTGGCCGAGCGCCTGGGCCGGTACCGCGAGGACGAGGCGGACGGCGCGGACGCCCTGCTCGTCGAAGCGGCGACCGGCCGCGAGGTGCGCCTGCGCGACCTGCCGCTGCGCGACGTGCGCCGCCGCGTGCTGGTCGCGTCCAACAGCGCCCACCTGTTCTCCGGGCGGCTCCGCGAGGAGCTGTCCCCGGACGGCGGGCTGTCCGACGACCGCCTCGCGGCGGTCGTCCGGGCCGCGTACGCCGACGACGTGGTGCGCCAGTCCCCGGCGGGGTTCGACGCGCTCCTCACCGAGCGCGGCCGCGAGTACTCCGGCGGACAGCAGCAGCGGCTCCGGCTGGCGAGGGCGTTCGGGCTGGACCCCGAGATCCTGGTCCTGGTCGAACCCGCCTCCGCCGTCGACGCCCACTCCGAGGCGGCCATCGGCGCGCGGCTGGCCGCCGAGCGGAAGGGGCGCACCACCGCCCTGTTCACCACCAGCCCCCTCCTGCTCGACCACACCGACCACGTGCTGTTCGTGGACGGCGGGCGCGTCGTCGCCGAGGGCTCCCACCGGGACCTGCTCGCGAGCGCCCCCGGCTACGCCGACACCGTCCTGCGCACCGTCTCCACGAGTGGAAAGCCATGACCCGGACCACCGAACCCTCACCCGCCCTCTCCGACGGCTTCGGGCTCCCGCTACCGCCGTCGCAGACCTCGGCCCTGCCCGTGGCACCCGTGTCCATGGTCTGGGCACGGCTCCGCCGGGCCGGTCGCGACCACGGCGGGCGGCTGCTCGCCGTCGTGGTCCTGTACGGGATGGCGGCGCTGGCCGCGCTCGTCGCCCCGTGGGTGCTCGGCATGGTCATCGACGCGGTCCGCGGCGGGGCCGACCCCGGCCGGATCGACCTGCTGGCCGTGGTGATCGTCGTCGGCCTGCTGTTCCACGCCGGGTTCACGCTCGTGTCGGTGGCCCAGTCGATCCGCTTCGGGGAGGGGGTGCTGGCCGAGCTGCGCGAGGAGTTCGTGCGCGCGGTCCTGCGCCTGCCGCTCGGAACGGTGGAGAGCGCCGGGACCGGAGACCTGGTGGCCAGGTCGGGCCGCGACATCGGGCACCTGAGCTACACGGTGCGCCGCTCGGTGCCGGTGATGGCGGTGAGCACCGTGACGGTGGCCGTCATCGTCACCGCGATCAGCCTGCTGCACCCCGCGCTGCTCCTGGCCTGGGCGCCGTCCCTGCTGATCATCTGGGTGTCCACCCGGTGGTACGCCCGCCGCGCCCCGGACGGCTACATCCAGGAGCTGGCGACCTACTCCGACCTGACGCAGAGCGTCACGGACACCGTGGAGGGGGCGCACACCCTGGAGGCGCTGGGACGCCAGCTCCGCCAGACCGAGCGGGCCGAGGCCAAGATCCGCCGCACCTACCGGGCCGAGCGGTACACGCTGTGGCTGCAGAGCATGTGGTACCCGCCGCTGGAGTTCGCGTACCTGTTCGCGACCGCGTGCACGTTCCTGGTGGCGGGGTACCTGCACGCCGTCGGCGTGCTGACCGTCGGCCAGATCGCCACGGCCGTGTTCCTGTCCGTGCAGATGGCCCGGCCCGTGGAACAGCTGGTGGACCAGGTGGACAGCCTGATGATGGGTTTCACGAGCCTGCGGCGCCTGCTGGGCGTGCGGCTCGCCGAGGAGCGGCCGGGGCTCTCCGAGGCGGACGCCGGCCACGTGCCCGGAACGGTGGAGGTGCGCGGCGCGCGGTTCGGCTACACCGACACGGAGGTCCTGCACGGGGTGGACCTGGTCCTGCGCCCCGGCGAGCGGCTGGCGGTGGTCGGGCCGAGCGGCGCGGGCAAGTCGACCCTCGGCAAGCTGATCGCGGGCGTGCACGGGCCGACCGCCGGGAGCGTGCGCGTCGGCGGGGTGGACATGGCGGGGCTGTCACCGGAGCTGCGGCGCGAGCGGGCGATCATGCTGAGCCAGGAGAGCCACGTGTTCCGGGGCACCGTGGCCGAGAACCTGGCGCTGGCCCTGGACGCCGCCGAGGCGGACCGGGACCGGCTGTGGGCGGCCCTGGCCGCCGTGGACGCCGACGCCTGGGTCCGGTCGCTGCCGGACGGGCTGGACACGCGGGTGGGGTCGGGCGACCTCGCGCTGGACCCGGCCCACGTGCAGCAGCTCGCGCTGGCCCGGGTGGTGCTGGCCGACCCGGAGGTGCTGGTGCTGGACGAGGCGACGTCGCTGATGGACCCGGGTTCGGCCCGCCACCTGGAGAGGTCCCTGGCCGGGGTGCTGTCGGGGCGGACCGTGGTGGCGATCGCGCACCGGCTCCACACGGCGCACGACGCCGACCGGATCGCCGTGGTGGAGGACGGCCGCGTCAGCGAGCTGGGCAGCCACGACGAGCTGCTGGCACGCGGTGGCTCGTACGCCGACCTGTGGCGCGCCTGGCACGGGGCGGTCTGAGCCCGCGTACACGGCTACAGCCGTCCGGGGCCCGGACCCGGGCCCGTTCCCGGGTCCGGGCCCGTGCCGACGCCGCCCGACGGTCCCCGGAGGCTCCGGCCCCCGTCGTCCGGCCCCGGACACAGCGAAACCGGGCGGCCCCGAAGGGCCGCCCGGTCGTCGCGGGCGAGGTCGCGTACCGGACCCCAGAACTCCAGGAGGTCCTAGAAGTCCATGCCGCCCATGCCACCGGTCGGGTCGCCGGCCGGAGCCGCCGCCTTCTCCGGCTTCTCGGCGATGACGGCCTCGGTGGTCAGGAACAGACCGGCGATGGAGGCCGCGTTCTGCAGAGCGGAGCGGGTGACCTTGGTCGGGTCGATGACGCCGTCCTTGAACAGGTCGGTGTACTCACCGGTGGCGGCGTTGAGGCCGAAACCGGGCTCCAGGTTGCGGACCTTCTCCGCCACGACGCCGCCCTCGAGGCCGGCGTTGATGGCGATCTGCTTGAGCGGCTCCGCGATGGCGCGGCGCACGATGTCGGCGCCGATGGCCTCGTCGCCGTCCAGGTCGAGCTTGGCGAACGCGGGGACGCTGGCCTGCAGCAGCGCGACGCCACCACCGGGCAGGATGCCCTCCTCGACCGCGGCCTTGGCGTTGCGGACGGCGTCCTCGATGCGGTGCTTGCGCTCCTTGAGCTCCACCTCGGTCGCGGCGCCGGCCTTGATGACGGCCACGCCGCCGGCCAGGCGGGCGAGACGCTCCTGGAGCTTCTCGCGGTCGTAGTCGGAGTCGGTGCGCTCGATCTCGTTGCGGATCTCGTTCACGCGACCGGCGATCGCGGTGGCGTCACCGGCGCCGTCCACGATGGTGGTCTCGTCCTTGGTGACGACGACCTTGCGGGCGCGGCCGAGCATGTCGAGCTCGGTGTTCTCCAGCTTGAGGCCGACCTCCTCGGTGATGACCTGGCCGCCGGTCAGCACGGCGATGTCGCCGAGCTGGGCCTTGCGGCGGTCACCGAAGCCCGGGGCCTTGACGGCGACGGACTTGAAGGTGCCGCGGATCTTGTTGACGATCAGCGTCTGGAGGGCGCCGCCCTCCAGGTCCTCGGCGATGACGACGAGCGGACGACCGGCCTGGAGGACCTTCTCGACGACCGGCAGGAACTCGTTGTTGTTCGAGATCTTGGAGTTGACGATGAGGATGTAGGGGTCCTCGAGGACCGTCTCCATGCGCTCGAGGTCGGTGGCGAAGTAGGGCGAGATGTAGCCCTTGTCGAAGCGCATGCCCTCGGCGAGCTCCAGCTCGAGCCCGAAGGTCTGCCCCTCCTCGACGGTGATGACGCCTTCCTTGCCGACCTTGTCCATCGCCTCGGCGATGGTCTCGCCGATCTGCGGGTCGCCGGCGGAGATCGAGGCGGTGGAGGCGATCTGCTCCTTGGTCTCGATGTCCTTGGAGAGGTTGCCGAGCTCCTCGTTGATGCGGGAGACGGCGGCCTCGATGCCGCGCTTGAGGCTGATCGGGTTGGCGCCGGCGGCGACGTTGCGCAGCCCCTCGCGGACGAGGGCCTGGGCGAGCACGGTGGCGGTGGTGGTGCCGTCACCCGCGACGTCGTCGGTCTTCTTGGCGACCTCCTTGACCAGCTCGGCCCCGATCTTCTCCCACGGGTCCTCGAGCTCGATCTCCTTGGCGATGGAGACACCGTCGTTGGTGATCGTGGGGGCGCCCCACTTCTTCTCCAGGACGACGTTGCGACCCTTCGGGCCGAGCGTGACCTTGACGGCGTCCGCGAGCTGGTTCATGCCGCGCTCGAGGCCGCGACGGGCCTCCTCGTCGAACGCGATCAGTTTGGCTGCCATTGGATTCTTGTCCTCCCGTGACCGGGCTGATACGCGATGGGACGAGGCATGCGCCCGCGACGGACGACCGGAGCGCTCCGACAACCCTGCTGTCGGGAACCGCGGTCTCGCAGCCTCGATCCGGTTAGCACTCAAGGAAGGCGAGTGCTAACCAGGTCCCTTTTTAGCACTCGACCATGGAGAGTGCAAACGATGTGGTCACGATTTCCCCTCCCCTCCTACCAGCCCCTACCTGCGCATACACCCCGTGAAGAGCGGATTTCCGCGCTCAGCGGACAGGCTCCGCCACCGTCCGTGCCTGCGCGAACGGCCCGCTTCGGCCCGGGGCCCGTGCGGATCGAAGCCCGGTGCGGGCCCCGGACCGAAGCGGGGCGGAGGCCCGGAACAGGCACCCGGGCACGGTCCGAAGCGAAGCGGAGGCCCGGAACAGGCACGGCCCTCAGGAGCCGAGCCTGCGCATCGCCCGCGATCCGAACGCCAGCGCGGCGGCCGCCAGCGCGACCGCGACGGCCCAGCCGATCCCGACCGACAGGCCCCAGTCGCCCGCGAACAGGGCCCGTTCGGCGTCCACGACGTAGGCCACCGGGTTGACCCGGGACAGGCCGTACAGCCAGGACGGCGCCAGCTCCATCGGCAGCAGCACGCCGGACAGCAGCATGAGCGGCATGATCACCGTCTGGAGCACCGGAGCGAACACGTACGTCTGCTTCACCGCCAGGGCCGTCAGGTACGACAGGGTGGACAGGCCGATCCCCAGGACGGCGAGCAGGAGCAGGCCGACCACCGCGCCCGCCACGGAGACCCGGAACCCGAACGGGATCACCAGAACGATGATGAGCACCATCTGCGCCATCATCTGCGCCACGTCCCGCAGCACCCGGCCGAGCAGCAGCGACACCCGGCTCGCCGGGGTGGCCAGCATCCGCTCGTGCGCGCCGGAGGCCATCTCCGGGAGCAGGCCGAACCCGGCGAACCCGGCGGTGAACAGGGCGAGCATGACCAGCAGGCCGGGCACGAACCACTGCCAGGGGTTCTCGCCCTCGGCCCCCGCCAGCCCGGTGAGCAGGGGCGCGAACAGCACCAGGTACAGGACCGGCTGGAGCATCCCGAAGCCCAGGAGCAGGGGCCGGTGCAGCAGCGGGCGCATCTGGCGGACGAACACGGTCCAGGTGTCGCGCGCCACGCCCGACCCGCGCGCCGGGGCCGCCCCGGCCGTCCTCGGCAGTCCGCTCACGCTCATGCCTCCTCCTCGCGCAGGCTGCGCCCGGTCAGGGTCAGGAACACGTCGTCCAGGGTGGGCCGCTGCACCCGCACGGAGAGCAGCGCGACCCCGGCCGCGTCGAGGGTGCGCAGCAGTTCGGGCAGGACGCCGTCGCCGCGCTCCACGCGGAAGCGCACCTCCGGGTCCCGGCCCACGGCGGCGACCACCTCGGCGGGTCCGGCGGAGGGCACCCGTTCGGCGATCCCGGCGCCCGTGCGCGCGTCCTCCCCGCTCCCCACGGAGAAGGTGACCAGGTCCCCGGACACCTTGCCCTTGAGCTCGTCGGCGGTGCCGTCGGCGATGACGCGTCCGTGGTCGATGACCAGGACCCGCTCGGCCACGTCGTCGGCCTCGTCGAGGTAGTGCGTGGTCAGCACGACCGTGGTGCCGAGCCGTTCGCGCAGCCGGGCCACGTGCTCCCACAGGTTGGCGCGGCTGTGCGGGTCGAGGCCGGTGGAGGGCTCGTCCAGGAACAGCAGGCCGGGCTCGTGGACGAGCCCCATGGCGATGTCGAGCCTGCGGCGCTGGCCGCCGGAGAGCTTGCCCGCCTCCCGGTCGGAGGCGCCCCCCAGGTCCAGCAGGTCGAGCAGCTCGTCGGCGCGGCGGCGAGCGGTGCGGCGGTCGAGCCCGTACAGGAGTCCCTGCGTGCGCAGCTCCTCCCCGACCCGCTGGTCGCCGCCGGCCCCGTTCCCCTGGCCGACGAACCCGATCCGGCGGCGCACCTCGGCGGGCTCGGTGCGGATGTCGCGCCCGGCGACCGTGGCGGTCCCCGAGGTGGGCTCCAGCAGTGTGGTGAGCATGCGCAGCGTGGTGGACTTACCGGCCCCGTTGGGCCCGAGGATCGCGACGAGTTCGCCCTCCTCGACGTCGATGTCGACGCCGCGCACGGCCTCGACGACGTCCTTGCCGACCCGGAACGTCCGGGCCAGCTCGTGCGTGTGGATCATCCCGCCTCCTTATTCAAACTTGAATGCGGCGACGAGTCTGCCCCATCTCCGGCGGATGTTCAAACTTGAATATCAACATCGACGACTGTCCCTGCTCAGACGCGCGGACGGCACAGGGAGCGGTGACGGGGCAGTGCGAGAGGACGGCTCGGAGGCGGGTTCCGCCGGGCCGGGCACGGAGGGCACGCGGAAGGACGCCCGGGAAGGGCGAGGGGCGTCCAGGTCACGGGAAGCGCGGAAAGCACGGGAAACGCGAGAGGCGCGGGGGCGAAGTCGCGCCGCGGGGCGGCCGTGCCGAAGGGGCCGGGGAGCCGGGACCGGGCGCCCCCCGGGACGGTGACCCGGCCCGGGGGCGGCCCCCCGGGGGCAGGCCCGGCCACCCCGGGTCCCGGTGGCGGGGCACGGCCGGGCACGGTGAGCGGAAGGCACGGAGGCACGACGGCCACGGAACGTCCGGGCACGGTCGGCCACGGGAACGGCGCGCGAGCGGGTCGGCGTACGGGGCCGGGCGGCCGGGGGTCAGACGTCGTCGCGTACCGGCGGCAGCCCGAAGGCGCGGGGGCTGTCGTCGGCCATCGTGTACTTCCCGGCCTCCAGCGAGGCGATCAGCCGACGGGTCCACTCCGCGCCGGCGTCCATGGTGAGCCGCCACAGCGTGAACAGCTCGCGCACGTGCGGCGGCTTGCCCCACTCGGCGTCCGTGGCCCGGACCGCGTCGCCCAGCCCCGGGGACGCCTCCTCCAGGGCGGTGAGCCGCTCCTTGAGCAGCCCGACCGCCTCCGCGCGCGGCAGCGAGGTCATCAGGGTGATCCCGGCGCACAGCAGGCCGTGGTCGTCACCGGTGTGGCGCAGGGCCTCGCCCATCAGCCGGCGGAGTTCGGCCTCCCCCTCGTCGGTGAGCGCGTAGGAGGTGCGGCCCACCTCCTCGTCGCCGGGGGCGGTGAACTCCCGCAGCCTTCCCTCGGAGGTGAGCTTGTTGAGCGCGTGGTAGATGGACCCCCACTTGACGTTGGCCCAGTCCTTGGCGCCCCAGGACATGAGTTCGCGGCCCACCCGGTACCCGTGGGTCCCCCCGTGGATCCGCACCGCGCCCAGCACCAGCAGCCTCGTCGCCGACATCGCCGTCCTCACTCGTCTCCCTGCCCCCAGAATACGAGGCGGGGCGCGCCCGGCCCCTCCCGGTGCTCCCGCCCCGGCGGACGGACCGGGCGCGGGCGCGGGGCACGAACGGCCGACCGCGACCGGCGGGCGCAGGGAGGACCCGGACACGCCGCGAGGGGGCGGCCCCTCCCCCGCGCGTCACGGCGGGACGGGCCGCCCCCTCGCGGGCGGTGGCGGGCGGCGCCGGGACGGCGCCCGGCGGACCGGTCAGCAGCCCCCGGCGACGGCCGGGATGATGGAGACCTTGGCGCCGTCGGCGATCTCGGTCTGGAGGCCCTTCTCGAAGCGCACGTCCTCGTCGCCGACGTACACGTTGACGAAGCGGCGCACCTTGCCGTTGTCGTCGAGGATGCGGGCGCGGATGCCCGGGTAGTTGGCCTCCAGGTCGTCCAGGAGTTCGGCGAGGGTGCTGCCCTTCGCCTCGACCTCGGAGGCGTCGTCGGTGTAGGTGCGCAGGATGGTGGGGACACGGACGCTGGCGCTCATGGCGGTGTTCTTCCTTCTGGTGTGGGTCGGCGGGCCGTCGTACGGCCCCGCCGGGAGGGACTGTGCTCGCGGGGCGGCGGTCAGGCGAGGCCCGCGTCGGCGAACGCGCTCAGGGACGGCTTGATCGTGGCCGTCACGCCGGCGTCCACCGCGTTGAGGGTCTTGAGCCCGTCCCCGGTGTTGAGCACCACGGTCCGCGCCTTCGGGTCGAGCCTGCCCTCGCGCACCAGCTTGCGGAGCACGCCCGTGGTGACGCCGCCCGCCGTCTCGGCGAAGACGCCCTCGGTGCGGGCGAGGAGCTTGATGGCGTCGACGATCTCGTCGTCGCCCACGTGCTCCACGGAGCCGCCGGTGCGCTGGGCGATGTCGAGCACGTACGGGCCGTCCGCCGGGTTGCCGATCGCCAGCGACTTGGCGATGGTGTCGGGCTTGACCGGCTGGATGACGTCGATGCCCTTCTCCCAGGCCTGCGCGACCGGGGAGCAGCCCGTGGCCTGGGCGCCGAAGATCCGGTACGGGCGGTCCTCGACCAGGCCGAGCCCGATCAGCTCCTGGAAGCCCTTGTCGATCTTGGTGAGCTGGGAGCCGGAGGCGATCGGGACGACGATCTGCTCCGGCAGCTGCCAGCCGAGCTGCTCGGCGATCTCGTAGGCCAGCGTCTTGGAGCCCTCGCCGTAGTAGGGGCGCAGGTTGACGTTGACGAACCCCCAGCCCTCGCCGGCCGGGTCTCCGATGAGCTCGGAGCAGAAGCGGTTGACGTCGTCGTAGTTGCCGTCGATGGCGACGACCTTGCCCCCGTAGACGGCGGCCATGACGACCTTGGCCTCCTCCAGCCCCGCGGGGATGAACACGCAGGACTCGAACCCGGCGCGCGCGGCGGCGGCGCCGACCGCGCCGGCCAGGTTGCCCGTGGAGGAGCAGGACAGGGTGGTGAAGCCGAAGGTGCGCGCCGCCTCGACCGCGATGGCGACCACGCGGTCCTTGAAGGAGTGCGTGGGGTTGCCGGAGTCGTCCTTGACGTACAGGGAGTCGATGCCCAGCTCGGCGGCGAGGCGGTCGGCCTTCACCAGCGGGGTCAGGCCGGGGGCCATGTTGGGCAGCTCGGCCACGTTGTCCGGGACCGGGAGGAGGGAGCGGTAGCGCCAGATGCTGTTGGGGCCGCTCTCGATGTCGGCGCGGGTGACGTCCCCGAACTCGTAGGCCACCTCCAGGGGGCCGAAGCAGAACTCGCAGGCGAACTTGGGGGTGAGTTCGTAGCGCCGGCCGCATTCGCGACAGGAGAGCGCGGTTCCGGGGCCGAAGGCGCGGACGGAGGTGGGTTCGGCGGCAGTGATCGCCATAGCGAGGCGTCTCCCCTCATCTTCCCTGGCGGACACCTTGTCCCCAGGCCGGAGTTGGCACCTGCCCCAGCCGCCTCACGGGTTCGTGAGTAGTGCGTGCTGGGATGGTTGCCGGGGCTTCGCAGGGCCGGTCCCTCCACCCCTCTGGATGAGCAATATGAAGTTGTGGGCGGTCCTGTCGGATCCGCACGGTCACTGTAACGGACTCGTCGTCCGGTTTTCCACGGCTGGTGATCCGGGTAACACGAACCCGCTCACATGCTGAGACGCCGCCGGTCGGCGCTCCGGGGGCGCGCGTGCCGTGTTTCGGGGGCGTGACGCCCGGCACCGTCGGGCCCCGAGGGGTTTGGGGCGGCTGTCGACCGGCGAGACATAGGGTGCGATCCGCTTCCGCGCAGGCCGCGTCCGACCGCCCCGTCGGCGGCGACGGCCCATCCGCACCTTCGAGAGGACGACCACGTGGACAAGGACAAGGCCCAGATCCTCATCGCCTCCAACCGGGGGCCGGTGTCCTTCTCCACCGGCGACGACGGTTCGCTGGAACAGCGCCGGGGCGGGGGAGGTCTCGTGTCCGGCATGATCTCCGTCGCCACGGAGATCGACAGCCTCTGGGTGTGCGCCGCCCTGTCCGACACCGACAGGAGGGCGGCCGAGGAGGCGCCCGGGGCCCGGCTGGACCGCGCGCACGACCTCGACGGCATGCGGGTCCACATGCTGGACATCCCCGAGCGGACCTTCCAGGGCGCCTACACCGGGGTCGCCAACTCGACCCTGTGGTTCGTGCAGCACATGCTGTACGACATCCCGAACAAGCCCTCGTTCGGCTCGGAGTTCCGGCGGCAGTGGGACGACTACACCGCCTACAACAACGCGTTCGCCGAGGCCCTGGTCTCCGGCGCCGCGGACGGCGCCCGCGTGGCCGTGCAGGACTACCACCTGGCGCTGGTGCCGCGCATCCTGCGCGCCCGCCGCCCCGACCTGCGCATCGCGCACTTCTCCCACACGCCGTGGGCGCCGCCGGAGTACTTCCGGATGCTGCCCGAGCACGTCGCCCGCGAGCTGCTGGAGGGCATGCTCGGCGCGGACCGGCTCGGTTTCCTGAGCCCCCGCTGGGCGGACGCGTTCCTGCGCTGCTGCGCGGAGATCCTGCGCGCGGAGGTGGACTTCGCGCGGCGCACCGTGGAGTACGGCGGCCGGCTGGTCGGCGTGGGCGTGCACGCGCTCGGCGCGGACGAGGAGGGGCTGCGCGCGAGCGCCGCCGAGCCGGCCGTGGCCGCGCGCGGCGAGACCCTGCGGGAGGCCGTCGGCGACACCCGGCTCATCGTGCGGGTGGACCGCACCGAGCTGTCCAAGAACATCGTGCGCGGGCTGGAGGCGTACCGGGAGCTGCTGACCTCCCACCCGGAGTGGCGCGGCCGGGTGACGCACCTGGCGTTCGCCTACCCGAGCCGCGGGGACGTGCCCGAGTACCGCGAGTACACCGACGCGGTGCTGCGGACCGCCAAGGAGATCAACGAGGAGTTCGCGACCCCCGAGTGGACGCCCCTGGTGCTGGAGGTCAACGACGACTACCCGCGGTCGCTGGCGTCGTTCCGTATGGCCGACGTCCTGCTGGTCAACCCGACCCGGGACGGCATGAACCTGGTGGCCAAGGAGGGGCCGGTGCTGTCGGAGCGCGACGCGGTGCTGGTGCTCTCGCGCGAGGCGGGCGCCGCCGACGAGCTGGGGCGGCACGCCCTGCTGGTCAACCCCTACGACACGCTGGAGACCGCGGAGGCGCTGCACCGCGCCCTGTCGATGCCCGAGGAGGAGCGCCGCAAGCGCCGGGAGGGGCTGGTGGAGGCCGCCGTGGCCCTGCCGCCGCGCCGGTGGTTCCAGGACCAGCTGCGGTCCCTGGACTGACCGGGGGCGGCGGGCGGGCCGACCGCCCCGGGCCGGACGGCGCGGGTCCCGGGGCGCGGATGCCCGACGGGGCCCGCCGGACGCCCGCGCCGGAACCCGTCGTCGGGTCCCCGGGGCAGACCGGAGGGGGCCGGGCCCACCGGAGGGGCCGGCGGGGCGCCCCGCACGGGTGCGCGCCCCGCGTCGCGCGGATCAGTCGACCGGGGACGCCGTCCGCCGCGCCCGCGCCTCGGCGAGGAGCTGCTCCACGACGGCGGTCTTGGCGTCGGAGTAGTCCTGGATGCGGTCCCAGGTGCGCTCGGCCAGCTCGCGCTTGACGGCGGTGTAGCGCTCGCGCGCGTCGGCGTCGGCGACGAGGTGGTCCCGGAAGAGGCGCATCCGCTCCACCTCCTCGCAGCCCTCCCCGAACACGTGCAGGTTGAGGTTGATGTCCGGCCCCTTGAGGACCCGGTGCTCGTACCAGTCGGGCTCCCTGATCACCACGGAGTAGCCGGCGGCCAGCAGGTCGGGCAGGTAGGAGGGCTCGTCGGCGGGGTCCGCGACGACCAGCAGCAGGTCGACGCACGGCTTCGCGGCCATGCCGGGGACCGCGGTCGATCCGACGTGCTCGAAGAGGAGCACGCGGTCGCCGAGGGCCGCGCGGACCTTCTCCGACTCGCGTTTGAACAGGTAGGGCCATTTGGCGTCGTACTGGGAGATGTGGACGCGGCCGTTGACGAGGTTGCGGGAGTCGGGGGATGCGACCGGCGGAGCACCTCGTGAGGGCAACGGCGATGCTTCGAGGGGAGACATTCTCCAAAGCCTTGTCCCCCTGGGAGCCCGCGTCAAGAGCGTCCGAGCGTGCTTACATATGCACGCGCAGACGTCACATCACGGGCTGTGGGCCGGGTGTGACGAGACGCGACGCTTCTCGTCCCCGGAGGGCCGGAAGGGCCTTCCGGCAAGGCTTCGCGGGGGCCGATCGCGGGCCCGGGACCCGGATCCGGCACGGCCCTTCGCGCACCGCCCGGCGGGGGGCGGCGGCGGGCGGAGGACGGCGTCCACCGGTCCGTGCGGGGTCGCGCGGCCCGGGGGCGCACCGCACGGCGGACCGCGCCCGTGCACTCACGGAGGCCGCCTCCCGCCTCCCGGGGGGGGCGCACCGCACAACGGACACCGCACGTGCGCTCACGGAGGCCGCCTCCCGCCACGGGGACGCACCGCACGGCGGGCACCGCCGCCCGCCCCGGGGGCGCGTCACGCGCGAACGGAGCCGCACACAGCGGCGCCCGCCCCCGTGCGGGGGCGGGCGCGGCGGGCGGCGGCCCGGATCAGTTGCCGCGCGTCTTGCGGCGGCGGCCGCCCCTCGGCTTGCGGCGACTCGCGGGACCGGCCTCGGCGGCCCGCTCGGCGGCGATCTGCTCGTCCTCCTCGCGGCGCTCGGCCTCCACCCCGTAGGGGTCGGCCGTGCTGCGGCGGATCCACACGACCAGCAGGACGATCCCGAGGATCACGACGGCGCCGACGGTGACGAACCACGCCCAGACGGGCACGCCCCCGGACCGCTCCCCCTCGTTCACGAGGTCCTCGTCGATGAGGGGGATGTCCTGCGCGGTCCCGGCCGCCTGCGTCTGCGCGCTGGGCAGGTGCAGGGCGGGCAGCCCTCCGGGCCCCTGCTGGGCGCCCTCGACCATGGCCTCGCGGACCTGTTCGGGGCGCAGCTGCGGGAAGTCCGCGCGCAGGAGCGCGGCCGCGCCGGCCGCCATGGCGGCGGCGTACGGGGTACCGGTCACCTGGACCTGTCCCATGTCGGGCCCGGCGGTCTCCAGGTCGGCCCCGGGGGCCGTCAGCCCGACGCCCGCGGCCTCCGGCGAGCCCGGGATGAGCTCGCCGCTCTCGGCGGTGCCGGCGACCGTGAGGACGTTCGCGTCGTCACGGCCCCCGGCCGGGCCCACGACCAGGGCGCCGTTGCGGACCGCGTCCTGGGTGGCGCCGGTCAGGTCCACCGACTCGTCGGTCTCCGGGAGCAGGATGACCTGGGCGCCCTCCTCCGCGGCGAAGCGGATGGCGGCGGGCAGCTCGTTCCCGGTGGGCAGCACCAGGAGCTCGGCGGCGGGCGCCACCCCCAGCACGCCGCCGTCGGCGTCCATGCCGTGGCCGTGCCCCGCGACCAGGGCGGCGGCGCCGCTGCCCGCGTCCTGGTCGCCGCCTTCCCCGAATTGCGTGTCGACCGTGACGTTGTCCACCAGGTCGGGGTGGTCCTCGTAGACGGCGATCCCGGGCAGCGCCACGGTGATGCCCTGGCCCTGGGTCTCCTCCCAGAGCTCCTGGGCCCCGATCGCCTGGAGGCCCCACTGCTCCGGGCTCAGGTCCGGTTGGCCCTCGGCCGCGGCGGGGACCGCCGTCAGGCCGAGGACGGCGACGGCCGCGCAGGCCGCGGCGGTCCCACCAAGAACATGGCGTGTGTGTGTCCTGTCACGACTGTTGCCCCCGAGCACGTCTGGCTCCCTCGAACGATGCGGTCGACGTTCCACCCGGCCCTCCCCGGACCTCCCCAATCCTGTCATGGGCACAGGATTCAGGCGTGGACAAGTGACCTCAGGGGTAGAGAACGTAACTGTATCCCTGCTGCCAGTCCTGCGTTTTCGGGTCCGCATACGGCATGTCGAGTCGCTAGCATGAGTCGCGCCGATCCGGACAAACCAATTTCCCGTCCAGGGGGTGTCCCATGCCGAATATCGGTCCGACCGGAGACGGTCAGTCGGCCCTCGCCGAACGCGAACAGCGCATCCTCGCCTTTGAACGCCAGTGGTGGAAGTTCGAGGGCTCCAAGGAGCAGGCGATCCGTGACGAGTTCGGGTTCTCAGCGACCCGTTACTACCAACTGCTGAACGGGCTGGTGGAGCGTCCCGAGGCCCTGGCGTTCGACCCGATGACGGTCAAGCGCCTGCGCCGGCTGCGCGCCGACCGCCGCCGGCAGCGCAACGCACGCCAGCTGGGCATCCAGCTCTGACCCCCTTCCGCCCTCTCTTTTCGGTCGCGTGAACGCGGTACCCGCCCGGGGCGACGATCTCACCCCGCGGACGGCGTTCTCCACCGGATCCCCCGGGCGTGTCGCGCGGGCCGACCCCGGCGCGCCGCCCCTCCCCTATCGGGGACGCCGACCGCCGCCGGGGACCCCGCCGCAGGGCGGGCGCCCGTCCGCGCGGCCCCGGTCGGGACGGAGCGCACGGGCGGTCCGGCGCTCCACCCGCCATGACCCGCCCGCCCCGCCCTGGTGCGCGGCCCCACCGGAAAGGCCCTCCATGACCCTGCCCCGACCGAGCACGGACGCCGGACGCGCCGCGCTCGACGCCCTCGTCGCCGACCCCGCACGCGCCCTGGCCGCCTTCGACTTCGACGGCACGCTCTCACCGATCGTGGACGATCCGCGCGAGTCCGCGCCCTACCCGGGGATCGTGGACACGCTCGCCGACCTGGCCGGGCTGATCGGCTCGGTCGCGATCATCACCGGGCGGCCCGCCGCCGCGGCGGTCGCCATGGGCGGGCTGGAACAGGTTCCCGGCATCACCGTGCTCGGCCACTACGGGGCCGAGCGCTGGGAGGGCGGAGAGGTCCTGGCCGCCGACCCGCCGCCCGGCGTGGCCCTCGTCCGGGAGGAGCTTCCCGGCCTGCTCGCACGGGTGGGCGCGCCGGAGGGCACCTGGATCGAGGACAAGGGCCGGTCGTTGAGCGTGCACACGCGGCGCACCGCCGACCCCGACGGCGCGCTCGCCCTGGTCGCCCCCGCCCTGGCGGAGCTGGCCGAGCGGGCGGACCTCCGGCTGGAGCCGGGGCGGATGGTGGTCGAGCTCCGTCCACAGGGTGTGGACAAGGGCGCGACGCTCACCGCGCTGGTCGAGGAGACCGGTGCGGGCACGGTGCTCTACGCCGGGGACGACCTCGGCGACCTGCCCGCCTTCGCGGCCGTGGCCGCCCTGCGCGGGAAGGGCCTGCCCGGCCTGACCGTGTGCTCCTCCTCGGACGAGGTGACCGCGGTGGCCGAGGCCGCCGACCTGGTCGTGCCCGGTCCCGCCGGACTGGCCGAGCTCCTCGGGGAGCTCACGGCGGCGATCCGTGGGCCTGGGGCGTGAGCGCCGAGCGCGCCGCCGAGCGCAGGTCCCCCAGCCCGACCCGGTCGCGCCCGTAGTGCACGGCGTTGGTGAGCACGCCCACGTACCGGCCGCTCTCCGGGTGCAGGAACAGGCTCGTCCCCGTGAACCCGTTGTGGTGGACCACCCCCTCCGGGGTGATCAGCCAGCCGAGCCCGCGCCACAGGCGCTGGCCGGCGTCGACGTGCGGCTGCCAGCTCTCCCGCACGAACGCCGAGGGCACGGGGCCGGGCCCGCCCCCGTGGAGCCGCAGCACCTCCCGGGCGTACGCGCCCAGGTCGATGGCGGTCGAGAACACGCCCGCGTGCCCCGCCACACCGCCCATCAGCGCCGCCGCCTCGTCGTGCACCACGCCCCAGGCGGGCGCGGCGCCCGGCAGCCGGCGCTCGGTCGGCGCCACGGCCGGTGACCTCGCCAGCGGCCCGTAGGCGGTCGAGCGCATCCCCAGCTCGTCCCACAGGTCGCCGGCGAGCCGGTCCAGGCCGGTGTCGTGGAGGCGTTCCAGGAGCAGGCCGAGCAGGATGAACCCCCGGTCGACGTAGCGGTACCCGGGCTCCTCCAGCGGATCGGCGAGGATGGCCTCGGCCAGGTCCTGGCCGGCGCCCACGTAGCGCTCCAGCCACGTCACCGGGTTGAGCCTGGCCGTGTGGGTGAGGATCTGGCGCGTGGTCACCGCAGCGCCCGGCAGCCCCTCCGCGTCCAGGTATTCGGACATGGGGGCGTCCAGGTCCAGCACCCCCTCGGCGACCGCCCGGCCGACCAGGGGCCAGGTCGCCATCACCTTCGTCAGGCTCGCCACGTCGTAGGCGACGTCCGGAGCGGTGTCGCTCTCGCCGTCGGTCCGCCCCACCGCGACGAACTCCCACATGCCGCCGGTGCCGATGACGGCGGCGCCGCCGGGCAGCCACCCGGCGTCCACCATCACCTTCAGCACTCCGCGGATCCGCGCCCCGGTCTCCGTGAGCCAGTCACCATCACGCACAACACGTCTCCCCCCGGTGTTCTCCCCCTCGGCGGATACCCCGTTATCCGGTCGTTGTCACACGGCCGCCCAAGGGGCACAGGACGAAACCCCTGCAGGTCAGGACCGTAATGCGGTCCCGTGTCCGCGGGGGCGCGGACCGGGGCACGGGGCGCGTCCGACCGCGTCGCCGCGGAGTAGTGTGGCGCCGGAGAAGCCCCGAGGAGGACCATGAGCAGCCAGACCCCCGTACCCGCCGGTTTCCGCGGCGTGGCCGGAAACATCGGGATCAAGGACCCGAAGGACGACTTCTTCGCGGTTGTGTCGGAGGTCCCCGCGAACGTGTCGGCCGTGTTCACCAGGTCCCGGTTCGCCGGGCCGAGCGTGCTGCTCAGCCGAAGGACGGCCGCGGACGGCCGGGCGCGCGGCGTCACCGTGATCGCCCGCAACGCGAACGTGGCCACCGGCCGGGTCGGCGACGACCACGCCCGCGAGCTGCAGGAGGGCGTGGCCCGCGCCGCCGGGGTCGCCCCGGAGGACATCCTGGTCGCGTCGACCGGTGTGATCGGGCGCCCCTACCCGATGGAGAAGGTGCGCGCGCACATCGCGGGGCTGCCCGCGGAGTTCCCCCCGGCGGACCTGGACCGCGCGGCGGGCGCGATGATGACCACCGACACCCACCCCAAGGCCGCCTCCGCCCGGGTGGGCGGCGCCACCGTCACGGGCATCGCCAAGGGCGTCGGCATGATCGAGCCGAACATGGCGACCATGCTGGCCTGGTTCTTCACGGACGCCGAGCTGGAGCAGCCGGTGCTCGACGGGGTGTTCCGCCGGGTGGTGGACCGGACGTTCAACGCGCTGAGCATCGACACCGACACCTCCACCAGCGACTCGGCGGCGGTGTTCGCGAACGGGCTGGCGGGCCCGGTGGACACCGCCGAGTTCGAGGCCGCCCTGTACGGGGTGGCCCTGAAGCTGGTGCGCATGATCGCCTCGGACGGCGAGGGCGCGGGCAAGCTCCTGGAGGTGCGCGTCACCGGTGCGCGCGACGACGCGCAGGCCAAGGTCGTCGCCAAGGCCGTCGTGAACTCGCCCCTGGTCAAGACCGCCGTGCACGGCGCCGACCCGAACTGGGGCCGGGTGGCGATGGCCGTCGGCAAGTGCGAGGAGGAGACCGACATCCTGCCGGAGAACGTGCGGATCGTCTTCGGCGACGTGGAGACCTACCCCGCCGAGCCCTCGGACGAGGTCCTGGAGCGCGCCTCGCAGCACATGAAGGGCGACGAGGTCCTGATCGGCGTCGACCTGGGGATCGGCGGCGGGGAGTTCACCGCCTACGGCTGCGACCTGACCGAGGGCTACATCCGGATCAACGCCGACTACACCACCTGAGCCGGCGGGGCCGGGGGACCGCCCTCCCGGCCCGGCCCGCCAGGGGCACGCACCGCAGGGGCGGGGCACCACAGGGGCGGGGCACCGCAGGCCGGGCCCGGGGGACCGCAGGGGCGGAGCCCCACCGGCCGGGCCCGGGGGACCGCGGTCCCGGCACGCACCGCGGGGCCGGCGCCCGGCGGAGGTCCCGCCGGGCGCCCGCCGTCCCGTGCGCGGCGGGGCCGGGGCCCCGTCGGCCGGGCTCAGATGTGCACGGCCGGGCCGTCGGTCATCCTCCCCGAGCGCATGAGGAGCGACAGCGCCGCCGCCGCCAGCATGACCGCGGCGGCGATGGTGAACGCCAGGTGCAGACCGTCCATGAAGGCGAGGTTGCTGGCCCGGGTGAGGGCGGCCGCGACCTCCGGGGCGGCCCCCTCCGGCAGGACCGCGCCGCCCTGGGCCACGACGCTCTGCATGTCGGCGAGGTCGTCGGCGGAGGGCTCGGCGAGCCCCGCGCCCGCGAAGTGGCCGGGCAGGGTGGAGACGATGGTCGCCGACATGACCGCGCCGAGCACCGCGGTGCCGAGGGAGCCGCCGAGCTGCATGGCGGCCTGCTGCACCGCCGAGGCGACCCCCGCCAGGCGCACGGGCGCGTTGCCGATGATCGCGGCGGTGGCGCCGGTCATGATCAGGCTCAGTCCCGTGCCGAGCAGGACGAAGGCGGCCGACATGTACACCACGCCGGTGTCGGTCTCCAGCCGGGACAGCATGAACATGCCCGCCGAGGCCAGCAGCAGGCCGACCGTCGTGGGCGGACGGGCCCCGACGCGGTCCAGGACCCGTCCGGCGACGGGCGAGGTGACCGCCATGAGCGCGGTCATGGAGATGAGCTGGAGCCCGGTCCGGGCGGGGCTCATGCCCTGGATGCCCTGGAGGTAGAAGGTGATGAAGAACAGCGACCCCATCAGGCTCAGCGCCATGGCCACCGTGAGGAGCGTTCCGATGGAGACCGACGGGTTGGCGAACAGCGCGAGGGGCAGGAGCGGCTGTTCCGGTCTGCGCTCCCAGAGCAGGAAGGCGCCGCCGAAGAGGACCGCGACGGCGAGCGAGGCCAGCGTGACCGGGTGGCCCCAGCCCGCGGCGGGCGCCTCGACGAGGGCCCAGACCAGGGCGAAGATGGCGACGCTGATCAGCACGATGCCCGGGACGTCCATGCGGCTGCCGGGGTCGGTCGCGCGGTTGGCGGCGAGCAGCCACAGGCCGAGGGCCAGGGCGGCGGCGCCGACCGGGACGTTGATGTAGAAGACGGCCTCCCAGCCGAAGGCGTCCACGAGGACGCCGCCGAGGATCGGGCCGCCGGCCGTGGCCGCCCCGATGAGGCTGCCGAAGACGCCGAAGGCCCGGCCCAGCTTGCTGGGCGGGAACCCGGAGCGCAGCAGGCCCATCGCCGAGGGCAGGAGCAGGGCTCCGAAGATCCCTTGCAGGACCCGGAAGACGATGAGCATGGCGACACCCGCGGACAGCGCGATCGCCACGGAGCTGAGCACGAAGCCGACCACGCCCACCAGGTAGGTGTTGCGGTGGCCGAACCGGTCCCCGATCTTGCCCGCGGTGATCAGGAAGACCGCCAGTCCGAGCAGGTAGCCGTGGGTCACCCACTGGAGCTCGGCGAGCGAGGCCCCCAGGCTCGCGCCGATGGCGGGGTTGGCGACGGCCACGATGGTGCCGTCCAGCGCCACCATCATCACCCCGAAGGCGATGGCGACCAGGGTCGCCCAGGGGCTCTCCCGGAGCCGCCCCCGCGGAGCGGGCGGACCCGCGCCCTCCGCTCCCGTCGTCGCCGGTTCCGTCGCCGCCGTCATGTGGCCCCCCGCTCGTCGTCCGTGTGCGAGCGTGATTATGGCAGCGGCTGACAGATTACAGCAACTGCTTTTTGTCAGCGACTGACGTAATCTGGTTCACTGCTGTATCCTCGTGGCGAAGCAACCGACACGCGGGAGGCCGCTCCATGGCCGCGACGAGCGCCGAGCCGTGCCAGACCCCGGCGGAGACCGGGCTGCGCGAGCGCAAGAAGGCCCGGATGCGGGAGTCCCTGCTCGACGCGGGACTGCGGCTCTTCCACGAGCACGGCTACCAGGGGACCACCACGGAGGAGATCGCGGCCTGCGCCGGGGTCTCCCAGCGCACGTTCTTCCGCTACTTCGCCTCCAAGGAGGACGTCGTCCTGGAGGCGGTCGAGGGCGTGGACGAGTACCTGTACAGCGCCCTGCGCTCCCGGCCCGCCGACGAGCCCCCGTTCACGGCCCTGCGCAACGCGATGCACGAGCACTGGGGCTACCTCGACCGCGAGTCCCTGCACATCCAGGGCAGCGCGATGGGCGTCATCACCGGCAACCCCGAGCTGATCGACCTCAACGCGCGCTACTGCCTGAGCAGGCAGCTGCGGCTGGCCGGGGTGATCGGCGAGCGCACCGGCACGGACCCGGACACCGACCCGCGCCCGGGCGTGCTCGCCGCCGTGTTCCTCTCCGTCATCACCAGCGCCCACCAGGCGTGGTGCGGCTCCGGGTCCAAGGACACCGACGACCTGGCCGAGGCGATCCGCGACCGGCTCGCCCTGGTGCCCGAGGTGGTCTGCGGAGCCTGGGAGCCCGACGCCACCGCGACCTGACCCCTCGGCGGCGCCGGGCGCGGCCCGGACACGGGGGCACCGGGCGGCGGATTCCGGCAGGGGCCCGGACCCGGCACGCGGGACCCGGGGCCGTCCGGCCCGGCGGCACACGAGAGCGCCCACGTCCCGGCGGGACGTGGGCGCGTGGGGCTCCGGACCGGTGTCAGCGGGTCAGTCCACGGTCTCCGGGTGGGCGGCCGAACGCACCGCCTCGCGCGCCCGCTCGGCGCTGGAGGCGGCCGTCGCCAGCTCGGCCAGACGGCGGCACTCCCCCTGGCTGTGGCGGGCCAGGGCGTGGCGCACCGCGGGGAGCGCGGGGGCCGACATCGACAGGCTGGTCGCCCCCAGTCCCACCAGCACCAGGGCGAGGAGCGGGTCGGCGGCGGCCTCGCCGCACACGCCCACCGGCCGCCCCGACCTCTCGCCCGCCGCGCCCACGGCGCCGACCAGCGCCAGGAGGGCGGGCTGCCACGGGTCGAGCAGGTCGGGCAGGGTGCCCAGGGTGCGGTCGGCGGCCATCGTGTACTGGGCGAGGTCGTTGGTGCCGATCGACACGAAGTCCACGCGGCTCATCAGCCGGTCGGCGAGCAGCGCCGCACCCGGGACCTCGATCATCACCCCGGCCTCGCGGATCCCGGCCTCGCGCGCCAGCGCCACGAAGTCGGATGCCTCGTCGGGCGTCGACACCATCGGCGCCATCACCCGCACCCGCGCGCCCGTCTCCCGGGACGCGGCGGCGATCGCGGCGAGCTGGTCGGTCAGGAGGCCGGGGTGCACGCGGGAGGTCCGGAACCCCCGCACGCCCAGGGCCGGGTTGTCCTCGTGGCCGGTCTCCACGAACGCCAGAGGCTTGTCCGAGCCCGCGTCCAGGGTCCGCACCGTGACGGTCCGCCCCGAGAACTCCTCGAACAGCCGCGTGTAGGTGTCGGTCTGGGCGGCCACCGTCGGCGGGTCGGCGCGGTCCAGGAACAGGAACTCGGTGCGCAGCAGGCCCACGCCCTCGCTGTCGTGCGCGCCCGCCTCCTTGGGGTCGCCCTCCCCCGCGTTGAGCAGCAGGGCGACGGGGACCCCGTCCTCGGTGCGGCCGGGGCCCGTGGACTCCGCGAGCAGGGCGCGCCGGCGCTCGGTGCGCCGCAGCATCCGGTCGGCCGTCTCGGCGTCGGGCTCGGGCTCGACGGTTCCCGCGTCGCCGTCCAGCGCCACCGGGACCCCGTCGCGCAGGGTCTCGGCCCCGGAGCAGCCGACCACGGCGGGGATGCCGAGCGCGCGGGCCAGGATCACGGTGTGGCTGGTGGGTCCGCCGAGGCGTGTGACGATCCCGAGCACCTGCTCGGGGTCGAGCCGGACGGTGTCGGCGGGGGCGAGGTCATCGGCGACCAGCACGTGCGCGACACCGGGGTCGGGCAGGCCGGGCATCGGAAGGCCGAGGAGCAGGGCGGTCGCGCGGTCGCGGATGTCGGCGAGGTCGGCGGCGCGCTCCGCCAGGTAGCCGCCGGCGGCGAGCATCAGCTCCTGGTAGGCGCCGCACGCGGAGTGCACCGCCCACGCGGCGGGCTCGCCGGCCCCGGCGCGCTCCTCGACCCGCCGCCCCAGCTCGGGGTCGCGTGCCATGAGCGCCAGCGCGCCCAGCACCGCGGCGGCCTCGCCGGTGAGCTGCGCGGCCTGCGCGTCGAGCAGGTCGGCGACCTTCTCCAGGGCCCCGCGGGCGGTGGACGCCTCGGTCCCGGGGTCGCCGGGCTCGGGCCGCTCCGCGGGGAGGGCGGGCGGGTCGGCCATCCGGGCGACCGGCCCGACGGCGACGCCGGGGCTGGCCGGGATGCCCGACAGCCGGGTGGCACCGGCGGTGGGCGAGGGGTGTTCGGTCTGCGCCATGGTCGCTCCGTACGTCGGTGGGCGGTGGGCGGCCCGGGAGGGGGACGGGCCGAGGGATCTGTGCCCCGTATCGCGCCGCGGGACTCCTGAACGGGTGCGGTCGGAGGGCGGGGCGGGTGCGGGCCGGGTCGGGGTGGCTTGGGCCGGGTTGAGGCGGCTTGGGCCGGGCTGGGCTGGTGGGGGTCGGTCGGGGTGGTGCGGGTCGGGTCGGCTGGTCCGGGCGGTGCGGGCCGGACTGGCTGGTTGGGGCGGTGCGGGCCGGCCGGGCCGGTGCGGGGTCAGGGCACCGGAGGGGCCGGGGAGGAGGTCGGGGATCGGGGGCCGGGGGCCGGGGCGCTCCGCCGGGGCGGCGGCTGCCGGGCAGCACGGCGCCGGACGGGCCTTCGGCCCCCCTGTATCAAGCAAACCCCGGAACGGCCGCGCCCGGTAGGGGCTGTGGACAACCCCGCCGGGGCGGCGCCCGGCGGCCCGGCCCCGGGGCGGAGGCCCGTCACCGCCTCCGTCCCGGGTCCGCGCCCGTACACGGCCTACGGCTGGATGGTGACCTTGATGGCGGTGCCGGAGGCGACCGTCTCGATGGCCTTGTGCACGTCCGACAGGGCCATGCGCTCGGTGATCAGGTCGGCCACGGGGACGGCGCCGGACGAGATCAGCTCCAGGGCGCGGCGGTTGTGCTCCGGGCTGGAGCCGTTGGCCCCGAAGATGGAGATCTCCCGGTAGTGCACCAGGTTGGAGTCCAGCTGGATGATCGGCGCGTCCTTGGGCAGGCCGCCGAAGAAGCTGATCCGGCCGCTGCGCGACACCATGCGCAGGGCGTCCTCCTGGGCGCGCCCGGAGGCGGCGGCGGTGATGACCACGTCGGCGCCCCGGCCCCCGGTCAGTTCGAGGACCGTCTCGACCGCGTCGACCTCCTCGCCGCAGATGGTGGCGTCCGGCTGGACGATGTTCGCGGACATGTCGAGGCGGCCGCGGTTGATGTCCACGAGGAACACCTTCGCGGCGCCCTTGGCGCGGGCCAGCCGGACGTGCAGGCAGCCGATCGGGCCGGCGCCCATGACGACGACCGTGTCGCCCTCGCCGACCCCGGCGATCTCCTGGCCGTTGAGCACGCAGGCGAGCGGCTCGGCGACGGAGGCCTCCGCGAGGTCGATGTTCTCGGGCACCCGGTTGACCCCGTCCACGGCCAGGACCGACTCGGGGATGATCATGTACTCGGCGAAGCCGCCGTCGTAGTGGTAGCCCATCGACTCCTGGTTGGAGCACACCGTGAAGCGGCCGTCGGCGCACTCGACGCAGGTCCCGCAGGGGATGGCCGCGATGACCTGGACGCGGTCGCCCTCGGCCCAGCCGCTGACGCCCTCGCCCACCTCCACGATGCGCCCGGCGATCTCGTGGCCGATCACGCGGGGCGGACGGATGTGGTGGTGGCCGTGCCTGGAGATCTTCACGTCCGTGCCGCAGGTGGAGCAGTTGGCGACGGCGATCTTGAGCTGTCCGGGTCCGGCGGTCGGCTCGGGGGCCTGCTCCAGTCGGATGTCACCGGGCGCGTAGAAGCGGGCGACGAGCATGTTCGGGCCTTTCTGGTGGTGCCCCGCCGGGCCGGGTCGCGGCCCGGCGGGTGAAGTGGTGGACTGACCGGCCGGTGGGCCGGCGCGGGGGGCCTCGTGGGTGGGGCCGCTCAACCGCTCCGGCCGGGGCCGAGCAGGTCGATGACCTCGTCCGGGGTGGCGGCGGAGCGCAGGCGCGCCGCCTTCTCCGGGTCGGTGAGGACCCCCGCCAGGGACGAGAGCACACCCAGGTGCTCCTCCCCGGAGGCGGCGATGCCGATGGCCACGTACACGGTGGGCCCGTCCCAGTCGACCCCGTCGGGGAACTGGAGGACGGCCAGCGCGGTCTCCTTGACCAGGGCCCGCCCGGCGTCGGTGCCGTGCGGGATCGCCACGCCCTCGCCCACGAAGGTGGGGACGGACGCCTCGCGTTCGTGCATGGCGGCCACGTAGCCCGGTTCGACGGAGCCCAGCTCGACCAGGAGCGCACCGCACTGGTCGATGGCGTCGGCCTTGTCGGCGGCGACACGGCCCAGGCTCACCGCGTCGGCGGTCAGGGCGAGGTCAGTCGGCAAGGGTCTCCCCGTTCCGGATGGCCTGCTCCAGACGCGCGAAGGCGGGGTCGCCCAGGAACATCTGGAAGCCGACCACGACGGTGTCGGGCACCCGGGTCTTCGCACGCGCGACCAGGCCCGCCTGGCACAGGACGACGTCGGCGGTGTCCGGGATGCGGTCCACCGCGGAGTGCTCGACGGTCACGCCGTGGGGCGAGAGGGTCTTCTTCAGCTGGGAGGTCAGCAGGACGCTGCTCCCCATGCCGGCGTCGCAGGCGACGACGACCTTCTTGATGTCCGACCCCTGGATGCTGCTCATGCTGTGGTCTCCTGGTTCTCTGCAGCGGCCTGCTTGGCCTTCTCCTCCTTCTCCGCCTTCCGCTCGGAGCGGCCGAAGCCGAGCAGGAGCGAGGCGAGGACGAACGAGACGATGGTGGCGGCGACGACACCGGCGAGGACGCCGAGGTGGCCTCCGGGCGGGGTGACGGCCATGAGGGCGATGATGCTGCCGGGCGACGCGGCCGAGACGAGCCCGGCGTCCATGACCATGAAGGTCGCGACACCGGACATGCCGCCGCCGATCACGGCGAGGATCAGCTTCGGCTGGGCGAGGATGTACGGGAAGTAGATCTCGTGGATGCCGCCGAAGAGGTGGATGACGATCGCGCCGGGCGCGGTGGCGCGGCTGACCTTCGGGCCGAAGAGCATGCAGGCCAGGAGGATGCCCAGACCGGGGCCGGGGTTGGCCTCGATGAGGAACTCGATGGCGCTGCCCTCGGCGAGCGCGCGGGCCGAGCCCAGCGGGGTGAAGACGCCGTGGTTGATGGCGTTGTTGAGGAAGAGGACCTTGGCGGGCTCGACGATGATCGACACCAGCGGCAGCAGGCTCATGTCGATGAGGAACTGCACGCCCGCGCCCAGGGCGTCGGCGATGGTGCGGACGACCGGGCCGATGACGTAGGCGCCGAGGATCGCCAGGAGCGCGGCGAGGATGCCCGCGCTGAAGTTGTTGACCAGCATCTCGAAGCCGGCCTTGATGCGCGGCTGGACGACCCGGTCGAACTGCTTCATGAGGAAGGCGGCGAGCGGGCCCATGGCCATCGCGCCCAGGAACATGGGGATGTCGGCGGAGACGATGACGCCCATGGTGGCGGCCGCGCCGACGACGCCGCCCCGCTGCGCGTACACCAGGGTTCCACCGGTGTAGGCGATCAGCAGCGGGAGCAGGAACTTGATCATCGGGTCGACGAGCTGGCCCAGGTACTCGTTGGGCAGCCAGCCGTCGGGGATGAACAGGGCGGTGATGATGCCCCAGGCGATGAACGCGCCGATGTTGGGCATCACCATGCTGGCAAGGAACCCGCCGAAGCGCTGGACGCCGGAGCGCACCGCGGTGAGTCTGCCGCTGCTCTGCTGTGTGGACATGGGGGACCTCCTGGGAGGTTCGACGGGCGGTCTGCCGCGCCGGTGTGGGGAGAAGGTGACGGGGTGGGGCGCCCGGGAGGGGCGGGGCTGCCGGTTCAGGACGGTGAACCGTCGTCCCCGGCGCCTTGCCGGGCGCCCGGTCTGGTCAGACCACCTGGACGCGGGGTCCGGAGGCCTCCAGTTCTTCGGCGAGCCCTGTGGCGAGCCCGGTGTCGGTGATGACCAGGTCGAGGTCCTCGACCGCGGCGAAGCGGGCGAAGTGGTCGTTGCCGACCTTGGTGTGGTCGGCGAGGAGCACCGAGCGCCGTGCGGACTTGATCATGGCGCGCTTGACCTCGGCCTCCGCGGGATCGGGAGTGGTGAGCCCGCGTTCGACGGAGACGCCGTTGCTGGCGATGAAGGCCACGTCCACGTAGGACTCGGCGAGGGACCTCAGTGCCCAGGCGTCGACGGTCGCCTGCGTGCGTGTGCGCAGTCGGCCGCCGAGCAGCATGAGGTTGATGTTGGTGCGCGGAGTGAGCGTCAGCGCTATGGACAGGGAGTTGGTGACGACGGTGAGCTCCCGGTCGGCGGGAAGCTGTTCGGCGAGGCGTCCCGTGGTGGAGCCGGCGTCGAGCAGGATCGCGCCCTCGTCGGGGAGTTCGGCCAGGGCGGCCTTGGCGATGCGCTCCTTCTCCTCTGTCATCACGGAGTCGCGCACATTGAGCGTGGGCTCGAAGCCCAGCCGCTCGACGGGGATCGCGCCACCGTGGACCCTGCGCAGCACACCGTGGCGCTCCAGCGCCGTGAGGTCGCGACGGATGGTCTCGTAGGTCACGTCGAACTCCGCGGCGAGCCCCGTCACGTCGACCCGGCCGTCACGGCGGGCGCGCTCGAGGATCACCTTCTGGCGCTCTTCCGCGTACATGTTGGATCACCTGTGTTTCGGTGTGGTTTTCGTTGAGTTTAATCGTGTTGCCTGGGACACACAAGGGGTACCCCTACCCAATATCCCAGCAATCTCGCCGAAGACCCCTGCCCGGAGCGCGCCGATCGGGCAGCCTGACCAGGGAGAGCGGAGCGTGAACATCTGAGCACCCCCGGAGGCGCCCGGCCCGCGAACCACACATCGGACCCCACGCCCCCGCCTCCGAACCGGAAACCCGGACACAATAGTGTTGACATACACAGACAAACACACATAATCAAAGGCAGTCCCACATCCGGGCCGGGCTGGGCGCGGACACCTCGAAGAGAGAACCGATGATCCTGACCCTCACCCCCAATCCGAGCGTGGACCACACCCTGGAGGTCGAGCGCCTCATACGCGGCGAGGTCCTGCGGGTGTCCGCCACCCGTGCACAGGCGGGCGGCAAGGGCGTCAACGTCGCACGGGCCCTGCGCGTGGCGGGCGTCCCCACGAGGGCCGTCCTCCCCGTGGGCGGAGGCGGCGGCGCCGAACTCGTCACCCTGCTCGGCGACCTGCCCTGCGTCACCGTCCCCATCGCCGGGGAGACCCGGGCCAACGTCGCCGTGACCGAGACCGACGGCACCACCACCAAGCTCAACGCCCCCGGCCCCACCCTGACCCCCGGTGAGACCGACGCGCTCCTGGCCGCCCTGGAGGACGAGCTGTCCGCCGGTCCGGAGTGGGTGGTGGCGAGCGGAAGCCTCCCGGCCGGCGCGCCCGACGACCTGTACGTGCGCGTGGCCGAACTCGCCGCCTCCTACGGGGTGGCGCTGGCCCTGGACACCTCGGGCAAGCCCCTGGAGGCGGCGGCCCGCGCCGGGTCGGTGGCGCTGCTCAAACCCAACCACGAGGAGCTGGCCGGGCTCATCGGGCGGGAGCTGCCGACGGTCGGCGACGTCGTCGGCGCCGCACGCGAGGTCCTGGAGTGGGGCAACCGCTCCGCCCTGGTGACGCTGGGGGGCCACGGTGCGATACTCGTGGACCCCGAGAACACGTGGTGGGCGCGCGGCCCCGAGGTCCGCACGCGCAGCACGGTCGGCGCGGGCGACTGCTCCCTCGCCGGGTTCCTGGGCGCGGGCGGCTCCCCCGTCGAGCGGCTGCGGCACGCCGTGGCCTGGGGCACCGCCGCGGTGTCCCTGCCCGGAACGACCGTCCCCTCCCCCGGGGACGTGGCCTCCGACTCGATCACCGTGGTCGCCGACCCCGACCCCCTGTCGCCCGTCGACCAGCTCTGACGTTCCGAAACCGTGAACAGGCCGGGCCCTCCCCCGGCCGACGACTACTCCCCGAGGACTGACATGCCCCAGCGCACCGTGGCCATCGGCTCGCCCCAAGGCCTGCACGCACGCCCGGCCTCCCTGTTCGTCCAGGCCGTCAACGCGTCCGGCCTGCCCGTCACCGTCGCCCGCGAGGGCGGCGACCCGGTGGACGCGCGCAGCGTGCTCGCGGTGATGGCGATGGGCGCGAAGCACGGCGAGACCGTGACCCTCGCCGCCGAGGAGTCCGAGACCTCCGACAAGGTCCTGGACGAACTGGTGGAGATGCTGGCCACCGACCTGGACGCCTGACCCGGGTCGGGAACCCGGAGCCCGGCACCGTCGCGAGGCGGTGCCGGGCTCCGGCCTGTCCGGGGTGTCCGGGATGCCCCCGGGTGTCCGGCGGTGCCGCGCCGGAGAGGGCCGGTTCGCCCTGGCCGCGCCCTTCCGCCGGGGCTACGGTTGCGCCATGGACTCCTCGCGTGACGACACCGCCCTCCGCCCCTCCGGGATCTGTCGGCGTGGGCACCACGACTGGAAGCACGACGCCCCCGGGGCGAAGCGGAAGATCTGCACCCGGTGCCGTTCCATGTCGATGACCAACTACTGCGACTGCGCCGAGTGCCAGGCCGCCGACCCGGACGCCGCCGCCGTCGGCCCCGTCTTCTGACCTGGCCCCCGCCCGCGTCCCGGTCGGACTCCGTCAGGGCGCGACGGGGTGGTCCCAGTGGCGGCCGACCGCCTCGCACGACACCCGGTGGAAGTCCCGTCCGGCGTCGGCGTCCAGGGTGAAGGCGTCCAACGGGGGAAGACCGGCTTCCCGGAGCCGCCGGTAGGCGTCCGCCAGTTCTGCGCCCAGGTCGCGGTCGCCGCCGCCGGTCACGGTGCCGTCCGGCCACACGTACGCCCACGCCGGTCCGGCGCCCGTCCACACGATCCGGCCGTGGCCGCCCCGGAAGGGGCGTACCCCGGTGCCCAGGCGCACGCCGGGCAGCATGAGCATGAGCCGGGTCAGCGTTCCCGAGCCGATGAGCTCACCCGAACCGACCGGGAAGCCGGGGGCCTGTGCCGGCGGTCGCCCGAGTCCGGGGAAGGGGAGGTCGCCCGGACGCTGCGTGCGGTCGCGCATGAACGCCGCCTCGCGCACGAACGGCCCCGCCCCGCGCCGCCCGCGCACCGTCAGGGCGGCGATCGGTGTGCTGTGCGCGGCCGGGTGCGGGCTCCAGGGGAGCACGAGCACCGCCCCGTCGGCGGCGGCGGTGAGCCAGGATTGCGGTATGCGGGTCGCCGCGCAGGTGGCGACGACCGCGTCGTAGACCTCGCCCGTGGGCGGCTCGGCGCCGGTGCGCACGGTGACTCCGGTCCCGGTGAGCCGTTCCCTCGCCAGGGCGGCGACCCCGGGGTCGATCTCGACGCTGGTCACCGCGCCCTTCTCCCCCACCAGGGAGGAGAGGATCGCGGCGTTCCAGCCGGTGCCGGTGCCGATCTCCAGTACCCGCGCCCCCTCGCCCACTCCGGCGGCGGTGAGCATGTCCGCCATGACCTGGGGTGCGGAGGAGGACGAGGTCGGTTCGTTGCGCGGGCCGCCCCCGCCGTCGTTGGCCTGGGTGGTGACCGCGTCGGTGCCGTAGACCAGTCGCGCCCACCTGTCGGGGTCCGCGGTCCGGTACAGGGGGAGGCCGGTCGCGTCGGGCCAGACCATGTCGGGGATGAAGCGGTGCCGGGGGTGGGCGGCGAACGCGGCGCGGATCGCCTCGGGGGTGTCGAGGCGTTCCACCAGGGCGGAGTGGAGGGCGTCGAGGTCAGCTGTCACTTCTCTCCCGTTCCCTTGCAGCCGGTGTCCCATCCCCGCGTGGCGGGGAGCACTGCTCCGTGCTGGCGTGCGATCAGCTGGAGCCTGGTCCATCCCGCGTGCGCGGGGAGCACATGCTCGCGCTCGAAGAGGACAACAGCAAGGCGGGTCCATCCCCGCGTGCGCGGGGAGCACGCCGACGTCCTGGACGGCAAGGAATCGCTGCCGGGTCCATCCCCGCGTGCGCGGGGAGCACAGTCGATGACCTGGCGTCCCATCTGCGGCGAGCAGCCATTTCTCCGACTTGTCGGGAGTCGGACACCGAACTCGAAAAGCCTCGAACGGCGAAGAACAGCATGACGTCGGCGGAAGCCTCGGGCCCGGCCGGCCCACGGAATCCGATGATGCCCCATCGCCCCGCCGGGCGCACCAGGGACGGCACGGTGGAACCCGGGGGTCAGACCTCGCCCCCGGTGTTGCGGATCATCCGCCGGAGCACCTTGAGCGCGGTGACGTAGTCGGCGTCGTCGATGCCTTCGTGGATCGCGTCGCGGATCGCCGGGGCGTTCCGCTTGAGGCCGACGCGGGCCTCCTCCCCCGCCTCCGTGATCCACAGCCGCCCCTCGCCGTCGCGGGTCAGCCAGCCGCGCCCGAGCAGCGGCTCCGACTCCGCCGCGAGATCGTCCTCGGGCCTGAGGTAGGAGGCCATGGCCTCGCGCAGCTCGGGAACGGTCCTCCCCCGTCCGTCGGGCGACAGGTCGTTCTCCGACAGGTTGCGCAGCAGCCAGAACTGGGGCTGGGTGTAGCCGAGTTCGGCCTGGCGCGCGCGGGTGAACGCGATGAGGGACTCGTAGGCGACCCCCGTCCAGTACGCGGCCGGCTGGGCGGCGAGTCCGGCGTCGGAGGGGTTCTGCGTCGTCATGGCGGGGGCCTTCCGAGGAGGATCGGGCGAGGCCCCCACCGTAGAACCTCAACATTGGTTGACATCAAGGCCCCGGCCCGGCCCCGCTGCGGCCCGGCCTCCTGACGGGGGACGGACCGCAGCGGTCGCCGGGTCAGCCCTTCACACGGTGGACCTTGTGCTGGGCTGCCTGGGCACGGGGGCGCACCACCATGAGGTCGATGTTCACGTGCGGGGGCCGGGTGATCGCCCACACGATGGTGTCCGCGACGTCCTCCGCGCTGAGCGGGTCGGGCACGCCCTCGTAGACCGCCGCGGCCCTGTCTGCGTCCCCCCGCAGCCGGTTGAGGGAGAACTCCTCGGTCATGACCATCCCGGGGGCGACCTCCAGCACCCGGACCGGCTCCCCGCACAGCTCCAGCCGCAGCGTGGCGGCGACGGAGTGGGCCCCGTGCTTGGCCGCCACGTACCCGCCGCCGCCCTCGTAGGCCACGTGCCCGGCCACCGAGGACACCACCAGAACGGTCCCGTCGCCACCGGCGATGAGCTTGGGCAGCAGCGCCTGCGTCATGTTGAGGACGCCGATGACGTTGACCTCGTACATGGTCCGCCAGTCGGCGGGGTCTGCGGTCGCGACGGTCTCGGTCCCGATGGCGCCGCCCGCGTTGTTCACCAGCACGTCGCACGAGTCCAGGGACTCCGCGAAGGCGTCCACCGCCGGGCGGTCGGTGACGTCGAGGACGTGGGCGCGGGCGCTGTGGCCCTCCTTGACCAGTTCGTCGGCCAGCGCCTCGACGCGGTCCGCGCGGCGGGCCACGAGGACCACCTCGTAGCCCTCCGCCGCCAGTCCGCGCGCGGTGGCGGCCCCGATCCCGCTGCTGGCTCCGGTGACGACGGCGGTCGCTGTCATGGTGGTTCCCTCCCGGCGAAACTGCTTGTCGCGCCGAGCGTATCCGGTGGCCTCCCCGGGTGGTCCCGGCAGGTCGGACCGGCCGGGCCGGGACCCCGTGGCCGAGGGCCCGCGACCGAGGAGCCCGGGGCCCCGGGCGGCCCCCGGCGGGGCCGGGCCCCGCCTCTCAGCCGGGGTTCGACGGCGCCCGGCCAGCCAGGGCGGCCACCAGGGCTCCCAGGGCCAGGGCCCCGGCCAGCCAGGTCACCGGCGCGGTCCCGGCCGCGTCGAGGACGCGCCCGCCCGCGAACGCGCCCAGCGCGATGCTCGCGTTGAAGACCCCGACGAAGACCCCGGAGGCGGTCTCGCGCTCCCCCTGCGCCGAGGCCATCAGCCAGGACTGGACGCTCACCGACACTCCCCCGTAGGCCAGCCCCCACACGGCCACCAGCGCACCGGCCGCCATGACGCCCCCGCCGAGGAGCGGCACGAGCAGCACCGATCCGGCCAGCAGGGCCGCGATCACCGCGACGGTGGCACGGGGCGACCGTGCGGCCCGGGGACCCGCCGCGAAGTTGCCGAGCACGCCGGCGACCCCGTAGACGAGCAGCATCGTGCCGACGAGCCCGGCTCCGAGGCCCGCCGTGTCGGCCAGGACCGGCCGGACGTAGGTGTAGGCGGCGAAGTGGCCGGTCACCAGCAACCCGGTGACCAGGAGAGCGGTGACCACACGGGGGTCGCGGAACAGGCCCGCCGCGCCCCCGGACCTCGCCGCCCCCTCCGGGGGGAGCGCGGGGAGGAGGAGCGCCAGGGCGACCGCCACCAGCAGGGCCAGGCCCGCGAACGCCGCGAAGGCCGCCCGCCACCCGGCCAGGGCGCCGACGAACGCGCCGACGGGCACCCCCAGGACGGACGCGACCGCGATACCGGCGAAGATCACGGTCGTGGCCGCGCCGACCGACCCGCCGGGCACCAGCCGCGGGGCGAGCGGCGCGGCCAGCGCCCAGACCCCGCCCATGCCGACGCCCACCAGGACCCTGGCGGCGACCATCACCGCGAAGTCCGGCGCGAGGGCGGACACCAGGTTCGCGGCGCAGAGCAGCAGCAGGAACCCCACGAGCGCCGTGCGGCGGTCAGCGCGGGCGACCGCCGCCGGGACGAAGGGGGCGGAGGCCGCCGCCACCAGGCCGGTGATCGTCAGGGTGAGCCCCGCGGTGCCTCCGGTGACGCCCAGGGAGTCCCCCATCGGCGTCAGCAGGCCCACCGGCAGCATCTCGGAGGTGACGACGGTGAAGGTCGCGGCGGCCACGGCGGCGACCGCCGCCCACCCCCGGGCCGGGGAGGCCGGAGGCGGGGGCGCCGGGCGGCCCCGGTCGGACGGGACGGGTGGTGAGGGCTCGTGACGCTGCCCCTCGGGGTTGTCCCCGGTACGCGCGGTGCTCATGGGCACCAGCCAAGACCCGGGAGGCGGCCGGAACAACGGCGAACCGCTCATGCTTCCATGAGGGGGGTTCATCGATCCCGGTGCGCGGCCCCGGGACGTGACCGGCGCCACGGCGGCGCGCACACGAGCGGGGGCGGGGCCGGTTGAAGGGCATCGAGATCCGGGAGCTGGAGTGCTTCCTGGTCCTGGCCGAGGAGCTGCACTTCGGCCACGCGGGCGAGCGGCTGTTCGTGTCACAGAGCAGGGTGAGCCAGTTGCTGCGCTCGCTGGAGAACCGGGTCGGCGCGCCCCTGGTCGACCGGACGAGCCGCCGCGTGTCGCTCACGCCGTTCGGCGAGGAGTTCCTCGCCGCGCTGGGGCCCGCCTACCGCACCCTCGCGGCGGTGGTGGACGGGGCCCGCGAGCGCGCCCGGGACGGGCGGCGCCGGTTGCGCCTCGGCTTCCAGGGCTCGGTGAACGGTCCGGTGGCCACGGCCGTCCGGGTGTTCGAGGAGCGGGACCCCGACTCCCGGGTGGACATCGTGGAGATCACGCTCTCCGACCCGTTCGGGCCGCTGCGCGAGGGCGAGGTCGACGCCGCCGTCGTGCTCCTCCCCGTGCGCGAGAGGGACCTGGTGGTGGGGCCGGAGTTCTCCCGGCAGCCGCAGCGGCTCGTGCTCCCCGCGGACCACCAGCTGGCCTCGCGGTCCCGGGTGGGCGTGGAGGACATGGCGCGGGTGCCGCTCGTCCCGGTCCGGAACGCGCCCGACTACTGGCTGCGCGTGCACTCCCCGACCGTCACCCCGCTCGGGCGGACGATCCGGCACGAGTCCGGGGTGGACACGCTCCAGGAGGGGTTGTCGCTGGTCGCCGCCGGCCGGGGCGCGATGCTGCTGTGCGGGTCCACCGCACGGCACCACGGCCGGGAGGACATCGTGTTCGTGCCGGTCAGCGGGCTCCCCGAGTCGTCGATGGGGCTGGTGTGGCCGCGCGGGAGCACGCACCCGGGCGTCCCGGTCCTGGCGGGGGCCCTCTCGGACGCTCTGGCCGGTTTCCCACAGGAAAAGGCTGCGGATAAAACAACTGGCTGACGTGGTGGACGCGTGTTAGTTTGACCGGAATTCACGCACGGGAACGACTCACCCCGCCAGGAAAGCACCTTCCATGACCGCCGCGCCGTTACGGGAGAACTCCCTCCTCCGCCGTTTCTCCTTTTTCGTCCTGGCCGCGGCCGTGGCCGATTTCCTTTTCGGCGCGGTCTTCGTCACGGTCCTCCTGGAGCGCGGGGTGGAGCCGTGGCTCCTGGGCTCGGTGCTCGCCGCGGCGCACCTGGTCGGCCTGGTCGTCGAGGCGCCGAGCGGGGCGCTCGGCGACCGCTACGGGCACCGCCGGCTCATGGTGGCGGGACTGGCCCTGTGGGGTGCGGGGTTCGCGGCGTTCGGACTCGCCGACGCGCTCGCCACGACGGCGCTGGGCCTGGGCCTGTGGGCGCTCGGGTACCACCTGTACTCGGGGACGCCCACCGCTCTCGTGGTCAACCGGATCGGCGGCCGGGACCGGGCCGCCCGGATCGCGCGGACGGTCCGGTACGAACAGGTGGCGAGGCGGAGCGGCGCGGTCCTGGGGTCCGCCTCGGTCATGGTGGCGGGCGCCTGGCTGCCCGCCGACCTGCTGGTCGCCGCGGGCGGGGGCCTCCTCGTCCTGCTGGCGGCGCTCGGCCCGGTGTGCTTCCCCCCGTCGCCGGGTCAGCCGGGGCGCCGGGTCCTCGCCATCGTCGCCGAGTCGGCCGCACTGGTGGCGGGCGCCCGGTTCCTGCCCCTGGTGGCGCTGACGGCGTCGATGGCCGTGGGCACCGCCCTCCTGGTGGTGTCCTGGCAGCCGATGCTGGTGGCCGCGCACGGCGACGACGTGCGGCTCAACGGGCTGATGCTGCTCGTGATGACGGCGGCCCTGACGGCGGGGGCCCTGTGCGCGAAGTTCCTGGACCTGCGGGATCCCCGGCTGTGGGGCCCGGCGTGCGCGACCCTGGTGGGCGCGCCCGTGGCCCTGGCCGCGTACGGCGCCGTGCCCCTGTGGACCGGCCTCGTCGCGGGCGAGTTCCTGATCGGGCTGGCGGGCGTGCTGACGGGCGTGTGGCAGCAGACGATGTTCACCGACGCCAACCGCAACACCATGTTCTCGATGCTGGCGATGGTCGCCGGGGCCTTCGTCATGGCGACCACGCTGTCGTTCGGGTGGCTGTGGGAGCTGTTCGGCCTGCCCCGGGCGACGACGGCGCTGGCCTCGGTCGGCGTGCTCCTGGCGGTGGCGTCGGCCGTGTCGGCCCGGACCGTTCCGCCCCCGGCGCGGCACGCCGGGGGCGCGCGGCCCGCCGAAGGGGCGGAGCCCGCCCCGGAGGCGGACGGTCCGCACGGGTGACCCGACGGCGTCCCGGTCCCCGGAGAGGGCCGGGGCCGTCCGGGGAGCGCGCCGCGGACGGCCGTGGAAGAGGCGTCGCACCACCGTTCCCGGCCGCGGCGCGGGAACCCCCTCGAAAAACATTGTTGTGACCCCGGACACCTTCCCCGGAAATGCGCCGCTCCGGACACCGGACGTCCGCGAGGCCCCGAATTCACCGGTCGATAGCATTTCTCCGACGTCCGGGAGGACCGGGAACCGGGAGAAGTGAGGGACACATGAGTCTGGCGGAACTACTGCGGGAGCGCCCGCTCGTCCAGGCGCCCATGGCGGGCGGCGGCTCCACCCCCGCCCTGGCGGCGGCCGTGGACCGCGCGGGCGGGATCGGACACCTCGCCGCCGGCTACCTGTCGCCCGACGCGGTCCGCGACCGGATCCGGCGGGTGCGCGAGGCGGGCGCCGCGGCCTTCGGGGTGAACGTGTTCGTGCCCGGCCCTCCCTCCGACCCGGACGTGGTCCGGGCCCACCGGCTGCGGCTGGAGGCCGAGTCCGGGCGCCAGGGGGCGGCCGTCGGCGCACCGGTCCACGACGACGACGCGTGGGAGGCCAAGATCGACCTGCTGGTCGAGGCCGCGGTCCCGCTGGCCGGGTTCACGTTCGGCTGCCCCGACGCCGCCGTCCTCGACCGACTGCGCGCCGCGGGCACCGCCACCGTGGTCACGGTGACCACGGCCGAGGAGGCGCGGACCGCCGTGGAGCGCGGCGCCGACGGGGTGTGCGCGCAGGGCCTGGAGGCGGGCGGGCACCGGGCGTCGTTCGACCCGGTCCGCGGCGGGGACCGGCCGCTGCTCGACCTCGTGGCCGACGTGGTCGCGGCGGTGGACGTGCCGGTGATCGCCGCGGGCGGCCTCATGACCGGGGAGGGGATCGCCCGCGTCCTCGGCGCGGGTGCGTCGGCGGCGCAGCTGGGGACCGCGTTCCTGCGCTGTCCGGAGAGCGGGGCCAACCCGGCGCACAAGGCGGCGCTCGCCGACCCCGCCTTCGACCGGACCGCGTTGACCTGGGCGTTCACGGGGCGACCGGCGCGGGGGCTGGTCAACCGGTTCATCACCGAGCACCCGGAGAGGCCCTACGCCTACCCGGACGTGCACCACATGACCAAGCCGCTGCGCGCCGCCGCGGCCGGGGCCGGGGACACCGGGGGGATGGCCCTCTGGGCGGGCCAGGGGTTCCGGCGGGCCTCGGACGACCCGGCGGGCGAGGTCGTGGCGCGGCTGCGCCGCGAGGCCGCCGGGGCGGGCGTCCGGATCTGACCCGGTTCGGGGGAGCCGGGGCGGGCACGGGGCCGGCGCCCGTCCCGCGCGGTCCGGGCCCGGCGCACGGGTCGAACCCTGCACGCGGCCCGGGCCGGGAGGTTCCGCGCCGGGAACGGCGGCGTGGTGCGCGGCTCGCGCCGGCGCACGGGTCGAACCCTGCACGCCGTCCGGGGCACACGGCCGTCCCCGGTCACCGCCCCCGGCGCTCCCAGTCGGAGGTGAGGAAGACCAGCCCGTCCGGCAGCCCGGCCCGCCAGCAGGCGCGGTCGTGGCCGCCGTTGTACTCGGTGAGCACCACCGATCCGGGGTCCCGGCCCAGCTCGGCCGCGCGCTCCGCCAGGGCGTCGCGCAGGCGCCTGTTGGCGCCGAGCAGGGCCCACTCGTTGAGGCCCGCGCTGAGGTGGACCCGGCCGGGGACGGTGTCCGCCCCGGCGACCAGGCGCGCCATGCGCTCGCTCTCCCCACCGGCCACGGCGACGTTCGGCCACCAGAACGAGCCCGACTGGGACAGGACCCGGCCGAACCGGTGCGGTGCGCGGTGGGCCGCGTAGAGGGCGGTGAGGCCGCCCAGGCTCTGACCGGCGACGAGGGTGCGCCCGGGGTCGGCGGTGATGTCGTGGCGTTCGCCGAGCCAGGGCAGGAGCTCGCGCCCGAGGAAGTCCACGAAGTCGTCGTCGCAGGCCAGCTCACGCGTCCGGGTGGCGGGGTCCAGGGAGTCGACCATCACGGTCAGGGCCGGGGGCAGGGTCGCGTCGGCGGTCAACCCGTCGAGGAGCGGGGCCAGGGGCAGCGCCTGCCAGTCCTGCCCGTCCAGGAGGACGACGACCGGCCAGGGGCGCCCGTCCGGCGGGGCCTGGGCGGGCCGGTGGACCCACACGGTACGGGTGTTGCCCAGCGTGGCGCCGGTGAGTCGCGCCGCGGTCACCGTGCCGACCGCCGCCGGGTCCTCCCCCTCGGTGCGGGCGCAGGGGCCCCGCCCGCCGGCGGGACGCCACAGCTCGGGCGGGGCGCCGGGCAGGGAGACCACCGACGCGGTGGCGTCCAGGCGCTCCCGGGCGAGGGGGTCGGGGACGGCGTGGGCCAGGGCGTCGAACCAGCGGGCGACGGCGGGGCGGTCCTCCGGGTCGGCGACGGCGAGGGCGCGCTCGCGCCGCAGCCGGGTCATCGCGGACAGGGCCCCCTCGGGCGCGGGCGCGCCGTCGGCGGGCACGGGGGCGACCGTGTAGGAGGCCCGCCAGTCGTCGCGCATCCGGTAGGTCAGGTGCCACACGTCGGTGCCGGGGACACGCTCCATGCGGTTGTGCTCGTAGGAGTCGGCGTCGGCGATCTTGTTCGCGACGAGGACGACGTCGGCGAGTTCGTCCCCGCCCCGCCACAGGAAGGTCACCGTGCGGTGGCCCGTGCCGTCGTCCGCGCCCACCACGGGGGTGCCCCCCGCCTCCGCACCGCGCCAGAACGCCTCGGGGTCGCGGGCGGCCTCGTCCACGCCGGGTGTGGCGACCCGTTCGGGGCGGAGGGTGCGCTTGAGGCGCGGGGGGATCGTGTATGTGGCGGGCTGCGGCATGGGCGGTTCGGCCTCTCCGGCTTCTCGTGTCGTGGGCGGGGAGTGCGGGGCGGACGGAGGCGTGCGGGGCCCGGACGCCGGGGCGGACCGGACCCGTTCCCGGGGCAGGCAGGGCCGGGAACGGGCCCGGGACGGGCCGGACGGCGGCGGACGTCAGTCCTCGGGGGCGGCCTCGACCTCGGCGAGCAGCTCGTACAGGGCGACCACCTGGTCCTCGGAGAGGACCGTCGAGAGCGGCGACCGGGCGTTCAGCCCCGCCCCGATCGCGTCGACCACGCGGCTGCCCTCCTCCGTGGGGCGGGCCACGCGCATGCGCCGGTCGCTGACCGCGGCGACCCTGCGCACGAGCCCGCGCGCCTCCAGTTCGCCCGTGACGATCGACACGCGCGAGGCCGTGCAGCCGAGCTGCCGGGCCAGCGCGCCCTGCGACGAGGTGTCGTGCAGGGCCCGCAGGGCACGCGCCTGGAACACGGTGAGGCCGTGCTCCGCCGCCAGCCCGCCGAGCAGCCGCTCCAGGCGCTGGGCCACGCGGAACAGGGCCTCGCCCGCCGCGCGGGCGGACGGGACCCCGGTGTCCTTGCGGGCCGGAGGGGTGCTTCGGGGGGACGGCCGTGACGTGGTCATCGTTCCTCGCACTCTACCGGATTGACATTTAGGATAGCCATACCTAACTATTCTTGTCATGAAGCAAGCACCTGTCTCCGCCACCCTAACCACCGGCGCGGCCGCCGCGGCCCTCGTCCTCCTCCTCACGGGCTGCGGCGCCGGGGACACCGCGGCGCCCCCCGCCGACGAGGGGGAGACCCGCACCGTCACCCACCTCTACGGAGACACCGAGATCCCCGCGGAACCCGAGAGGGTCGTCTCGGTCAGCGTCACCAGCACGCCCCTCCTCCTGAGCCTCGACGTCCCCGTGGTCGCGTCGGGCGTCGCGGGCACCTCCGCCCTCACCGACGACAAGGGTTTCTTCGCCCAGTGGGCGCGGACCGCCGACGAGCGGGGCGTCGAGCCCCTGCCCGGCCCGGAGGTCGGCCTGGAGGCGGTCGCCGCCGCGGAGCCCGACCTCATCGTCGGCAACGGGTTCGGCGCCGACACCGTCCCCGAGGAGCTGTACGAGCAGCTCTCCGGGATCGCCCCCACCGTCGTGCACGGCGAGTCCGACACGGCCTGGCTCGACACCACCGACCAGTACGCCGAGACCTTCGCGCGCCAGGACCGGGCCGAGGAGATCGCCGCCGAGTACGGGGCGCTGGTCGAGGACGCCTCCGCGGACCTGGACACCGCGCACGACGTCGTCATCCTGACCGGCACCCCGCACGGGTTCAACGTGTTCACCGAGGAGTCCGCGCAGGGGCGCCTGGCCGCCGACCTCGGGCTCACCGTCCACGAACTGCCCGACGACGTCACGGCCCCGGGCGGCCAGGGCGGGGAGCGCGGCGACATCGTCGAGCTGTCGGCCGAGCGCGCCTCGGACTTCGGCGACGCCACACTGCTGTTCGTCAACACGCAGGGCCAGGAGATCGAGGACTACCTGGAGGTCTCCCCCACCCTGGAGAACGTCCCCGCCTGGGAGGAGGGCCGGGTGTTCACCCTCGGCGCCGCGTCCTTCCGCATGGACTACTACAGCGTCCCGATGGTCGCCGAGCGCCTGGCGGAGGTGCTCGGCTCCTGACCCCGACCCTTGGGCCGGGGCGGCCCGCGCCCCGGCCCGAGGCGGGGCCGGAGCGCGCCGGCCGGCCGCCGAGCCGGGCGTACCGGTTGGTAACAACTTGGGCCCACCCACTCCGATCACTAGAGACTGTGACCTCGGGCACTCTAGGGTTCCGCCATGGGTGTAATGCGTAAGCGTGTGCTTGTTCGTGTACTTCTGGGCTTTCTGGCGACCGTGACGGCCCTGGTGCTCGTCGCCGCGCTCCTCGGGGTCTGGACCGTCCGGAGATCCTTCCCCGAGACCTCGGGCGAGCTCGCCCTCCCGGGGCTGGAGTCACAGGTCACCGTGCTGCGCGACGGCAACGGCGTCGCGCACGTCTACGCCGACAACACCCGCGACCTCTTCATGGCGCAGGGGTTCACCCACGCCCAGGACCGGTTCTGGGAGATGGACTTCCGCCGCCACGTCACGGCGGGCCGCACCGCCGAGCTGTTCGGCCCCGACCAGGTGGACACCGACGCCTACCTGCGCACCATGGGCTGGCGGCACGTCGCCGAGCAGGAGTACGAGCTCCTGACCCCCGAGACGCGGGGCTACCTCGACTCCTACGCCGACGGCGTCAACGCGTGGCTGGACGGGCACGACGGCGCGGCGGCGAGCCTGGAGTACGGCCTCCTGGCCGTGCTCAACGGGGGGCACGACATCGAGGAGTGGAGCCCCGTCGACAGCCTCGCCTGGCTCAAGGCCATGGCCTGGGACCTGGGCGGCAACATGCAGGAGGAGACCGAGCGCGCCCAGCTCCTCGACGCGGGGCTCACCGAGGAGCAGGTCGAGGAGCTCTACCCGGCCTACCCGTTCGAGGAGCACGAGCCCATCACGGACACCGACGAGCACATCGTCCCGGGCGAGGGGGGCGAGGCCGGGGACGGTCCGCCGGAGGGCGACGAGCGCCGCGCCCCCGAACTCCCCGAGGGCGTCGTCCCGGCCCTGACCGGGGTGGCGGACGCCGCCGCGTCGCTGCCGCGCATGCTCGGCCCCAGCACCAGCCCCGACCTGGGCTCCAACTCGTGGGTCGTCGGCGGCGAGCACACCGAGAGCGGCCTCCCGCTGCTGGCCAACGACCCCCACCTGGGCGCGTCGATGCCGTCCACCTGGTACCAGATCGGGCTGCACTGCACCGAGATCACCGACGCCTGCCCGTTCGACGTCAGCGGGTTCAGCTTCTCCGGGCTGCCCGGCGTGGTGATCGGGCAGAACGAGTCGATCGCGTGGGGGTTCACCAACCTCAACCCCGACGTCATGGACCTGTTCGTCGAGGAGATCGACGGCGACGGCTACGTGGTCGACGGCGAGACCCTGCCGTTGGAGACCCGGGAGGAGACCATCCGGGTCGCCGGCGGGGACGACGTCGACATCGTCGTCCGCTCCACCCACCACGGTCCGCTGATGTCCGACACCGCCGTGGGCGAGGGGCTGGCCGCCGTCGCGGAGAACGCCGGGGCGGAGGGCGCGGACGGCGGCGAGTACGCGGTGTCCCTCCAGTGGACCGCGCTGAGCCCGGGGACCACGGCGGACGCGATCTTCACCCTCAACCGGGCCCGCGACTGGGAGGACTTCCGTGAGGCCGCGAGCCAGTTCGACGTCCCCGCGCAGAACCTCGTCTACGCCGACAACGAGGGCAACATCGGCTACCAGGCTCCCGGCGCGGTGCCGGTCCGCGGCAGGGGCGACGGCCGCTACCCCGCCCCCGGGTGGGACTCGGACTACGACTGGGAGGACTACGTCCCCTTCGACGAGCTGCCGAGCGTGTACAACCCCGAGTCGGGCTTCATCGTCACCGCGAACCAGTCGGGTGTGGACGCCGACTACGAGCACATGCTCACCGACGACTGGGACTACGGCTACCGCTCCCAGCGGATCAACGACCTGCTGGACGCGGCCCTCGCGGACGGACCGGTCGACGGCCAGGACATGTCGGACATCCACATGGACTCGTACCACGGCGGGGCCGTCGACGTCGTCCCGCACCTGCTGGAGGCCGAGGTGGACGGCGTCGCCGCCCGGGCCCAGGAGCAGCTGCGCGACTGGGACCTGTTCACCGACACGGACTCGGCCGGGGCCGCGTTCTACCAGGCCACCTGGCGGCACCTGCTCCCCCTGCTGTTCGACGAGCTGGAGCCGTACGCGATGAGCGGGAACTCGCGCGGGATGTACGTGGTGGGCGGCCTGCTCGACGACCCCGACTCGGACTGGTGGCGGGGCGCGGAGGCGAGCGGGCGCGACGAGGTGCTGGCCGCCGCGATGGACGCCGCCGCGGCGGAGCTGACGGAGCTGCTGGGCGACGAGCCCGCCGACTGGCGCTGGGGCGACCTGCACACCCTCACGGCGACCCACGAGTCGTTCGGCACGTCGGGGATCGGACCGGTCGAGTGGCTGTTCAACCGGGGCCCGGTGGAGAGCTCCGGCGGCTCCGGCATCGTGAACGCCACCGGCTGGAACGACGCCGAGGGCTACGGCATCACCGCGGTGCCGTCGATGCGGATGGTGGTGGACCTGTCCGACCGGGACGCGTCCACGTGGATCCACCTCACCGGGAACTCCGGCCACGCCTTCCACCCCCACTACGACGACCAGCTGGAGCCGTGGAGCGAGGGCGGGACCCTGCCGTTCGTCGTCAGCGAGGAGGCGGTGCGGGAGGCCGCCGTCGACGAGCTGGTGCTCACCCCGTAGCGGGGCCGCGGACGACGGAGGGTCCCGCCGGGTTCGGCGGGACCCTCCGTGCGCGGGACCGGTCCCGCGCCCCGCGCGGTCCGCTCAGCCGCGGTCCTTCGGCCGGAGCGGGAACGTGACCCCGGTCAGCTCCTCCGACAGCGCCCAGAGCCGCTTGGCGGCGCGCCCGTCCCAGGCGGCCTCGCTCCGGCTGGAGAGCGCGGGGGCGCCGCGCAGCCCGCCCATGGACTTGGGTCCGGCGAAGGCCGCGCCCGGCACGTCCTGGGTGGCGGCGAAGATCGTGGGCAGCGCGCCGTGGGCGGGGCTCTGGGCGAGGACCCGGTTGCCCAGGAGCAGGAGGGCGCGGGAGACCGGGTTGGCGCCGTGGCTCTGGAGGCCGGTCGCCGCGTAGCCGGGGTGGGCGGCCGTGGACAGCACCGGGGAGCCGGCGTCCTCCAGGCGGCGCTGGAGCTCCAGCGTGAACAGCAGGTTCGCGAGCTTGGACTGGTTGTAGGCCCGGTAGGGGGTGTAGCCGCGCTCCAGGTTGACGTCGTCGAAGTCGATGCCCGGCGCGCTGCGGTGCAGCCCCGACGAGAGGGTGACGACCCGGCCGGTGATGTGCTCCAGGAGGAGGTTCGTGAGGGCGAAGTGGCCGAGGTGGTTGGTGCCGAACTGGAGCTCGAAGCCGTCCCTGGTGGTTCCCTGCGCGACCGCCATGATGCCCGCGTTGTTGATGAGGAGGTGGAGGTCGCCCTCCCAGCGGTCGGCGAACTCCCGCACGGACGCCAGGTCGGCGAGGTCGAGCCGGCGCACCTCGGTGTCGCCGCCGACGCCGTCCGCCGCGGCCCGGCCCTTGACCTCGTCCCGCACCGCCATGACGACGCGGGCCCCCGCCGCGACCAGCATGCGCGTGGTCTCGACCCCCAGCCCGCTGTTGGCTCCGGTGACGACCGCGGTGCGGCCGGAGAGGTCGGGGATGGTGACCTGTGAGGTGTCCATCCCGCCACGGTAGGCGAGCCCCCAACAAGTTGTCAATGACAACAATGGGGGGGCGTCGGCACCTCCGTTTATGCTGGGTGGCATGGCCGACCGCCCCTACCACCACGGAGATCTGCGCGCCGCACTGATCGCCAACGCCGAGCGCGCGCTCGCCGAACGCGGGCCGTCCGCGCTGTCCCTGCGCGAGCTCGCCCGTGAGGCGGGGGTGAGCCACGCCGCGCCCGGCCGCCACTTCAAGGACAAGCAGGCCCTCCTCGACGCGCTGGCGCTCACCGGGTTCGACCGCCTCACCGGACGCCTCGAACACGCCCTGGCCTCCGTCGGGGAGGACGGCGCCCGGGCCCGGGTGCTGGCCCTGGCCCGGACCTACGTGGGGTTCGCGATCGACAACGCGGCGCTGCTCGACCTGATGTACGCGCGCAAGCACGAGCCCCGCTCCTCCGCGCAGCTGTCCGCCGCCGTGGAACGCCTGCTCGACACGGTGGTGCGGCCCATCGTCGACGGCCAGTCCGCCGGCGAGATCGCCGGGGGCGACCCCTGGCCCGTCGCCATGACCGTCTCCGCCGCCCTGCACGGTTTCGCCACGCTCAAGGCCGCTGCCCCGTCCGAGAAGGTCGAGGAGAGCCTGGCCGAGGTGGTCCGGGTCCTCTTCGAGGGCCTCGCCCCGCGCTGAGGCCCGGCCGGGGCAGCCCCCGACCGCCACCGCCGCAGACCCTCCCGCGGACTGCTCCTGCCGCTGCTGCGCGCGGAGCTGGGCGAGGCGGCCGACGGCCTGGACGAACGGCGCCTGCGCGAGGGGGCGGGCTTCAGCGGGGACTCCATGGCGCACGAGTGGGAGCACTTCGTCCGCGACTGCCCGTGGGTGGAGGGCGGCCCCGCCGACTGGGTGGCCCGGTTCGAGGCGGCCCTCGCGTCCGCCTTCGGCCGCGGCTGAGGGGCTGCGGCCGGGGGACGGCCCGGAGCCCGCCCGGGCCGGCCCCTCCTCCCCCGAACGCCCCACCGCAACACGGATATAAGTGACTTAAGCCACAAGTCCGACATTGTGCCCTGACCTGCGATTCTTCCGACTTCTGCCATTGACCGGAACCGGCCCGCGAGAACCTTTTCCGCCCGCTCCGCCATCACATACGCTACTGAAACACAAACCCGAACCAGGCGGGCGCGGACCCCGAACGGATCCAACAGGACATTCGCGCCCGGAACCCTCCCAGAAACGACCTTCACGGGAGAAATCGGGTGGGACTCCGTACCGGCGCCCGGGGAAGCGCTGCCCACGCCGGGGTCCGACGGGAATCGCCTGACCGGGGGGTGGCGCGAACGCACAGGAACGTGAGGACCTCCGCCGGGCCGTGCCCGGACAGCTTCCCACCGGTCGTCCTCGGGGCCCGGATCCGTGGCCCCGAACCGCATTCACGTCCCCTTACACGACAGGTCCTCTCGTGACGCGCTCAATGAATGGACACGACCATCCGATGCATGGTAAGGATTCGGCCTTCCCCGAGTGGGAGAACGGCGTTCTGCCGCCCTTCCCGGAGAACTCCCACGCCGATTCCTTTCTGAGAAGGACCCCCGAACTGGTGGGACGCCTCTCCACCCGCCTCTTCGCGGAGCACAACCCGCTGAGGACCGATCCGGAATCCTGGCCGTACGCCTCCGCGTGGGCCGCCTCCGTCATCCGCGACAGCGCCTGGAGCCTCCACCACGGCCGCCCCTCCCAGCGCGTCAACCGGATGACGGAGACCTACTGGGCCGAACTGGAGGGGGAGTCCTGGGCCATCCACCCGCGCCACACCGGCCAGGCGGCCCGCTTCCTCTTCGAGGAGATCACCGCCGCGCTGCCGCCCGACGCCCCGTCGGCCGGGGTGCGGGCCGCGCTCGTCACCGCCCAGAACGAGACCACCCTGCGCATGGAGGCCGCCCAGATCCGTGCCAACGCCCGCTTCCTGAGCCAGGAGCAGGCCGCCAACCAGGAGTTCCGGCGCTTCCTCGCCCGCGAGCTGCACGACCGCCTCGGCAGTTCCGTCAGCCTGGCCAACCGCCAGCTGGAACTGTACGAGCTGCTCTCCGCCCACAAGCCCGACGCGAAGGCCCACGGGCGCCTGCGCGCCCTCAAGGGCGCGCTCCTCGAACTCAACCAGCAGCTCCGCGTGCTCATCTCCGACCAGCGCCGCAGCGAGCGCGCCGGGTCGCTCGAGACCGCCCTGCGCTCCTACGCCGACTCCCTCGACCTGACGGTCCCCGAGGTCCGGATGGACTTCTCCGGCGAGGAGTCGTGGGTGCCCCCGCACTTCCTCGACGAGCTGTTCCTCGTGCTACGCGAGTGCCTGCGCAACTCCGTGCGGCACGCGGAGGCCGCCCAGGTGCACATCGCCGTGCGCCTCGACCGCACCGAGGTCCGGGCGATCGCCTCGGACGACGGCTCCGGGTTCGACGTGGAGGCGCAGCTGGCCCGCGGCTCCGAGGACGGCGCATCGACCGGCCTGACCTCCCTCTCCGAGCGCATCACCGCCCTGGGCGGGCGGGTCCGGTTCCTCAGCTCCCCGGAGGACGGGACCCGCACGATGATCCTCGTCCCCATCACCACCCCCTCGATCGGAGCGGAGTCCGCACAATGATCCGGATCGCCGTGGTCGACGACCACCACCTGCTGCGCGAGGCCCTCTGCGACCTGTTACGGGCCCAGCCCGGACTGGAGGTGGTCGCCAGCGTGGGCTCGGCCCGCTCCCTGGTCCCGACCGTGGTCGCCGCACGCGCCGACGTCGTCCTCCTCGACCTGGAGATGCCGGAGCACGACCCCCGGCACACCGTGCGGGAGCTGCTGCACCACGCGCCCGACACGCACGTGGTCATCCTGAGCATGCACGACGACTCGGCGCTCGTGAGCGACCTGCTCTCCCTCGGCGTGCGCGGGTACCTGCACAAGACGGTGGACATGGTGACCCTGGTCGCGGCCATCCGGGGGCTGCGCGACCCCGACCGCACGACGGTCGTCGTCTCCTCCCCGAACTGGCACCGGCAGCCGGCGACCGACTCGACGCTCACCCCGCGCGAGGTGGAGGTCCTGAGGCTGGTGTCCGAGGCCATGAGCAACCGGGAGATCGCCCGGAGCCTGGACATCACCGAGGGGACCGTCAAGCGGCACATGCGCAACATCTTCGAGAAGCTCGACGCGGTCTCGCGGATCGACGCCGTGAACAAGGCCGTGGAGACCGGGGCCCTGCCCTCGCACCGCAAGAAGGCCGAGCCGCGCTTCTGACCCCGGGCGGCGCCCCTCCGCCGCCCCTCCCCTCCCCCTCGACGCCCGGCCCCGCGCCCCGGCCCGCCGCCGCGCCCCCTTCCCGTACCTCCTTCGAGGTAGAGGGCTGGCACCTTGCGGACAATCCGCTTGTGGACGCCCGCCGGCGGTCCTAGATTTCCCCTGTGAGCGCAGGTCAGACCACGGTTTCCCGGTGCCGGGCCGGGGCGGGGCGAGCGCGGGCCGCCCCCGGGCGGTCCCGGCCCCGGGCCCCCGGGGGCCCGCCCCGGGCGCGGCCGGGGCCCGAACGAGAAGGAGAGACGCGATGACCCGCTTCAAGATCCTCGGTCCCCTGGAGCTGGAGTCCCGCGGGGGCGAGGCGCTCCGCCGGGGCCCCAAGGTCGCCCGGCTCCTCGGGCTCCTCCTCGTCCGCGCCAACCAGACGGTGGGAGTGGACACCCTGATGGACGAGCTGTGGGACGGCGAGCCGCCGACCACGGCCCTCAAGACGGTCCGCACGCACGTCTACCACCTGCGCGGCGCCCTGGAGCGCTCCTGCGGCGCCGACACGGCCCGCCGCGTCCTGCTGACCCGGGGGTCGGGGTACCGCATGGACCTGGCGCCGGAGGAGCTGGACCTGTTCGCCTTCCAGCAGCTGGTCGGCCAGGCACAGGTCCTGTGGGCCGAGCACCGCCACGACGAGGTGGTGGACCGGGCCGAGCAGGCGCTCTCCCTGTGGCGGGGCCCGGTCCTGTCCGACGTCCGCCCCGGCCGCGTCCTGGCCGGGCACGTGGCGCGCCTGACCGAGACCTACACACGGGTCAGGGAGCTGCGCGTGGACTCCGCCCTCCGGCTGGGGCTCCACCGCGAGGTCCTGCCCGAGCTCCGGGACCTCGTGAGCGTCTACCCCCTGCACGAGGGGTTCCACGCCCGGCTCATCGACGCGCTGAACCGGTCCGGACGCCGCGGCGAGGCGCTGAGCGCCTTCCGGGCGGCGCGGGACACCCTGCACGACCAGTTGGGGCTGGAGCCCTCCGAGGAGCTGTGCCGCCTCCAGCACGCCATCCTCACCGGCGCGGCCGGGACCCGGAACGTCCACGGCGGCCCCGTCGGCTGAGGACGCGATGCCTCTTTCGTGGTATGTCCGGACGTTCTCCGGGCTGGTTGAGTGGACCGAGGGAGTGACGCGGCGACACCGCCCTCCCCCGCGTCATCACTGACCGCGTTCGATCAATCACACAAGGGCCCGGCGTGCGGTCCGGTCCCCCGGGGTTCCGGGCCGGCGCCCCTCGGAGCGGAAAGCGAGCCACCTGTGCGCATCTCGGAGCTGAGCGACCGGGCCTCGGTGCCCGTGGCCACGGTCGAGTACTACCAGCGGGAGCGCCTGATCTCCCATCCCTCCGAGAGACACGGGTACAGCCCCGAGGATCTGCGCCGCCTGCGCCTGGTCCGCGTGCTGGTGGAGGTGGGCGGGCTGGACCCGGACCAGGTGCGCGGCCTGCTGGGCGCCATGGCGGGCGGGACCAGGACGCCGCACGAGACCTTCGGCATGGTCCTGCGGACCCTGGAGGGCGCCTCCTCCGCCCCGCACACCGACGTCGAACCCGCGGACGACGAGGCGCTGGCCCTGGCCAGGAGGGTCGCCGACCGGCACGGGTGGACGGTCGACCAGGACACGGCGTCCTGGCGCACGCTGGTCAAGCTGCTCAGGACCCTCCACTGGCTGGACGACGCCGACACCGCGGTGGTGGTGGAGGCCTACGCGGCCGCCGCCGACCGGATGACCGGCGCCGAGATAGGGGTCCTGGGCCTGTACGCGGACGAGGACGCGCTGGTCGAGCGGCTGGTGCTGTGGACCGTGTTCGGAGACCCCCTGCTCGCGGCGCTGCGGCGGATCGCCCGCCAGCACACGTCCGGGAGGGTGTTCGACCGGGAGTTCTCCCCGGCCGACCGCGGGTCAGCGGTCTGACAGCACGACGCACGAGGGGCTGGCCACCGGGACCGGCGCCCCCACGGGGGTGAGCCGCCCGGCGGCCGAGACGCGGTGCACGGTGACGGACTGCCCGGCCTGGTTGGCCGCGTACACGTAGCGGCCGGAGGGGTCCAGGGCGAGGCCCCGGGGCCAGCGCGTCCCCGGGCCCTTGGTGGTGACCGGCTGGGACTCCACCAGGTCCAGGGAGGCGCCGCCGTCGCGGACCGCGTAGGAGACCACGGTGTCCAGACCCCGGTCGGCGGTGACGACGAACCGGCCGCCGGCGTCGACGACCACGCCGGAGGGCGCGTTGCGCGGGTCGGCGCCCGGGGCGGCCACCGACACGGAACCGCCGGGGGTCAGCACGGCGCCGACGGGGTCGTAGGCGAAGGCGGTCAGGGTGGACCCGAGCTCGTTGGAGACGTACAGGTGGCGGCCGGAGGGGTGGAGCGCGGCGTGCCGGGGCCCGGCCCCCTCCGCGACGAGGGTGCGGCTCCGCTCGGTGAGCCTCCCGGTGCCGGGGTCGAGGGAGTAGACGTACACGTGGTCGTTGCCCTTGTCGGGGACGATCACGTCGTGGGTCCCGGGCACGAAGAGGCACATGTGCGGGTGCGGGGCGGCCTGCTCCACCGGGTCGGGGCCGGAGCCCTCGTGCTCGACCAGGTCCAGCAGCGCCCCGATCGAGCCGTCCTCCGCCAGGGCGTGGACGGCGACGCCCGCCGAGTCGTAGTTGGCGGTCATGAGGAACCGGCCGTCGGGGTGGGCGGCCAGGTGGACGGGGGCGGCGCCCCCGGTGGGCGCGGCGTTGAGGGGCTCCAACCCGCCGTCGCCCCCGATCCGGAAGGCGTGCACGTGGCCGTCGCCGGTCTGGCTGACCGCGTAGAGGATGTCGCCCCGGGGCCCCGCCGCCAGGTAGGAGGGGTTGTCGATGCCCTCGTGGTACCCGTCGATCCGCAGGGAGCCGTCCGCGCCGACGCTGCCGATCCCGATGCCGGGGAGCCCCGGCAGCCCGTACTCGCCGGCGGTGAACCCGCCGATGTAGGCGCGGCGGGCCGCGGGAGGGGGCGGGGCTGCCGTCGCCGGGCGGGCGGCGAACCAGGCCAGCCCGCCGATCCCGGCCGCCGCGGCGGTTCCGAGGAAGGCGCGTCGGCTGGGGGCGGGGCTTCTTCCGGTCATCGTCTGTCCTCGGGGGTGTGAAGGTGCGGGCGGCCGGTGCGGGCCGGGCCGCCGGGAGGGCGTGGGGCGGGCCGGGCGCTGGAGGGCGTGGCGCCAGGCCGGCGGCCGGTGGGGTGCGGGCCGCGGGAGGCCGTGGGGCGGGCCGGGCGACGGGAGCGAGCCGGACCGGGGTCAGACGTCGGAGCCGACGACCAGGCCGGAGAGCAGGACGACGGCGAGCCCGGTCCCGCCGACCGCGAGCAGGAGGTGGGACCACAGGGGCCACCCCCGGGTGGGCGGGAGCGCGCGCAGGGCCGCCGCGACGGCGACGGCCGCCGCCCACCCGGGGACCGCGAGGCGCAGCCCGACCTCGCCGTTGAGCAGGAGTTCGTCGACGGGCGAGGCGCAGGCGAGCGGGGAGCAGTCCCCGGGGGCGTCCGTGCCGAGCAGGTACGCCCCCGCCCCCATGACCGCCGTCGGGAGGAGGAGCAGGGCCGCGGTGAGCACGGCGTACGGGGAGCGCCGCCGGGTCCGCTCCCCGCCGGGGGCCCCGCCGGCCGGCGCCGCCCCGGGGCGCGGTCCCCCCTCCCCCGCGGGGGTTCTCCGGACCCCGGGGGCCAGGCGTTCGGCGGCCAGGACGGCGACCGCCGCGGGCGCCCCGAACAGCAGGCCGAACAGGCCCCCCTGTCCGGTCTGGGCGAGCAGGTGCCACACCGTCGCGGCGGCCCCTCCCGCGGACCCGCCGGCCAACAGGCCCGCGGCGGCGCCCGCCAGCCCCGCGGCCGCGAACGCGGTCACCGGGACCGACCAGGCGCCCGGGAGGGTGTCCGTGCGGGCTCCGCCGCGCAGCAGGGGGTGCAGCGCGGCGACGAGCACGGCGGTCAGCGCCGCCAGGTCCGGCCACGGGGTGGTGACGGCGCCGGGCAGGGGGAAGCCCCCGCCGGTCACCGCCCCGGCGAGGGGGCCGACCAGGGTGTCCCAGTCGGCGAACAGCGCCGCGGTGAGGGCGACGGCCACGGCGCCCGCCGCGGCGCTCCACGGGAGGCCGCCTCCGCGGCCGGGGCCTCCGGTCGCCGGACCGGCGCCCCGCTCCGGGCGGCGCCGCCCCGTGGCCGCGGGACCGCTCCCCTCGCCGTCGGCCGGGGCAGCCTGTACGCCGCTCCCCCGCGCGCGGCCGTCCCCGGCGGAGACGGCCGCGAGGGCCGCCGCCCACCGCCCGTGGCGGGACGTGGTCCTGTCGGCTCCTGCGAACACTGGTGCTCCTTCGTGGTGCCTCCGGGGCCTGCGCGGTGCGGGCCCGGAGCGGGGACGGGTCAGGCCGCCCCGTGGGCGGCGGGGACCGGCGCGCCGTCCTCCCGCGCCGCGCCGACGGCCGCCGCCAGGGCGGGCACGTGGTCGGGCCCGGAGACGGACAGGCGGTCGGTGCGGGGGCTGATGCGCCGGGTGAACCCGGTGAGGACGCGCCCCGGCCCGATCTCGACCAGGAGGTCGGCGCCGAGGTCCCCGGTGAGGGTCCGTACCGCGTCGAGCCAGCGCACCGGACGGGTGAGCTGGTCGAGCATGAGGCCGGGCCACAGGTCCGGGCGGGTGTGGGGGCGGGCGTCCACGTTGGCGACCACGGGTACGGCGGCCGTGCGCAGCTCGGCCCGGGCGAGGGCCGCGCGCAGTCGGTCGCGGGCGGGTTCCATCAGCGGGCTGTGGAAGGCGCCGCCCACGGGGATGTCCACGACCCGGGCGGCCCCCTCGGCGAGGACGGCCTCCGCGCAGAGCGCCACGCCCTCCGGGGCTCCCGACAGGACGCTCTGGCCGGGCGAGTTGAGGTTGGCGACCCACACGCGGGCGCCGTCGCGGCGGAGGCCGGCGGCGATCCGCTGTACGGCGCGGACGTCCAGGCCGAGGACCACGCCCATGGTGCCGGGGGTGAGTGCGGTGGCCCGCCTCATGGCCTCGCCCCGCGCGGCGACCAGGCGCACCCCGTCGTCGTAGGCGAGCGCTCCCGAGGCGACCAGTGCCGTGTACTCGCCGAGGCTGTGCCCGGCGACGGCGACCGGCGCGGCCCCCGGCAGGGCGTCGCGCACCTCGCCGTGCGCGACGCAGGCCAGGACGAACGTGGCGAGCTGGGCGTTGTCGGTGCGGCGGAGCGTGTCGGCGTCCGCCCGGAGCAGCAGGCCGGCGACGTCCCGGCCGCTGACCCGCGACGCGCGCTCCACGAGACCCCAGGAGGGGGTGTGCGCCCAGGGGGCGCCCATGCCGGGCTCCTGTGACCCCTGGCCGGGGAAGACGTAGGCGATCCTGGGCACGGCGTGCCCTCCTTCGTGGTCGGCGCGGCCCCTGTGCGGGGCGCGGGCGCGGGGACCCGGGCGGGCCCGGGCCCCCGCCGGCGGTCAGGAGGAGACGGGCTCCTCGTCGGGGGTGAAGGGGCGCAGGTCGAGCTGGACGGCGCCGATCTGGAGCATGAGGAACAGGTCCTGGCGGCAGCCCCAGTGCTCGACGACCTTGCCGTCCCGGACCCGGTAGATGTGCATGTGCTCGAAGGCGACGTCGGCGCCGGTGGCCTCGATGCCCAGGAACTCGCGGACGTGGCGGCCGGTGAAGCGCAGGTGGATGACGGCCCTGTCGCCGTCGGCGAAGCTGTCGATCCGGTCCCACCGGGCGTCGGCGAAGACGCTGTTCATCCACTTCGCGGTGCCGAGGTAGCCGTCGGGGCCGCCGGGGGTGCCGGGAGGGGCCTCGTGGTCGACGAACTCCGGGGCCACGTACTTGTGGGCGACCTCGGCGTCGAGCCCGTTGAAGATGTCGCCCATCTTGTGGGCGATGTCGAGGGTGGTCTCGGTCTGGGACATGGGTGTCTTCCTTCGCTGTGTCGGTCCGGCGGCGCTGAGGCCGCCGGGCTGCCGTTCTCGTTCCGTGGTCGGGGTCCGCGGCCGTCCCGGGGGCGGGAGCGGTCCGCGGCGGGCGTGCGCGGTCAGCCGACCTCGGCGCCGCCGTTGACGGGGATGTTCGCCGCGGTGACGTAGCCCGCCTCGTCGGAGGCGAGGAAGCGCACGGCGGCGGCGACCTCCTCGGGGGTCCCGGCGCGGCCCACCGCCGTGCGGCCGATCAGGGCCTCGCGGCGCGGGCCCGCGAGGTCGGAGGTCATGTCGGTGTCGACCAGCCCCGGCGAGACGACGTTCGCGGTGATCCCGCGCTTGCCGACCTCGCGGGCGACGGAGTGGGCGAGGCCGATGAGCCCGGCCTTGGACGCGGCGTAGTTGGCCTGGCCGGGGGCTCCGACGAGGCCGGTGAGGGAGGAGACGTACACGAGGCGGCCCCACCGGGCGCGCACCATGTCGGTGAGGACCGCGCGGGTGACGCGCAGCGCGCCCACCAGGTTGGTGTCGAGGACCTCCGTGAACTCGGCGTCGCTCATGCCGAGGAGGAGGCCGTCGCGGGTGATCCCCGCGTTGGAGACGAGGACCTCCACGGGCCCGTGGTCCCGGCGGACCCGTTCGACCGCCTCCTCGACGGAGCCGGGGTCGCGGACGTCGCAGCGCACGCCGTCGAGCCCGTCGGGCGGCGGCCCGTCCCGGTGGGTGACGACGACCTGGTCCCCCTGTGCGGCGAACGCGCGCGCGACGGCCAGCCCGATGCCGCGGTTGCCCCCGGTGACGAGGACGCGGCGGCTCATCGGACGGCGTCCTCGGGCGTGCCGACCAGGCGTGCCAGCTCGGCGGCGGCCTCGGCGGTGTCCCCGAAGCGGATGGCCCGCCAGCCCGCCGCGAGGGCGCCCTCGCAGTTGCGCTCGTTGTCGTCCACGAGCAGGCACTGCTCCGGGGGGACGCCCGCGCGCCGTGCGGCCAGGTCGAACACCGCGGCCTGGGGCTTGCGCGCGCCGACCTCGAAGGACATCACCACGTCGTCGAAGAGGGCGCCGGCGTCCACCATGCGGCGCCAGTGGGCGTCCCAGGTGGGGACCATGTTGGAGAGCATGCCGACGAACACGCCCCGGGAGCGCAGGGCCTCCAGTTCGGCGACCCAGGCGTGGTTGGTCTCACGGTCCTCGAACCAGTCGTCGGCCAGGGTCGTGATGCGGCGGTCGATGCCGTACCGCTCCCGCAGGAGGACGCCGATGCGGTCCAGCCACTCGGCCTCGGTGACGATCGGGGTGTCGATCGGCTCCATGTAGTCGTCGGTGCCGAAGCCCTCGGTGACCTCGCCGATGACCGTGAGCAGGGCGTGGGCGTCGATGCCCGTGCGCGCGCAGAACTTCTGCATGGTCTCGGCGATGGGCGGGGTGAGGACGCCGCCGAAGTCGGTCCACACCGCGGTGACGCGGGAAGTGCTCATCGTGGGGTCTCCTCCGTCCCGAGGCGGGACGTGTCGGTGACGGTCAGGGTGGTGTCGGCGATCCGGGCGCCGTCCTGCTCGAAGCGGACGCGGCGCTCCCCGGTCGCGGCCCCGTCCGCCGGGGTGGAGGCGAACACGGGGGAGGTCAGCTCCGCGAAGCCGGTGAAGCCGGCACGGACGCCCGTGACGCGCCGTGACCCCGGGGTCCCGGCGCCGCCGGGGACGGGCACGGCCAGGGCCAGCTGGCGGGCCGCCTCGGTGAGGACGGCCGCCGGCAGGTGGTCGTAGGGGTGGTCGAAGAGGGACGGGTTGTCCCAGCGGGGCCGGACCTCGGCGGTGAGTGCGCCGTCGCGGGCCTCGGGGGCGCCCAGGACCACGTTCAGGGGGTTGGTGCGGCCGACGGTCCGCGGCTCGACCCCGGCCGGCGCGGCGGTCTGCCCGCTCGTCAGCGGCGCGGGCCCGCCCAGCTGGGCGTGGCGGACGGCCTCGTACTCTCCCGGCGTCAGGAACAGCACGTCCATGGTGTGGGCGCCGGCCCGGACCCCGTCCACGCGGAACACCTGCTCCACGCGCCCGGCCCGGACCCGGTCCCTCCTGCGGCGGACGACGGTGAACCGGTTGTCGATCACCAGCTCGCCGGGGCGGTCGCCGCACAGCAGCGCGGCGGGGTCCGTGTCGATGGCGAACCGGTCCACGATCATCTGCGTCCCGGCCCGCGCCCCCATGTGGGCGTGGGTCCCGGCGATGGCCGCCTGCCGGCCCGCCTCCAGCAGGAGGAGCACGTCGAAGACGGCCGGGCTCCGCTCGTGGTCGCTGAAGTAGCCGTGGTTCAGGGGGAGCTGGGCGGCGGCCACGACGTCGGTCTCCGACACCGGGCGCAGGTCGGTGACGAAGACCTCCGAGACCGCGCTCCGGTGCACCAGCGTGCGGTCGAGGGTCGCCCTGAAGCCGAGGTCGGCCGGAATGTCGATGTCCATTTCCGCGACGGAAGCCATTGCACCACCTCTCGCAAATTCATTGACCTTTGAAGACAGCCTCGCACCGCCGAATAAAACACCGATCAATTTTCGATCAAAGTTGCCCGCATGTCACTTTCGATGAATACGGGAGGTACAAAGGCGCAGTCTTATTGCGCGGCCCGCCGAGCGGTGGCCAAGCTGGGGGAAGACCGGCCCGAACAGCGGGCCCTCCGATCCGAGGGGAACCACGATGACCGAGAGGACGACCGTCGAAGAATCCGGCGCGATGATCGGGAAACTCCGCGAGATCGTCAGCCAGGAACTGGAACTGGAGGACGGAGAACTCACCCCCACCGGGCACTTCGTGGAGGACTACGAGGGCGACTCCCTCTCCCTGATCACCGTCGTGGCGCGCATCGAGAAGGAGGTGGGCGTGGTCATTCCCAAGACCGATCTGCCGCAGCTCCTCAACTTCGAGCTGCTCGCCGCCGCCGTCCGGGAGTACGGCGAGGTGGCCCGTGCCTGAGACCAGACGCGTCGTCATCACCGGCCTCGGGGCGGTGAGCAGCGTCGGCATCGGCGCCGACGCGTTCGCGGCGGCCATCCGCGAGGGCCGCAACGGCACGGCCGAGATCACCTCGTTCGACGCCTCGGGGTTCCCCTTCCGGATGGCGGGCGAGGTCCGCGGCTTCGCGCCCCGCGAGATCCTCCGCCGGATCGACCCCGACCGGTGGGGCCGCAGCGGACAGCTGGCCGCGGCCGCCTCCCGGCTCGCTCTGGAGGACTCGGGCCTGGCCCCGGAGGAGGTGTCGCACGGCCGTTCCGGCGTGATCATGGGGACGACCAGCGGCGAGGCCACCGTGTCCTCCGTGCTCGGGGAGCAGTGGGTGTCGGGGCGGATGAAGGAGTTCTCGTCCCGCGTGGTCGCGCAGGCCCCGGCCAGCCAGATCTCCGCGGCGGTCGGCGCCGAGCTGGGCCTGGGCGGGGACACCCTGACCGTCCCGACCGCGTGCTCCGCCAGCAACTACGCCCTGGGCCACGCGTTCGACCTGGTGCGCACCGGCGAGGCCGACCTGATGTTCGCGGGCGGTGCCGACGCGGTGAACCGCTTCACGCACGCCGGGTTCCACGCCCTGGGCGCCCTCGCCCCCGACGTGTGCCGGCCCTTCGACGAGGACCGCGCGGGCATCATCACCGGCGAGGGCGGGGTCTCCCTGCTCCTGGAGCCGCTGGACTCCGCGGTGGCGCGGGGGGCCCGCGTCTACGCGGAGATCCTGGGCTACGGGGTCAACTGCGACGCCGAGCACATGGTCCACCCGGACCCGGGGAGCATCGCCGCGTGCATCCGGGACGCGCACGCCTCCGCGGGGATCACCCCCGACCAGGTCGACTACGTGTGCGCGCACGGCACCGGCACCCCCACCAACGACGCCACCGAGGTACAGGCGGTGCGCGAGGTGTTCGGCGGACGCGTGCCGCCCATCAGCTCCATCAAGTCGATGATCGGCCACACCATGGGCGCGGCCAGCGGGTTCGGCGCGGTCGTGTGCTGCAAGGCCCTGCACGACGGGTTCCTGCCGCCCACCGCGAACGTCGGCACGGTCGACCCGGCCCTGGGGCCGGGCCTGGACGTGGTCCCGGGGCGCGGGCGCGACGCCGCCCCCCGGATCGTCCAGAACCACGGTTTCGCCTTCGGCGGCAACAACGTCATCACCATCCTCGGGAGGCCCGCATGACCGTCCTGGCGACCGGACCGGGCACAGCGGACCGGCCCGCGCTCCCCGCCGCCGTCCCGCTCGCGATCACGTCCGCCGGCGTGGTGTCGGCGGCCGGGCTGGGCCTGGAGTCCCTGGGCGGCGTGCTCGACTCCGGCGGCATCGGCCACGCCGTCCCGGTGGGCGACGACGCCGACGACTACCCGCCGCTCGGGGTGCGCTCGGTGGAGGGGTTCCGCCTGCGCGACCACGTGGGCCGCAAGGGGACCCGCAACCTGGACCGGCTGACCGGGTTCGGGCTGGTCGCGGCCAAGCTGGCCCTGGCCGGGGCCCCCGCGGGGGCGGAGGCCGACCGCACCGGGGTCGTCGTCACCACCAGCACCGGCAGCACCCAGAGCCTCATGGACCTGGCGGGCGACACGCTCCTCCAGGAGCGCCCCTACCTGGTCAACCCGTCGCGCTTCCCGAACACGGTGCTCAACTGCTGCGCCGGCCAGATCGCCATCTGGAACGGGCTGCGCGGCGCCAACGTCACCCTCGCCGCGGGCCAGGCGTCCGGCATGAACGCGTTCCGGCACGCGCGGATGGTGCTGTCCCTCGGCAGGGCCGACCGCCTCGTGGTCGGCGGCGTGGAGGAGCTGAGCGCACCGCTCGCCTGGGGCTGGCACGCCTCGGGGACCCTGGCCGGGGGAACCCCGATCGGCGAGGGGGCCGCCGCGTTCGTGGTCACCACCTCCGAGGCGGCGCGCGCCGGAGGCGCGGAGATCGCCGCCGAGGTGCTGGGGGTGGAGGTGGGCTTCCACCCCGCCTCGCGCGGGGACCGGGCCGGGGCCGTCGCCGAGCACGTGCGCCGCGCCCTGGCCCGCAGCGGCGTCGCCCCCGGGGACCTCACGGAGGTCTCCCCCGGGTCCACCGGCCTGGTGGGCGTGGAGCGCGCCGAGCGCCGGGGGATCTCCCTGGCCCTGGGCGGCCTCCCGCCCGTCCGCGACGTGACGCGGGCCGTGGGCCAGTGCTACAGCGCGGCCGGCGCCATGCAGGTCGCGGGGCTGCTCGCGGCGTGGCGCGGCGACCCGTCCGACCGTCCGCGCCTGGCCCTGGTCACCGCCGTGGGCCACGACGGCAACCTCGGCGCGCTGGTCCTGCGCGAAGGGGGTGGCGCCTGATGCGCCGCGAGGAGCCCCGGCCCGGGGAGGCGGCCCCGACCGGCACGGCGGCCCCGCCCCGGGCCGCGGGAACCGGACACCACCACGCGGGAGGAGGCACGGCATGGGACTGAACGGCGCACTGGTCGGCCGGGTCTACCGGTCCCCGGACACCTACGAGGTGGGCCTGGAGAAGATCCGCGAGTTCCGCGCGGCCGTCGGGGAGCCCCGGGGCGACGACGCCCCGCCGACCTTCCCCATCGTCCTCGCCATGAAGGCGCAGGAGGCGGCGGTGCTCGACCCGGAGCTGGGCTTCGACTTCTCCCGGGTCATCCACCGCGACCAGTCCTTCCGGCACACCCGCCCCGTCCGCCCCGGAGACGTGCTCACCGTCGAGGTCCGGCTCACCCGGGTGGAGACCCTGGGCGCCAACGACCTGGTGGCGCTGCGCAGCGACATCCGCACGGCCGGGGGCGAGGACGTGTGCACCGCCACCACCACCCTGATCACCTGGGCGGACACCCCATGACCACCCCCACCGCACCCCTCCTTGACGCGTCGCACGCACCCGGCGCGCGGCTCCCCGAGCGGCGCTTCGCGCTCACCCGCGCCGACCTGGTCCGCTACGCGGGCGCCTCGGGCGACTTCAACCCCATCCACTACGACGAACGCGCGGCCGGGGCCCTGGGCCTTCCCGGGGTCATCGCCCACGGGATGCTCACCATGGGCCTCGCCGCGACCGCCGTCACCGGGTGGTTCGGCCCCTCGGCGCAGGTCGCCGAGTTCGAGACCCGGTTCGCGCGCCCGGTGGTCGTACCGCCCGGGGAGGGCGTGGAACTGGCGGTCTCCGGCCGCGTCGACGCCGTCCTGGACGGCTCCCGCGTCCGGGTCGTGCTCACCGCCCTGTGCGGCGGCGAGCGCGTCCTGGCGCGGGCCCGGGCCGTGGTGGTCACGGACCGATGAGCGCACAGGGCACCACGCACGCCTCCCCGCTGGTCCGCACCGGCCGGGCCGGGTCTCCGGAGTTCCGGCTGTTCCTGCTGCACCACGCCGGCGGAGCGCACACCGCCTTCCGGGGGTGGGGCCGCCGCTTCCCCGAGGGCTGGGACGTGTACGCGGTCGAGGCCCCCGGCCGGGGCAGGCTGCTCCACGAACCGTTCGCGGCCGGGATGGGACCGCTGGTCGACCGGCTGGCCGGGGCGGTGGCGCCGCTGACGGACGTCCCCTTCGGGGTGTTCGGGCACAGCATGGGCGCGGCCGTCGGGTACGAGCTGGTCCGGGAGCTGGCCGGTTCGGGCACGGCCGAAGCCGCCTGGCTGGGGATGTCCGGCTACCCGGCGCCCGGCCCGGGGGCCGACGACGACCCCCGCCGGCTGTCCTCCGACGAGCTGCGCGCCCGGGTCGGCGGCCTGAGCGGCATGCCCGCCGAGGTGCTGGCGGACGACGCCCTGTGGGCCCTGTTCGAGCCGCGCATGCGCGCGGACCTGTCCCTCGTGCGCGACTGGCGGGCGAAGGGCCCTCCCGGCCCGCAACCGGTCCCGGTGACCGTGTTCGCCGGGGAGTCGGACCCCGTGGCGGGGCCGGAGCTCGTGCGGGGCTGGGCCGGCCCGGCCCCGCGCTTCCAGGGGCTCCGGTGCTTCCCCGGCTCCCACTTCTACCTGAACCGCGCCCGCGACGCGGTCATCGGGGCGATCGCCGAGGAGGTCGCCCTGGCGACCGCCGCCCGCGGCGCGGATCCGGTCCCGTCCCGGACCGGCGCCGGGCCTCCGGCCGCCGGGGAGGCCGCGGTCCCGGCGGCCCCCGGGCCGGACCGCGCACGTCCCTCCTGAGACCACCCGGGGCCCCGCGCGCCCCTCGGCCGGGCGCACGGGACCACCGCCCCCTGGCACACCCCCCGCACCACCAGAGAACCGGAAGGACCCGACATGACGGACAGACCAGTGGCGATCGTGACCGGAGGATCCCGGGGCATCGGCCGCGCCGTCGCCCTGCGCCTCGCCGACGACGGCTACGACATCGCGTTCTGCTACCGCAGCGCCAGCGAGGCCGCCGCGAGCACGGCCGAGAAGATCCGCGCGGCCGGCGCCGCCTGCTACAGCGCCGCGTGCGACGTCGCCGACCTGGAGGCGGTCCAGGGCTTCGTCGCGGGCGCCAAGGCCGCCCTCGGCGACCCCGGGCTCCTCGTCAACTCGGCGGGCATCCTCCGCGACGCCCCCGTGGCGGTGATGGACGCCGCCGACTGGGGCGCGGTCATCGACACCAACCTCACCGGCACGTTCAACCTCTGCCGCAGCACCGTCTTCGACTTCATCAAGAACCGGCGCGGCTGCGTCGTCAACATCTCCTCCGTCATGGGGATCCACGGCAACGCCGGCCAGGGCAACTACTCCGCGGCCAAGGCCGGGATCAACGGCCTCAGCAAGGCCATGGCCAAGGAGGTCGCCCGCTACGGCATCCGCGTCAACGCCGTCGCGCCCGGCTTCATCGAGACCGACATGACCCGTGGCCTGAGCGAGAAGGTGCGCGACAGCGCCCTCGCCAAGGTCCCCCTGCGCCGCCTGGGCAGCGCCGAGGACGTCGCCGACCTGGTCGCGTTCCTGGCCTCCGACCGGGCCTCCTACATCACCGGCCAGATCGTCCAGGTGGACGGCGGCGTCGTCATCTGACCCGGCCGGGCGCGCGCCCCCGGGCCGCGCCGCCCGCACCGCCCCCCGGCCCGGAACCACCGCACCTGCTCGCGGCCACCGCGAACGGCGCCCACACCCAAGGAGAAACGCCATGTCCGCCACCGACACCGCCCTCATCGACGAACTGCGCGAGATCGTCGCCGACGTCCTGGAGGTCGAGCCCGAGGAGATCTCCGCGACCGGCCTGTTCTCCGAGGAGCACGAGGCCGACTCCCTCCAGGCCATCGAGGTCCTGGCCCGCATCGAGAAGACCCTGCGGATCGCCGTCCCCCAGACCGAGCTGCCCAACATGGGCAGCCTCGACGGCGTCCACAGCGTCGTCTCCCGGTACACGGAGGGGAACGCCTGATGCGCCGGGTCGTCGTGACGGGCCTGGGGCCCGTGTCCAACGTGGGGACGGGGGCCGCCGCGTTCGGCGCCGCCGTGCGCGCCGGACGGTCCGGCGTCTCCCCCATCACCTCCTTCGACGCCTCGGGGTTCCCGCACCGCAACGCGGGCGAGGTGCGCGACTTCGCGCCGCAGGAGATGGTGGAGCGGCTCGACACCGCCGAGTGGGGCCGCTCCAGCCTGTTCGCGGCGGCCGCCGCACGGCTCGCGGTCGCCGACGCCGGGCTCGACCCGGACGAGCTGTCGCGTGCCGCGGCCGGCTCGGTCATGGGCACCACCAGCGGGGAGTCGCAGATCATCGAGCGGCTCACCGAGGAGGAGGTCGCCGGGGGCTGGGAGAGCCTCAGCCCCCACCTGCCCCGGCAGGTCCCGGCGTCCCGGCTGGCCTACGCGGTCAACCGGGAGCTGGGCCTGACCGGCGAGGCCATGACCCTGGCCACGGCGTGCTCGGCGGGCAACTACGCCATCGGGTACGCCTACGACCTGGTCCGCACCGGCGAGGCCGACTACATGCTGGCGGGCGGAGCCGACTCGGTGCTCCGCTGGGCCCACGCCGGGTTCTTCCGGCTGGGCGCGGTCGCCGAGGACGTCAGCTCCCCCTTCGACCGCGACCGCTCCGGCATCATCACCGCCGAGGGCGGGGCGGCCCTCGTCCTGGAGAGCCTGGAGGGGGCGCTGGCGCGCGGCGCGCGGGTCTACGGGGAGGTGCTGGGCTACGGGCTCAACTGCGACGCCGACCACATGGTGTCCCCCGACCCGGTCGGCATCGCCGAGTGCATGCGCCGGGCCCACGCCAACGCCGGGATCAAGCCGGGGGACGTGGACTACATCTGCGCGCACGGCACGGGCACCCCCGCCAACGACCTCGCGGAGGCCACGGCGGTCCTGGACGTGTTCGGCGACGCCCCGCCGCCGATCAGCTCCGTCAAGTCGATGCTGGGGCACACCATGGGCGCGTCGAGCGCGTTCGGCGCCATCGCGTCGCTGATCGGCATGCGGGAGGGGTTCCTGCCGCCGACCACCAACTTCTCCCACCACGACCCGGCCCTCGGCGGGATCGACCCGGTGCCCAACGTGGCGCGCCCGGCCGACGTGCGCATCGTGCAGAACAACGGGTTCGCCTTCGGCGGCAACAACGCCATCACCGTCTTCGGGAGGGTCTCATGAGCAGCACACGGGGCGGGGTCCCGGTCCTGGCCGTCACCGGCTGGTCGGCGGTGTCGCCGATCGGCACCGGGGCGGCCGGGTTCACCGAGGCGGTGCGCACGGGACGGACCGGCGGCGCCGACGTCAGCGGGATGTTCGACGCCCCGCTGCCCTCCGACCGGGCGCACGCCATCCCGGGCTTCCGGGCCGCGGACCACCTGGGCCGCAAGGGCACCCGCCACCTGGACCGCAGCACCGCACTGGCGCTGGTGGCGACCAAGCTGGCGCTGGAGTCCACCGACGCCGCCGTGGACGGCGACGCCAGCGGGCGTGTGGGGCTCGTGCTGGGCACGACGGCGGGCAGCGTCCGCACCACCAGCGAGTTCAGCCGGGACACCCTCGTCGAGGAGCGGCCCTACCTGGTCAACCCGGTGATGTTCCCCGGCGCGACGATCAACTGCCCCGCGGGGAGCAGCGCCATCCGGCACAAGCTGCGCGGGGTGAACGCGACCGTCGCCGGAGGCCAGATGGCCGGGCTCAACGTGCTGCGCTACGGCGCGCGCCTCATCGGCGGCGGGCACGCGGACGTGCTCCTCGCCGGCGCCGTCGAGGAGTTCAGCCCGCACATGGCGTGGGGGCACCGGGCCCTGACCGAGGGGTACGACGTGCCGCTGGGCGAGGGCTCCGCCGTGTTCGTCGTCGAGGACGCCGAGCGGGTCCGCTCCGGGGGGCGGTCCCCGGAGGCGGAGGTGCTGGCGTCGGCGTTCGGCACCGGCGGGCCCGGCGACACCGCCCGCACCCTGGAGGCGAGCGTCGTCCGGGCGCTGCGCCTGGCGGGCGTGGGCGCCGACGAGGTGTGGGGGGTGGCCACGGGCGAGCACGGCGTCGAGGGCCTGGACGGGGCCGAGGACGCGGGCGTGCGGGCGGCCCTGGGCGACGGTCCGGTCCGGATCCGCGTCAAGCGGCTGGTCGGCGAGTGCAACAGCGCCTCCGGCCCGTTCCAGCTGGCGGCGCTGCTGGCCCACCACCGGTCCGACCCCGGCCTGGACGGGCGGGTGTCCGTGCTGACCTCGGTCTCGGCCGACGGCGCCGCGGGGGCGGCTGTCGTCCGCGGACACCGCCTGCCCGACCGCGCCGCTCCCGCGAAGACGCACGACGAGGAGGGTGACGAACTGTGAGGAAGCCGCCGAGACTGTACTTCGCGTTCCGCAGTCCGTTCTCGTGGATGGCGCTGCGCCGCCTGGAGGAGCTGTACCCCGAGGCGGTGGACACCGTCGAGTACCGGCCGTTCTGGGAGCCCGACGCCGACCTGCTGGCCCGGCTGCGCGCCGGCGGCGGCGAGTTCCTGTACACGCCCATGAGCAAGGCCAAGCACCTGTACATCCTGTACGACACCAAGCGGTTGGCGGCCTCGTTCGGCTACACGATGTCGTGGCCGGTCGACGTGGACCCGTGGTGGGAGGTCCCGCACCTGGCGTGGCTGTACGCGCGCCGCGAGGGGAAGGAGCGCGAGTTCTACCGCGCGGTCACCGAGGCCAGGTGGGAGCGCGGCGAGAACGTGTGCGACCCGGCCCTGGTCAAGGACCTGGCCGCGTCGGTCGGGCTGGACGGCGAGACGGCCGCGTCGGCCGCCCACGACCCGGACCTGCGCGAGGAGGGCCTGAAGGCGCTCCACGACCTGTACCAGGACGACGTGTTCGGGGTCCCCTACTTCCGGGTGGGGCGGCACCGCTTCTGGGGGCTGGACCGGCTGGACGCGGTCACCGACGCGCTCGGGCTGGAGCGGGACGCGCGGGCCGCCGACCGTCCGTCCCTGGCCCGGGTGCCCGTCCCCGACCTCTCCCCGGCCCCGACCGACCTCGACACGGACACGGCCGGGGGCTGCGGATAGGCGTCGGCCGGAACCGTCGCGGGGCGGGTCGGGGGCCGCGCCCCGCCCGCCGGGCACCGCCGTCGGGCCGACCGGGACGGGGGCCGGTGGGGCCGGTGGGGCCTGCTCCGGACGGGCCCGTGCCCATGGCCGCCCCCGGTGTCCCGGGGGACGCGGGGGTGACGGGAACTCCTCGAGAACCCCCCGGAGGACGGCCCCCCGGGGGTCGACGGGGACCGGGGCCGGTGCGGCCTGCCCCGGACTGCCCTGTGCCCATGGCCGCCCCCGGCGTCCCGGGGGCACGCGGGGGTGACAGCGCCCGGGGGTCGACGGGGGCGCCCGACGGGCCCGGCGTCCGCGCCCGGTGCCGCGGACGCCCTTCCCGGTCCGCCGCCCTCCCGGCCGACCGGGAAGGGCCGCGGCGGGCCCGGACCCCGCCGTCCGGCTAGCCTGTGCCCATGCGGGAAGGCACGCGCGAGACCGCGCTCCGGTGGGGCCGCCCGGCCGCCGGGGCGGCCCTGTGGACCCTGCTCGGGGCGCTCACCGTCGTCGAGCTGTTCGACTCCCGCGACCGGCCCCCGGTGTTCGAGGCGTTCGCCCTGGTCCTCGCCCTGGCCGTCTCCGCCGTCCTGTCCCGTTCGCGCCCGCTGACCGCCCTGGGCCTCATGCTCTGCGCGGCGGTCCTGCAGATGACGGCGTCCGGGGTGCTCCTGGTGGAGACCTTCGTCCTCACGCCGTGGCTGGCGCTGCTGCCGCTGGCGTTCCTGGCCGGGCTGCGCTCCGAGCGGGTGCGCCCGGTGACCGCGATGGTGGTGGCGGCGTGCGTGTTCACCCTGGCCGTGTTCGCCGCCGCGGGGCTCCTGTCCGGCTACGACACGCGTACCTTCCTGTCCCGCTCCGTGGACTGGCTGGGCGGGGCGCTGACCGTCGCCCTGACCACGGTCACCCCCTGGCTCCTCGGCCGCTACCTGCTGCTGCGCGGACGCCTGGCGCGGGACGGCTGGGCCATCGCCGAGCGGATGGAGCGCGCCCGCGCCGCGGACGCCGACCGCGCCCGCCTCCGGGAGCGGGCCCGGATCGCGGCGCGCATGCACGACTCCCTGGGGCATGACCTGGCGCTGATCGCGGTGCGCGCCGCGGCCCTGGAGATGTCCGCGCCCGACGGCTCGGACCGGCAGAACGCCGCCGCCGGACTGCGCACCGCCGCCCACGAGGCCAACCTGCGCCTGCGCGAGGTCATCGGCGTGCTGCGCGAGGGCGACGGCGACGCGCCCGTCGAACCGGTGGCCGCCCTGGTGCGGCGCGCCGCCGACGCGGGCATGCCGGTCCGGCTCCTACGGGAGGGGACCGACCCCGACCCGGACTCACCGGGCGGCGCCGCCGTGCACCGGGTCGTCCAGGAGGCGCTCACCAACGCGGCCAAGTACGCGCCGGGGTCCGAGGTCACCGTGCGGGTCGTCCGGGAGGGCGGGCTGACCCGGGTGTCCGTCCTCGACACCGGGTCTCCGGGCACGATGCCGGCCCTCCCCGCCCGCCGGGGCCCGGAGGGGTCCGGCCTGGCCGGGTTGCGCTCCCTCGTGGAGGGGCTGGGCGGGGACATCGACGCCGGGCCCGCCGACGGCTCCCCCGGCCGGGGGTTCTCCGTGCGGGCGACCGTCCCCGACGCCCCCTCCGGCGGGAACGGCGCCGTGTCCGCGCCGGGGGACCCGGCCGGGGCGGACGCGCCGTCGCAGACGCGGCGCGCCCACGCCGAGGCCCGGTCACGCGCCCGCCGACGGCTGGTCGCCGCCGTGGCCGTCCCCGCCGCCCTCGGGGCCGGGGCCGCCCTGGCGGGGTTCGCGCTGCTGTGGTGGGTCGGGACGAACAGCGTCCTGCCGCCGGAGGGGTACGAACGGATCTCCGTCGGCGACGACCGGGCCCTGGTCGAACGGGAGCTGCCCCGCTTCGCGTACCCCCGCCAGTCGGTCGACGGCCGGCCGCCCGACCCGCCGGGCTCCGTGTGCTCCTACTACCTGGTCCGCCACGAGAACGGGCTGCCGCCGGTCTACCGGCTGTGCTTCGCGGACGGCGTCCTCGTCGCCAAGGACGAGATCCGGCGCTTCGAGTGAGGGGGGCGCCGCCAGTAGGGTGTCCGGGTGAACGCGACAGACGGTGAACGCGAAGCGGGCGTCCCGGGCAGGGCACTGCGCGTCGTCCTCGCCGACGACGAGACGATGATGCGCGCGGGCATCCGCGCCATCCTGTCCTCGGCGCCCGGCATCGAGGTCGTGGGTGAGGCCGCCGACGGCGCCGCCGCCGTGGCCCTGGTGGCGGAGCACCGGCCCGACATCGCCCTGCTCGACGTCCAGATGCCCGGCACGGACGGCCTGGCGGCGACGGAGGCGATCGTCGCGGAGTACCCGGGGACGGCGGTCGTCGTCCTCACCACCTTCTCCGAGGACGCCTACATCGGCCGGGCCCTGGCGGGGGGCGCCGACGGGTTCGTCCTCAAGAGCGGTGACCCCCAGCAGCTGGTGGCGGGGCTGCGCGCCGTCGCGGACGGCGGCGCCTACCTGTCGCCGGAGGTGGCGCGCCGGGTGATCGACGAACTCGACGCCTCCGGCCCCCGCCTGTCCCGGGCGTCGGCCGCCCGTGAGCGGGTGGGCCGGCTCACCGCGCGCGAGCGCGAGGTGCTGGCGCTGGTCGGCGAGGGCTGCTCGAACGACGAGGTCGCCCGCCGCCTCGCCATCACCCCGGGCACCGTGAAGGTGCACGTGGGGGCCATCCTCACCGGGCTCGGCGTCCGCAACAGGGTCCAGGCCGCCGTCCTCGCCCACGAGGCCGGGCTGCTCCGGGGGCGCTGACGCCGCCCCGGGTCCCGGCTCCGCGGTTCCGCGGTTCTGCGGCTCCGCGCAACCGGGCCCCTCCCGCGACCGCCGGGCGGTCCGCCCCCGCCGACCCGGCCGCCGGGAAGGCGCCCCCCGACCGCCTACCCCTTTGTGCCTATCCGCCCGCTGCCGTCCAGGCGATGTGCGGGGGCGCCCCGGAGGGCGACGATGCTGCACATGATCAGCACTGGCTCCGCCGGGAGGAAGCGCGCGCTCGCCTACGGGTCCGCCGCGCTCGTCCTCGCCGCGACGTTCTCCACCCCCGCCGTCATCACCGCCGCCGCCAACCCGGGAAGCGTGGTCCTCCGCCCTCCCGAGCCCACCGGTCCGCACCCGGTCGGCCGCACCGAACTCCACCTCGTCGACCCCGGCCGCGGCCACCCGTGGGCGGAGGGCTCCGACGACAGGGACCTCACGGTGAGCGTCTGGTACCCGGCCGTGGACGGCGGTGAGGAGCGGGCCCCGTACACGACCAGGTCGCTGCGCGGAGCGCTGCGGAGCGAGCTGGAGCAGGTCGGGCTCCACCGCGACACCGTGGACCTGGAGTCGTCCCGCGCCAACGCCCTCCTGGACGCGGACGCCGCGGCCGACGCGGGCCCCTTCCCCGTCGTCCTGTTCTCCCCCGGCTTCAGGATGAACCGGTTCCTCAACACCTCGAACGCCGAGGAGCTCGCCTCTCACGGCTACGCGGTCGTGTCCATGGACCACACCTACGAGACGCCCGCCGTCGACCTGCCGGACGGGCGCGTCATCCGGACCCGGGTCCCGAACACGGAGACGGAGACCTACCGGGAGGCCATCGCGGTCCGGACGGCGGACGCCCTCTTCGTCCTGGACCGGGTGGCGGAACTGGCCGCCGGGCGCAACCCCGACGCGGACGGCCGAGAACTGCCCGCCGGCCTGGGCGACTCCCTGGACACCGACGCCCTGGGCATGTTCGGCCACTCCGCCGGGGGCCTGACCACCGCCGAGGCGATGCTGGCGGACGACCGGATCGACGCCGGCGTCGACCTGGACGGCTCGCTCTCGTACCACACGGGCGACGGGGTGTGGGCGGACTCCACCCTGGCGGGGTCGGACCGGCCGTTCGCGATCCTCGACGCCGGGCTGTCGGGCGTCCGGCGCCTGCCGCACAACAGCGGGTACAACGAGGCCTTCCAGAGGTTCGTGCAGGCCTCGTCCGCCCCCGTCCTGGAGCTGTACACGGCCGACGCCGAGCACATGGGCTACACGGACCACCAGTGGATCCTGCCCGCCCTCGCCGAGGTCCACCGCCCGGACTCGGACGCGTGGCACGAGGCGGTCGAGACGGGCATCGGCTCGATCGACCCCGAGGAGTCGGTGCGGACCCAGCGCGCCTACATCACGGCGTTCTTCGACGCCCACCTGCGCGGCGAGGACGTGCCGCTGCTCGACGGCCCCTCCCCCGAGTTCCCCTCCGTGGAGTTCGTGGAACAGCCCTGAGCGGCGCCCGCCCCGGCCGGGGGCCGGGCGGCGCGGAAGGCCGGGCGGCGCGCCCCGCCGGCGCCGCCCGGCCCTCCGTGGGACGCGGGGGAGGACGCGCCGGGCACGGCCGTCCGCCCCGGGCCGGGGCACGGGAGCGGGTCCGCCGGGGACGGAGGCCCGCCGGGCACGGCCGAGGTCAGGGTGCGCAGAGCCGTGAGGCCAGCACCCCGCGCGCCCAGCCCTCCCAGCGGTCGTGCGTCCAGCCCCTGTCCCGGACGAACACCAGGTACAGCTCCGGGCTGAGCACCCCGTACAGCTCGTCGGCGGCCTCGGCGGCGCCCCGTCCGGGGGCCGCGCCCCGCTTGGCCGCGAAGACCTCGGCGAACGCCAGCTGCACCGTGTACCGCGGGTCGGCCGGGGCCTCCTCGCCCCAGAGGGTGCGGACGGCGGGGTCGGTCGCCGCGGCGATCCGCAGCATCTCCGTGACGGCGGCGACGCGCGCGAGGACGCGCCCCGCACCGGCGACGTACAGGTCGAGCGCGGCGCGCGCGTCCCCCTCCGCCACCGCCTCCAGGAACCACGGGCGCCCCATGGTCGGCACGGGTTCGTCGTCACCGGCGATCGTCGTGTCGACCACCTGCTTGAGCAGGGCCTTCTTGGTGCCGAAGGTGTAGAAGAGCGTCTGCACCGCCACCCCCGCCCGGTCCGCGACCTCCTGCATGGGCGTGGCTCCGAAACCGTCCCGGACGAAGAGCTCGCGGGCGGCCTCCAGCATGCGCAGCCGGGTGAGCCGGGCCTTCTCGGCCCGCTTCCCCCCGGTCTTGACGTGGTTCATGCCAGCAGCCTATAACTAGCCCTAGTCACTAGTGACAGACTCTAGTGAATAGACCCGGGAGGGCCCATGGCGCCGATCGTCAACACGGAGCAGCGGGAGGTCTGGGACGGGTGGCTCGGAGAGCACTGGGTGACGCACCCCGACCGCTACGACAGCACCCTGGAGGGCTTCAACGGACCCGTCCTCGCGGCGGCCGGGATCGGCCCCTCGTCACGCGTGCTCGACGTGGGGTGCGGCACCGGCCAGCTCACCCGGGCCGCCGCGGCGATGGCCCCGCACGGCTCGGCCACCGGCGTCGACATCTCGGAGCGGATGGTCGCCACCGCGAGGGAGCGGACCCCGGAGGGGGCCGCCGCCGTCTTCGAGGTCGGGGACGCGCAGGTCCACCCCTTTCCGACCGGGGGTTACGACGCCCTGGTCAGCCGCGGCGGCGTCATGTTCTTCGACGACCCGGTCGCGGCCTTCCGCAACCTCGGTCGCGCGCTCGGCGCGGGCGGACGCCTGTCCTTCCTCGTCCCGGGCCCGCCCGAACCCGAGGGCGAGTACGCGCGTGCGACCGCCGCCCTGCGCCCGCACATGGGGAACCCCTCCCCCACCACCCGCCGCATGATGTCCCTGCGGCACCGGGAGGCGGTCGACGGCCTCCTCCTCGCCTCGGGCTTCCGCGACACGGACATCACGCTCTTCCGCTCCGTCTCCGTCCTGGGCTCCGATCCGGAGGACGCCGCGGACTTCGTGTGCGGACAGGGCAGGGTGCGCTCCCGCCTGCGGGAACTCGACGACGCCACCGCGGAGGGGATCCGCAGGGAGCTGGCCGAGGGGCTCGCGGAGTTCCACACCGACGGCGGGGTGAGGGTCGCCGACTCCGGGTGGGTGGTCAGCGCGGTACGCGCCTGAACCCGGCCGGTGCGGGCGGGACCGGGCCCGCGCCCGCACCGGCCGGGGCGGGTCCGTCGGCCACGGCTCCCGGCGGGCCGACCGGAACCGGCGCCGGCGCGACGCGGGACGCCCCGCCCCCGCTGGTCCCGTGCCCGCGGTCGGCCCCGGCGGCCGGACCCGCCGCAGCCGCGGGGCCACCGGGTGCGGGGCCGCGCGGGTGCGGGGCGGGTCCCCGGGCCGACCGGCTAGACGTCGCGGACGCGCAGCTCGGTGCGGGCCACGATCTGCGCGGCCACGGCCCAGCCCACCACCGCCAGGATGTTCACCGGCCCGTCGTAGGGCGCCGTGTAGAACCCCACGTCGCCCCCCGCGTAGAACTCGATGCCGGCCAGTCCCGGCATCAGCGCCGCGGCGTCGCCGATCGCCTGCACCTGGGACAGCTGCATGACCATCGGCAGGCCCAGCAGCACCAGGAAACCCAGGGTGATCGTGCCCGGCATGCTCCGCAGGGCCGTGCCGACACCGGTGAACAGCACCGCGAACAGCGCCATGCACAGGCCCGCGCTCAGCGCCGTCACCGCCGCCTCCGGCACGTCGACGCCCGCGTACGGGGCCACGAACCCCGCCAGCACCGCCACCCCCACCAGGGTCGAGAGCACCCCCACCGCGAAGGCCAGCCCCGCGGACACCAGCGTGCGCGCCGCCAGCACCACTCCCCGCCTCGGCCGCCACAGCAGCGTGCTCGTGACGCTCCGGTTGGCGAACTCGCCGGTGGAGGCGAGCGCCGCGAGGATCAGCACGGCGAACTGCACCAGGTAGTAGTGCCCCTGGGAGGTGAGCCGCATGAACGCGGCGCCGTCCGCCTCGTCCGGGTTCTCCAGGATGCGCGTCAGCTCGGTGTACCCCATCAGGGCAGCGAACACGGCCATGCCCGCCAACGCCACCGCCACCACCCACCACGTGGAACGCAGCGACGACTGCCGGACCCACTCGGCAGCGGTCTCCCGGAGCAGTTCGGCCCCCGCCCCGGGCGGCCCCTCCCCGACGGCGTCCCGGGGCGCCCCGGCCCCCTCCCCGGGAACCGCGCCGCCCCCGGCGGACCCGTCCCCCCGCCCGCCGCGTCCGCCCGTGCGCGTACCGCTCATCCCGTCCAGCCCTCGCATCGCGCCGCCTCCCGTGCCCTCTCCGTCCCGCCCTCGCATCGCGCCGTCTCCCGTGCCCTCTCCGTCCCGCCGCCGTCCCGTCCGCATCAGGCCGCCGTCCCCCCGGTTCCGACCGGGGAGGCCGGGTCCGCCGCCCCGGCACGGGTTCCCGTGCCGGAGGCCCCGGCGGACCGCCGCGCGGCCCGCCCCGCACGGGAGCCGTACTCGACGGCGTCCCCCGTGAGCTCCAGGTAGGCCTGTTCCAGCGAGGCCTCCACGACCCGCAGGCCGTGGACCCGCGCGCCCGCCGCGTGCGCGTGGTCGCCGACCTCCTCCGCGCCGGGGCCGAACACGCGCAGCCCGGCGGCGGGGCCGCCGCGCTCCCCCGGCGTCCGCCCACGGTCCGGTGCGACGGGGCGCGTCCCGTCGCCGGGGCCCTCCCCCGCGCCGGGGCGGCCCGTGCCGGCCGCGCCCCCCGCTCCGCCCCCGGAGGCGTCCTCGACGCGCACCCCCGGGACGGCCTTCTCCAACCGCTCCCGCAGCAGGTCGGCGTCCGGACTGTGCACCAGGACGTGCTTGCGCGACCACGCCGCGATCACGTCGCCGAGCGGGGCGTCCGCGATCAGCCTCCCCCGGCCCACGACCACCAGGTGGTCGGCGACCGTCTCCATCTCGCTCATCAGGTGGCTGGAGACGAACACCGTGCGGCCCTCGGCGGCCAGCCCCCGCGTCAGGTCGCGCATCCACCGCACGCCGTCCAGGTCGAGCCCGTTGACCGGTTCGTCGAACAGGAGCACGCCCGGGTCTCCCAGCAGGGCGTCGGCGACGCCCAGCCTCTGCCTCATGCCGAGCGAGTACCCGCCGACGCGCCTGCGGTCGACCTCCGCCAGCCCGACCTCCTCCAGGACCTCGTCCACGCGGCGCCGCGGGATCCCCGCCCCCACCGCCTTCGCGGTCAGGTGCGCGCGGGCGCTGCGCCCCGGGTGCGCGGCGTCGGGGGACAGCAGTGCGCCGACCTCGCGCGAGGGGCGCGCCAGCCCCGCGTACGCCCTCCCGTTGACCAGGGCCTCGCCCGACGTGGGCCGGACCAGGCCCAGCAGCACCCGCATCGTGGTGGACTTCCCGGCGCCGTTGGGCCCCAGGAACCCCGTCACCCGCCCCGGCTCGGCCGTGAACGTCAGCCCGTCCACGGCCTTCCCCCTCCCGTAGCGCTTGGTCAGGTCTCGTACGGTGATCACCGCGTCCCCCTCTTCTCTCCGGAACCTCGGTGCACCACGCTAGGAACCGGCGCACCCTCTCCACATCCGTGGTTCGTCGGGGCCCGACTACTCACTTGTGCCTAGAGTCCGGAGGCGCCCATGCGCGAGACCGACCGCCGCCACGCGGAGCTGCTGTGGAGGCACCACCTCATGGGACACGGGACGCGCCAGGCCGACATCGCCGTCGCGCTGGGCGGCACCAACCTGGGGGTGGCCGCCCACGCGGCCGGGCTGTACCACCGGGGCCTGTTCCCGGTCCTCGTCCTGAGCGGTGGCAACAGCCCCTCGACCCTCGCCCGGTTCCCGCGCGGGGAGGCCGTCCACTACCGCGAGCACGTGCTCGCGCTCGGCGTACCGGACGAGGCGGTGCTGCTGGAGCCGGACTCCGCCAACACCGGGGAGAACATCGCCTTCACCCGCGACCTCGTCGCCCGGAGCGGGCTGGACCCGCGGACCGTGCTGGTGGTCTGCAAGCCGTACATGGAGCGGCGGGCGTACGCGACCGTCCGCAAGCTGTGGCCGTCCGTGGAGCCCGTGTGCTCCTCCGCCCCCCTCTCGCTCGACGAGTACATCGAGGACATCGGCGACGCGAAGCTGGTGGTGGACATGGTCGTGGGCGACATGCAGCGGGTGATCGAGTACCCGGCGCGCGGTTTCTCGATCCCCCAGCCGGTGCCGGAGGACGTGCTCGCGGCCTTCGACGCGCTCGTCCGCGCCGGGTACGACGGCCGCCTCATCGCCCCCTGAACGACCTGGCCCGGGGCAGGCCCGGGGCGGTGGGGGCGGCACCGGACGGGCGGGCCGCCCGGGACGGCCCCGGTGTCCGCGGCGCGCGCCGGCCCCTCCGTTTCACGGGGCCGGGACCGCGGGTAGGCCCCGTTCGAGGCCGGACCGACCCGGCCGGAACGGGGGAGGACATGCGGGCGTCCGTCGGCGACCACGTGCACATGCACGGCGTCACCAGCACAGAGGGGCAGCACACCGGGGAGATCGTGGAGGTGCGCGGGGCCGAGGACGGCCCCCCGTACGTGGTGCGGTTCCCGAACGGCCAGGAGCGGTTGGTCTATCCCGGACCGGACACGGTGGTGGAGCCCCGCGACCCGGTGGACTGACGGCGGCTCGGGGCGGCGGGCGCCCCGCCGCCCCGAGCCGGGACGGCGGCCCGTCCGGGGGCGGGGCCCCGACCGCCGCGCACGCGGCGGCCCCGCGGGCCGGTCACGCGGTCACGCGGTCACGCGGTCCAGGAAGCCCGCCAGGTTGGTCGTGGCCCGCTCGATCTGCTCGTCCACGGTGAGGGACTCCTCGAACCGGCCGCCGGTCTCCGGCGCCTTCTTGCCGCGCACGTACAGCGAGCAGGCGAAGTCCGTGCACATGTGCAGCCCCACCGTGTTCCCCTCCCTCCCGGCCCGCCCCGCCCGGGGCGCGGCCATCAGGGTCACCCCCTGGCCCGGGTGCGTCGTCAGGCACACCGAGCACATGCTGCGGCGCATCCCCGTTCGCACGCTCGGCAGCCGGAACGCCACCCCCACGAGCCCCTCGTCCCGTTCGATGACCAGGTAGGCGCGCTCGTGCGCGGTGTGGTCACGCCAGCCGAGGAAGTCCAGGTCCTCCCACGGGCGCGTCGCGAGGTCGCGCGGCAGGGCCAGCCTCGTCGCCTCCCCCTTGGAACAGTTGACGAACGATCCGCGGATCTCCTTCTCGGTCACAGCTCTCATGCTGGAAACGCTAGACCTGCGCGGACGCCCCCGGCAACGGGATATCCGCCGCGGAGGCACCACGCGCCCGTACGCGCGCCGACGCCCCGACGAGGGCGCCGAACCCGTCGCCGCCCACCCGGACGCGCGCCGACGTCCCCGGGCGCCGGACCCGGGCGCGGCGAAGGTCCCGGACGGCACGGCCCGCGTGCCCCCGGGGCTCCGAGGGCGGGTCCACCGGCAACGGGACATCCGCCGCAGGAGGCGGGCCTGCCGCAGGCGGGGCCGCCGCGCCGTCAGGCGCCCGGGAGGGCGTCCTCCCGGGCCCACGCGGCCAGCACCCGGTCGATGCGGGCCGCGATGCGGGAGCGCGCCTCCTCACGGGGGACGCCGGCCATCAGCAGTTCGTCGTAGTCGGTGTCCTCGTGCCGGATCGACGCCACGACCGCGCGGCGCACCGCCCCCGGGTCCAGGGCGCGGCCCGCCGCCGACCGGCCCACCCTCCCGCTGCCCCGGGTGCCCGCGTGCTCCGCGATCCGCAGCGCGCGGCCGTCCGGGCACCCCGGGAACCGGAGGGCGATCTCCTCGGCGAAGCGCCCCTGGAACTCCACGTCCTGGGCCGCGCGGCGGACCGCGTCCCGCTCGCGGCGGCGCTCCCGCACGTCCTCGTCCGCGAGGCACAGGGCCTCGGCCCTCTCCAGCGCGAACTCCTCCACGAGCAGGCCCGTCCTCCGGTGCTTGCGGCGGGAGGGAACCCAGCGCATGACGACCGCCGAGAGCCCGCTCTCCTTCTTCGCGCGGCGGGTGAGCGCGGCGTCGCCCGCCGGAAGGAAGACGAGGTGGTCCATGTCGGTGCAGGCCAGGCAGTGCGGGGCGTCGTCCTCCGTGCACTGCAGGTCCGTCCCGGGCTCCCCGCAGGAGGCGCACTCCCACGGCCCCGCGGACTCCAGCACGACGAGGTCGGGGACCTTGGTGCGGCGCTTCTCCTCCCGCTTGCGCTGCGCCCCGGTCGCGTCGGGCGAGATCCAGTGGGCCCGGAAGGCCTCTTCCCAGCGTGGGTCCCCGTCGTCCGTGAACCGCAGGTCGCGCCGCTCACGGGACGCGGCGAGGTACTCGCCCTCCTCGCACGTCATGCGCTGCCGCTCGGCCCACGCGCGCAGGAGCTCGACGGCCTCGCGCTGCCGGGCGGCGGGCGCCTGGACGAGTGCGCCGAGGGAGTCGGCGCGCCCCTGGCGCCAGGTGTCGAGGGCCTTGTCCGTGACCCATCCCAGGGAGGTGAACGCGTCCAGCACGGACACCGCCCCGCGCCGTGCGACGGCGCCGGTCGCGGCGGCCGCCACCCTGCGTCCCAGCTTCGTCTCCAGATCCGGCTGCATGCCCGTGTTCCCCGACCGTTCCGCTCATCCGACGTCCCGGCGCACCAGCCTAGTGTCGCCCCCGCACGGGGCGGTCCGGCCTTCGCACCGGACGGGCGGGCGGCGGGACGCCCGTCGACGCGCCCGGGGGCGCGGCGGGTCCGGGGGTCAGTCCCGGCCGAGGAGCCGGGCGACGTGGAGGACGGCGCCGGAGGCGAGGGCGGCGAGTGCCAGCGAAGCGGCGAAGGAGGCGCCCCAGAGGACGACGCCCTCCAGCGCGACCCACGCCTCCAGGGCGCGGCGGGTGGCCTCCCGGGACACCATGAACACGAGCACGAAGACAGCGAAGGAGACGACGGAGGAGATCCTCACCCTGTCTCCTCCCCTCCGTCCGGCGCCGGCTCCGGCACGGCCCACACCCTATCCGGGCCACGCCGCGGGCCGTGAACCGGGACGCCGCCGGGGAGGACGAGGCGCCCCTCGGGCACACGCCGCGCGCCCGCGGGCCGGGCGGCACGCGTCCAGGCCGTGTCCCACCCCGGCCCGGCCGGGGCCGCGGGCGCACACTGGGCACGGGCCCGGACACCGCCGGGCCCGCGTCGAGGAGGACACATGGAACTCGGTCTGCACATAGCCGACTTCACCTGGGCCGGCGGGACCCCCGCCCTGGGCCGCACGCTCGCCGAGACGGCCCGCCACGCCGAAGCGGCGGGGATCGCCCGCATCACCGTGATGGACCACCTCTGGCAGATGGGAGACGCCACCGGCCCCCGCGAGAACGACATGCTGGAGGCCTACACCACCCTCGGGTTCCTGGCCGCGAACACCGAGCGGGTGCTGCTGCACACCCTGGTCACGGCGGCCGTGTACCGGCACCCCGGTGTCCTGGCCAAGCAGGTCAGCACGCTGGACGTGCTCTCCGGCGGCCGGGCCGGGCTGGGCATCGGCGCCGCCTGGTACGAGGACGAGGCGCTCGGGCTCGGCATCCCGTTCCCGCCGACGGCCGAGCGGTTCACGCGCCTGGAGGAGACCCTCCAGATCTGCCTCCAGATGTGGGGCGACGGCGACGGCGCCTACCAGAGCGAGCACTACCAGCTGGCCCGCACCCTGAACTCGCCGCAGAACCTCTCCGTCCCGCACCCGTACCTGATGGTCGGCGGCACGGGCGAGCGCAAGACCCTGCGGCTGGTCGCGCAGTACGCGGACGCCTGCAACCTCTTCGGCGGCCCCGAGGCGCGGCGCAAGCTCGACGTCCTCAGGGGCCACTGCGAGGCGGTGGGGCGCGACTACGACACCGTCGAGAAGACCGCCACGTTCCCCTTCACGCCCGACACGAGCAGGGGCGCCCTGGTCGGGCAGCTGCTGGACCTGCGGGAGGCCGGGTTCACGGTGGCGTACGCGTTCGGCCAGGGGTTCCCGGACCCCCGCCGCGCGATCGACCTGCTGACCTCGGCGCTCCCCGAGGTCGCCGAGGCGTAGGCCGTGCCACCGCGGACCGGCCCTAACGCCCCTCGGCCCCCAGGTCGGCGGCGATCCCGGCGACGGCCTCCTTGGCGGTGCGGCCGGCCCCGATGAGGGTGGCCGAGGCGGCCCCGGTCCAGTCGCCGTACCCCAGGAGGGTCAGGCGCGGCTCGTCCGCGGAGCGGGTCCCGTCCAGGGCGATCCGCCCCCCGCCGGCCGACGGCACGAGCGGGGCGAGGTGGTCCAGGGCCGGGCGGAAGCCGGTGCACCACAGGATCGCGTCGCAGTCCAGGGCCGTGCCGTCGGCCCAGGCCACGCCCGTCGCGGTGACCCGGTCGAACATCGGCTCCGCCCGGAGGGCGCCGCGGGCGCGGGCCTCGCGCACGCTCGGCACGGCGACGATGTCGCCGAGGTCCCCGGGGCCGGGGACCCCGGCCCCGGAGCCGTCGCGGGCGGCCCTCTGGCGCCGGGTGGCAATGGCGAACAGCGCCCGGCCGTCCACGTCGTCGGGCAGGAACCGCGGCGGCCGGGCGGTCGTCCACGTGGTGGCGGCGACCTCGGAGAGTTCGGCGAGGATCTGCGCGGCCGAGTTGCCGCCGCCCACGACCACCACCCGCCGCCCCGCGAAGGCGCCGGGGCCCCGGTAGTCCGCGGTGTGCGCCTGGACGCCCCCGAAGGCCTCCCGGCCCGGGACGGAGGGGACGTACGGGGCCCTCCACGTCCCGGTGGCGCTGACGACGTGCCGGGCGTGCCAGGTCCGCGTACCGGCGCGGACCGCGAGCCCGCCGGGTTCGCGCTCCACGCCCGTGACGGTCACCGGGCGGCGCACCGGAAGCCCGTAGCGCCGCTCGTACGCGGACAGGTACCGGGCGACGTGCCCGGCCGAGGGGTACTCCCGCCCCTCCTCGCGCGGCATCCACCAGCCGGGCAGCATGCTGTGCTCCGCCGGGGAGAACAGCCGCAGCGACCCCCAGTACTCGGTCCAGGACCCGCCCGGCCGCGTCCCGGCGTCCAGGACGACGAAGTCGGCCCCCGCCCTCCTCAGGTAGTACCCCGCGGCGAGCCCGGCCTGGCCTCCGCCGACCACCACCGCGTCGAACCTGTGGTCACGCGCGTCCATCCCGTCCCCTCCGTGCTCCGTCCCACGGCGCCCGGTCCTCCCCGGCAGACGCTACCCGGCCCGGGACCTGCCCTCCCCGGACGCCCGGGTATCGGCCCCGACCGGGGCGCACCGCGTGGATGACCGATACACCGCGCCCGCCGGGGCCCTTGCCCCGGCTTCCCCCGGTCTGCGCCCGGCCCGCCGGCCCCGTGGCGGGCGCCCGCGTTTCCATGGAGACCGTACGGCGCAGACCCTTCACACACAGCAACCGACGTGAAGGATTCCCTTGCGCCCGTCAGCTCTCACCGCCATCGCCGGCGCCCTCGGCCTCGCCGCCCTCGCCCTCGCCCCCTCCGCCGCCCACGCGGCCGCGCCCGTCCCCCTCGCGGACGCCGTCGCGGCGCTGCCCGTCGCCGACGAGAGCCGGGACGGCTACGACCGCTCCCTGTTCCCGCACTGGACCGACCAGGACGGCGACGGCTGCAACACCCGCATGGAGGTCCTCATCGCCGAGGCCACCACCGCCCCCGAGGCCGACGAGCGGTGCCGCCTCACCGGGGGCGAGTGGCTGAGCTACTACGACGACCGCGTCCACACCGAGGCGCGGGGTCTCGACATCGACCACATGGTGCCCCTCGCCGAGGCCTGGGACTCCGGGGCGTCGGAGTGGACCACCGAACGGCGCCGCGCCTACGCCAACGACCTCGACGAGGAGGTCGCCCTGGTCGCGGTCACCGCGAGGGAGAACCGCGCCAAGGCCGACAAGGACCCCGCCCAGTGGCTGCCCCCGTCGGAGGCCGCCCTGTGCCGGTACGTCACCGAGTGGACCACCGTGAAGACGCGCTGGTCGCTCAGCGTCGACCAGGCCGAGGCGGACGTCCTCGCGACCGCCGCCGAGGGGTGCCCCGACGCCGTGGTCGACACCGTGCCCGCGGCCTGAGCCCCGCCCGCCCGGGCGGGCGGGTCAGGCGTCCGCCTTCTCCCGCTCCGCCCGGGCGGTCCCGCGCCGCGCCCTGAACAGCTTCTGCGCGAGCGGGAGGAGGACCACGACGGCCAGCAGCAGGAGCAGCGTGCCGGAGATCGGCCGGGTGAGGAACCCGGTCGGGTCCCCGTCGAAGACGAGGAGCGAGCGGCGCAGCGAGGTCTCCAGCAGGGACCCGAGGACGAACGCGAGCACCAGCGGGCCGGGCTCGAAGCCGAACTTCTTCATCAGGTAGCCGACGAGGCCGAACACCACCACGAGGGCGATGTCGAAGACGCTGTTGCGGACCGTGTAGACGCCCACCAGCGTGATCAGCACGGTGATCGGGGCGAGGATGCTCCCCCGGACCCGGAGGATCTTCACGAACAGCCCCACCAGCGGGATGCTCATGATCAGCAGCAGGATGTTCCCGATGTACATCGAGTTCACCACGCCCCAGAACAGGTCGGGGTCCTCGGAGACCAGCTGCGGCCCGGGGGTCACGCCCTGGATCATGAGCGCGCCGAAGATCATCGCCATCGTGGCGTTGGCGGGGATCCCGAGTGTGAGCAGCGGGATGAAGGAGGAGGTCGCTGCCGCGTTGTTCGCCGACTCCGGCGCGGCCACGCCCTCGACCGCCCCGTGGCCGAAGCGCTCGGGCGTCCTGGACCGGCGCTTCTCCAGCGCGTACGCCGCGAGGGACGACAGCGTGGCGCCGCCGCCGGGGAGGATGCCGAGGAAGAAGCCGAGCACGGAGCCGCGGCCGATCGCCCCGGACGACTGGCGCAGGTCGGCGCGGGAGGGCCACGCGTTGGCCACCCTGGCCGGGGCGACCGTGCCCTTCCTCCGCTCCTCCAGGTTGTAGAGGATCTCGCCGAGGCCGAAGACGCCCATCGCGATCGGGACGAAGTCGAGCCCGTCCGCCAGGGAGAGCGACTCGAAGGTGAACCTCTCCGCGCCCGTGAACATGTCGCGTCCGACCGTGGCCAGGAGGAGCCCGAGGCACGCGGCGACGATCGCCTTCACGCGCCCGCCGTTGCTGACCGTGGCGACCAGCAGGATGCCCAGCAGGGCCAGGGCCGTGTACTCCGGGGGACCGAAGTCCAGGGCGAAACCCGCGACGACGGGCGCGAGCAGCGACAGGGCCACGATCGACACCGTGCCGCCCACGAAGGACCCGATCGCCGCGATGCCGAGCGCGGTCCCCGCCCTGCCCTTGCGCGCCAGGGCGTGGCCGTCGAAGACGGTCACCACGGAGGAGGCCTCGCCGGGGAGCCGGAGCAGGACCGAGGTGATGGTGCCGCCGTACTGGGCTCCGTAGAAGATGCCCGCGAGCATGATGATCGCGGTCACCGGCTCCACCCCGAAGGTGAGGGGCAGCAGGATCGCGATGGTCGCCGCCGGACCGAGTCCGGGGAGCACGCCGACCAGCATCCCGACCACGACGCCGAGCAAACAGTAGAGCAGGTTGGCCGGTTCGAGGACGACGCCGAACCCGTCGACCACGGGGGTCAGGAAATCCATCGTCGCTCCTAGAAGAGATGGGGGATCGGCACTGCCAGGACAGCGACGAAGAGCAGGTAGAAGGCGACCACGATGCCGAGGCTGGTCAGGGCGGACAGGCGCCAGGACTCGCCGCCGATGAACCGCAGCCACACGAAGGCCAGCGCCGCGGCCGGGATCTCGAAGCCGATCACCCCGATGAGGGAGGCGAAGGCCGCCATGGTGGCCAGGCCGGCCAGGACCGCCCAGCTGGACGAGGAGAACCGCTCGGCGTCCCTGGTCCGCCGCGCCCGGAGGACCAGGGCGGCGCCGAGGCAGGTGATCGCCGCGCTGACCAGGAACGGCCACATGCCGGCGGAGGGGGCCGACGCCTCGCCCAGGCCGAGCGACCACGAGCCGGCCAGCCCGGCGGCGCCGAGGGCGACGACCACGAGGGCGACCACGACGTTGGTCACGGGTCCCGCGGGGGGCGGTGCGGGCTCCTCCGCCGTCTCGGGCCCGCCGGGGCCGGGGCCGACCGGCTCACCGGTCTCCGCTCCGTCCGGGCCCCGCCGTCCGCCGGGGGCCTCCGTCTCCCCGGAGGCCCCGGCGCCGGGGCCGGACCCCTCCGGCGCCCCCGGCGCAGGGGCGTCCTCGCCGGCCTCCGGGTTCCCGCCGCGCGAGGTGATCACTGCGAGCCGCCGAGGTCGATGCCGTACTCCTCCGTCATGGACCGGTACGACTCCAGGGAGGCCGTCCACTCCTCGACCACCTGGTCTCCGGGGATCTCGTGCGCGGTGAGCAGGTTGTCCTCGTTGAAGGACCGGTACTGCTCGGTGGCGAACGCGGCCTCGCACGCCTCGCGCAGGCGCTCCAGGACGTCGTCGGGGGTACCGGAGGGGGCGACGACCGCGCGGTACTGGGCCACCTCGACCTCGTACCCCTCCTCGACGGCGGTGGGGACGTCCTCCAGGAACTCGTTGCGCTCCGCGGAGAAGGTGAGGAGGGCGTTCAGCTCACCGGCCTCGATCTGCCCGATCGCCTCGCCGAGCTGGATCGCGGCGACGTCCACCTGGTCGCCGAGGACGGCGGTGAGCGTGGGCGCGCCGCTGTTGAAGGGGACCGCGGTGCCGGAGATCCCGGCCTGGTTGAAGAGGAGCTCCTGGGCGAGCTGGCTGCCCGTGCCCACCCCGGTGGTGCCGAACTTCAGGTCGTCCCCGGCGTCCTCCAGGTCCGCGAGCGTCTCCAGGCCGGAGGCGGGGGACGAGACCAGCACGTAGTCGTCGCGGGAGATCCCGGCGACCACCTCGAAGTCGTCGATGGCGACGGCCTCGTCCTCGGAGACCGCGAGGGGGGTGATCGCGGTCAGGGAGGCGTTGACGACCAGCAGGTTCTGGCCGTCCGGCTCCTGGCCCGCGACCTCGTTGGCCGCCAGGGCGCCGTTGGCGCCGGGGGTGTTGACCACGGGGGTGGCGACGCCGAGGTCGTCCGTGAGGCCCTCGGCCAGGGCGCGGGCGATCAGGTCGGTGCTCCCGCCCGGGTCCTGCCCGACGGCGATCGTGATCGGCCCGCTCGGGAACTCGCCCCCCGACGCGCCGCCGGACAGGTTCCCGCCGCACGCGGCGACCGAGAGGGACAGAGCCGCGGTGAGCCCGAGAACCGCCCCTGGACGTGCGGCTTTCTTCCCTGGCGTCTGGGTCATGCGAACTCCTTCGATCCGGCGGGCGCCCGCCACTTCGTGCACTGTGAGTGCCGTCACGTTCGTGAGTGTCTGGCAGCCTAAGAGGAGTTATCCATGCATGTCCAAGGCAAATACGGCATAAGATGATACCTTTCTGGCATCATGTTCTCCTTCGACCAGCTGCGCGGCTTCGTCGCCGTCGCCGAGGAACTGCACTTCGGACGGGCTGCCGAACGGCTCTCCATGACGCAACCCCCTCTGAGCCGCCAGATCCAGAAGCTCGAACGCACGGTCGGCGTGCAGCTGCTGGAGCGCGACCGCCGGCGCGTGTCCCTGACCGCGGCGGGCGAGGCGTTCCTCATCGAGGCCCGCCGGCTGCTCACCCTGGCGGAGAGCGCACCGGACCACGCCCGGCGGATCTCGGCGGGGGCGAGCGGGACGCTCAGGATCGGGTTCACCGCGGCGTCGTCCTACGGCCCCCTCGGCGGGCTCCTGAACCGGCTGGAGGAGGTCCTGCCGGAGATCAACATCGAGCTGTTCGAGATGGTCACCCGCGAACAGGTGGCGGCGCTCCTCAACGAGGAGGTCGACCTGGGGCTGGCCCGGCCGCCCTTCGACACCGAGCTGTTCGGCTCCCGGGTCCAGCACCGCGAGCGGATGCTGGTCGCCGTGCCGGAGAGCCACCCCCTGGCACGGCACACGGGGCCCGTGGCCGCGGAGGAGCTGGTCGACGTCCCGCTGATCATGCACTCGCCGACCAGGGCCCGCTACTTCTACGACCTCGTGGTGCGCCTGGTCCCCATCTCCCACCAGAACGTCGTGCACACGGTCAGTCAGGTCCTGACCATGGTGTGGCTGGTGGCCGCGGGGAGGGGGGTCGCGTTCGTGCCCCAGTCGGCGACCGGGCTGGGCATCGACGGCGTCGCCTACCTGGAGATCGCGGACCTGCCGGAGGACCCGGTCGAACTCCACCTGCTGTGGCTGCGGGGGTCGCGCAACCCCGCCGTGCGGCGGGCCCTGGAGGCCTGGCCCCCGCAGGGGGCCGCCGCGCCGTGATACCCGTCCGGTATCAGTTAATGCCCAACAACTCTTGGACAGCATCGATCGCTTCTCCGTACGGTAACGGCAACACCGCCCGGGCCCCTGCCAGGGAGACCCCCCGACCTGCCGACCTAAGGATGACGTGTGACTCTGATGCACCCCGGTGAGCTGGCGACCCGGCTCAAGTCCGGCCTCCTCTCGTTCCCCGTCACCCACTTCGACCAGGACCTCGCGTTCGACGAGACCCGCTACCGGGAGCACCTCGCGTGGCAGTCGGGCTTCGGCGTGGCCGGACTGTTCGCGGCCGGGGGTACGGGCGAGGGCTTCTCGCTGACCTCGCCCGAGATCGACCGGGTCGTGCGCGCCGCGGTCGACGAGGTCGGCGGGGCGGTGCCCGTGCTCGCCCCCGCGACCGGTGGGACCGCGACGGCGAAGGCACAGGCCAGGGCCGCCCAGGAGGCGGGGGCGGACGGGATCCTGCTGCTGCCCCCCTACCTGACCGAGGCCGGGCAGGCCGGGCTGGTCGAGCACGTCACGGCCGTCTGCTCGGCCACCGACCTGGGGGTCGTCGTCTACAGCCGCGCCAACGCGGTGTTCACCGACGAGAGCGTCGCGGCCCTCGCCGACCGCAACCCCAACCTGATCGGGCTCAAGGACGGCGTCGGGAACGTCGAGCTCATGACGCGGATCTACGCCAGGGTCGGCGACCGGCTCATGTACATCGGCGGGCTGCCCACCGCGGAGACCTTCGCCCTGCCCCTGCTCCAGCTCGGGGTGAGCACGTACTCCTCCGCGCTGTACAACTTCCTCCCCGAGTTCGCCCTCGGGTTCTTCGAGGCGGTGCGCGCCCAGGACCGCGAGGCGGTCTACCGGAAGCTCAACGACTTCGTTATCCCCTACCTCGACATCCGCGACCGGACGCGCGGCTACGCCGTGTCCATCGTCAAGGCCGGCCTCAACGCCGTCGGCCGCGACGGCGGTCGGGTCAGGCCGCCCCTGAGCGACCTCAGCCCCGCCGAGACCGACGAGCTGGCCGCTCTCATCGCCAAGGTCTCCTGAGCCGGAACCCCGGACAGAACCCGCCGCACCCCTACCAGGAGGTACCGCAGTGCCCGTCGAAGGAAGATCGCTCGTGGCCGGGGAACCGGTCGAGGGGAACGCCGGTTCCCTCCTCGCCACCGACCCCGCCACCGGCGAGGAGGTCGGACCGGCCTTCGGCCTGGTCGGTCCCGCGCAGATCGAGGCCGCGACGCGGGCGGCGGAGGCCGCCTTCGACGCCTTCCGGAGCCAGACCCCGGCGGAGCGGGCCGCCTTCCTCCGCCGGATCGCCGACAACATCGACGGGATCGGCGAGGAGCTGACCGCTCGGGCCGTGCGGGAGACCGGCCTCCCGGCGGCGCGGCTGGAGGGCGAGCGGGGCCGCACCGTCGGCCAGCTCCGGATGTTCGCCGACGTGGTGGAGCAGGGGGACGCCCTCCAGGCGCGCATCGACCCCGCCCTCCCCGACCGGCGCCCCGCCCCCCGCCCCGACATCCGCCAGGCCCACGTGCCGCTGGGCCCCGTGGTGGTCTTCGGGGCGAGCAACTTCCCCCTCGCCTTCTCCACCGCGGGCGGCGACACCGCATCGGCGCTCGCGGCGGGCTGCCCCGTCGTGGTGAAGGCCCACAACGCCCACCCCGGCACCGCGGAGCTGGTCGGCCGGGCGGTCGCCCGGGCGGTCGCGGACAGCGGGCTCCCCGGAGGCGTGTTCTCCCTGCTGTTCGGCGAGGGCAACGGGATCGGGCAGGCCCTCGCGGCCGACCCGCGCGTCAAGGCCGTGGCGTTCACGGGCTCCCGCGCCGGGGGCCTCGCGCTCATGCGCACCGCCGCCGCCCGCCCCGAACCCGTCCCCGTGTTCGCCGAGATGTCCTCCTCCAACCCGGTCGTCGTCCTGCCGGGCGCGCTCGCCGGCGACGCCGCCGAGGAGCTGGCGGCGGCGTACGTGGGCTCGCTGACCCTCGGAGCGGGCCAGTTCTGCACCAACCCGGGGCTCGTCCTCGTCCCCGCCACGCCCGACGGCGACCGCTTCTTCGCCGCCGCCGAGCGGCTGGTCACGGAGGCCACCGGGCAGACCATGCTCACCGGCCCCATCGCCGCCGCACGCGCCGCGGGCACGGACGCCCTCGCCGCCGAGCCCGACGTCGAGACGGTCGCCACCGGGACCGACGGCCCCGGCCCGAACGCGCTCGCGCCGATGCTCCTCGCCACCGGCCTGAAGTCGTTCGCCACCCGGCCCCGCCTCCAGGAGGAGGTGTTCGGCGCGGTCGGCCTGCTGGTCCGCTACCCCGCGGACGGGCTGTCCGCCGAGGCCCTGGCGGACTCGCTCGCCGAGGCGCTGGAGTCCCTGGAGGGACAGCTCACCGCCACCCTGCACGCCGACCCCGCGTCCCCGGACGACGCCGTCGCCGTGCGGCGGCTGCTCCCCGTCCTGGAGCGCAAGGTCGGCCGCATCCTCTTCGGCGGCTGGCCCACCGGGGTCGAGGTCAACCACGCGATGGTGCACGGCGGCCCCTTCCCCGCCACGTCGGACCCGCGCAGCACCTCCGTCGGCAGCCTCGCCGTCCACAGGTTCCTGCGGCCGGTCGCCTACCAGTCCGTGCCCGACGCGTTCCTCCCGCCCGCCCTGCGCGAGGCCAACCCGTGGGGACTGAGCCGCCGCGTGGACGGCGCCGTCGTACCGGCGGAGGAGCGGGCATGAGCCCCCGGACACCGACCGTCGTGAGCGTCGAGGCGGTGCCCGTCGCCGGGTACGACAGCATGCTCCTCAACCTCAGCGGCGCACACGGCCCCTTCTTCACCCGCAACATCGCGATCCTGACCGACAGCGAGGGCCGGACCGGGGTCGGCGAGGTCCCCGGCGGCGAACCCATCCGGCGCACCATCGCCGACGCCGCCGGGATGGTCGTCGGCCGCCCGGTCTCGCACGTCCACCGGGTGCTCCGCGAGATCGGCGAGGCCTTCGCCGGACGGGACGCGGGCGGGCGCGGCGAGCAGACCTTCGACCTGCGGACCACCGTCCACGCCGTCACCGCCGTCGAGTCCGCGCTCCTGGACCTCCTCGGACAGCACCTGGAGGTCCCCGTCTGCGAGCTGCTGGGGGAGGGCCGGCAGAGGGACCGGGTCCCCATGCTCGGCTACCTCTTCTACATCGGCGACCGGGGCCGGACCCCCCTCCCCTACCTCGCGGAGGAGGACCCGAAGGACGACTGGGAGCGCCTGCGGCGCGAACCGGCCCTCACCCCCGACGCGGTGGTCGCGCTCGCCGAGGCGGCGCGCGAGAGGTACGGCTTCCGCGACTTCAAGCTCAAGGGCGGGGTCCTCGCCGGTGAGGAGGAGGTGGAGACGGTGCGGGCCCTGGCCGCCCGCTTCCCCGACGCCCGGATCACGCTGGACCCCAACGGGGGCTGGCTCCTGGAGGACGCCGTCCGGCTCTGCTCGGGGCTGGACGGGGTGCTCGCCTACGCCGAGGACCCGTGCGGGGCCGAGGGGGGGTACTCCGGACGCGAGGTGATGGCGGAGTTCCGCCGGGCCACCGGCCTGCCGACGGCGACCAACATGGTCGCCACGGACTGGCGGCAGCTCGCCCACAGCGTGCGCTCGCACGCGGTGGACATCCCGCTCGCGGACCCGCACTTCTGGACCATGCGGGGATCGGTGCGCGTCGCCCAGCTGTGCCACGAGTTCGGGCTCACCTGGGGCTCGCACTCCAACAACCACTTCGACATCTCCCTGGCGATGTTCACGCAGGTGGGCGCGGCGGCGCCGGGGAAGATCACCGCCCTGGACACCCACTGGATCTGGCAGGACGGCCAGGCGCTCACCCGCGAGCCGCTCCGGATCGCGGACGGCGCGATCGAGGTGCCCACCGCCTCCGGGCTCGGCGTGGAACTCGACAGGGACGCCCTCGAGGCCGCCCACGAGCTCTACCTCGAACACGGGCTCGGGGCGCGCGACGACGCCGCGGCGATGCGGTACCTCGTCCCCGGCTGGTCCTTCGACCCCAAGCGACCCGCGACGGTCCGGTGAACCCGGCGTCCCCCCGGGGCCTCCCCGGACCCCGCACGCGCCCGGGCCGCCACGGCCGGGGCGCGTGCGCGCGGCGGGTCCCCGCCGCCGCAGCCCTCCCGCACGACCACACCCTGGAGACACGATGACCGCCCAGCCCGGATCCGACAGCGGGACGACCCCCCGCGCCCACACGGCCCCCGCCGCCGCGGACAGGATCAGCGAGGTCACGCTCTCGCGCGTCGACCTGCCGCTCGCCTCCCCCATCAGCGACGCCAAGGTGCTGACCGGGAGGCAGAAGCCGCTCACGTCGGTCTCGATGCTGTTCGCCGAGATCCGCACCGAGGAGGGCCTGGAGGGGGTCGGCTACACCTACTCCAAGCGCGCGGGCGGCTTCGGCCAGTACGCGCACGCCCGGGAGATCGCCCCCGAGCTGATCGGCGAGGACCCCAGCGACATCCAGCGGATCTGGACGAAGCTGGTGTGGGCGGGCGCCTCGGTCGGCCGCAGCGGGCTGGCCACCCAGGCGATCGCGGCGATCGACATCGCCCTGTGGGACCTCAAGGCCAAGCGCGCGGGGCTGCCGCTCGCCAAGCTGCTGGGCGCCCACCGCGACGCGGTGGACTGCTACAACACCTCCGGCGGGTTCCTGTCCACCCCGCTGGACCAGGTGCTCGACAACACCCGCGCCGCGCGCGCCAGCGGGATCGGCGGCATCAAGATCAAGGTCGGCCAGCCGGACTGGCGCGCCGACCTGGCCCGCGTCTCCGCCGTCCGCGAGGAGCTGGGCGACTTCCCGCTCATGGTGGACGCCAACCAGCAGTGGAACCGCAGCACGGCCGTGCGGATGGGCCGGGTGCTGGAGGAGTTCGACCTCATCTGGATCGAGGAGCCCCTCGACGCCTACGACTCCGAGGGCCACGCGGCGCTCGCCCGGGAACTGGCGACGCCGATCGCGACCGGCGAGATGCTGACCAGCGCGGCCGAGCACGAGGAGCTGATCCGGGCGGGCGCGGTCGACTTCATGCAGCCGGACGCCGCGCGCGTCGGCGGGATCACGCCGTTCCTGAAGATCATGGCCCGCGGCCAGCAGGCGGGGATCCGGATGGCGCCGCACTTCGCCATGGAGATCCACCTGCACCTGGCCGCCGCCTACGAGATCGACCCGTGGGTGGAGCACTTCGACTGGCTCCAGCCGCTGTTCGACGAACGGCTGGAGATCGAGGACGGGCGCATGCTCGTCCCCGGCCGCCCCGGCCTGGGTTTCACGATCAGCGACCAGGCCCGCGCCTGGACCGACCAGAGCGTCCGCGTCGACGCCGACGGGCGCACCACCCTCTCGGGCTGATCCCGCCCGACGGGACCGGCCGCCCGTCCCGGCCCGCGGGGCCCGCGCGACACCGCGCGGGCCCCGCGGCGTTCCCGCCCCCGGCCGGTCAGTCCTCGCCGTCGTACCGCTCGCGTGCGCGCTCGACGCCGTCCATGTTGTCGGTGGTCCAGCGCAGGAGCGCGTCGATCAGGTCCTGGAGGGTCTTGCCGAGCGCCGTGATGCGGTACTCGACGGCGATCGGGCGCGTGCTCGTGACGACGCGCTCGACCATCCCGTTGCGCTCGAGGCGCCGCAGCGCCGCCGTCAGCGACTTCTGCGTCACGACGGGGATCGCGCGGCGCAGCTCGTTGAAGCGCTGGGGCTGCTCGCACAGCTCCTCCAACACCTGGAGCGACCACTTGTCGAGCACCTGGTCGAGGAGTTCGCGGTGCGACGCGGTGATCCCGGAGGCGTAGGGGGCGTAAGGGGCGGTTTCCTGCATGACACCTGGTCTCGTTGAAGTTCCTTTTGTGCACCTAGTAGACATGGGATACCACCAAGGCGCAACCGGAGGGATCTCCCATGACCGTGCAGCTGTTCTCCCCCGAGGGCATGATGCAGCCCGTCCCCTACAACCACGTCTCGGTCGCCACCGGCTCCCGCCACGTGCACGTCGCCGGGCAGATCGCGCGCGACGCCGACGCGAACCCCGTCGCGACGGGCGACCTGACCGGCCAGGTCGCGCAGGCCCTGCGCAACACGGCGCGCGGCCTGGACGGGGCCGGGGCGTCCTTCGGCGACGTCGTCCGCCTCAGGTTCTTCGTCACGAAGTGGCAGCCCGAGAAGATGGGCGACTTCATGGCGGGCGTCGAGAGCGTCGCCGGGGAGCTGGGCCTCCCGCAGCCCCTCCCGCCCGTGTCGCTCATCGGCGTCGACTACCTCTTCGAGCCCGACGTGCTCGTCGAGGTCGAGGCGTACGCCGTCCTCGACTGAGCGGTCCGCCGCGGCGGCCCCGCGTCCCGCCGGACGCGGGGCCGCCGGCGTTCGCGGGCCGGGGGCGGCGCGGGCGCGCTCCCCGTCCCCGACGGTCACCCCCGTGGGCGATGCTGGAGTCATGACCGACGCTGACCAGCCGCGCATCCCCGAACCCGACGTCGAACACCTGGCCGCCACGCTCCGCCGCCGCCGCGAGGAGCTCGCCCACGCCTCCGGCGTCCGGATCGGACGCGGGGACGTGGTGCACAAGCTCGCCACGCACATGTGGGCCGGCGTGGCCGTGCCCGCCATCGCCTGCCACGCGGCCGTCGACCCCCTCAGGCTGACCGCCGCGGCGGGCCCCGTCACGTGCCGCCGCTGCCTGGGGCGCGGCCGCGGCGAACGCGACCGCCAGACCCCCGGCCAGACCGTCCTGGACCTCTGACCCGCGCGGACGTGAGGGCGCGGCCGGAGGGCCGCGCCGGGGCGTGCGGCGGGAAGGGCCGCTCGCCCGGCCCCCGAGCCGGTCCCGGCCTCCGCCCCGCTCCGCACCGGACCGCCCGACACCCAGGCCGCCGCCGGGAACCCCGCCGAACCGGTCCGCGACTCCCCTCCGACACAGCAGAGACCCCCGACGACCGCCGCCGACGTGCACCGGGGAAGGACCGGACATGCCCGATCGGCCACGGCTGTTCGTCCGCCGGATCGAGCCTTGTAGCGCTCTCCCGCCCCGGGCACGATGAGCGTGTTCCGGGGGTATTGAGCAGCGGAGTCGAAATTCTGTGGATGAAATACACGAGGCCGGCGCGGTCACGACACTCGTCTCCCGTCTCAGGGCGTACGCGCGCTCCGTTCCCGACGAGGAGGCCGTCGGCTTCGTCGCCGACCCGATGGACGGGGAGGCCCGGTTCCTCACCTACTCGGCGCTGGACCGCGAGTCCCGCCGGGTAGCCGGCCTCCTGCAGCGCCACCTCTCCGCCGGGGACCGCGCGCTCCTGCTGTACACCCCCGGTGCGGCGTTCTTCCCCGCTTTCGTGGGCTGCCTCTACGCCGGGGTCGTCCCCGCGGTCGCACCGCTACCGGACGGTCAGCGGCACCGCAGCGACCGCCTCCGGGAGATGGTCCGCAGCGTCGGGGCCTCCGTCCTGCTGACCGGGGCCTCCGGGGCGGAGGAGGTCGGCACCTGGGCCTCCTCGTTCGACGCCCCGCTTCCCGTCCTCGTCACCGACCGCGACGAGCTCCTCCCGGACCCCGATGCCTGGGCCGACCCCGGTGTCGGCCCGGACGACGTGGCCTTCCTGCAGTTCACCTCGGGCTCGACCAGCGCCCCCCGCGGTGTCGTGGTGCGCCACCACAACATCATCGACAACGCCGAGTACATGCGGCGCCTCTCGGGGTTCGGCTCCGAGAACCGGTTCGGCGGCTGGCTCCCCATGCACCACGACTTCGGTCTGCTGTTCCTGTTCCTGTTCCCCCTCTGCTTCGGCGCCCGCACGCTCCACATGTCGGCCTCGGCCTTCCTGCGCCGACCGCACTCCTGGTTCCGCATGATCGACCGCTTCGGCCTCGACTCCTCACCGTCGCCCAACTTCGGCCTCGACTACTGCGTCCGCCGCATCACCGACGAGCAGACCGAGGGCATCGACCTCTCCGGGTGGCGGGCGGCCTTCACCGGCGCCGAACCCGTGCGCGCCCCGACGCTGCGCCGGTTCGGCGAGCGGTTCGGCCCCCTCGGGTTCCGCCCCGAGACGTTCGCGCCGGGATACGGACTCGCCGAGGCGACGCTCGTGGCCGCATGCGACACCCGTGACCTGCCTCCGAGCGTCGCCCGGGTCGACCCCGAACGCCTGGAGAAGGGCGAGTTCCACCCGGTTCCCGCCGAAGAGCCCGGCCGGGAGATCGTCTGCTGCGGCGACGTGGAGGAGGGAGGCGAGGACATGCGGTTGAGGATCGTCGACCCCGGGAGCCGGCGTGTGCTTCCGCAGGGAACGGTGGGCGAGGTCTGGCTCCGCGGGTCCAGCGTGGCCCACGGGTACTGGAACAGCCCCGAATCCACCGACACGACCTTCCGGGCCGCCACCGCCGACGGCGAGGAGGGGTTCCTGCGCACCGGCGACCTGGCCGCCGTGCACGGGGGAAAGCTCTACATCACGGGCCGGATCAAGGAAGTCATCATCTACAACGGCCGCAACCTGTACCCGCACGACCTGGAGGCGATGGCCCGCTCGGCCGACCCCCTCCTGGAGAACGGGTACGGGGCCGCCTTCACCGTGCTCGGGGCGGAGGACAAGGAAGAGGTCGTCGTCGTCCACGAAGTACGGCCCCGCGGCGCCGACGCCGAGCGCCTGGAGGCGGCGCTCACGCGCGTCCAGCAGTTCGCCTCCCGCGAGTTCGGCATGGTGCTCGGAGGCACCGTGCTCGTCCGCCCCGGAGGGGTGAAGCGGACCACCAGCGGCAAGATCCAACGCCTGGAAATGCGGTCGGACTTCCTCCGCGGGACCCTCACACCCCTGGCCGCGCGGATCCATCCGACCCTGGGCGCACTCGTCCCGGACGTCTACCACGGTTCCCGGAGGAGCGCGGGATGAGCGAGACAGCACAGTTCCCCCCGCCCAGCGGCAGGGGAACGGTCGGCCCTCCCATGGCGGTCGCGGACATGGCGGACCACCTGGACCGCTCCGAGGCCTTCACCTCGGCGTTCAACGCACGTCTGGACGAGGCGGAGGAGTTCCCTCGGGAGGCCTGCCTCGAACTGGACCGCATCGGTGTCCCCCACTACTACGTGCCCCGGGACCTCGGCGGCGGCCTGGACGACTACACCGACCTGGTCGGGGTGGTCCGGGCCGTCTCCCGCAAAGACCTCACGGTGGCGATCGCCCACGTCAAGACGTTCCTGGGCGGAGCCCCCAGCTGGGTCGCGGCCCAGGAGGCCGGCGACGAACGGGTCACGGCACAGGCACGCCGGCTCGCCGACCGGATCACCGGCGGAGCGGTGGTCTCCTGGGGGCTCACCGAGCCGGGACGCGGCAGCGACCTGCTGGCCGGTCAGCTCACGGCCGGCCCGGTGCCCGGCGGGTACCGCCTGGACGGCCGCAAGTGGCCGGTCAACAACGCCACCCGCAGCGACTCCCTGTGCCTGCTGGCCCGTACCGGTCCCCGGAACGGCCCCCGGGACTTCACGCTCCTCATGGCCGACAAGAGCGCACTGGCCGCGGGCAGCTACTCCCACCTCCCCAAGGCCCGCACCGTGGGCATCCGCGGGGCGGACATCAGCGGGATCGTCCTCGACGGCGCGATCGTGCCGGAGGAGAACACGGTCGGCCCCGTCGGTTCCGGGTTCGAGCTGGTCCTGAAGGCCTTCCAGCTCACGCGGACCATCTGTGCGGGCCTCTCCCTCGGCGCCGCGGACCGCGCGCTCCGCTCGACCTGGGACTTCGTCGGGCGCCGGCGGTTGTACGGACGGTTCCTGTCCGGACTGCCCCATGTCCGCACGACGCTCGGAGCACAGTACGCGGCCTGTCATGCGGCCGAGGCACTGGCCTCGACCGCCGCACGCGCGGTGCGCTCCCTCCCCGGGGAGATGAGCGTCTACTCCGCCGTGGTCAAGGCCCTGGTCCCCGAGATCGTCGACGAGGTCATCGCCGAGTGCGGCCAGCTGCTCGGCGCACGCGCCTTCCTGCGTGAGGAACTCGACCACGGGAGCTTCCAGAAACTGGAGAGGGACCACCGGATCGTCGGGATCTTCGACGGGAACCGCTATGTCAACCGCCAGGCCCTGATCCGCCAGTTCCCCCGGCTGGTCGCGTGCTGGAACCGGGGCGACCGGTTGGAGGCAGGGGTCCGTGCCGCGACGGGGGCGGACGAGGCCCCGCCGGAGGGCGTCGGACTCCAGCTGGTGTCGCGCACCGGCTGCAGCCTGGTGCAGGCCCTGCCCGCCGCCGTGGAGGGGCTGCGGGCCTCCGGGGCGTCGGAGCCCGCGATCAGGTCGGCCGAGCGCGTCCTCGACCGGTGCGGGCGGCTGCACCACCGCATGGCCCGGTACGACACGCGTGCCACCGGGATCGGAGCCGAACTGTTCGACGCGGCACGGTCCTACGAACTCTGCGTCGCGGCATCGGCCGTGATCCACACGTTCCTCGCCGGGGCCGACCGGCGGCACACGGACACGGAGTTCGGGGAGCTGCGGCTCCAGGCGGCACTGCTGTGGATCCTCTCGCGACTGGACGGATACGCCGGCGACGAGGCGGACCGCGTGTACGGTGCCGTCGCCGACTCGCTGGAGGCCCGCCTCGCCGAGGGGGACCTCCTGCTGGACGACGCTGAGGAGAACCGCCGATGAACCCACGACCGCGAGGCGGAGGGGCCGACGCCCTGGAGCGCCGCCTCGGAGATCCGACGGACCCCGACAACCCGCTGGGGTTCGGACCGGTCCTGGAGGCCGACGAGGCCGAGGAGATGTTCCCGGCCGGGGAACGCGCGCTGGCGGACTTCGGACTGAACGCGGAGTTCGTCCCCGCCGAGTACGGGGGCCGGCTGATGGGCCTGGACAGGTTCGTCACCGTGATGCGGGCCGTGTTCCGCCGCGACCCGTCCCTGGGACTCGGCTACGGGTTCAGCTCGTTCATCGCCGGCGTCAACATCTGGCTCGCCGGGGACGGGGAGCAGCGCGGAACCGCGGCGTCCCTGCTGCTCGGCGGCCATCGGATCGCCTCCGCGTACCACGAGCTCCCCCACGGCAACGACTTCGCGGGCACCGAGTGCGCCGCTACACGCGACCCCTCCGGCCGGCTCAGGCTCTCCGGCCGCAAAGAGGTCGTCACCAACATCCGGCGGGCGCGCGCCCTCGTGGTGCTGGCCCGGACCTCCGAGCGCCCGGGAAGCCGCAGCCATTCACAGCTCCTGGTGGACAAGGCCGTTCTCCCCCCGGGTGCGATCGCCGACCTGCGGCGCAGGCCCGGTGTGGGGATGCGGGGCGTGCAGCTCGGCGGCCTGGAGTTCCGCGACTGCCCCGTCCCCGACTCGGCGGTCCTGGGGGTCGAGGGCCACGGCATCGAAACCGCGCTGCGCTCGTTCCAGCTCACCAGGACGGCACTGCCGGGAATGCTCTGCGGGGTGCTCGACTCCGGTCTGCGGCTGACGCAGACGCTCGCGGTGGAGCGCATGCTGTACGGCGAGCCGGTCTCGGCGCTGCCGGTGGTACGGGCCCAACTGGCCGACGCCTTCGTCGACCTGCTGATCAGCGACTGCTGCGCGACCGTGGCCGCACGGGGCGCGCACCTCCTGCCGGAACAGATGAGCGTCCACGCCTCTGCCGTCAAGTACCAGGTCTCCGGTCACCTCCTGGAGGCGATGAACAGCCTGTCCGCCGTGCTCGGGGCGAGCTTCTACCTGCGGGACGGACGCTTCGGCGCGTTCCAGAAGCTGCTGCGCGACCTCAAGCCGGCCGGTTTCGGGCACGCCGCCCGCGTCGCCTGCCTCGTGACGATGCTGCCCCAGCTGCCCGTACTCGCCCGCCGCGGGTGGGCGGAGGGCCCCGAGGCTCCCCCGGACGTCTTCCGTCCGGACGTCGAACTGGGCCGCCTGCCCTTCGAGCGGCTGCGCCTCTCCGGAAAGGGCAGGGACAGCCTGCTGACGGCCCTGGCAACCGGAATCGACCAGGCCGCGGACGGAGGCACGGCGGAGGGTTCGCACGCGGACGACCTGCGCATGCTGACGGCGCAGCTGCGCGAGGAGACCGAGGACCTGCGCAAGGCCTGTGCCGAGCTGCGCGCGGCGGACATCGGGGTGGACGCCCCGCCGGCGGTACTCCGCCTCCCCGCCCGCTACGCGGCGCTGCTGGCCGCATCGGCCTGCCTCAACGTCTGGCGGGAGGCCGGTGCACGGCAGGACCCCTCCCTCCAGGATCCCGTCTGGCTGATCGCCGCACTGAACCGCCTGGTCACGCGCATGGGCCGCCCCGGAGTCCAGGGCCTCGGCCCGCTGCGCGAGCACCTGTACGCCCAACTCGCCGAGCGGCACGCGGCCGCCGAGTCCTTCGACCTGTACCGGCGCAGGCTTCCCGGCTGACGCCTGCCCGCCCCAAGGAGTGATCCGATGTCCGAGAGCCGAGCCGAGACCACCGCCGAAGACCTGACCCGTTGGCTGACCCGGCAGATGGCCGCCCACTTGCAGCGCGATCCCGGAGAGGTCGACCCCGACACCCTGTTCGCCGACTACGGGTTGGACTCCGTCTACGCCCTGACCTTCTGCGCCGATATCGAGGACCACCTGGGGATCACCGTCTCCGACACCGTCCTGTGGGACCACCCGACCATCCGCGACCTGGTCGAACACCTCACGGCGGCCACCGTCGGCGCCCAGGGGCCGGCGGCGCGATGACGGCGATCGAAGCGGTGTCCACGTATCTGCCCCCCGGGGCCGTGGCGATCGACGACATCGGTGAGGGGATCGGCCAGACCCCCCGCCAACTGCGCCTGTACAAGCGGTTCCACGGACTGTCCGAGGTGCGCCGCGCCCCGGAGCAGACGCTCGCCGAACTCCTCTCCGCGGCAGCGGGCAAGATGACCGCCCTGAAGGGCCGGGAGCACCTGGTGCGCTACCTCGTGCACGCCCGAACCCTGCAGACGGTCGCCCCCTATCCGGCCAACCCCCTGCACGAGACCCGCCGCCTGCTCGGACTGGAGCACGCCGAGGCGTTCACCGTCACCGAGCACGCCTGTGCGAGCGGGCTGCTCGCGGTGGACCTGGTGGGCCGGCTGCTCCGCGCGGAGGACGACCCCGAGGCCCTCGGGCTGGTGTTCACGGGGGAGAAGACCTTCACCCGGCTCGCGCAGTTCATCCCCGACACGACCTACATGGGCGAGGGCACGGCCGCCGTCCTCCTCCGGGCCGGCGACACCGGCGGCGACACGCTCCGCAGCTACGTCTCCCGCACCCGCGGCGAGTTCTCCGCCGGCCTGTGGATGGAGCCGGAGTTCGCGAGCCGTTTCCAGGAGGTCTACGAGGAGACGCTGGCCGAGGTGATCGCGCGTGCGCTGGCCGAGGCCGGGATCACGCAGGCGGAGCTGCGGCTCATCCTCCCGCACAACGTCAACCGCCATTCGTGGCGGCGGCTGGGCAAGCGCATCGGCTATCCGGCCGAGCGCATGTTCCTGGAGAACGTCCCCGTGACCGGGCACTGCTTCTGCGCGGACTCCTTCATCAACTACCGGTCGGCCGTCGACCGCGGACTGCTCAACCCCGGCGACCACTACCTGATGGCCGCGGTGGGTCTGGGCGCCACGTTCTCCGCCATGGTCTTCCAGCACTGAAAGGACACGATCGCCCACCATGAACGAGTTCACGAAGCGGTTGAAGCGGGCGCTCACCGACGAACCCGACCCCGTCCTCGTCCTCCTCGGCAACATCGAGGTGGAGGAGCAGTGGGCGAAGGGCGAGGTCGGCCTTCCCACCATCTCCTCGGGCGCCACCAGGGCCGTGACCCACCGCATGGACGAGTTCGCGCTGCTGCTCGGCGGGCCGTCCGACCACGTACTGCTGAAGACCGCGCCCGACCCCGACTTCCACGCCTACCTCCGGGACTACGGGCTGTCCCTGCCCCGGGCGCACGCCGTGGGCGCCCAGCAGGCCGGCCGCACCGTGACCGAGGACGTCCTGGAGGACCCGGCGACCCTGGGGCTGTTGACCGAACTCGGCCGCGCCGGAGCCTACCTGGCTCCCCACGGCATGTCCGAGCTGGAGCAGCGGCTCGCGGAGCGGTGCGGGCTCGGTCTGGCCACGAGCCCCGCCGCACTCTGCAAGAGGGTCAACAGCAAGATCTTCAGCCGCAGGCTGGCCGACCGCCTGGGCCTGCGCCAGCCCGCGGGGGTGTGCTGCGAGACGCCCGAGGACCTCGCCGAGGCCGTGCGGTTCGCCGAGGACCACTTGTCACAGGGGCGGAAGGTGGTCGTGAAGGACGCCTACGGGGTGTCCGGCAAGGGCGTGATGGTCGTGGGCGACGAGCGCCGCCTCGCCTGGCTCAGGCGTACGGCGGAGCGCGCAGGACGCCGCGGCGGCAGGCTGGGGCTGGTCGTGGAGGAGTGGATCCCCAAGGCCAAGGACCTGAACTACCAGGTGCTCGTCGCCAAGGACGGGACCGTGGAGTTCGACTTCGTCAAGGAGGCGATCACCGAGGACGGCGTCCACAAGGGGCACCGGATACCGGCCGGGCTCTCCGCCGAGCACGAGGACGCGGTCCACCGGGCCGGCCTGGACATCGGCGGGGCACTCGCCGCGGAGGGCTACAGGGGCGTGGCCGGGATCGACGCGCTCGTCGGAGCCGACGGACACGTGTACCCGATCATCGAGATCAACGCGCGCTACAACATGTCGACCTACCAGGCCGCGCTGCAGGAGACGTTCATGTGGGAGGGCTCGAGCGCCGAAGCCCGGCAGTACCCGCTGCGCCTGCACGCCCGGCTGCCGTTCGCCCTGCTGCGCAAGGAGATCGAACACCTTCTGGTCAAGACCCCGGGGGACACCGGGGTCGTCGTCAACAACTTCGCCACGGTCAACGCCGTCGGCGGACCGACGCAGGGCAAACGGTACTTCGACGGCCGGCTGTACGCCTTCCTGGTCGGGCCGGACGAGGAGAGCATCGCCTCCCTCGACGGCCGGCTGGGCAGCGCCCTGTCGTCGCTGGAGGAAGGAGAGGTGAGTCGCGCATGACCGGACGGCACCGGATCCAGGGGATCCCCGTCACCGATATCGCCGAACAGTTCGGAACCCCCCTCTACATCTACGACGGCGAGGAGCTCGAACAGGGCTACGAGCGGATACGCGGTCGGCTGCACCCGTCCGTCGACATCCTCTACTCCCTCAAGGCCAACCCCAACCTGTCGGTCTGCTCGCTGCTCGGAGGCCTGGGCGCCGGAGCCGAGGTGTCCTCCGCCGCCGAACTCGCGGTGGCACGGGCCGCCGGGGTGTCCCCCGCCGACACGATCTTCCTCGGCCCGGGGAAGAGCGAGGAGGAGGTGGCGGCGGCGCTGACCGCAGGGATCCACTCGCTGATCTGCGAGTCCTACGGCGAACTCGACCTGATCGACAAGATCGCCGGGGGGATGGGGATCACCGCGCCGGTGGCGCTGCGGGTCAACCCGCAGTCGGCCGCCAAGGGGGCCGGGCTGAGGATGGGCGGGAAACCGCGCCAGTTCGGCATCGACGAGGGCATCCTCATGGCCGATCCCGGCCTCGCCGCGCGTTTCCCGTCCCTGCGGCTGATGGGGGTGCACGCCTACCTCGGCACGAGGATCCTGTCGTCGGACGTGGTCGTCGAGAACACCGCGCAGATCCTGGGCATGGCGCAGCGCCTGGCCGACAGGCTGCAGTTCCCGCTGGAGACGGTGGACTTCGGCGGCGGCCTGGGCGTGGCCTACTTCCAGGGCGAGGAGGACCTGGACGTCGATGCCCTGACCGGGCAGCTCAACCCGGTCGTCGAGGCCTTCCGCGCCCAGCAGCCGCGGACCCGCGTCCTCATGGAGCTGGGACGGTTCCTCACCGCCACCGCGGGGCTCTACGTGACGCGCGTGCGCTACGTCAAGGAGTCCATGGGACAGCACTTCGCGGTCACCGACGGCGGGACCAACCACCACATGGCCGCCGTCGGCATCGGCTCCTTCGCCAAGAGGAACTTCCCCATGGGCATCCTCAACCGCGAGCAGGAGCCCACCGGGCAGCTGTGGCAGGTGACCGGCCCGCTGTGCACGCCCAACGACACCCTCGGCAAGAACGTCCCGCTGTCCGAGGTCCGTGTGGGGGACCTGATCGGGGTGCACCGCTCCGGCGCGTACGGGCCCACCGCGTCCCCCACCCGGTTCCTCAGCCACGGATACCCGGCCGAGGTCCTGGTCCACAGGGGGACGCCCCTCCTCGTCCACGAGCGGGAGAGCGTCTCCGACATCCTGAGCCGCCAGCCCGTGCACCACGGGTTGGCCACCACGAGAACAAACGGAGGTTGAGGACATGGAATCATCCGGTGCCGACATCGCGCAGACGACGCACGACGAGGAACTGATCAAGCGCATCGCCGGGATCCTGGCGGGGTTCACCACGGAGTCCGACGTGGAGATCACCGCCTCGACGGGGCTGTTCGACGACCTCGGGCTCGACTCGACGAACATTTTGGAGATGCTGGTCGAGATCGAGGCCGAGATGGGGCTCGAATTCGACACGGAGGAGCTCGAACACGGGCACTTCGAGACGGTGGCGAGCCTGGCGGGGTTCATCTCCGCGCTGCAGGAGAGATAGCCGGGACATGGCCACCGCACAGAAGTCCGCCGGAGGGCACGGCACCCTCGTGAGGGCCCGTCGCCTCCCCGTGCGCCTGCTCGGGAGCTTCCACCGATCGACGTCGACGGACCCGGCCCCGGCGTTCGCGGCCGCGCAGCACCAGGCCGCGATCGACGAGTACCTGGGGGACATGGCCTCCTCCTACGGGAGCGTCTACCGGAGCACGCCGGCCACGGAACCCTCCCGGACCGCGTACAACCGGCTCGCCCACGGCCTCCTCACGCAGGCCCGGGCACGGGGGGAGCGCATCGACCGGATCGTCCTCGCCCACTCCCTGCCGGACAGCCAGCCCGGCTACTCGGTGTGCGCCTCGCTGGTGCACGCCTCCGACGGCCCCGCCACGGCCTTCTCCGTGTCCGACCAGCGGGCGGTGACACCCTTCACCGCTCTGCGCATCGCCGCCGAATACCTGCACGGCGATCCCGACGGCAGGGCCCTGGTACTCGTACTGGACCAGGGCGAGCTGCCGTGGGAGGTCCCCGGGGGGACTCCGGTGCCCGACCGCGAGGTCGGGATAGGCCTGCTCCTCGGCGGGGGCGCCCCGCCCGGGGACGTGCTGCACTGGCGTGCCACCGGGCTCGACGCCGCCGGCGCGGCCCGGGCGGTCACGGACGTCCACACCGACGTGCGGCGCGCGTTCTCCGGCCCGGTCACCTTCGTCCTGGGCGGGGGCGTTCCCCCGGTCCGCGTGAGCGGTCCGGACACCGAGGTCCGGCGCGGCCCCGGCGGCCCCGTCTGCACGTCGGTGTGGACCGGACTGCACGACCTGCGCCTCACCTCGCCGGACCGGGCCGTGGTCGTCGTGGAGTACGACCCGTCCCTCGGCTACTTCTGCGCGGCGGCCACGAACCTGGAGGACCGATGACGGCCACGAGTACCGCACGCCGTGCGGGGCCCCGGCGGCACGGGGCGTGGTGGGAGCCCGCACGCCTCGGCGAACCGGCCGCGGCCTGGGCCGCGCTGGCCGGCGCGGAGCCCGCCCCTCCGGTCTTCGGCGCCTCCGGGTTCGCCCTGACCCCCGCGGCCGCGGGCCCGGTCCTGTCGGCGTCCGACACCGTGGTCGGGGAGATCACGGTGGCGGGCCACCGGTGGTCCCTGCTGGCGTCGACCGGAACACCGGAGCATCCGGCCACGCCGGAATGGCAGGCCGCCGTCGCCTCCATCCGCCTGGGCCTGTCGCTGTGGCTGCGCCGGCAGGCCGTGGGCCGGCTGCGCAAGCGGACCGTCGAGGGGACGGCCCTCATCCACCGGCAACTCGTCCGCGCCGACCTGGCCGGCGCCGCCACCGAGCAGGCCGTGGCCGAGAGCCTGCTGGACGGCGTCGCGTCGCAACCGGGCGCCCCCGCTGCGCTGCGCCGGGCCAGCCGCCGCCTCACAGCCGCCGACCGAACGGTCCTGCGCCTGCTCGGCGCCTCCGGGTTCCTGTCCGACGGCCCCGGCCAGGTGGCGTACCTGTCGGAGCTGATGGCGGACGCCTACCTCGAATCGTCGGCCGAAGACCGTGGAGGAGAGCCCGATGATCGAGCTGGATGACCGGCTGCGCGTGCTCCAGCGGGCCGCACGCGAGTGGGGCGAGGAGCTGGAGGAGCTAGGGGCGGAACTCGACCACGACCCCGACGGAGTCGACCGGTTCACGGACGTGTCGGCCTTCCGGTACGTCTCCCGCATGATGATCCCCCCGGAGTACCAGGACTCGGCCCTGCGCCTGTCCGGCCACTCCTTCCACGGGGACAGGGCGCTGGAGAGAGTCGTGGCGGTCGAGGCTCTGGGCCGCGGGGACGCGGGGGCGTTCCTCGCCGCACCGGGCCCCTCGCTCTCGGGCGGCCTGGTCTCCCTGCTGGGGGACACCGCACAACAGAAGTGGTTCTTCGAGCACTTCTCCGAGGGGCCGGTGTGGACGTTTCTCGGGCTCACCGAACCGGACCACGGTTCGGACGCGTCGGCCATGGCCACGACGCTGACCCCGGAGCCCGGCGGCGACCGTGCGACGCTCACCGGGGAGAAGCGCTACGTCGGCAACGCATCACGCGCCCGGCTGGGCACGGTGTTCGCCCGTACCGGCCCCGGGCCCCTGGGCGTCTCGGCGGTGATGGTGCGGACCGGGTCCCCGGGATTCCACGCCTCGCCGCTGCCCACCGTCGGCCTGCGTGGCGCCCGTATCTGCGCGGTGCGTTTCGACGGGGTACCGGTGCCCGGGGACCAGGTCCTGGGACGCCACCTGCGCGCCTCCTCCCGCGGCATGCACGCGGCCGTCCGCATGTTCAACCAGTTCCGCCCGGGTGTGGCCGCGCTCGCGCTCGGTATCGCCCAGGCCGCCCACGACTACCTCTCACAGCACCGGTCCGACCTGGGGCCGGGGGGAGGGCACGCGCTGGCGGACATGGAGGACCGCCTGGCGGACACCCGGCAGCTCGTGTGGAGGGCCGCGGCCGATGTCGACCACGACCCCGCCCGGGGGTACCTGGCGTCCGCCGCCAAGGCGAGCGCGGCCCGCCTCGCGGAGGAGGCCACGCTCCGCGCCCTGGAACTCCTCGGTCCGGGGGCGAGGTTCTCCCATCCGAGGCCGGAGAAACTGGCCCGGGACGCCAGAGGAGTGGAGTTCATGGAGGGAACGACCCACATCCAGCGGCTCAACGTCGCTCAGGGCGTGGTGACCGGGAGGATCGGATGACCCGGGAGTGGCGGGAGGTCCTGCGCTACGCGGGGCCGATGGTGCTGGCGGACGGCATAGGCACCGCGGTCCCCGTCGTGCTGATCGCGCTCATCGGGACCATGGGCGACGAGGCGCTCTACGTCCGTTCCCTCTTCATGCCGGTGGTCTTCGCCTTCATCGCCGTCCAGATCAGCGTCGCGGTGACGACACAGGTCGCCGTGTCCCTCGGCGCGGGACGCCGGTTCGACTCGGCGGTGGCCTCGACACTGTGGCTGGCCCGCTTCGGTCTCGGCGCGACGGCCGTGGTCAGCGGGGCCTTCCTGCTCACGGCTCCGCTCCTGGCGGACCTGCTGTCCGTTCAGCCCGAGGTCCGAGACCAGTTCGTGCGGTTCGTCCGGTGGGTGGCGCTCGCACAGCTCACAGGGGTCGGCCCGGTCGTGTTCGCGGCGACCCTCCGGGGAGCGGAGCGCCCCCGCCCGGCCGCCGCCCTGCTCCTGCTGGCCGGCGGTGCGGAGGTGGCCGGGGTCGCGGCCCTGGGGCTGCCGGGAGGCGCCGGCTGGGGGTTGTGGTCGGTGCCGGTGGCGATCGCCGGAGCCGGTGCGCTCGGCACCGCGGTCGGATTCTGGCTCCTTTTCCGCAGCGACCTGTGGAAGCGGGGCCGACCGATAGGCCTGCGCCGGGAAACCGTCCTGCTCCGGCAGGTCGGGCTCCCGGTAGGCAGCGCCCACGCGGTCATCTTCGCCAGCAACTTCGTCCTGACCTGGGTGGTCAGCGTGTTCGGAGTGGCGACCGTCGCGGGCTTCGCGGTGGCCTACACCCTCCAGACCATGATCATCGTGCCTGGCATGGCGATCGGGTCCGCGACGGCGATCGTCGTGAACCAGTTCCGCGGCCGGGGGGAGACCGACCGGCTCGGACACGTGGTGCGGGCCGGGCTCGCCGTCACCGGAGCGCTGTACGCCCTGGTCGCCGCAGCGTGCTGGATCGGGCGCGACCGGATCGCGGGAGTGCTCGCGCAGGAGCCGGCCGCGGCCGCGGAGGCGGCCCGGTACCTGGAGCTGGTGGCTCCCACCTACCTGATCCTCGGAGTGGTGCTGGCCGGGATGTCGGTGCTGGAGCAGACCGGGGCGGGCGCCCTCGCCGTCACCCTGAACACCACCTACTTCGTGGCCATCTGCGCGGTGGGCGGCTATCTGGCCCGCCACGCCGGGGAGGCCGCGCCCCTGTACCAGACCATCGCGGCCGTCAACCTTCTCGGGGCGGTCGTGGTCGCTGCCGTCCTGCACCACACCCGCCGGCTGGCCCGTCCGGGCGCCAAGGCCCTTGCCTAGCCGGACCGCCCCCTGCACACAGCGGAACGAGGACAACACCATGGCGGACCTCCGCACGGAGAGGGTCGCGGTCCACGGCTGTCGACCGGCCCTCGCCCCCACCACGGTGGGGCAGCGCAGCATCTGGACCGACATCGAGTACATGATGCCGGACACCTCCTTCTACAACTCGGTCGTCCCCGTGGAACTCGCCCACGGCGTCTCCCTGGACCGGGTGTTCTCGGCACTGCGCGCGCTGTGCGAACGCCACGGCGCCCTGCGCAGCCACTTCTTCAGGACCCCGGACGGGGAGCTGGTCCAGCGGGTCACCGCCGGAGGCGAGGTCACCGTCGAGGTCTGTGACGCCCGGAACGGCCAGGACTCCGACCTGTACGGCCTGGTGGGCGATCTGGAGTCCTCGGTCAGGGGCCACCGCTTCGACCACGGCAAGGAGTGGCCGATCAGGGTCGGCGTCGGAGTGCTCGACGGTGCGCCCCTCGTGGTGCTGCTGACCGTCTCGCACATCGCCGCGGACTACCCCAGCCTCAGGATCCTCGCCGGCGAACTCGCGGCGCTCGTCCAGGGGCGAACCCTTGGCCCGCCGCCCGTCCAACCCGTGGAACTCGCGGCGTGGGAGCGCTCGGAGGAGGGGCTGCGTGTCCAGGAGCGCTCCCTGCGGTACTGGCGCAAGCACCTCCGGACCATGCCGCCGAGCCTTCTCCCCGAGGCGGGGGACGGCCCCGAGGAGCCGCGCTACCCGACGGTCTGGATGCGTTCCAGGGCGGTGGCGCTGGCGGCCGGGACGCTCGGCGCCCGCTACAGGGTCAGCAGCTCGGCGGTGCTGCTGGCGGCGACCGCGCTCCTGCTGGGACGGGCCACCGGAACCCCCCACGCGACCATGGTGCTCATCGCGGGCAACCGGACGCGCACGATGCTGCGTGACTACGTGGGCAACCTCGCCCAGGACGTCCCGACCGGGATCGACCTCTCCGGGGACGACTTCGCCACGGTCGCGCGGCGCGCGTGGTCCGCCTCGGTGAACGCGTACCGCAACGCCTACTGCGAGCGCGCCGCCACCGCCCGTCTCCGTGAGGAGGCGGAGGAGGAGCGCGGAACGGACCTGGAACTCTCCTACTTCTTCAACGACCTGCGCCCCGCCGGAGGAGACGGCGCAGGACCGGTCGCCTCCTCGGCCGACGACGTGAGGACCGCCCTGGCCGACACCCGGACCGGGACCGGCTCCGGGGTCGAGCGGGACAACCTGCTCTTCTTCCTCGACGTCTCGGCCGCCGGGACGGACGAGGTCGAACTGACCCTGAAGGCCGATTCCCTGAGGCTGCGCTCCGACGGCATGAAGGAGTTCCTCATGCGGTTCGAGGCCCTGCTGGTCGCCGCGGTCGAGCACGGCCACGACCACGGTACGGAGCAGCTCCTGGACCTGGTCGGCCCGACCGCCGGAACGGCCGCCTGATCCGCTCGGTCCGCACCCCCTTCCGCGGCGGGCCGCGCCCCCCGAACCTCACGCTCCGGGGGCTCGGCCCGCCGCGCCACGCCCGTGCGCTCACGGACGCGGGACCGGACGCCTCTACCGGGGCCCGGTCCCCGCGTGCGTCCGCGAACGGCCGGTGAGGACCCGCAACCCGGCCGACCCGGTCTCCACACGGACCTCGTCCAGGTCGCGGACCCGTCCGACCAACCCGGGCAGGGGCCCGGTCAGGGCCGCTCCCACACCGAGGCACGGCATACCCGCGGCCCGGGCTGCGGCCAGGCCCGCGGGGGCGTCCTCCACGACCAGGCAGCGTTCGGGTACGGCCCCCAACCGGTCGGCGGCCAGGAGGTAGCCGTCCGGAAACGGCTTGCCCCGCCGTACGCTCTCCGCGGTGACGAAGCGACCGGGTTCGGGAAGGCCGGAACCGGCCATCCTCGCGGCGGCGACGCGGCGGCTTCCCGAGGTGACCACGGCCCATGAGCCGGATTCCAGCGATCGCAGAACTCGCCGGGCGCCGGGCAGCGGTCTGACGGATTTCGCTTCCCGGACATCGAAATCCTCGATGAGTTCGATCTCCGTTTCGACCTGCAGGGAGGGGGCGCATTCCCTGATCAGATCCTCGTCGCGGCGCCCGTGCGCACGGGTGAGCACGTCCTCGGGGTCGAGCCCCCGTTCCAGGGCCCACCAGCGCATCGACTTCTCGATGGCCCCGAGGGAATCGACGAGAACGCCGTCCAGATCGAAGAGAATGGCGTCGAAGCCGCTTTTCCCCACGGCGGGGAGCCCGCGCCCCACCAGGGTCTCCGGGCCCATCACGCACTCCTGGCCGGAGCCGGCGGGCGCGTGTCGGGCAGCGGGCGGGCGGCCAGGGAACGGCAGACGGCCGCCGCCTGGAGCCGGCCCTCGCTCTCCATCGTCTCCGCCTGCTTCAGGTGGAAGGCGCGGAGAAGCTCCGGGCAGTGGCCGGGCTTCAGCGCCCCCCGTTCCAACGCGATGTGCATGGCCTGGACGAAACCGTCCAGATCGACCTGCAGCATGGTCCAGTAGAACCCCTCGCCGTGCCTTTCCCGACTGGCGGATCCGTGATCGCCCCTCGGAACCCGGTACTGGGCCCTGATCTCCTTCATGTACCGGAGTGCGCCCCCGCCCGCCATCATGCGCAGCCAGGCGTGGGAGTCCTCGCTCACGTGGCACGCGGGGAACGGGTAGCGCGCGGCCAGTTCCGTGCGCACCGCGACGGTGCTCGTCAGCGTGGTGTAACCGGTTCTCGTGGCGACGGGGATCCAGGCGTCGCGGCCCTCGACGGGGCTCGCGTGGGAATCCACCACCTCGAGGACCGAACCGGAGACACCGCCCCTGGGCACGGGCCTGCCGTCCTCGTCGATGACGTCGAAGGCCGAGTAGAGCATGTCCGCGTCCGGGTCCTTCCGGAAGTACTCCCTCGTCAGTCGGACGCGGTCCGCGTGTGCCACGTCGTCCGCGTCCTGGAAGAGGACGAACGGCGCTCCGGCCACGGCGGCCCGCCGCACCCCGTGGTTGCGGCACTCCCCGGGGCCGGAGTTCACGGGCCTCCTCTCCAGGTGCATCCTGCTCGCGTCGAACGGCGCCAGGTCCCGCGGGTCCCAGCGGAACGGCGAACAGTCGTCGACGAGCACCGCCCTCCACCGTTCATCGGTCTGGGAGACCAGACTTCCCAACGATTTCTCCAGATGGGCGAGATCCCTCGAATTCTCCACGAAGACCGGAATGACGAAAACCGGATCCGCTACCCCGAAACCCATATTCCACCTCAATCGTTAACCACAAAAAATGAGCACGCGCCGACGATACGAAAGCCCCGGAGTTCCAAGCGACAAAAACGTGGCGCCGGGCGCCCCATACCACACCCACACCGTCCACAGAAACATCCTTTTACAGGGGGGAAATGACTTCTTGACACCGCCACGGCGTCCTCCTACCCTGGGATCCAACCCATGGGAGCGTTCCCATGAGCCGCTCCCAACCGTGCAGCGAAGATCAACTTTCCCCGGATAAGCCCGCGACCTGCGGCATCCCCAAAAGTTGTCCGTTGACCCCCCACGAAAGGGTGATGCGCCCACCTTCACGCCGGCTTCCACCCCCGACCTTCCCGTTCCCACGGACCCTCAGGCACACCCAGGATTTCCAGAGGAGTCGGACCCGCTCTCCGGATCCGCCACCGGTGTGGGCGCCGCCGAACCGGCGACGAACGGGGAGCACATTCGGCATTCTCCGGAAAATTCGGAGCCAAACCCTCTTACCAGCCACGAGAAATGCCGAGGAATTGTTATCCCCTAAAGAAAACCGATTCAAGGGTTCAAATTTATGCGCTCTCCGGGTGAAGACATGATTTCCGACCACGGGACGTCCACGGAACGGACCGTGTTCTCCCTGGGCCGGCAGGAGGAAGAGTTCGTCCAACTGGCCGATACCCGCGTGATCGTGGCCATAGCGAACGGTGTGCTCCGGCAAGGGATGCGGACGCTCCTGGAAGAGCTGCCGCTCGGGTTCCTGCACACCGCCCCGACCATACGGGAGGCGGATTTCGGTGCGGCCGAGTCGCCGCGTTCCGTCCTGATACTCGCCGAGTCCGAGTCCACACCCGCGGACTGGACCCTGATCCCGCCCGGGTTCAAGACCCTCGTCCTCCTCGCCAAACCATCCGGGATCGACTCGCTGGACCGGTACTCGCAGACCGACGGCTTCCTTCTGCAGGACGAACTGGACGTCCACGTCCTCGGCGACACCCTGTCCCGTGTGCTGTCCGGCCAGTTCCCCCTGCCCTCCGCCGTGGCACGCAGGCTGATGACCCAGGGCATCATCCAGAGGACGACGCTGACCCGGGCCGTCCAGCTCACAGAACGCCAGCACGAGACCCTGCGCCTGCTCTCGGAAGGGTTGAGCAACCGACAGATCGGACGCCGCCTCCGCATCTCGGAACACGGCGCCAAACGGCTCGTCGCAAGCGTGTTGACCAAGCTCGACGCCCCCAACCGCGCCGGCGCGGTCGCCATCGGCCTTCGCGAGGGCCTGCTCCCCTGACGGGCGAGGCGAAGGGAAAGGAAACGCGAAATGCCCCTGTGGTGACCGCCCTCGGACCCCCGTTCTCCCCATAAGAAATGGGAGCCCCCGGAACGGGGCGCGGAGATAGTTTTCCTCGACACGAAACCACATTCTCGACAATGAACGCCATGGACACCTCCCCGGTCGACTCAGAATTCAAAGGATTCGGGACCGTGTTGTCATTCATCAGTGTGAGTCAGCCGGACACCACCAGCAATGGCTGAAAGGGCGGCCGTGCTGGCATACCCGTTCGGGTGTGGGGCGGTGTCCCGCAGAAACGGTTCCGCACCGTGCTCACCCCGCCGGGGGCGCGGACGCCGGCCGAACCCCTCGGGAAGGGGACCGGGGCCGGGAGGCGGTGCGGCCGCGCACCGCGACGGGGAGCGGAACGGGTGCGGCGGCCACGCCACCACCCGCCCACCCCGAGGGACGGGGCCGCGGGGGCCGCGGCGTCGGGCGGGGGCCGCTCACAGGATCGGCGTGGAGGCCGTGGGCACGGGATCCGGGGGAAGGACGGGCGGCCTTCGGAACCAGGGACCCGGCGTCGCTACAGGTACGCGCTCCCCCTGCAGGGCCGAGGGCACGGGGTAGGCCCGTGGGAGCCCCGGGCCGGGCATGAGAAGAGCCGACGAGGGGACTTGAACCCCTAACCTATCGCTTACAAGGCGATTGCTCTGCCAATTGAGCTACGTCGGCCGACCGCCCGGAACCCCTGGCCCCGGGTGCGTCCACCCGAATGGTACCGGTTCGGACGACGCCTGGCCCACTCGGATGCGGAACGGGTCCGAAGTCCGCCGATACGTCCCCACCTGGTCACCCATGGCGACGGGGCGGACACGAACGGGGGCGCCCCGGCCACGGAGGTACTCGATCCGGCAAAAAGACGCCTGGAGGGTTTCGACGTCCGGTTAGCCGCCTCCTCCCCCGGAAACGGGAGGGGGACATGCCCCCGACGCGGGGCGGAGAGGTGGGAAGGACATGACCGGCAACAGAGGCGTGGTGTACCAGGGGCCCGGCGAGGTCGAGGTCTCCGACATCGCCTACCCGGAGTTCGTCCTCAGGGACGGGCCCGGCGTCAACCCCGCCAACGTGGGGCGGCAGCTCCCCCACGCGGCGATCCTCAAGGTGGTCGCGACCAACATCTGCGGGAGCGACCAGCACATGGTCCGGGGCCGCACGACCGCTCCCCAGGGCCTGGTCCTCGGGCACGAGATCACCGGCGAGGTGGTCGAGACCGGGCCGGGCGTGGAGTTCGTCGAGGTCGGTGACCTCGTCTCGGTACCGTTCAACATCTCGTGCGGCCGGTGCGTGAACTGCAAGTCGCGCCGGACGGAGATCTGCCTCAACGTCAACCCCGACCGCCCCGGCTCGGCGTACGGCTACGTCGACATGGGCGGCTGGGTCGGCGGTCAGGCGAAGTACGCGCTCGTGCCCTACGCCGACTGGAACCTGCTGAAGTTCCCCGACCGGGACCGGGCGATGGAGAAGATCCTCGACCTGACGATGCTCTCGGACATCTTCCCGACCGGCTACCACGGCTGCGTGACCGCCGGCGTGGGTGTGGGGTCGTCGGTGTACGTCGCCGGGGCCGGGCCCGTCGGGCTGGCGGCGGCGGCCTCGGCCCAGCTCCTCGGAGCCGCGGTCGTGATCGTCGGCGACATGAACGAGGAGCGGCTGGCCCAGGCCCGCGGCTTCGGATGCGAGACGGTCAACGTCGCCGAGGGCGAGCCCGGGGACCAGATCGAGGAGATCCTCGGCGCCCCCGTGGTGGACTGCGCGGTGGACGCCGTCGGCTTCGAGGCCCACGGGTCCGGGAAGGACGCCGGCAAGGAGGCGCCCGCCAGTGTCCTCAACACCGCGATGGAGGTGACGAGGGCGGGCGGATCGATCGGTATCCCCGGCCTGTACGTGACCGGCGACCCCGGCGCCGCCGACGAGGCGGCGAAGGTGGGCTCCCTGTCGATCCGGTTCGGGCTGGGCTGGTCCAGGTCGCACGCCTTCTTCACCGGCCAGTGCCCGGTCATGAAGTACCACCGGGAGCTGATGGCGGCGATCCTCGCCGACCGCGTGCGCATCGCCGACGCCGTCAACGCCGTGGCGATCCCGCTGGAGGAGGCCCCGCAGGGCTACCGGTCCTTCGACAGGGGCGCCGCGAGCAAGTACGTGCTCGACCCCAACGGCTACCTGGGTACAACCGCGTCCTGACCGGCCGCCCCGGGGTCAGGGGTCGGGGTGCTCGCGCAGCAGGCGCAGCACCTCCGCCTCGACGGGACCGCGGGTGGCGAGTTCCCCGACGGGCGTCCCCCTCCCCAGCTCGGTGAAGGACAGGTCGACGGTGATCCCGCGCTCGCGGAGGCGGAACACCCGGGGGTCGATGTAGGAGGCCCGTGCCACCGCCTCCGTGTTCCCCAGGTGCTCGGCCACCTCACGGGACACGTGCGCCGCCAGCCGCCGGTGCGCCGCCCCGCCGTCCGGGTCGGCCGCCACCGCGAGGCCGACCGCCGCGAGCACCGTCCCGTGCCACGTGCGGAAGTCCTTGACCGTGCAGTCGCCGCCGGAGACCTCCCGGAGGTAGGCGTTGAGGTCCTCGCTGCGCACGTCGTGCCAGCCCTCCGGGACGCGGTGGGCGAACAGCCCCTGCCCCGGCGAACGGGCGCGCCGGAGGGCGTCGACGACCCGGCACACCCCCGGCTCGGCGCAGGAGAAGCGCTGCTCCCGGCCGGACTTGCCGGGGAACTCGAACACCACGGCGCCGCCCTCGCGGCGGACGTGCTCGCGCAGCAGGGTCGCCGCCCCGTAGGACGCGTTGCGGGCGGCGTACTCCTCGCCCCCGGCCCGGAGGAACCCCAGGTCGATCAGCCGGACGGCCGCGGCCAGGACGCGTTCGCGACCGAGTCCGCGGCCGGCCAGGTGCTCGGCGACCCTGTCCCTGATCCCGGGGAGGAGCTCGGCGAAGTCCAGCACCCTGTCGTACTTGGCCCGCTCGCTGCGCTGCCGCCACTCCGGGTGGTAGAGGTACTGGCGGCGTCCCGCGCCGTCGGTGCCGTACGCCTGGACGTGCCCGTCCGCCGAGGGACAGATCCACACGTCCCGCCAGGCCGGCGGCACCGCGAGCCCTTTGATGCGCCGCACCTCGTCCGGGTCGGTGACCGGCTCCCCGGAGGCGTGGTGGTAGCGGAAGCCGCGCCCGCGCCGCACCCGGGTGATGCCGGGTGCGTCCGTGTCGCTGCGCCGCGGCCCGGGCCTCCCCGCCCGGGCCGCCCTCCCGTCCCGGCCGCTCACGGGGCCGCCCGGGGACGGCGCCCGGCTCCGCCACGGGCGGCCGCGCGGACCGCGCCGTCCTCCGGCAACGTGCTCACCCGCCTCCGCGGTCGTCCGGCCAGGATCTGGGTGCACAGCTACCCGGGCGGCGGGGCGTGGAAACGGGGCGGACCGACCAAGGGCCGGGACGGCGGCCGCACGGCCCCGGACCCGGCGGGCCCGGGACGCCGACGGCCCCCGGTCGCGGTGACCGGGGGCCGTGCTCACGCGTGCGCGGGTCAGACCGCCTCGGCGCGGCGGCGGGAGACCGCGTAGAGGGAGACCCCGGCGGCGACGGAGGCGTTGAGCGACTCGGCGTTGCCGATCGGGATGCTCGCGACGACGTCGCAGGCCTCGCGCACCAGGCGCGACAGGCCCTTGCCCTCGGAGCCGACCACGACGACCAGCGGCCCGGTGGCCAGTTCCAGGTCGGGGATCCGGACGTCGCCGCCGGCGTCGAGGCCGACCACGAACAGCCCGGCCTTCTTGAAGCCCTCCAGCGCCCGGGTCAGGTTGGTGGCCTGGGCGACGGGCAGCCGGGCGAGGGTGCCGGCGGAGGTCTTCCACGCGGTCATGTTGACACCGGCCGAACGGCGCTCGGGGATGACCAGGCCGTGCGCGCCGAACGCGGCGGCCGACCGGGCGATGGCCCCCAGGTTGTGCGGGTCGGTGACCCCGTCCAGGGCGACGATCAGCGCAGGGGTGTCGGACCCCTTCGCGACGTCCAGCAGGCCCTCCGGGGCCCAGTACTGGTACGGGCGCACCTGGAGGACGAGCCCCTGGTGGGCGGCGCCGGGCTGGCCGTTGCTCTCACAGCGGCGGTCGAGCTCGGTCTTGGTGACCTCGACGACGTCGATGCCCCGGGCGCCGGCCATCTTCGCCGCCTCGTTGACGCGGTCGTCGGGGTCCAGGCTGTTGGCCAGGAACAGCCGGGTGGCGGGCATTCCGGCGCGCAGCGCCTCCACCACCGGGTTGCGCCCGACCAGCAGGTCGGAGTTGTCGGACCGGCGCTCGGAGCGGGCCGCGTCCTGGTGTCCGCCACCGCCACCGCCGCCGGGGCCGCGCTTGGCGGCGCGCTGCCGCTGCTTGCCGTCGTACCAGTGCCGTTCCGACGCGGGCAGGGTGCCGCTCTTGCCCTCCAGGGACCTGCGGCCCTTGCCGCCGCTGCCCTTGGTCGGACCCTTCTTGCTCTTCTTCGCCGTCATTGGTCGCCGCTTCCCCGTACGTGTTGCGAGCATGCCGGAGGCGCGCTGCATCCGGCTGGTGGAATGTCGCCGACCAGCGCGAGGCGCGGCGGCAAACTCCCAGAGTAGTGCCGCCGCGCAACCGCACGCGTCCGGTCAGCCCCGGCGCAGGTCCCATCGGGAGCCCTGCGGGGTGTCCTCGACCACGATTCCCGCCTCGGCGAGCTGGTCCCTGATGGCGTCGGCCGCCGCGTAGTCCTTGCGGGCGCGGGCCGCCTTGCGCTGTTCGAGGGCGACCGCCACCAGGGCGTCCACGACCTCGCCGAGCCCCTGGTCCGCGCTCGACCACTGCTCGCTGAGCGGGTCGAGGCCCAGGACGGTCAGCATGGCGCGCAGTTCGCCGGCGAGTTCGGCGGCCTGCTCCTTGCCTCCGGAGGCCAGCGCGGTGTTGCCCTCGCGGACGTGGCCGTGGACGACGGCGAGGGCCTGGGAGACCCCGAGGTCGTCGTCGAGGGCGGACGCGAACTCCGCGGGCACGTCCGCGGCCGGGGCGATCTCGCCCACCACCTCGACGGCGCGGGTGAGGAAGCCCTCGATTCGCTGGTAGGCGGCGGCCGCCTCCCGGAGCGCGGCGTCGGAGTAGTCGATGGTGGAGCGGTAGTGGGCCTGGCCGAGGTAGTAGCGCAGTTCGACCGGGCGGACCTTCTGGACCATCTGCGGGATGAGCAGGGAGTTGCCGAGCGACTTGCTCATCTTCTCGCCGCCCACGGAGAGCATGCCGTTGTGCAGCCAGTACTGGGCGAAGCCGTCGCCGGCCGCGCGGGACTGGGCGAGCTCGTTCTCGTGGTGCGGGAAGATCAGGTCCAGCCCGCCGCCGTGGATGTCGAAGCTGGGGCCGAGGTACTTGGTGGCCATGGCCGAGCACTCCAGGTGCCAGCCGGGCCGGCCGCGCCCCCACGGGGTGTCCCAGCTGGGCTCGCCCGGTTTGGCGCCCTTCCAGAGGGCGAAGTCGCGGGGGTCGCGCTTGTCCCGGTCCGGATCGGAGTCGGCGGACTCCATGACCTGGTCCAGCCGCTGGTTGGAGAGCTCGCCGTAGGACGGGTAGGAGCGCACGTCGAAGTAGACGTCACCGCAGCCGTCGTCGGAGGCGTAGGCGTGGCCGTCGTCGATGAGGCGGCGCATGAGGTCGATCATCTCGGGCACGTGGCCGGTGGCGCGCGGCTCGACGGTGGGCGGCAGGCACCCGAGGGTCTCGTAGGCCCTGGTGAACGCGCGCTGGTTGCGCTCGGTGACCTGCCACCAGGGCACGCCCTCGGACGCCGCGACCCTGATGATCTTGTCGTCGATGTCGGTGACGTTGCGGCAGAAGGTGACGTCGTACCCGCTGTGGCTCAGCCACCGCCGCAGGATGTCGAAGTTGACCCCGGAGCGGATGTGGCCGATGTGCGGGGGTGCCTGCACCGTGGCACCACACAGGTACAGGGAGGCGGATCCCTCGCGCAGGGGGACGAACTCGCGGACCTGTCGGGCACTGGTGTCATAGAAGCGCAGACTCACGTTGTCAAGCCTATCCGCTTTCCCCTCGGGGCCGCGTCACAAACCACGAACTCCCACGTCGGCCGTTCCCCCTTCGGCCATCCCGAAGTGGGTATATGTGTTAAGCCGTATTCGGGTGGAGGGGGCGCGGGAAAACACCTCCCCACCACCCGCCCCCGGGGATCAGCGGGCCGCCAGACCCTGCATATTCCGACAGACCACCCCAGACCACCCCTGAGTATGCCGGTCGGGAAGCAACCGTAATCGGCCGGAATCTCGTGTTAGCGGCACCGACTCGACTACGCTGCGGTGGCGATGGCCCCTTACAACAACACCCCCGGATCAAGGACACGGAACGGTCGGCCCGCAGGTCGCGTCACGGGAGCCGGAGCTCTCGCGGGTGGTGCCCTGTTCGTCGGGCTCATCGCGCTGTGCGCCCTCGTCATCTCCTACAACGGCATCTTCCAGTTCGCCGAGTACGGCGGCCACGCGGGCAGCGCCCTGGCCCACGTGTTCCCGGTGACCTACACCCTCCTGCTGATCATGGCGTGCTGGGTGAGCTACCTGCTGCGCGGGGCGCACCCCCGCGAGCGGCTCTGGGTGGACCTGGTCCTGATCCCGGCCCTGATCATGTTCGCCACCGCGGCCATGCTGCTGAGCAACCTCGAACTCGTCGAACGGGTGCCCGAGGGGGTCGCCCGGGTCGTCGTCGCGGTGGCCCCGCTCGCCGCCCTGCTCGTGGCGTTCCTGCTGTGGATGACCGTCCGGGCGCACATGCGCAGGCGCCGCCGCCCGCCGACCGCCCGGCCCCGTCCCTCCGACGACCCCACCACCGTGCTGCACGCGCGCGCGGTGGTCCCGCCCGCCCGCGTGCCGGACGAGCCGGACGACACCGCCCTCAGGACCCGGCTGCTGCGCCTGGGCCCCGACGACCGGGACACGGAGCCCGTGGACGGGGGGCGGTCGCACGAGGACGGGGAGTTCGTCCGGATCCGCCCCCGGCCCGAGGCGACCGCCGCCCCGGAGCGGCACGACGGCGGCTCCGGGGCGGCCGGAAGCCGCCGGTACGACGATCCGGACGACGAGTCGGACGGGCTGCCGGAGGACGACCGGGAGGACGACCGCGACCACGGCCCGGAGGAGCACGGGGCCGGGGCGGGACCGATCGCCTCACCGGCGCCGGTGAGGGCGTCCCGTCGGGGACACGGCCGCCCCGGCGACGAGGACGACGGGGCGCCGACGCTCCCGCTCCCCCGGCGCTCCCGGAGCGGGCACAACCCGATCAAGCTGGCGGCCGAGCAGCCCCCCGTGGTGCCCGGCGCCGCGGCCCCCGGTCCCGAGCCCGTGGAGGACCGTTCGGGTGACGCGGCCGTCCCCGCCGACGCCGACGGGCCGGTCCGGGCGGTCGGGGAGGAGCCGGACCACCTCGCCGACGAGGGTTTCGACCACGAGCCGCCGCCCGGCGACCCGGCCTCCGACGAGGCGGAGGCCCCCGCCGCCCTCCCCGTTCCCGGAGGGGGACCGGAGGCGTTCGGCGGCGAGGGGCCCGGGGCCGTGGCGGAGACAGCGCCCGTCCTCGGCGCCCGGACGCCGGCGGAGGCAGCGCCCCGGCCGGAGGGCCCTGCCCACGGGATCCGCGCGGAGCACGGGGGACACGGCGAGGACGGGCCCGACGCGCACGGGTCCGCGCCCGGGTCCGTGCCCGCCCCCGTCGCGGGAACCGGTGCCGGGGCCGTCCCCGAGGACGGCGCCGCCGCCTCGAACGGGAGGGCGGACCTGTCGGCGGGCGGACCGGCGGACGGGCTCTCGGACGGGACCGGGGACGGGATGGGCGAACCGGAGGCGGAAGGACCGCGGGACCCGTCGGCGGACGGGCCCGCGGACGACGGCACCGTTCCCGGGGACGGCCGTGCGTCGGCGACCGCCCTCTGGGAGCCCCCCGCGAGCGCCGACACGGGGGCCGGGGTCCTGTCGGACTACGTGCCCCCGGTGTGGACGCCTCCGGAGGACGACGGGCCCTCGTACGCGGACGAGGATCGCGTGGAACCGGAGCCGGAGCCGGCGCCCGTGCTCGACCACGACACGGGGCCGACGGTGCGCGCGGCGTTCCGGATCCCCCAGGCACCGCCGGAGGCCGCCGACCCGACCCGGGGGCCGACGGTGCCGGAGCCCGCGGAACCGCACCCGGCGGGGGCCGCTCCGGCGCCCGGGACGGGGGGCGTACCGCGGGAGCACGTGCCCGGCCCGGGGGCCGGGGAGCCGGAAGGGGGGACGGACGGGGAGCCCGAGGAGGAACCCCTGCCCGAGGTGGAGGAGCTTCCGTCCGCCTTCGGCCCCGGTGCGGAACCGGGGACCCGGGACCCCTCGGACGGGGAGGCCCCGGAGGACGGGGCCGGGACCCGCACGGAGCGGCCCGGACCGGAGCGCCTGCCCCTGACGAAGCGGAGCGTGCGGACGCCGGTGGAGAAGCGCCCCATGGTGCTCAAGCCGCCCCGCCCGCCGCTGCCCGACTTCGCGGCGGGACCGCCGTCGCGGCGCGTGCGCAGCGAACCGCTCCGCCCCGACGAGTGAGCCGTGCGCCCCGCCCGGTCGTCCACAGCCCCGCGGAAGGGGTGGCGGACGGCGACCGGGCGGGCCATGCTGTTGTCGGGGGCGCGTGAGCGCCCCGCAGGGAGGGGTGGTCCCCCATGCCACAGCATCCCCCCGCCCGTCCGGCGCCAACCGCCCCCGCACGCCCTGTGGACGGCCTGGGCCCGGCCCCCGGTTCCCGCCGGGGGCGTTGCCCGAGGCGCGCCCCGGCGGCCCCTGTGTCCCGTTCGGAGCCTCGGGCGGGACGCCGCGCACCAACCCGCGCGGGATCCGGCAGCGGGCGTGGGGCCACCGCAGGGCGAGCTGCCGCGCCAGGGCCGGAGCCCTCGGCCGCGAGGGGTTCTGCCCCGGCCTGCCCCCGGGTCGACCGGCGATCGCGCAGCACCGCCACCGCCTCCACCGCCGCCGGCCGGGCGCGAGGCCCCTCCGCCGGTCGCGCCGTCCGCAGCACCGGGCGGGGGATCGGACCGCGGGGTCGCCCGCTCCCGGACCCCGCTCACCGCCCGGCCCCGGGCACGACGCGCCCCGGGGCACGACGCACCCCGGACACGACGAAGGTCCCGCACCCCGGGTGCGGGACCCCTCTGTTCGCCGTTCGTCCCCTCGCCGGGGCCGGGTGGCGCCCGAAGACGCACGGGTCCGGCACCGCCGCCGGCGGGCGGGTCAGTCCACCGCCGCGCACAGGGCCGTGGCGACGGCCGCGATGCCCTCGCCCCGGCCGGTGAGGCCCAGGCCGTCGGTCGTGGTCGCGGAGATGCTCACCGGCGCCCCCACGACCTCGGAGAGCGTCTTCTCGGCCTCGGCGCGCCGGGGCGAGAACTTGGGACGGTTGCTGATGATCTGGATGGCGACGTTGCCGATCTCGAAACCGGCCGCGCGGACGCGCGCCGCGGTCTCGGTGAGCAGAGCGGCGCCCGAGGCGCCCTTCCACCGCGGTTCCGCCGTGCCGTAGTTGGACCCGAGGTCCCCCAGGCCGCAGGCGGACAACAACGCGTCGCACGCCGCGTGGGCGGCGACATCGCCATCCGAATGGCCGCTGACACCGTCTTCACCCGGCCATTCCAAACCGGCGAGAAAAAGTGTCCGTCCAGGAGAAAACGGGTGGACGTCCGTTCCGACGCCCACCCGAGGCATATTCGTCATGAATGACGCGATTCCGTGACTGGAGTTCAGGTCGTGAGAACCTCGTCGAGGAGGGCCTCGGCCTTGTCCTCGTTGGTCTTTTCCGCGAGGGCGAGTTCGCTGACGAGAATCTGGCGCGCCTTGGCGAGCATCCGCTTCTCGCCGGCGGACAGACCGCGCTCCTTGTCCCGGCGCCACAGGTCGCGAACCACCTCGGCGACCTTGTTGACGTCGCCCGACGCCAACTTCTCCAGGTTCGCCTTGTAGCGCCTGGACCAGTTGGTGGGCTCCTCGGTGTGCGGTGCGCGCAGCACCTCGAAGACCTTGTCCAGGCCTTCCTGCCCCACCACGTCACGAACGCCGACGTCCTCGGCGTTCGCGGCCGGCACACGGACCGTCAGATCGCCCTTGTCGACCCTCAGAACGAGGTAGATTCTGTCCTCGCCCTTAATGGTGCGAGTCTCGATCGCTTCAATACGAGCAGCCCCATGATGGGGGTAGACAACAGTGTCGCCGACCTTGAAAGCCATGTGACAGGTACCCCTTCCGCTACCACAAGGATACCACGAATCTGTGACTTAACGTACCTATTAGGTTTGCGAACACGCAGGTCAGGACCCCCTTTTCGGGGGTTGACAAAGTGTACCCGAGGCCTGTCGCGGGCCTGGTCAGGACGTGTCCGAAAGGCTTCGGAGCCCCCTGGCCAGCGGAACCGCGCGCCCTTGGCGAAGGGCGGGGAGAGGTCGGGCGCGGCCCGACTCCGCCCCTCTTCCGAGGGGTCGAAGCGACGGATGTCACGATTTTGCGCCGACCGGAACCCCCTTTGTCCCGGCAGTGCCCCGCAGCCCCGCCGACGGTCCCGCGCCACCGGCGCGAACCCCCTCCGCCGCACGGGCGCCACGGGTCTCCCCCCGGGAGGTCAGCCCTCCGGGTCGTAGTCCTCGCGCTTCTCGCCCGTCACCATGTAGACGAGGTTGTCGGCGACGTGGACCGCGTGGTCACCGAAGCGTTCGTAGAAGCGTCCGACGAGGGTCACGTCCATGGTCGCCTCCACCCCGTACTCCCACCCGGGGGCGAGGATGCGCTGGAGCAGCTTGCGGCGCAGGCGGTCCATCCGGTCGTCGTCCTTGTCCAGCTCCAGGGCGGTGTCGGGGTCCCTGTCGACGATGACCTCACCGGCCTTGGTGACCAGCAGCTCCGCCTGGTGGCCCATCTCCAGGACGATCGACCGGACCGGCTTGGGGATCGCCGAGTCGGGGTGCCTGCGGCGCGCGATCTTGGCCAGGTGGACCGCGTGGTCGCCCATCCGCTCCAGGTCGCCCCGCATGTAGAGCGCGGTGATGATGGTCCTCAGGTCGGAGGCGACCGGCTGCTGCCGGGCCATCAGGCTGAAGGCCGTGTCCTCGATGTCCTGGTCGAGGCGGTTGATCGCCTCGTCGCCGGAGATGACCTCCTGGGCGGCGTCGATGTCGCTGTCCAGCAACGCCGTGGTCGCGCGTGCGACGGCGTGCCTGGCCAGTCTCGTCATCTCGACGAGGCGTTCGGTCAGACTGTCAAGGTCCTCGTGGTACGTATCGCGCATGGCGTCAATGCTCCCAGTGGTTGTTTGAAGAGTCGGCCAAGGTTTGGTGAACGATGGAAGAACCTCGGTTGTGTCGTCTGCCCTGACCGGGTAAAGCTCCAGTCCGCACGTTTACGATCGAATCGTGCAAGGGGAACTTCTCGCCGCTGTGACCGGCATCTTCGGACTCGTGACGGGCGTCGTCATCGGCGTCCTCGCCGGTCATTTCTTCCGTACGGGTACCAACGAACGCCGCCAGGCCCCGGTGCCCCAGCGCCACGACGGCACCACCCTGCCCCCGGGGATCGCCGAGGTCCTCTCCGCACTCCCCTCCTCCGCGGTGGTCCTGGACTCTGCCGACAGGGTCCTGCGCGCCTCCTCGGCCGCCCGCGCCTTCGGCCTCGTCCGGGGCGAGGAGCTGGTGATAGGCGAGCTCCTCGTCCTGGCCCGCAAGGTGCGGCGCGACGGGGTCATCCGGGAGACCGACATCGAGGTGGCCGTGCGCAAGTTCGGCCCCGACGCGACGTCCTTCGCGGTGCGCGTCGCCCCCCTGGGGGGCACCGGCCTGGTGCTGGTCCTCGCCGAGGACCAGACCGAGCACCGGCGCGTGGAGGCGGTGCGCCGCGACTTCGTGGCGAACATCTCCCACGAGCTCAAGACCCCGGTCGGCGCGCTGTCCCTTTTGGCCGAAACCGTACAGGACGCCAGCGACGACCCGGAGGCGGTGCGCCGCTTCACCGACCGCATGCAGACGGAGGCCGCGCGGCTGACGGCGGTCATCCAGGACCTCATCACGCTCTCGCGGATCCAGGGCGCGGAGCCGATGGCCGAGCCCACCAGGGTCGAACTCGGCGGCGTGGTGGAGGAGGCCCTGGACGCGGTGCGCATGCCCGCGGACGCCAAGGGGATCGAGCTGGTCGGCAGCGGCGCCGAGGGCGTCACGATCCTGGGCGACGAGGGGCTGCTGGGCACCGCCCTGCGCAACCTCATCGCGAACGCCGTCGCCTACAGCCCCAAGAACACCCGGGTCGCCGTGTCGGTCGGGGTGTCCCGCTCCAGCGTGGACATCAGCGTCGCGGACCAGGGGATCGGCATCCCCCAGCAGGATCGGGAGAGGATCTTCGAGCGGTTCTACCGTGTGGACGCCGCTCGGAGCCGGGCCACCGGTGGTACCGGTCTCGGCCTGGCGATCGTCAAGCACATCATGACCCACCACCGTGGAGAAGTGACCGTGTGGAGCAAGGAGGGGTCGGGGTCGACGTTCACACTGCGTCTTCCCAGACCCGACGACCGGGGGCCCGACGCCACCCGGAACACCGATCAGCAGGAGGCGGCACAGTGACTCGTGTACTTGTTGTCGAGGACGAGGAATCGTACAGCGACGCCCTGTCGTACATGCTTCGCAAGGAGGGCTTCGAGGTCGCCGTGGCGCCCACCGGAACGGTGGCGCTGGAGACCTTCGACCGCACCGGGGCCGACCTGGTGCTGCTGGACCTGATGCTGCCGGGCCTCTCGGGCACCGAGGTGTGCCGGACGCTGCGGCAGAAGTCCAACGTCCCCGTGATCATGCTCACCGCCAAGGACTCCGAGATCGACAAGGTCGTCGGTCTGGAGCTCGGCGCCGACGACTACGTGACCAAGCCGTTCTCCTCCCGCGAGCTCGTGGCCCGCATCCGCGCGGTCCTGCGGCGCCGGGGCGAGGACGAGGTCGTCCTCCCCGCCGCCCTCGAGGCCGGCCCCGTCCGCATGGACGTGGAGCGCCACGTGGTGACGGTCCGGGGCGACAACGTGCAGCTGCCGCTGAAGGAGTTCGAGCTGCTGGAGGTGCTCCTGCGCAACGCCGGGCGGGTGCTGACCCGGATGCAGCTCATCGACCGGGTGTGGGGCGCCGACTACGTGGGTGACACCAAGACCCTCGACGTGCACGTCAAGCGGCTGCGCGCCAAGATCGAGGAGGACCCGGGCAGCCCGCGGTACATCGTGACCGTGCGCGGTCTGGGCTACAAGTTCGAGCCGGTCACGGTCGACGTCTGAGGGCACGGGACACCCGCGGGGCCTCCCCGTCCCCCGTCTCCTCCCCCTTCGCTCCCGTGCCCCGGGCCGTGGACCGGCCACGGCCCGGGCCGCACGCCGTCCCCGCTCCCCGCGGAGCCGGGGACCGATCGGGCGTACGCGCGGGCCCGAGGGGGCCGTAGTCCATGCGCGCGTCCCCGAGGAGCAGGCGCCGGCGTACGCGCGGGCCCGGGGGAGCCGTGCGGCGATCGCCGGCGCGTCGGCGGCCCGAGCGCCCGTCCCGCACGGGCGCACCGCCGGACGGACCGCCCTCCGGGGCCGTGTGGCGGCCCCAGGGCCGCCGGGGCCCGATCCGCCCGGAAATGTACCCGCGGGCGGTCGCGGGCGGGCACAGGGCCCCTCAGGCCTCCAGGACGACCGTGAACGGCCCCTCGTTGGTGAGGGAGACCGACATCTTCGCGCCGAACACCCCCGTGGCGACCGTGGCGCCCAGCCCGCGGAGCTCCTCGACCACCGCGTCCACCAGGGGTTCCGCCACGGGCCCCGGGGCCGCGGCCTGCCAGGTGGGGCGCCGCCCCTTGCGCGCGTCCCCGTAGAGCGTGAACTGGCTGACCACGAGGATCGGCGCGCCGGAGTCGGAGCAGGACAGCTCGCCCTCCAGGATCCTCAGCGTCCAGAGCTTCTTCGCGATCCTGGCGGCCTCGGAGGCCGTGTCGGTGTGCGTCACCCCCACGAGCGCCATCAGTCCGGGCCCGGTGATCTCCCCGACGACCCGGCCGTCGACCGTCACCGACGCGTGCGAGACACGCTGCACGACCGCGCGCATGGTTCCCCCTCGTCCTTCTCTTCCCCGCGCCCGCCGTCCGGCGGGCCGCCGTTCGCCGCCCGGTCCGCGCTACGACGACCGCTGGAACTGGTTGAGCGCCCGCAGGCGCCGGGTGTTGGTGATGATGCCGGTCAGCGACACCACGAACGTGGTGATGGAGTCGGCGAAGTCCTCGATCCTCCACTCCCGGGGGCCGGTGTACCAGGCGAGGCCGTCGCCGGTCAGCTCCTCCGGGGTGAGGTCGGCGAGCGCGGCCGAGGCCAGGATGTTCGCCCACCGGTCGACGTCGTCGAAGATCACCGCGTACGGCAGGTAGCGCGAGTAGAGCTCCACCCTCCGGCCGGGGAGGGCCTGCTCCGCGCGGGGGCTCAGCAGGAAGTCGCGGAAGCCCATCGTGTGCGCGTACACGCTGCTGCCCAGCTTGGTCTTGGCGGGCATGTACTGGGCCCCCGCCGTGACGGCGGCGCCCGCGATGACGACCGCGAGGCCGGAGAAGGCCGCGCTCGTGAAGACCGCGAGGACCCCGGTCAGGACCACGCCGACCGCCGTCAGCGCCATCCCGACCGTGCTCCAGCGGGTGCGCACCTGGCTCGGCGACCGGGCGAACCACTTGAGCCGCACCATGTCCCGGTACAGCTCCTCGCGCACGCGGTCGATCCTGGCGGGGAAGTCGGCGGAGGCCCGCGGCGACCCCAGCTGCGACAGCCGCACCGTGCGCCGCTCGCCGAAGAGGGCGTCCAGCAGCAGCCACTCGGAGGCCAGCAGGGTCTCCCCCGGGGGGCCGTCGAGCCGGACCAGGCGCCAGTCGACGGAGGTGAAGTGCTCGTGCGGCAGCTCCTCCAGGCGGATGTAGCCCCGCACCGCGAGGTCGACCACCGCCCCGGTGAGGTCGGCGATGTCGACGCGTTCGTCGATGAGGGTGCCGATCTGGCCGGGGTGCACGTCGTCCGGCGGCGCGAACCTCAGCTGCCCCCGCTCGCCCTCCTCGACCGGCGCGTGGTCGCCCTCGGAGGCCTCCCGGCGCAGCGCGCGCTCGTCCCGTCCCCGCACCCGGATCAGCACGGCCAGGCCGCCGACCAGGACGACGAGGAGGAGGCCGAACACGCCGGCGGTCGCCGGGGTCACCGCGAAGGCGGACGCGAGCGACCACCTCCGGGTGAGGATGGGTTCGCCCTCGGCGGTGCCCGAGGGGTAGTTGACGACGATGTCCAACCGGTCGTCGGGCTCCATGTCCGCCTGGAGGAAGTGGGCGACGCCCGCCTCCGGCCCCATGTCGGACGCGGTGCAGTACATGGCGCTGCGCGGTTCGCCCGCCAGGCACGAGAGCGCCTCGGGCGGCATGGGCGCGGTCACGGTGACGTCGGTGGACTCCACGGTGTGGCTGTAGGCGCCGACGGCCCTCCACTCCATCTGGACGCCCCGGGTGACCTCGCTCACGGTCCCGCTCACCCTGTAGGTGAGCACCACGCCGGCGGTGGCCGCGGTGGGGATCCGCGCGTACAGCGTCCCGTCCGTCTTCTCGACCTCGACGGCCAGGGAGCCGCCGTCCAGGTCGGTCGCCTCGACACCGGTGACCTCGAACTTCCTGTCGTGGTCCGTGTCGTAGAGCATCGTCTCGGTCAGGGCCCTGGTGAACTCCGCGGGGGCCCCGCCGCTGAAGGTGATGGTCTCCTCGCCGTGGAGGACGCCCGCGCGGTCGAGCTCCAGCCTGACGTCGTTGGTGATCAGCGGATCGGCCGCGTTCCGGAGGTCGACCGCGCCGGTCCGGGCCGGCGCGCCCCCCGGTACTGTGGTGGCCGGCGCGGCTGCCGTCGCGGCGTGGGCCTCCCCTTCCGGCCACACGACGCCAGGCGCCGTGACCAGCACGGAGCACACCGAGAGGACCGTCGTCGCCACGACGGCCGGGCGCCAGGAGCCGACCCACCACATGACGCGAGAGCCTATCCGGTCCCCCCGCGCGCTGTTGTCACAGGGCGCGGCGGGCGGCGCCGTGCTCCCGTCCCCCCGGAGGCCGACGTGGTGAGGCGCGGGCCGGCCCCGGGCCCGGAGTTCTGGTCGGAACGGCCCGGGTTCTTCCAGCGGATGGGGCTGGGCGTGTCCCTCACGCTCGGGACGGGGCTGGCCGCGGTCGGCTTCACCGGCTTCCTGGCGTTCTCGGCGATGCTGTCGTCCTCCGACGCCGCGTGGTCCCACCCGATCGCGTCGGCGGGCCCGGCCGGCGACGGGGGCGGCGAGCACCGGCAGGCCTCCTCCGGGGGAGGGGACATGCTCGGCGACAACCCGCTGTACCGGATCGGGGAGCTCGGCGAGGTCACCTGCGAGGCCCCCGACCTGGACCCGGAGGACCCGGAGTCCGTGGAGGGGTTCGTCCACGAGATCGCCGACTGCCTCGACCGGGCGTGGAGCTCCTACTTCGCGTCGGCGGGGATGGAGTTCTCCTCCCCCAACCGCGTGTACTGGTACTCGGCGGGGCACAGTCCGTGCGGCGCGTTCCCGACGCAGGGCACCGCCGCGTTCTACTGCCAGGCCAACCAGGGCCTCTACCTGGGGGTCGAGGACATCGTGGAGGCCTCGGCCGGGAGCGACAGACCCGAGGCGTACACGTTCCTGCTCAGCCACGAGTACGGGCACCACGTGCAGGGGCAGTCGCGCATCCTCGCCGAGTTCCACGAGGCCCGCGCCGGCGTGGACCACGAGACCGCCGACGAGCTGACCAGGCGCAACGAGCTCCAGGCGAACTGCCTGGGCGGGGTGTTCCTGGGCGCAGCCGGCCCGGGGCTCGGCCACGGCGGGTCCGAGCGGGAGAATATCCTCGACGACGTCGGCCTCCGGTCCGACCGCGGCGGCGACCACACCCACGGCTCGGCGCGCAACGGACGCCTGTGGACGGCGCACGGCATGGACCGCGTGGACCCGGGGGCGTGCAACACCTGGGACGCCCCCGAGGACCTGGTCGAGTGAGGCGCTCGCGGGGGCGCGGACAGGGGCCTGGCCGTCCGGCCCGGCCGACGGCGACGACAGGGCGGGCGGACAGGGGTGTACGCAGGGTTCGGTGAGTCTCCCCGTTCGGCGCCGCCCGGTCAGGCGCGGCGCGCCGACCGGCGGGCGCTCGGTCTGGTGACCGCCCTCGTGGTGGTGCTCCTGGCGCTGGCGATGCTGTCCTGGACGACCGTCAGCGAGGAGGCCCCGGGTTCCGGTGCGGCGCCCCGGGAGGGCGGTGAGGGCGCGGCTCCCGACACCGACTTCGACGACAAGCCGGGGCAGAGCCCCTCGGGGGACGCCGCGGCCACCGGCCTGGCCGACCCGTTCGGGCAGCGGGAGAGCCCGTCGGGGTACGAGGCCCTGGTCGCGAACCCGCTGTACGGGACCGGCCGCCTGAGCCCGCGCCCGTGCCCGGCGCCCGGGCTGGACGTCGACGACACGGAGTCGATGAAGGACTTCCTGGACTCGGTGGCGGACTGCCTCGACGACGCCTGGGCGACCCAGTTCGCCCGCGCGGGCATCCCCTTCACCCCGCCGGAGCGGGTGTTCTGGGACGAGCCCGGGGTGAGCCCGTGCCGCCCCTATCCGTCGCAGGCGGGCGCGTTCTACTGCCGTGCGAGCACGAGCATCTACATCGGGACCGCCGACGTAGTGGAGAAGTGGAACGGCGCCACGCGGCCGGTGGTCTACGCGTCCCTGCTCGCCCACGAGTACGGACACCACGTCCAGGGCGAGTCGGGGCTGCTGGAGTACTACCACGAGCAGCGCCAGCTGGAGGAGGACCCCCTGGAGCGGAACGCGTGGACGCGCCGCAGCGAGCTCCAGGCGAACTGCCTGTCCGGCGCGTTCCTGGCCTCCGTCCGCGTGAGCTTCCCCCTGGACGGGGACGACTTCGAGGCGGTCCTCGGCGACGCCAGGGCGACCGCCGACCGCGAGGACGGCGGCGAGGAGGAGCGCACGCACGGGTCGGCGGACAACAGCGTGCACTGGACCAGCCGGGGCTGGGAGGAGCAGACACCGGGCGCCTGCAACACCTGGGACCTGGACGACGAGACGCTCGTGCGCTGAGCTCCGGCGCCGGTCGTGCGGGCGGTGCGCCGGACCGGGCCGCCCGGAGCGCGGACCGGCCGCGGTCCCCGGGCCCCGGGCGGCGGGGGCGCGCGGCGCGGTGCGCAAGCGCCTGCGGGGCGGGGGATCCGCGCGTCCGGCCCGGACCGCCGAGGGCGTCCACAGGTCTCCTCCGGTGCTGTCGCTCGGACACGCAGCGTGGCAGGATGCTTGACATGTCGGACCTCACCGCCCCCCTCAGCGCCCATGAGCCTGACCCGACCGCCCCCGTCGTCGTCTCCCCGCCGACCGCCCCCGAGCCCTCCTCCGCCCCGACCGCGCCGCGCCCCGCCGCGCACAACTGCGTGGAGCTGCGCGTGCACGGCGTCAGCGGCGGCCAGGCCGAGGAGCTGCTGGACGTCGAGCCCGCCATGCGGGTGGGCGGCGACCGCCTGGCCGGTTTCTTCCGGTGGCGGCGCAGTGCCGACACCGAGACCGTTCCCGGGGTGCGCCGGGAGATCTTCGCCTGGGGCAACCTCACCTCCGGCAGGTCCTCCCGGGCGCTGTGGCTGCTCCTGCTGCCGTTCATGCTGATCAACGTCGCGTACTGGATGCGGCCCGGTCGGATGGACCGCTCCCCCACGGGCGTGCGCCGGCTGGCCAACAACGCGTACGGGGCGGGCGTGCGCCTGCTGGCGCTGACTCTGACGATGCTCATCACCCTGGCCGCCGGGGGGATCGGCATGGACCTGGTCGCCTGGCAGTGCGCCGCCGGGCAGGGCGACGAGTGCGTCCGGATGCGTCCGTGGCTGGCGTTCCTGGCCTCGCCCGCGTCGCCGCTGTCCGGGCCGGGGACGGCCCTGCTGGTCGGCGCCGTGCTGCCGGTGGCCGTGGTGCTGGTGCTGTGGCGGCTGTCGCGGCGCACCGCCGCCGACTACGAGGTGGTCTCCCCGGCGGTGCCGCCCAGGGAGAGCGCGGCGGCGCCGCTGAGCCACGCCGACTTCTGGCTCAACAGCGAGACCATGGCCAGGCTGCGCTCGGCCCACATCTCGGTGGCGCTGGGGACCGTCGCCGCGCTCCTGCTCGTCCCGGCCCTCCGGCACGACCTGATCTCCCCGTCGGGCGGGCCCGGCGGCGACTCCGTCCTGTGGGGGTCCGGGACCGTGCTGGCGGTCCTGCTCTCGGCGGTGGTCGGGGGGAGCGCCCTGAGCGTCCTGGTCCCCGGCGTGGACCCGCGCTGGAACGCCCGGGCCGACCGGGTCTGCCGCCTCCTGCGCGACGCCACCCTGGCCCTGGGCGTCGCGGTGGCCGTGTACACGGTGTGGCCGCGCCCGGAGTGGGCGGCCGCCGGACGGCTGCCCGGCAACGGGGCGATCCTCAACACGCTGTTCGCCGTGCAGGCGTCCCTGCTCCTGCTCATGCTGGCCGCCGCGCTGGTGCTGTTCGCCGCCGACCGGGCCCACGACGGGGCGGCGATGCGCGGCCTGGCCGGACCGGCCACGGCCGCCCTGGGCGCCCTCCTGGGCGGCGGCTTCTCCGCGGCCCTGGTCTACCAGGGCTCGCTGTGGCTGAGCGGCTGCGGCTCCCTGTCCGCACCCGGCGTCGACTGCCTGCCCCTGTCCGCGCCCTCGGCCTACTCGTGGCTCCAGCTGACCTTCGCGCTGGAGGCGGCCATCGCGGTGGGGGTGGGGGCGATGCTCGCGCTCGAACTGCGCCGGAGCACGCGTGCGCACCTGCCGAAGGTCGCCGAGGACTACGCGCGCGGCGTGCACGACCGCCGTACCCGGGAGATCGCGCGGGCCCGGGCGGCGGGGCGGATGACCGAGGTGCTGCCCTCCGTGATGGTGGCCCTCCTCCTCCCCGCGGGGGCGCTGGGGGCCCTGGCGCTCTACTCGACCCTGACGGGGAACCTGGGGGCCGGACCGGTCCCCGCGGCGACAGCCGTGGCGGGCGGGGCGCAGGAGGTCGCCCAGAGCACGGTGTCGGGGCTGATCGGCCTCGGTTCACTGCTCGGAGGGGCGTCCCTGGTGGCGCTGGCGCTGATCGGGCGCGGCGCGTACCGCGACCGGCCGACGCGGCAGGCGGTCGGCGCGCTGTGGGACGTCGGCACGTTCTGGCCGCGTGCGGCCCACCCGCTGGCGCCGCCGTCCTACGCGGAGCGCGCCGTGCCGCAGCTGTCCGCGAGGGTGGCGAGGATGACCCGGGAGGACACCGACGTGGTGCTGTCCGGGCACTCCCAGGGTTCGGTGCTGGCGGCGGCGACGGTGTGGCAGCTGCCGTCCGACTGCCTGGGCCGGATCGCGCTGATCACGCACGGCTCACCGCTGGACCGCCTGTACGCCAGGTACTTCCCGGCCTACTTCGGGCCGGGGCCCTTCGCCGACCTGCGGGAGCGGGTGTCGGTGTGGCACAACCTGTGGCGCGTCACGGACGCGATCGCCGGACCGGTGCGGTTGCGGGACGCGTCCGGAGGGGAGGGGGAGCTGCTCACCGTGGAACAGGCGGAGCCGCTCCCGGACCCCCGGGGCTACGACGCCCCGCCGGGCGAGGCCAGGCGGCCCGAGATCCTGGGCCACTCGGACTACACGGGCGACCCGGCCTACGCCGGGGCGCTCTGGCGGGTGATGGGGGCCATGAACGGCGCGGACGCCTCCCGGACGAACGCGGCCCCGGAGGGGTGCCCGTGACCCCCGGGCGGAGGCGGCCTACCAGGGGCCGTAGGGGCCGTTGTTGCGGTTGCCTCCCACGCCCTTGACCGCCGGGCGCACGTCGAGGAGGAAGACGAGGGTGGCCACCAGGCCGAGGATCACGAACATCCCGCGGCCGGAGAACACCGCCAGCAGGGAGAGGCCCGTGGCGAGGCCGGTGAGGACGATCCACAGCTTCTTGGTCTGCTTGTCCATGAGCTCGAACGCCGCGGCGGGCGTGCGGATCGCCTCGATCAGCGCGTACAGACTGGCCACGAAGGTGACCAGGTAGATGGCCTGCCAGATCAGTCCGAACAAGACGCACACTCCCGAAGACGTTCCGAGCGGGGGGACCGCCCGCTCTCCACCGTAAACGGATCGCGGGCGCCGATCGTGCCCGCGGAGGGCCGGATCACACGTGTCGCGGTCGGGTGACCGGCGGCGCCCACCGGGGCGGACCCCTGACCTGCGGGGCCGGAGGTCACACCGGGATGTGCCAGAGGCAGGTGACCGCCGCCAGGAGGAACGCCGAGCCGCCCATGATGACCGCGCCCGCGTGGTACGGGAGTTCTTCGTCGGGGCGCAGGAGCCGGTTGACCCGTCGCATGACGCCGGGTTCGGCCTCGCTGACCGCGGCCATGGCCCCGGCGGGGACCGGTGCGGGGCCGGCGGCGCCGAAGCGCAGAAGGGCCATGGCGAGCTCGCGCGAGGAGCTGCGGCGGCTGGCCTGGTCGTCGGCGCACATCTCGATGAGCAGGGCGACGCTCTCGTAGTAGGTGCGGACCAGGCGGACCCGCGGGAACGCGCGCTTGAGCGACGAGAACGGCAGGAGCACCAGGTCGTGGCGCTGGCGCAGGTGGGCGTGCTCGTGGGCCAGGACCGCGGCCAGCTCGCGGTTGTCGAGGACCGCGAGCGCTCCGGCGCTGATGACGACCTGGGAGCGCAGGACGCCCGGAAGGCAGTACGCGGCTGCGGCCGGGTGGTCGACCACCCGGGCGCCGGGTACGTCGGGGTGCTCGCTCGCGACGAGTTCGAGGAGGTCGTGGTGGCGCCGGCGGACGCGGACGACCTGCACGAAGGAGGAGACGAGGCCGTAGAACAGAACGAGGGTCAGCACGAGGGCGAGGACGACGGCCACGACGTGGCTGACGCCCTCGACGCCCTGGGAGAGCTCCGTGAGGATCAGCCGGCCCGTGACGAGGTCGGTGGCGAGCGCCAGGGAGCCGCCGGCCGCGCCGAGCTGGTAGGAGGACAGCCCGAAGGCCAGGAGGGCGCCGATGGTCGACACGCCCCAGGCCAGACCCAGGGTCTGCCAGGTGATCACCGCCGTGTAGGGACCGCGCGAGGGCCACTTGGCCCGGTGGAGCGCCTCCATGGCGATGAGGCAGCCGACCGCGACGAGGGAGAGTAGGGCGGCACTGACCATACGGACTAGTTCCTTGGCTGCTCGATTTCCGAGAGTGCGCGCCGGAGCGCGGCAGCCTCCTTGCCGTCCATGGACTGGACGAAGGCGGCCAGGGCGGCGTCGCGGTCACCGGTCTGTCCGAGCGCGTCGAACATCAACTCGGAGACGTAGGCCTCACGGCTGGCTGCCGGACGGTATCGCCACGCACGACCCTCGCGTGCCCGGGTGACGACCTTCTTCTTGGCGAGCCTGTCGAGCACGGTCATGACGGTCGTGTGCGCCAGGTCGCGCTCCGCGAGCGCTTTGCCGACCTCACGAACCGTCATCGGTTCATTCCGTGCCCACAGTACATCCATCACCGCGCGTTCGAGTTCGCCAAGCCGATTCATGACCACGAGTCTACTTGGGGTCGTACTACACGCCGTCGTACCCCCACGTTAAATCCTCGTCTCCTACGGGACAAGGGATTGCGCCCGCCGATTCCGGTCCCGGGGTCCGGCGCCGAAGGGGCGCGGATCCGGTCCGGGCCGTCGCGGCCCCGGCCGGAGTGAGGCGGATCGCGTTCACGGAGACCCTGGTCAGGGGACCGGGGCCGGTGGTGGGGGCCGCGGGCGCGGGTGGAGCGGTCCGCCGCGGGGACGCGTCCGCGCCGGACGCCGGTCGCACGGGCAAGCCCGGCGGGAGGCGGGTCGCGCGGGGCGTCCGGGGTTCGAGGGGCGACCGGTGCGATACTGCCCCTCCGCACCGGAAGGAAGCACCATGGGCTCCCCAGAGCACCCCCGCGTCGACCTCGTCCGCGGCGACATCACCGAGCAGGGCGTCGACGCGGTCGTCAACGCCGCCAACAGCTCCCTCCTGGGCGGCGGAGGGGTGGACGGCGCCATCCACCGCAAGGGAGGGAAGGCGATCCTGGAGGAGTGCCGCGCGCTGCGCGCCGGGCACTACGGGGGCGGGCTGCCCGTCGGGCAGGCGGTGGCGACCACCGCGGGCAGGCTGCCCGCGCGGTGGGTGATCCACACGGTGGGACCGGTGTACAGCCGCACCGAGGACCGGAGCGCGCTGCTGGCCTCCTGCTACGTCGAGTCACTGAGGGTCGCCCACGAACTGGGGGCGGGGTCGGTCGCGTTCCCCGCGATCTCCACCGGCGTCTACCGCTGGCCGATGGACGACGCGGCGCGCGTGGCGGCGCACGCGATCCGCACCGCGCGGCCGCGTGTGCCGGAGATCCGGATGGTGCTGTTCGAGGACGCGGCGCTGGCGGCGTTCCGGGCGGCGTTCGACGCGCCCTGACCGCCGGCCGGAGGGCGCGGGACGGCCCTCCCCGGAGGCCGCCCCGCACCCCCGTGCTCATGCGGCCGGGGCGGCCGTCCGGTCACGGCCCTCCCCGGCGGTCCGCACGGGGGAGGCGACGCCCCGGGAGCCTCGCGCGGGCGGCCTCCGGCAGCGGGCCCGGACGCCCGCCGTCGGCCCCGGGCGCACGCGGTGCGCCCGTCCGGTCGGCCGCGGTCCCGGACGGGTCGCGGCCCCGGGGGCGGAGCCGCCCCGGGTCAGTGGCCGGGGTCGGCGATCGGCGGCGGATAGCCCTCCGGGGGCGTCTCCTCCCTCCAGGGGGTGTGGGCCCGGGCCCCCGGCAGATCGGCGAGCTCGGGCAGGTAGCGGCGGACGTACACGCCGTCGGGGTCGAAGCGCCTCGCCTGGCGGAGCGGGTTGAACGACCGGTTCGGCCGGGTGTCGTTGCCCGTTCCGGCCACCCACTGCCAGTTCCCGTAGTTGTTCGCCACGTCCCCGTCGAGGAGGTTCTCGAAGAAGTGGTCGGCCCCCTCCCTCCAGTGCACGCGCAGCGTCCGGGTGAGGAAGGCCGCGGTGATCATGCGGGCCCTGTTGTGGACGAACCCCTCGCGGAGCAGCTGCCGCATGCCCGCGTCGACGATCGGCACCCCGGTGCGGCCCTCCTTCCACGCGGCGAGGGCGTCGGGGTCGCGCCGCCACTCCTTGCCCCGGGGCCGGTAGTCGCGGACGTTCATGGCCGGGAAGGCCGCGGTGACCTGGTGGTGGAAGTCGCGCCACGCGAGCTGGCGGACGAACTCCGGTCCCCCGGGGCGCCCGTCCGCGGCCAGGGCGGTCTCCAGCGGGGACAGGCAGCCGAGTCGCAGGTCCGCGGACAGGCGGGAGGTGGCGTCGCCGGCGAGGTCGTCGTGGCGGTCGGGGTAGCCGTCCAGGCCGTGCCGCACCCACGCGGCCAGCCGCTTCCGGGCCGCGCGCTCACCGCCCTCGGGCAGGTCCGCCGCCAGGGCGCCCCTGCCCCGGCCGTCGTCCCCGGGAAGGCGGCCGGTCCGCACGCCCTTCGGCAGGGCCACCCGGTCCGGGGCCGGGAGCGGTGCGCGCCACGGGTGCGCCTCCCAGGCCCGCCAGTAGGGCGTGAACACCTTGTAGTGGTCCCCTCCCGCCGGGGCGACCTCCCCGGGCGGGACCACGGTCAGGCCGGGGAAGCACTCCACGGCCAGGCCCGCCGCGCGCAGGCGGTCCTCCCGGCGCGCGGCGAGGGCGGTGACCCCGGCGGTCGTGTGGACGGTGTCCGCGCCGAGGGCCCCGGCCAGGGCGGGGACCTCCTCGGCGGTGTCCCCCCGCAGGACCACCAGGTCGCCGCCGCGTTCGCGGAGGCCGGCGCGCAGGGACGCGAGCGCGTCGGCCAGGTGCGCGACCCGGTTGCGGGCGGAGCGGTCCGCGACGGCGGGGTCGAGCACGAACACCGGGACGACGGTCCGGGTGCGTTCGAGCGCGGCCGTGAGAGCGGGGTGGTCGCGGACGCGGAGGTCCTGGGTGAACAGGACGAGTGTCGGGGCGGACAAGCGGCGCTCCTTGCCTGGATCGTGCAGAACACTACGCATCGTGTCCATGCGGCTACCCTAGGACCACGGAACGCGCCGGGAGAATACCGGTGGCGGTTTCCCGGATCGGGTAGGGATGACGCATGACGACACGCCTTCCACCTGCACAGAACACCTCGGAAACCCCATCGCGTCCACTGGTCGGGGTGTCCAGCTGCCTGTTGGGGGCGCCGGTCCGCTACAACGGGGGGCACTCGCGCTCCCGCTTCCTGACCGACGAGCTCGACCGGCACGTGAGCTGGCTCCCCGTCTGTCCGGAGGCCGAGATCGGCCTGGGCGTCCCGCGTCCGACGCTGCGCCTCCAGCGGCGGGACGGGGAGGACAGGGTGGTCTCCAGCAAGAGCGGGGCCGACGTCTCGGAGGAACTCGCGCGGACCGCCGACCGGCACCTCGCCCAGCTGCGCCGCCTGGACGGGTACGTCCTCAAGAACAAGTCGCCCAGCTGCGGGCTGTACGCGCTGCCGGTGTTCGACGAGGACGGCGGCCGCGTGGACGGCAAGGGGCGGGGCGCCTTCGCCCGCAGGCTGACCGAGCTGCTGCCGTCCCTCCCCGTGGAGGAGCAGGGGCGCCTGTCCGATCCGGTCCTGCGCGAGCTGTTCGCCCAGCGCGTGTTCGCGCACGCGAGGCTGCGGACGCTCTGGGAGTCGCCGTGGCGGCCCCGTGACCTGGTGGACCTGCACACACGGCACAAGTTGCAGCTGATGTCCCACTCCCCCGAGGGGTACCGGGAGACGGGGCGGATCGTCGCCCGCGCCGGCACCGCCGACCGGGAGGAGACCGTCGCCGCGTACACCGAGGCCTTCCACCGGACGATGGCGGTCGTGCCGAGCCGGGGCAGGCACGTCAACGCCCTCCAGCACGCCTTCGGGATGCTGAGCCCCCTCCTGGACGACTCCCGCAGGCACGACCTGCTCGAGGCGATCCAGGACTACCGGAGGGAGCAGACGCCGCTGAGCGTGCCGGTGGCGCTGCTGCGCCACCACTGCGCGGGGGAGGACGTCGCGTGGGTCAGGGACCAGACGTACCTGCGCCCCTACCCCGACGACCTCCGGCTCCGGCACGCCATCGCGGTCTGAGCGGCCGGCCCCGCGTGCGGCCCGACGGTCTGCGGCGGGCCGGGTCCGGCGCGCCGGCGGCCCCCTGGAACGGGCCCTTCCGCCCGGACGGCCCGCACCGCCTCCTCGGCGACGCCGCCGGGCCCGGGGCGAGGCGGGCGGCACCGGCTTCGCGCCGCCGGAGGGCCGCGACGGCCGCACCCCGCCCGGGGAGGACCGTGTCCCCGGCCGGACGGACCGATCCGCCGTCCTCCCCGCCGCACGCGGTATGACGGTGGCCACAGTCCGCCCCGGCGGAGGGCACGGCTCCAGCACGTGCGATCGCGGCTTTCCCGCCACGGCGGACCTCCCGGCTGCCGGCCGGTCCGCTACACCCTGAATGCCGACCGGTCAATAGCAGACCCCTCGGACAATCCGGGCGGGAACAGTGTGTACCTTCGTCGCTGTTGACGACAGCGGCTGTATACGCGATCTGAAGGGACCCACCGGTGTCTGGAATCGTTCCCGTGGGAGAACAGGCGGCGGTCCCTTCCCGAGTCGCGACCGTCAGTCTGCACACCTCGCCGCTCGACCAGCCGGGCACCGGTGACGCCGGGGGGATGAACGTCTACGTGGTCGAGGTGGCCCGCCGGATGGCCGAACGCGGCGTGGCCGTCGACGTCTTCACCCGCGCGACCGAACGCGACATGCCCCCGGTCGTGGAGCTCGCCCCGGGCGTGAACGTGCGGCACGTACCCGCCGGACCCTACGGCCGCCTGGACAAGAACACCCTCGCCGAGCACCTGTGCCCGTTCATCTTCGGCCTGCTGCGCGCCGAGGCCCAGGGCGAACCCGGCCACTACGACCTCGTGCACGGCCACTACTGGCTGTCCGGTCGCGCCGGTGTGGTGGCGGCCCGCCGCTGGGGCGTGCCGATGGTCCAGTCGATGCACACCATGGCACGGGTGAAGAACGCCGCCCTGGCCGAGGGCGACGTGCCCGAACCCGAGATGCGCGTGCGCGGCGAGGACCAGCTGGTCCACCAGGCCGACCGGCTGATCGCCAACACCGAGGACGAGGCCCGCCAGCTCCGTGAGCACTACGGCGCGCGCGACGGCCAGATCAGCGTGATCCCGCCCGGGGTGGACCTGGAGGTGTTCAGTCCCGGTTCGCGCCGGGACGCGCTGACCCGCATCGGCCTCCCACAGGACACCGAGCTGCTGTTGTTCGTGGGTCGCGTGCAGCGGTTGAAGGCCCCCGACGTGCTGATCCGCGCGGCGGCGGACCTCCTGCGGCGCGACCCCTCCCTGCGGTCGCGGCTGGTGGTGGGCGTGGTCGGCGGCCTGTCCGGCGGCGGTATGCGCGAGCCCCGGATGCTCACCGACCTGGCCCGGTCCCTGGGCGTGGCGGACGTGGTGCGGATCGAGCCGCCCCAGACCCGGGAGCGGCTGGCCGACCACTACCGTGCGGCCGCGGTGACCGTGGTGCCGTCCTACTCCGAGTCGTTCGGCCTGGTGGCGGTGGAGTCCCAGGCGTGCGGCACACCGGTCCTCGCGGCACGCGTGGGAGGACTGACCACGGCCGTGGCGGACGGGGTGTCCGGGGTCCTGGTGGACGGGCACGACCCGGCGGACTACGCGGCCCAGCTGCACAGGATGATCGTCGAACCGGCCTGGCGTGCCAAGCTGGCGTTGGCGGCGCCCGAGCACGCCGCCACCCTGGGCTGGTCCCGGACGGTGGACGAGCTGCTGAACGTGTACAGCGCGAGCATCAGCCCGCCCGCGCTGCCGCTGGCCGCGAACAGGTGACCGAGTGAGGGAGGCGTACGAGGTGGGTACCGATGGGGCGCGCGAGGCCGCGGCCGCGGCGATCACCGCCGCGGTGACCGAGTCGGGGCTGGAGGCGGAGTGCCCGCGCGAGGGGTCCTTCCTCGTCACGCTCCCGGGCAGGGCCAAGCTCAAGACCCTCGTGTGGCTGGAGACCGGTCCGCACAGCCTCACCCTCACCTCGTTCTTCTGCCGGCAGCCGGACGAGAACCACGCCGACTTCTACCTGTGGCTGATGCGCAAGAACTCCGACATGTACGGGATGGCGTTCGCCGCGGACGAGGTCGGCGACGTCTACCTCCGTGGCCGCCTCCCGCTGGAGGGCGTCACCCCCGGCGAGGTCGACCGCCTGCTCGGGTGCGTGCTCACCTACTCGGACGAGAACTTCAACGGCGCCCTGGAGCGCGGGTTCGCGTCGGCGATCCGCAAGGAGTGGAAGTGGCGCGCCGAACGGGGCCACGACATGCGCAACCTGAGGGCGTTCGCGCACCTGGCCGAACCCGCGGACGAACTGTAGGCCGGGCCCGGGCCCGCGCCTCCGGGACCCGCGTCCCGTGCGGGGCTCCCCCGCCCGCGCCGTCCGGGCCGGGCACGGCCTTCCCGCAGGCAGCGCCGCCGCGGCGTCCAGGTGGCGGGTGGGCGACCGGGCCCGGCCGCCGGGTGGCTAGGCTTGCCCCCATGGGAACTCTGGTACTTCTGCGACACGGTGAGAGCGTCTGGAACGCGAAGGGCCTGTTCACCGGCTGGGTGGACGTCGACCTTTCCGCGACGGGCGAGGACGAGGCCCGACGGGGCGGGGAGCTGCTCAAGGACGCCGGGGTGAGGCCGGACGTCCTGCACACCTCCCTCCTCAAGCGCGCCATCCGCACGGCGAACCTCGCCCTGGAGACCGCCGACCTGCACTGGCTGCCCGTCGAGCGCAGCTGGCGCCTCAACGAGCGCCACTACGGCGCCCTCCAGGGCAAGGACAAGGCGCAGACGCGCGACGAGTACGGCGACGAGCAGTTCATGATCTGGCGCCGCTCCTACGACACCCCTCCGCCGCCCATCGCGGACGACGACCCCTACTCGCAGGCCGGTGACACCCGCTACGCCCAGCTCCCGCCGGAGCTGCTGCCGCGCACCGAATGCCTCAAGGACGTCCTGGACCGCGCCCTGCCGTACTGGTACGACTCCATCGTCCCGGACCTCGCCGCGGGGAAGACCGTGCTGGTCGCGGCGCACGGCAACTCGCTGCGCGCCCTGGTCAAGCACCTGGACGGCGTCAGCGACGCCGACATCGCCGGGCTGAACATCCCGACGGGCATCCCGCTGGTCTACGACCTGGACGACTCCTTCGAGCCGACCAACCCGGGCGGCACCTACCTCGACCCCGAGGCAGCCAAGGCCGCCATCGAGGCCGTCGCCAACCAGGGCAAGAAGTAGCGCCTTCCTCCGCCGACCCGTGCCCGTGCCGCAGTCAGCGGCGCGGGCACGGCCGCGTCCGGACCCGGTCAGTACACGAGGGCCTGCGCGCCGTCCTGGACCGCCTCCTCCACGAAGGAGGGGGCCCCGGCGATGCGCACGCCGTCCAGGAGGTCGCCCGGGGCGAGCTCCCGCCGGGCCGCGCACTGCGTGCACACGGTGACCCGGCCCGCGGCGAGCACCGCGTCGAGGAGGTCCTTCAGGGGGGCCGCGTGCGGGAGGGAGAACTCCTCCGCCCGGCCGGGGACGGCGAACCACGCGGACTCACCGGTCAGCCAGAGGGAGACGCCGACCCCGCTGGCCAGGGCCGCGGCGGCGACCGTGAACGCCTGGTTGCACCGCTCGGGGTCTTCCTCACCGGCGGTGACCTTGATCACCAAGGAACGAGACATGGTCGTCAGCCTACTCACAGGGCCGTGAGGGTCAGGATCGCCCCCACCACAGCGCAGAAGCCGAAGGCGGCGGTGAGGACCATCGCCTCCGTCCTGCGCGGCGACACGCGCACCGGCTGCTCGTCCACACCGTGCTCGATGGTGATCGAGCCGTCCTCGGGCGCGGTCAGGAGCACGCGTCCGTCCCGTACCCGGAGCTGCCCGGTGACGCGCACGCGGGCGCCGGGCCGGATCACCCACTCCCGGTACTCGAACTCGATGGTCTCCCCCCGGAAGACGCCGGAGATCCGCCCGCGCACGCGGGGCAGCAGGTCGTCGGCGGGCGAGGCCACGCCGGGCTGGGGGCGGCCGACCAGGCGCTTCAGGCAGAGTTCGGCGCCCGTGGGCCCGGTGTCGCCCGGGACGACGAAGACCCGGTCGGCGTCGCCCCCGCGCCCCTCCGCGACCAGACCGAACAGGTCGTCGGAGCCGTAGTCGGCGATGGAGTCGCAGGCCCGCTCGCGGACCGCGCCCTCGGCCCGGTCGCGGTTGAGCGGCCAGTAGTGGCGGAGCACCTCGTGGCCGTGCCACACGCACTCCACGCCCGCGAGGCCGGAGGTGATGGGGCCGTCCGGCCCCGGCGCGGCCACCCCGGTCAGCGTGACCCTGCGGCCCTCCTGGGCGGTGAGGGCGCCCGGCCGGAGCTGGGCGAGTCCGCGCTGCCGGAGCCAGCGCCGGAGGGCGAGAACGGTCAGCGGGAGGAGGACCACCGCGGCCACGAGCAGCGCCGAACCGATCACCAGTAACACAGGCCGCCCCTTATGGAAGTGCGTCGGAGGTCTTCGTCGGCGGTTGGCGTAACACCCCGTGGCCACACCGCGTTGCTGACAATCTTTACCAGTTCTCCGGGAAAGCGGGGCCAATTGGGCATGTCCGGACCACGGCACGGGAGTGGCCGGGGCCGCCGCTCGCACGGCGGTGGTCACCGCCACTCGTCCGCCGCCGCTACGCTCTGGTGTCATGGACGCTGAGGCACATCCCGATCTGGCGAAACTGTCCTTCCTGATCGGTCACTGGGAGGGCGTCGGCGTCGCCGGTTACGCCGACGTGGAAGAGTTCCAGTTCGGACAGGAGATCGAGTTCACACACACGGCCGGTCTTCCGTACCTCGCCTTCACCAGCAGGGCCTGGCGGATGGGCGCGGACGGCAAACCGGGCGAGCTCGTCGCCGAGGAGTCGGGGTACTGGCGCGCGCGCCCGGACTCCGAGGCCGGGAAGCGCGAGGACGGCGAGCAGGTCGTGCACCTGGAGGCGCTGATCTCGCACCCCGAGGGGTTCACCGAGGTCTACCTGGGCAACGTGTTCGCGAACCGGGTGGAGATGCACACCGACGCGGTGGTGCACACCGAGACCGGTATCGACGCGACGGCCTCGCACAGGCTCTACGGCCTGTTCGGCGACGACCGGGACACGCTGGGGTACGCCTGGGACCTGGCGGCGCGCGGCCACAGCCTGCGCTCGTACATGTCGGCGCAGCTCAAGCGGACCGGCGCCGGCGCGTAGAGGCGGGGTCCGGGCAAGGACAGACCCCGGGCTGGTTCCCGCCGCGGGGGCGGGGCCGGTCGGACGAGTCCGGCAGCCCGGGGTCCGGGTGTCCGTCTGGGATTCGCTACGGGCGACGCCGCGCGAACGCGAGCGTCGCCCTAGCGGACGGCCACCTCGCCAGTCCTGAGATCAATCACTCTCAGACCACCTCCTTTCTTGCGTGACACCGACAGTACGTCCCGCGGCCGACTCGGGGCAAATGTTTTTCCTGTGCGCGAAACCGCAGGTCAGAGCGGTGTTTTCGGACTCTTTACGGGGCGGCTAGTCTCGGCTGTATGACTTCGCCGCTGATGAGCACACCGGGCGCCGTGGGCGCCGAGTCCCCCGACTCCGGGGTCGCCGCGCACTACGGCGACCCGGCCCACGAGGGGCGTGCCATGGAACGTTCGAGCGCGTGGGTCGACCGGAGCAACCGGGGCGTGGTCCGGGTCGGCGGTCCCGACCGCCTGGGGTGGCTGAACGACCTCACGAGCCAGTCGACCAGGGGCCTGGCCCCGGGGACCGCCACCGAGGCCCTGATCCTGGACACCCGGGGCCACCTGCGCCACCACCTGTCCCTGGTGGACGACGGCGAGGCCGCCTGGATCCACACGGAGCCCGGCGGCGGGGCCGCACTGGCCGCGTTCCTGGACTCCATGCGGTTCATGCTGCGCGTCGAGGTGGAGGACCTCGGGGACTCCCGTGCGATCCTGACCGTGCTCGGCCCGGACCGCGCGAAGGCCGTCGAGGCCGCCTCGCTCGGCGACGTGCCCGTGCGCGCGGCGGAGGACGGCACCGACCTGTTCCTCCCGGTCGAGCGCCTCTCCGCCGCCGCCGAGGCGCTGACGGCCGCCGGGGCGCGTCCCGCGGGGATGTGGGCGTACGAGGCGCAGCGGATCGCCGGGCACCGGGTGCGCCCCGGGCTGGACACCGACGACCGCACCATCCCGCACGAGGTGGACTGGGTGGGCAGGGCCGTCCACCTGGAGAAGGGCTGCTACCCGGGCCAGGAGACGGTCGCCCGGGTGCACAACCTGGGCCGGCCCCCGCGCCGGCTGGTGATGCTGCACCTGGACGGCACGGCGGAGCGCCTGCCCGAGGTGGGCAGCCCGATCGAGCTGGAGGGCCGCCCCGTCGGCCGGGTGGGCACCTCGGCCCGGCACCACGAACTGGGCCCGATCGCCCTCGGCGTGCTCAAGCGCTCCGCGCCCGTGGACGCCGACCTGGTGGTGGAGGGCATCGCCGCCGGGCAGGAGGTCGTGGTGGACCCGGACACCGGGGCCAACGCCCAGATCACCCTCCGCAGGCGCCCCCGCTAGCCGTCGGCGCGGTCCGGCCGCTTCAGGCGGGCGGGCCGTGTCCGCCCGTCCTCCGGGTCCCCGACGCCGACCGCCCCGGGCCCGGCGGCCCGGAAGATCCGGACGCGGTCCCGGGGGTCGGGGGCCTGCGCGGACGCGGTCCGCCCAGGCCCCCGGCCGCCTCCCGCACGGGGCTCCCGTGCCGGTCAGACCGTCAGGACGATCTTCCCCCGGGTCCGGCCGGCCTGGCTCAGGCGCCAGGCGTCGGCCGCCTCCGCCAGCGGGAACACGCGCTCGACGTACACGGAGACCTTGCCGTCGTCGATGAGACGGGACAGTTCGACGAGGTCGGCGGCGTCGGGGCGCACCCACACGTAGTGGCCGCCCCTCGCCACGACGTCGGCGTCCGCGACGGAGGCGACCCGCACCGGGTCCCCGACCAGCGGAAGGGACTGCTCGGCCGCCCCGCCGCCGACGAAGTCCAGCACGGCGTCGACGCCCCCGGGCGCCAGGGCGCGGACCCGGTCGGCCAGGCCGTCGCCGTAGACGACGGGCTCGGCCCCCAGGGAGCGCAGGTAGTCGTGGTTGCGCTCGCTGGCGGTGCCGATGACGCGGGCGCCCCGCGCCACCGCGATCTGGACGCCGAACGACCCGACGCCGCCGGCGGCGGCGTGGACCAGCACCGTGTCACCGGCTCCCACGCCGACACGCCTCGACGCCTGGTAGGCGGTCAGCCCCGCGAGCGGGACCCCCGCGGACTCCTCCCAGCCCAGCGACACCGGTTTGGGGGCGAGCATGCGCACGCTCGCCGAGACCAGCTCGGCGTAGGTGCCGTTCTTCGCCCAGTCCTTGCGGAGGTACCCGTAGACCTCGTCCCCGACCCGGTACTCGGGCGAGTCGAGCCCGACCGCCTCGACGACGCCCGCGACGTCCCACCCCGGGATCAGCGGGAACTCCGCCTCCATCACGGGGTCGAGCCCCCCGGCCGCGAGCTTCCAGTCGACCGGGTTCACCCCCGCCGCCTTCACGCGGATCAGGACCTCCCCCGGCGCCACCTTGGGCTCGGAGAGCTCCACGGGGGCCAGGTCGTCAGCGGAACCGTACTGGTGCAGTGCCATTGCCTTCATGCCCAGGGCAGCGTTGTGGGGGGCCTGTTCATTCCGTCTGCCCCGCGACCGCACGTGTGGCGGGGGAGGCCCCGGAGGCACCGGGGACGGTGAAAGCCCGGGAGGGAGCCGGTGGCGCAGGAGGTATGTGCTGCGGGGCCCGGGAGGTACGGAAGACACGGGAGGTACGGGAAGCCCGGGTGGCGCAGGAGACCCAGGAGGCCCGGAGGTATGTACTGCGGAGGCACGGGAGGTGCGGGAAGCCCGGGTGGCGCAGGAGGCCCGGGAAGCACAGGAGGTACGTGCTGCGGGGCCCGGGAGGGAGCGGTGGCACGGGTGAAACGGGTGGCCCGTGCCCGGGCCGGTGCGGGCGGAACACCGGCGCGGACGCGGGCGGGGCCCGGCGGACAGGGAGTGGTTCCGTGTCCGCCGGGCCCCGCGGCCGTGCTCCGGGCGCCGCGCTACTGGCGCAGCGCCGCGGCCAGGCGCTCGTCGTGCAGACGCTCGCCCCAGGACGGCGCGAGCGGGGCCAGCTGGCCCACGCGCCAGCGCAGCAGCAGGTCGGCCAGCTGCGGGTTGCGGGGCAGGGCGGGTCCGTGCAGGTACGTGCCCAGCACCTGGCCCTGGTAGGCGCCCTCGGTACGGTCGTCGTTGCCGATGCCACGCACCGTGGTGGACAGCGGGCGGGCCGAGGGGCCGATGGCCGTGCGGCCCTGGTGGTTCTCGAAGCCGGTGATCCGTCCGACGCCCAGGGAGGGCTCGACGTCGGCGACGATCTCGCCGACCGCGCGCGTCTGGCCGCGGCCGCTGCGGATGTCGAGGATGCCCACGCCCGGAAGCGGGTTGGCCTCGTCGTCGCCGTAGGTCTCGCCGATGATCTGGTAGCCGGCGCACACCGCGAAGACGCACGCGCCGCGGGCGGCGGCGCGGGCCAGCCCGCCGTCGGCGCGCAGGCGCTCCGCCGCGAGGATCTGCGGCCGGTCCTCGCCGCCGCCGAGCAGGTAGATGTCCCCCTGCTCGGGCACCGAGTCACTGGAGTGGACGTGCACGATCTCGGTCGGGATGCCCCGCAGCTCGGCCCGGCGCTTGAGGATGAGGACGTTGCCCTGGTCGCCGTAGGTGCTCAGGAGGTCGGGGTAGATCCACACGATCCGCAACGCACTGGTGTTCGTCATGACTCTCCCCTACTGGACGCGGCCGTACGCCGTGCGGATCTGCTGGAAGGCGGTGTAGTTGGCGATGAGGTCGACCTTGGTGATGTCGGGCTGCTCGGCCTTGAGGCGGCCCAGCACCTCGTCCACCCGGTCGGCGATCTCGAACCGGACCCCGTCTGTCTCCAGGCGCAGAGCCAGGTCGGTGCGGCGCTCGCCCATGACGAACACGCGGCGGTCGCGCAGGACCGTGTAGTCGACGTCCCACAGCCAGGACGTGTCCTTGCCGTCGGGGACCTGGGCGTTGACCGCGAGGATCACCGGGGTCCGGGGCGGGTCCAGCACGGCGAACGACTCCAGCCACCCGGCGGGGTTCTTGGAGAGCAGCAGGCGGACCTCGACGCCCATGGTCACCACGGACGTGTAGCGGCCCGCGACGGAGGTGATCTCGCGCAGGCGCTCCACGGTGCGCTCCGGGTGGATGCCGTACCCGGCGGCGGTCGCGGCAGCGATCGCCGCGTTGGCCCGGTTGGCGTCCCCGGGCAGGTTCATGCGGAGCTTGATCCTCCGGCCCTCGGGCGTGAGCAGGGTGTCGGTCTCGTTCTCGACCGCCCAGCTCGTCCGGGGTCGCGCCAGACCGCACTCGGGGCACTCCCAGTGCGGGTCTGCCTCGCGCCGGAGGTGGCCGCCGCACTCGGGGCAGCACCAGGAGTCCTCCTTCCAGCGCTGGCCGGCGGAGACCCAGGTGGCGTTGGGCGCGCCCAGGCCCGCCCAGGCGACGAGGGGGTCGTCGGCGTTGGCGATGACGTGCGCGTTGCTCTTGCCCAGGGCGGTGCGCCACTTCTTGGCGAGCAGGTTGATCTCCGAGGCGCGGTCCATCTGGTCGCGGCTCAGGTTCATGAGGACCACGAACGCCGGCTGGGTGGCGAGCAGCACCTGCGGGAGGTACTTCTCGTCGACCTCCAGCACGCCGTTGACGGCCGAGCGGTTGTCGGACAGCGCCGTGATGTGCCCGGTGGGCATGTTGGCGCCGTACTCGTTGGTGGCCACGTCGCCGAACTCGCGCAGGGCCTGCGCGATGAGCCTGGTGGTGGTGGTCTTGCCGTTCGTGGCGCTGACCAGGGCGAGCCTGCGGCCCCGGGCGAGCTTGGCGAGCAGGTCGGGTTCGACCTTGAGCGCCACCCTGCCACCGATGACGGAGCCGTCTCCCCGCCCGGTGGCACGGGACAGGCTGGCTGCGCTCCTTCCCAGAACCGATGCCAGTTGGGCGCGCAAGGGAAGCTCGCTCATCTACTCTCCAGAATTGCTGGATCACCCGCGCCGTTCGCTCCTGGGAGGCGGCGGGCGATGTGTCGGGCCAAGCTTATTGTCCACCTGGGATCAGACCCGCCAGTCCAACCTCTCCGGCGGCGGGCCCAGGTTGGGCGGTACCTGCCCCCGGGGCTCGCCGGCTCCCGCGGGGGCCGGCGCCCCGTCGCGGACCGCGGCGCCGTCGGGTGTGCCGGAGGCGGCGGAGGGGGCGTCGGCGCGGGGTCGGCCGCCCTCGGCGTGCCGTCCCGTCCTGCCCCGGCGGCTGTCGGCCGCCCCGGTGCCGCGCACGGCCGGCGGCGTGGTGCTGGAGTTCTGGGAGTCGTCCACGGTGGCCAGTGTGGCTGTGGACAGGGTGAGGATACCCGGGTTGGTGTCCGCGAGGACAGGACCGTCGGCGGTCAGGACCACCGCGGCGGTGTGGGGCAGCCCGCGGAGCGCCTCGGCGTCGAGCGGGCTGACGCGGACCGATGCGTCCTCTTCCTCCCCGTCCGCGCCCGGTGCGTCGATTCCCGCGGCCTGGGCGGTGGCGCGACCCCATGACGTGGCGGATCTCACATGACGAACCAGGTCCAAGGGGGCGATAGCGGCGGCGGCGTTGCGGATGACCGCTCCGGAATCGGTGTGGGGGGAGGCGAAGAACCGGTCGTCGGCCTCGATCTCGTCCTCGGGCCCCTCCCCCGCGCCGGGGGACGGGTCGCCCGCCGCCTCGCCGACCGCCTCGGTCAGGCGGTGCAGCCCCAACCGCGCGGGATCGTGTGCGGGCGGGCCCGGGACCGCGGCCACCGCCCGCTCGACGGCCTCCGCCGACTCCCCGTGCTGACGCATCACCACCGGCAGGCAGGCGGGGTCCGCGAACCTGGCGAGGGCCGCGGGCGAGGGCGTGCGGAACATCAGGACGACCTCCACCCCGCTGTCGGCCCCGGCGGAGAGGACCTGGTCGACCTCCTCCGGCGGGAGCGTCTCGGCGCCGCAGACCACGACGGTCCGCGTGCGGTCCGGCCGGCGGCGGCTCCCCCCGCCGCCGGGGGGCGGGGCCGTCCCCTCCAGGAGCTCGCTGAGCGCGGACACGGCGTAGGTCCCGTACACGCGGGCCGCGGCACGGCCGGAGGCCCGGTCGGTGGAGATGATCTTGACCTGCGCGTACTCGCCGTCGTCCGCGCGGGTGCCGACGGCCTCGAAGGGGCTGAGGCGGCGTTCGAGCTCCCAGGCCCGCTCCCGGACGTCGGGGCGGTCCGCGCAGCGCTCGCGCACCCGGACGCGCTGGTCCGGGGTGAGCAGCGCGAGTGCCGGGTCGTCCTCGGCCGCGTCCTCCAGGGGGGTGATGAGGGCGCGCAGGCCGCCGATGAGCTCGGCGATGCCGACGCGCGGGCCCAGGACCTCCAGCAGGCGCAGGATCAGGGTCTCGTCGGCGTCGGCGTCGTCGGCCTCACCGGACGCGGCGGCGACGGCGGACAGGATGCGCGCCCGCTGGCCCGCGTCCAGGTTGGTGCCCAGCGTCATCCGGGGCAGGTCGGCGGGCAGCACCCAGCGGCGCGGGTCGACGGCGCAGCGGCGGGCGAGTCGGACGAGTTCACGGGCCACGGAGCGCCCGGTGAGGTCGACGACGGTGAGGTCGCCCCCCTCCCGGAGCCGGGAGACGCCGACGGTGGCGAGCAGCGCCGACCACCCCGCCTCCGTGCCGCCGACCACGACGACAGCGCCGGCGTCGGCGGGGACGGTCACCCCGTACCAGCGGGGCTGGGCCTCGTAGGCCCGGGAGGCCGCCTGCCACTCGGTGTACCGGCGGGCGTGGTCGCGCTGCTGCTGGTGCAGCACCCGCTCGCGCTCGTCGCGCTCGGCCGCCAGCCGCTCGCGGGCCCTCTCCAGCCGTTCCGCGACGACCTGCCGGCTCTGGACCAGGGCGAAGACGACGGGGGCCGCGACGGCCGCGCACGCGAACACGCCGCCGAGGGCGAAGCTGCCGGGGAGGATGCGCAGGCTCCACAGCAGCGGACACAGCAGGGCGAACAGGCCGAGCCCGGCCAGGGCGTAGTAGAGGGGGCGGTTGGTCTGGGCCTCGCTGTCGCGCTGGGCGGCGATCCACTCCTCGCTGACGCCCTCGGAGTCGGCGGGCACGGGCCTGCGGGGTGCCGGTCCCGGAGGCGGGAGGAGCACCGCGTGGCGCCAGCCGACGTAGGTCCGCCCGGCCTCTCCTCTGGCCGTGCCGCCGGTTCGGGGGTCGGGCACCGTCCTCACACCTCCTGACCGGCCGCTGGGGAGGGAGCGGCCGGGGTCGTTCACGCGGGACCCCGGCGGTGGCCGGAGCGTGGGCCCGATGCTGCCACCTGCCCGGCGTGCTTGTCACGGTCCCACCGCGGTCGACACGCGGCCGGAGGCCGGTACCGGCCGGGCGGCCGACCGGGCCGCACTCCCTCCAGTGAAGCAGGGCCCGGAACGGCCTGCCAGCCCAGGACGCGCCCTGTGGACGAACGCGCGGCCGACCCGGCCGCGGGACGGCCCCGGCGCCCCCGGCCCCGGTGGCACGGCCGCCCCCGGCGCCCGGCCCCCGACAGCGCGGAGCGCCGGTCCCGGACGGTCTCCCGTCGGCACCGGCGCTCCGCGCCCTGACCGTCGTGTCGGTCGTGGGTCAGGCCTGGACCCTGAGGTCGATGACCTTGCCCACCTCGGCCCGCACCGGGTACTCGCCGGTGAAGCCCTTGGACGCCAGGACGCGGACCTTCCAGTCGCCGTCGGCGGCGAAGAAGCGGAAGGTCCCCTCGTCCCCGGTGGCCACCTCGCCGACGAAGTCGTCGGAGGCGTTGAGCAGGCGGGCGTAGGCACCGCGCAGCGGCTCGCCGTCACGCGTCACCGTGCCCTGGATGACCGCCTGGTTTCCCGCGTCGACGTCGGCGAGGGCGACCCCGCCGACCGGCGCTCCGCAGCTGTCGCTCACTTGGCCTCCGCCTCTCCCAGCTCGACGGGCACGCCCACCAGGGACCCGTACTCGGTCCAGGAGCCGTCGTAGTTCTTGACGTTCTCCAGGCCCACGATCTCGTGCAGGGCGAACCAGGTGTGCGAGGAGCGCTCGCCGATGCGGCAGTAGGCGATGATGTCCTTGTCCAGGTCCACGCCGGCCCCGGTGTACAGCTCCCGCAGCTCCTCGGCGGTCTTGAACGTGCCGTCCTCGTTGGCGGTCTTGGCCCACGGGATGTTGCGCGCGGTCGGGATGTGGCCGGGGCGCTGCGAGGTCTCCTGCGGCAGGTGCGCGGGGGCGAGCAGCTTCCCGGTGAACTCGTCGGGCGAGCGGACGTCGACCAGGTCCTTGACGCCGATGGCCCCGACGACCTCGTCGCGGAAGGCGCGGATCGAGGTGTCCTGCTCCTTGGCGGTGTACTCGGTGGCGGCGCGCTCGGGCACCTCCTCCACCAGCTCGCGGGAGTCCAGCTCCCACTTCTTGCGCCCGCCGTCGAGCAGGCGGACGGCGTCGTGGCCGTACAGCTTGAAGTACCAGTAGGCGTAGGCCGCGAACCAGTTGTTGTTGCCGCCGTACAGGATCACCTGGTCGTCGTTGCCGATGCCCTTGGCGGACAGCAGCTTCTCGAACCCGGTCCGGTCCACGAAGTCGCGGCGGACGGGGTCCTGGAGGTCCGTCTTCCAGTCGATCTTGACGGCGCCGCGGATGTGTCCCTTGTCGTAGGCGGACGTGTCCTCGTCGACCTCGACGAGGACCACGTTGTCATCGTCCAGGTGAGCCTCCACCCAGTCGGCGTCCACGAGGACGTCGGAGCGGCTCATAGGGAACCTCCTGTGTTTCTTGTGCGGTGTCGCGTGTGCGGTCGGTGCGCCCGGGGTGCTGCGGTCCCGGGACGCGGGGGATCGAGCCGTCCTGCCCGACGCCGTGCGGCGGAGGGCGAGAGGGTGCGTCCCGCAGCCGTGGCGCAGGCCGGTCGGCCTCCGGGGAGGGCTGCGGGGGGTGCGGGGGCGGACGCGGCGATACCGGGCCGCTCCGTGTCCGCCGGGTGAGCGGCGGATGCGGGAACGGCGAAGGCGTGTCCTGCTCCGTGCGCGGACCGGGACGGCCGACCGCCCTCCGGTCCGGCCGGTGGGCCGGAGCGGGAGCGTACGGAGGCGGGGGACGGCGGACCGAAGGGCGGGTGACCCGCCCCGGCGACCACCGCGAACGCGAGGACCGGCGCCCGGAGGCCCCGGGCCCCGTGGTCCGTCACGGGTACGGTCGGGACAGCGGATGAGCACTGCCCGCGAGGGTCGGCCTGCATGGTGTGTCGTCCCCTGCTGCGTACACGGTGGAAGGCCAGTCGCGCGGAGGGAGCGGGGGTCGGGAAGCCCGTCCGCCCTAGGGACACAGACAGAGCGCGGCGGCGACGCGGCAGAAGTCCACTGCCCGTCGCTTCGTCAGATACGCGCTCGTCAAGGAAGTCACGTTCTAGACGCTACAGTCCCCGCGACGCGTTTGTCACGCGTGGGGTAGATCACAGGAGGCCCCTCCGCGCCGGGGCGCACGGGGATCGTCCGCTCAGGGGACGGCCCGGCCGAGCGCGGCGATGACGTCCGCCTTGCGCGGCTGGCCGCCCGCCCGGCCCACGATCCGGCCCCCGGCGTCGAGGACGAGGACCGTGGGGGTGCCCGCGACGTCGAGCCTGCGGACGAGGTCGAGCCGGGACTCGGCGTCGATCTCCACGTGCGCGACGCCGTCGACCATCCCCGCGACCTCGCCGAGGACCCGGCGGGTGGCGCGGCAGGGCTGGCAGAAGGCACTGGAGAACTGGACGAGCGTGGCCCGCACGCCCAGGTCGGCGCCGATCTCGTCGGAGGTCAGCGCACCGGGCGTCCCCGGCCCCACCGCGTCGGGCCGGTCCCCCGGCGCGCCCCCGCCCTGCGTCGTCACCGCTCCGTCCTCCTCCTGGTGTGCCTTCGGCGCGTCCCCGCGCCGTGCGTTCCCGGCGGCCCCGGGACCCCGCCGCCGGGCGCGGGGCCGTCAGGCCGCGTCGGCCCCCATCAGGGGGACGTCGGAACCGGTGCCGGTGATCCGCAGCCCGGTGGAGGTGGGCTCCATGTCGGTGACGGCCAGGCCGAAGGGGAGGGCGGGCGCCTGCGCGCTGAAGGTGAGGGAGCCGGAGACCAGGCCGCTGACGTCGCCCGGGACACCGTCGACCTGGATGTCCTCGGGGGTGAAGGACAGCGTGTCGCCGTCCACGCCGAACTGCCCGCCCGCGTTGACCGAGGTGCTCAGACCGAGCTCCGGAAGGGCGAGCTCCCCGGTGATCCGGGGCTGCCCGTTCTCCGTCGTGATGGTGATGCCCTCGGGCAGGTAGGCGTTGAAGTAGGAGTAGGGGACGACGGCCGAGCCGTCCAGCTGCCCCGCCACCACACTGGGCTGGTCGAGCAGGTCCGCCAGGGGCGCCTGCACGTCGGCGGCGGTCGCGTCGATCTGCTCGAGGGTGACGCCGTTGAGGGTGGCGGTGTCGGCGGTGATGCGGATCTCGGAGTACTCGCCCCCGAACACCTGCGGCAGGAACGCCCAGCCCTCGATCTCGACGGTCGGCTCCTCCGCCATCTGGAGCTGCTGTGCGAGCTGGCGCGCCACGGCGCTCTGCGCGAGGCTGCGTCCCCCGACGTCGGCCGCCACCACGAGGGCGACCAGGAGGATCAGGAGGACGACAAGAAATTTACGCATCGGGAATCCCAGCACACTTTCTTTCGCTCCGGCGCGCCTCTCGGCTGGGCTGTCCGGCCGGTCTCGGTCACACGCCATCGGTGCCCGACGGGCACCGGTCAGGAAAAACCTGTAGGGAAGGGTACTTCACCCGGGGTTGGACGCCGGGGCCCCGCGACCGGTTCGGCGCTCCGGGGAGAAGACACCGGTTCGAGACCTCCCCCGGCGGGGGCCAGGGGGCCGCACCGGGGCCCGCCCTGCCGCGCGGGCCGCGAAGGACCAGGTCAGCGGGGCATCAGCAGGCCGGCGAGGCCGTCGCTGGCCGAGGCGCCCGCCAGGGAGAGCTCGATCACGTTGGTGGCGACGACGTGGTTCGCGCCGAGCCGGGCGAACTCCGCGACGTGCGGCTGCCGCTCGTGCTCCTCCTGCGCCAGCTCGTCCCGGTAGATCGCGTAGACGATGCGCTGCGAGGGCGCGCTGGGAACCGTGTGGCAGGCGAACAGCAGGGTGTCCGGCTCGCGCTCGGCGACCTGGGCGACGACGGCGTCGGCGAGGCGGTCGAAGCCCGGGCCCTGGCCGTCGGCGAGCGTGTAGATCGTGATGACGCCGCGCAGCTTGGCGGGCGGGGCCTGCCGGGCCGGCTGACCGTCGTAGTAGTCGTCGTAGGGGTCGGCGTTGCGACGCTTGCGGCGCACGGGCTCCTCCGGGAGTTCGTCTTCGGTGTCCTCGGCCACGTCGTCGTAGTCGTCGTAGTAGTCGTCATCGTCGTAGGGGTCGCGGCGGGGGCGCGCGACCATCGCGGCGGCGCCCCACAGGGCCGCGACCGCGCCGAGCATCAGCAGGGGCCCGACGAGGCCGAGGCCGAACCGGCCGACCAGCACCGAGAGCACCGTGGCGAGGGCGACGAGGCCGAGCACCGCCAGGTCGGCGTTGCGGTGGCCGGAGGCGCGCCTGGCCACCGCGACGACCGCGGTGACCAGCAGGACGGCGGCGACGACCTGCGTGACGTTGACGAGCGAGCGCGGGATGAGGTCGTAGTGGTCGCCCAGGGCGGGGAAGGTGTCGCCGAACCGGGTGCTCACCCGGTCGACGGACAGCACCACCAGGGGGACGATGGTGAACGCGCTCAGCAGCAGCCGCGAGGTGAACACCCCGCGGGGCGACCGGACGCCGTACTCGAAGGCGCCCCAGGCCATGTAGAGCGGCCCGAGGAGGCTGATACCGATCTGGAGCAGCCGGAAGGTGAGTTCGCCGAAGTCGAACATCGCCCCGATCACGGCCGCGCTGAGGCCCACCGTCATCCCCAGTGCCGCGACGAGCCACCCCACAGCGGCCACACCGGGACGGCGTTGGGCGTACGCGGCGAGCGCGGCGGTGGCGCTCCAGCCCACCAACGCGCTTATGAATGCCAGTCCTACCGTCACCATCCCGACAATGATGCTGCACTCCAACGGGTGGATGTGCACTTTGACCAGAATGACGGGGGCAGTTTCGGGGAAGATCCCGCAGAGTGGGGCCCACAACGGGGATTTACACTGTGAGCTTCATCACCTGGTTTGTCACCGCAACCCAGCGGCCCCGCACGACCCGCGGGTGGTCGTAGGCTCGCACTACGCGGGGCTCGCCACCCCGACACCGGAGGGCCGCCTCCCCCACCCAAGCCAGGAGAGAACCGTGTCATACGACGCCGTGTCCCCGACTCCGGTCGGTCCGGGGGCCGCCTTCTTCGACGTGGACAACACCCTGATGCGGGGCGCCTCGATCTACCACTTCGCCCGGGGCCTGGCGGCCCGCGACCTGTTCACCACGCGCGACCTGATGCGTTTCGCGTGGGGGCAGACGGTCTTCAGGGTCACCGGGAGCGAACAGCCCGAGCACATCAACGCCGCACGCGAGGCCGCCCTGGCGTTCGTCGCCGGCCACGACCTGGCCGACCTGGTCACCCTGTGCGAGGAGATCTACGACGACACCATGGCCGACCGGATCTGGGAGGGCACGCGCGCGCTGGTGCAGCGGCACCTCGACGCCGGCGAACCGGTGTGGCTGGTCACCGCGACCCCGGTCGAACTCGCGCAGATCATCGGGCGGCGGCTCGGCCTGACCGGCGCCCTCGGCACCGAGGCGGAGAGCGTCGACGGCGTGTACACGGGACGGCTCAACGGGGACCTCCTGCACGGGCCCGCCAAGGCCGTGGCGGTGCGCGCGCTCGCCCGCAAGGAGGGCTGGGACCTGGCCGCGTGCTCGGCCTACAGCGACTCCTCCAACGACCTGCCGCTGCTGTCCCTCGTGGGACGGCCCCACGCGGTCAACCCCGACGGGGACCTGCGCCGGTACGCGCGCACGCACGGTTGGCCGGTCCACGACTTCCGGCGGCACAGGGCCGCCCTGAAGGTGGCGGTCCCCGCGGCGGTGGCCGGCGCGGTGGCGGGCGCGGTCGCCATGCGCGCGGTCAGACAGCGCAGAGCGGTCTGAGGGGACGCGGGAGGATCGCGGCCGGGGTGGACCGCGCGGCACGGCCGCCGCAGGCGTCCACGACGGTCTGCGGACGGCGGGCACGGGCCGGGACGACGTGCGCGGGCACGGCGGCGGAAGCCGCCGGGGCGGGGGCCGGGCACCCGGACGGCGGGCGGCCCGGGGGCGCCGACGGACCGGCTCGGGGCGCAGGTCCGGGGAGCGCGGCGGCACGCACCGGCGCGCAGGGACCGGGACCCGCCCGGGGCAGGACGGAAGGGGCCGCCGAACCGGCGGCGGGCACCGCGGGAGAGGGGCTCAGCGCCCCAGCGTGGCCCTGGCGAGCGCGAGCACGTGGACCGGGCGCAGGCCGTGCCGCGGCGAGGACGACGCGCGGCTGTGCGCGTAGGACTCGAAGGCCTCGGCCGAGGAGTACGCGGGGGACCAGTCCAGCACCCGCTCCAGGGAGTCGGAGTCCATCCCCCCGGTGTGCAGTCCCGCGTGGACGGCACGGGTGGTGCTGGAGCTCGCGTAGCCGATGCGGCCGTGCTTGGCCAGCCCGCTCAGCACCTTGAGGCCGCGGGCGGGGACCGGCAGCCGCTGGCCGCCGACGCGGCGCAGGCACTGCGAGAGCGGCACGGGATCGGCGCCCGCCACGTCGAAGAAGCCGGTCCCGTCGCTGAGCGCCATGCGCACCAGCGCCTCGGCGCCGTCGTCCTCGTGCAGGAAGCGCACCCGGGGGTCGTTGCCGAGCACCGTGGGCACGAGGCGCGAGTCCAGGTAACGGGTGAGGGGGGTGTCGGCCGAGGGGCCGATGAGGTTGGCGAACCTCAGGAGGGCCACCGAGAGGTCGGGGCGGCGGCGCTGGAGGCCGCGCGTGTGGCGCTCGACCTCGGCCGCGTCGTCGGCGTCGAGGGTGGCGCTGGAGCGCACCACGAGGCGCCGGACGGAGGTGGAGCGCTGGGCTGCGCCCAGCACCCGCATCGTCCCCAGGAGGTTGTCCTCCCGGTTCGGGGCGCCCTCGGTGTCCAGCCCGAGGTGCAGCACCAGCTCGGCGCCGGAGTCGGTGACGATCCGGTCGAGGCTCCCGTCGTGCAGGTCGACATGGGCGTACTCGATACCCCGCGTGTCCTGGGGCGGCGGCGACGAGTCGGCGCCGATCACCCGGCGGACACCGGGCTCCTCGCTCAGGGTCTGCGCGACCCTGGCGGCAAGGGGGCTGGACACCCCGGTGACGAGTACGACACGAGCCATGGCGACACGTTCCTTGGAAGGAGACGGGAGCTGTTCCGGGAGGTCCGCGGACCGTTCACCACGAGGGTGAGCCGGCGACCGCGACCCGTGAGACACAACAGCGCCTCACCCAGAAAATTCCATTGCGGTGGCAAAGCACACGCAAAGGGGGAAGGTGTCTCCGCGTCCGGGGCGAACCGAGGGCACGCCCGCGCCCGCGGAGAGACGACTTCGCCGCGACCGGTCCTACTTCTTGTTGCGACGCGCGATACGCGTGCGCTTGAGCAGCTTGCGGTGCTTCTTCTTCGCCATCCGCTTGCGACGCTTCTTGATGACGGAACCCATGGGATCACCTTCTCGCTCACGATGAGTACGGACATGCCGAACCGCTGGGCGGTGAAAACCGGCAAGGGGTTCGGATGCGGCTGCCGGCCCCGCTGGCACCGACGCGCTCAGGGCGCGGGGTGGCCGATGCGACCGGGGCGTGCCCCGGGGAGGCCGAACGCCGGAACGGCGCACGCCTACCGCACCCGAAGCACCAGCTTACCGCTACGGGTGCGCGCTCCGGGTCACGCCCCGGGTACCGACGGCTCGTCGCGGTACAACTCGGCGGCCGGCTCGGCGTAACTGACGCTGGCCAGCCGCTGGTCGGCGAAGGTCAGGGACGTGACGCTCGCCAGGTTGCACTCGCGCAGGTCCGGCCGGTGCCAGAGCCTCTTCGCCTCGGCGGCGCGGCGGACCATCCAGATCGGCAGCTGGTGGCTGACGAGCACCGTCTCGCGCCCCCAGGCCGCGCGTCGGGCGACCTTGACGGCGGAGACCATCCGGGTGACGATCTCGGAGTACGGCTCCCCCCAGGACGGCAGGAACGGGTTGTAGACGCGGCTGAACACGCGGGGATCGCGCATCGACCTCCGGGACAGCGCCATCCCCTCGAACTTGTTGGCCGACTCGATGAGCCGGTCGTCGAGGGTGACGGGGAGGCCGAGCATCTTCTGGAGCGGGACGGCTGTCTCCTGGGTCCGGTCCAGGGGGGAGGAGAACAGCGCGGCGATGTCGTGGCCCTCGAACCACTCCGCGGCCATCTCGGCCATCTGCCTGCCCCGCTCGCTCAGGTGGAAGTCGGGAAGCCTTCCGTAGAGCACCTTGTCCGGGTTGTACACCTCTCCGTGCCGCAGCAGGTGCACGACGGTCGTCGTCGTCATCGTGTGAGTCTTTCTTTCGGGGTCATGGGGCCGGACCGCGGGGGTCAGCCCTGGGCCTCTGCCGCTGCCTGGGCCGCTCGGGGCAGTGCCGAGACCACCCTGTCCACGGCCGCCTCGTCGTGCGCGGCGGAGAAGAACCAGGCCTCGAAGGCCGCGGGCGGCAGGTACACGCCCTGGTCGAGCATCGCGTGGAAGAACGCGGCGAACACGCCCGTGTCCGTGGTGCGGGCGCTGTCGAAGTCGACGGCCTCCCGGTCGGTGAAGAACACCGTGAAGAGGTTGCCGCCGCCCTGGACGCGGTGGACGACCCCGGCGGCGTCGAGCGCCCCGGAGACCTCCGCCCGCACCTGCGCGGACACGCGGTCGATGTGCTCGTACACCTCGGGGGTGGCGCCGCGCAGGGTGGCGAGCCCGGCCGCCGTGGCGAGGGGGTTCCCGGAGAGGGTGCCCGCCTGGTACACGGGGCCGCCGGGGGCCAGCCGGTCCATGATCTCGGCCCGTCCGCCGAACGCCGCGGCGGGCAGGCCGCCCCCCATGACCTTGCCGAAGGTCATCAGGTCGGGAGCGACGCCCTCCAGGCCGTACCACCCGGACGCGCTGACGCGGAAGCCGGTCAGGACCTCGTCGAGGATCAGCAGGGCGCCGTTGGCGTGCGCGATCTCCTTGAGGCGGGCGTTGAACCCGGCCCGGGGCGGGACCACGCCCATGTTGGCGGGGCACGCCTCCGCGATGACGCAGGCGATGTCGTCGCCGTGCTCGGCGAACGCCCGCTCGACGGCCTCGGCGTCGTTGTAGGGCAGCACCAGCGTGTCGGCCGCGCTGGCGCCGGTCACGCCCGGGGAGTCGGGCAGCGCGAACGTCGCAAGACCGGAGCCCGCGGCGGCCAGGAGCGCGTCGACGTGGCCGTGGTAGTTGCCCGCGAACTTGACGATCTTGCTGCGCCCGGTGAATCCGCGCGCGAGGCGGATCGCGGACATGGTCGCCTCGGTGCCGGAGTTGACCAGGCGGACCTTCTCCACGGGGGTGCGGCCGACGATCAGCTCGGCGAGCTCGACCTCGCCCGGCGTCGGCGCCCCGTAGGAGGTCCCCGCGTCGACCGCCCCGTGGAGGGCGTCCACGACGGCGGGGGCGGCGTGCCCGAGGATCAGCGGTCCCCACGAGCACACCAGGTCGACGTACCGGCGGCCGTCGGAGTCGGTGAGGTAGGGGCCCTCGCCCCGGACGAAGAAGGGCGGGGTGCCGCCGACCGCGCCGAAGGCGCGCACGGGCGAGTTCACGCCACCGGGAACGACGGCGGCTGCCCGCTCGAAGAGCTCTGCTGAAGACTGTTGAGTACCCACCTCACCAGTGTGTCAGCTGTGTCCGGTCACGGAACCGTGACCCGCCTCCGAGGTCAGGGGCGTAGGACGGCCCTGACGAGGAGATGGACCCGCGTCCCCGGATCTCCCCCGGGCGGAAGGCGTTCCGCCCGCGCACAGGCGTCCACGAGCCCGTCCGCGAAGTCCTCGAAGCGCGTCCCGCCCTTGGTCCACCGGGGCAGGAGCGCCTTCAGCGCCCCCACGGCCCGGGCCCCGCCGACGAGCGCGGACCGGTGGTCCTTGAGATGGAGGACGAGCCAGGTCTCGAACGTGGGGGTGGAGTGGGCGACCTCGACCCCCGAGCGCCGGGCCTCCGCGACGAGAGAGGCGACGTCCTCTCCGTCGGTGTCGAACACGGCCCAGATCTGCGTGTACTCGTCCGGTCCGGCCTCGGCCGCGCTCCGCACCACGACCTCGCGCTGGGGATGCTTGGACCTGCGCACGTGCACCGTGTGCATGCGCACGTCGGGGTGCCTCTTCATGCCGTCGAAGTAGGCCTTCTCGGTCTCGCCCTCGCAGACGACGAGGTAGACGCGCCGTTCCTCCCGATGGGGGCGGCGGCGTTCGAGCCTGGTCTCGCGCTCCCTCTTGGCCCTCTTGCTCACCGGTGTGCTGCCCCTCCCCCGTCCTCGGCCGGGTGCCGTTCCCGCCTGGCGAGGGCCTCGCGGAACAGCTCGTCGTCCACGTCGGGGACGGCCCCGTAGCGCCCGGTGAGGTAGCGCCTGGCCCGGTTGTCGTCGCCCCTGGGCTTGAAGTCGCTGAGCGGGTAGAGGGACGTACGGCCCTCGCCGTCCTTGTCCACGAACCAGATGTGGTCGCGTTTGAGGACCTCTGCTCCCCGGACCCGTCCGAGGAGTGCGGCGTCGTGGCTGGTGAAGACGAGCTGTGCGCCCGCGGGGTTCTGCTCCTCGTCCTGGAAGAGCGAGATCACCCGGGCGGAGAGGTAGGGGTGGAGGCTGGCGTCGATCTCGTCCACGACGAGTACCCCACCGGTCTCCAGGACGCGCTGGGCCTCGAAGCCGAGCGCGGCGAGGGCCCTGGTCCCCCTGGACTCCTCCTCCCATCGCAGGGGGCGATCGGGGGCCGTGCCCTCGTGGTGGAAGAGGAGTGCGGGCCCCGGAGCCGTGCTGTCCGCCAGGTGGATGAGGAAGGACGACGTCTTCGTCTTCCCGACCGTGGTGGGACCCACCACCAGCGGTGGGGCGGCCCGGTGGGCTTCGTCAAGCCTCAGACGTCGGCGGACCGATCCGGTTCCCGATCTGGAGGGGCGTGTGGGCGCGTAGTCCCCGTCCTCCTGCATCTCGATGCTTCGGATACCGGTGTCTGCCGACTTCAGAAGGTCACCGAGGGACCTGAGCCGCTCGTCCGACGCCTCGCCGCCGTTCAGCCATGACGGAGGCTCGGGCCGCCGCTCCTCAGCGAACACCAGGCTCTCGGAGAACCATCGGTAGACGGTTTGAAGGACCTTCAGCTCCGCTCGGGCCGCAACGGTGAGGAACAGGACGTTCCTTCCGGTAAGGGCCGCGATGTGCCTGAGTCTGGCCTGCGCCCTGTCCCCAAACGTGAAGTCCTCACCCAAGCGCTCGAAGTAGATCCGCTTCCGCTGCTGTGGGTAGCCGTACAGCCACTCCTCGGCGACATGGTCGTCGTCGATGCTGAACCCGTAGGTGTAGCGCACCCGGTCGATCTTGAGATCGACGACGAAGGAGGAGGGCTCGTTCGTGGACTCCCCGTCCAAGGAGAAGGCGTGCCTTCGCATCCCCGCTCCCGGCTCATTGTCGCTCATCGACCAGCGGACGGTGTCGCGCATCAGGGCCAGCGCGTCGAGGAGGTTGGACTTGCCGGAGGCGTTGGCGCCGAAGACCCCCGCGACGGTGGAGGCCTCCCAGCCGGCCTTCTCGGGGCGGGCGTCGTCGTAGACGGGGGTGAGGAGGAGTTGCTGCTCGTCCCGGATGGACTTGTGGTTCTCGACGCGGAAACTCAGCAGCATCGTGGCCTTCTCCCCCGTTTTTCAGTGGCTCGACCGCGTTCTGCGTGGAATACCCACACACACCAAGCATGCCACGACGCCGTGGCCGCAAACACGGGCCCCGCCGACGGGGGCGGACCGGTGGGGTCCCCCGCCTCGGGGGACGGGCGCCGTCCGCGCCCCCGGGGTTCTGCGCCCCGGCCCGGCCGCGGGCACACGCGTGCCCCGTCCCGGGGCGGGACGGGGCACGGGGGAGGGAGGGTCAGGAGCGCGAGTAGGTGTTGCCGGACGCCGGCTCCGCGGGCGGTACGGCGGCGGCGTCGGCGGCTCCCTCCGCACGGACGAGGGGGCGGAGGCGTTCCGTGGCGGCGACGCGGTCGACGACCGCGGTCATCGGGCGGGCCATGGCGAGGGAGACGAGGGTGGCGACGGCGGCGCCGACGAGCAGGCCGACGGTGACGTCGTGCGGGTAGTGGGCGCCGACGAAGACCCGGGAGAAGGCCTCCAGGACGGCGAACACCACGGCGACGACGGCGAAGCGGCGCCAGGCGACGATGACGGCCGCGGCGGCGGCTCCGGCGATGGCGGCGTGGTTGCTGGGGAACGACCAGTCGCCGATGGGGTCGCAGGTGGCGATGGTGGTCAGGTCGGTCATGGCCTGGCAGGGCCGCAGCTGCTCGAAGAACGACTTGACGGTGCGGCTGACGGCGTAGGCGACGACGGTGGCGACGGGGGCGAACAGCGCCAGGCCGACCGCGCGGGAGCTGTGGGACCTGGCGCGCCACCAGGCGGCGAGGAAGAGTACCGCGAACACGCCGAGGAAGAGGTCCGTGCCCAGGTAGGCGGCCTGCTGGACCCAGGGGTCGAGGTCGGCGGCGAACTCGATCACCGCCCGGGACCAGGCGGCGCTGACGGCGAAGATCTCGGAGACCATCTCTCTCCAGAAGAAGTCGTACGGGGAGGGTCGCGCGAGCAGGGGGAAGGGCTGGGCGACGTCCGGTCGGCGGGTGACGGGACTCCCACGAGGTGGTGACGGGAAGGTCCTTATCCTGTCATCAACTTCGACCGTTCAGGGCCGGGAAGGCGGCCGGGCAGACGAAAGAGACGTTCCGGACCGACGAAAGAGTTCCGGGCGCCGGCGGGTAGCTTCGACGGTGCCCGCCCACGACCCGAACCGGAGCCGACATGACCCCCGACTTCTCCACCGCGGACCTCGTCGACGACCACGGCGACACCCTGCGCAGCTGTTCCACGCAGTTCCGCCGGTACGGCGGACGGGCGGTCTTCTCGGGCCGCATCCGCACCGTCAAGTGCCACGAGGACAACGGCCTGGTCAAGCAGGTCCTCAACACCCCTGGTGAGGGGGCGGTGCTGGTCGTGGACGGCGGCGGCTCGCTCCGGTCCGCCCTGATGGGCGACATGATCGCCGCTGCGGCCGTGGACAACGCGTGGGCCGGCGCGGTGATCCTCGGCGCGGTGCGCGACACCAGGGCTCTCGGCGGCCTCGACCTGGGGGTCAAGGCCCTGGGGTCCAACCCCCGCAAGTCCGCGAAGGACGGCGCCGGGCGCCTCGACGTGCCGGTGGCCTTCGGCGACGTCGTGTTCGTCCCGGGCGAGTGGCTCTACAGCGACGAGGACGGGATCGTGGTGAACGCCACGGAGATCTAGGGCCCACCCCGGGCCAACCGGACGCGAACGGAGGGGGTCGGTCCGATGACCCCCTCCGTCGGCCCCTCCCGGCTCCCCTCCCTCAGACCTCCCGGGTGCCGAACCCGCGCACGGCCAGCGCGAGGAGGGCGGCGGTCCCCACGAGGGTGCTGGCCGCGGCGGGCAGGAAGTCGGCGACCGGCGCACCGCCGGGCAGGGCGGCCTGCGCGGCGAACAGGGTGGTGGGCGACCACTCCCCCACCACCGGCAGCTGGCCCAGCAGGACGAGCAGGACCAGGGCGGCCACGGAGAACCCGACCGTGGGCAGGAGGCCGCCGGCCCGGGCGGCGACCAGCGCCGTCACCGCGACGGCGAACACCAGGAACAGCCCCGTGAGCAGCGCGCCCGCGAGCGTGGCCCCGAAGGGGAGCTCCCCGATCAGCAGCAGCGTCGTCGCCCAGGCGACCACGGCGCCGGCGGTGTGGGCGGCGACGGCGGCGACCGCGGGGACCGCGAAGCGCGGCAGCACCAGCGCGGCGGGGCCCGAGACCCGGACCCGGTAGAACGTCGAGCGGCCGGCGCTGCCGTCCAGCGCCAGGGCGCCCGCGGCCACCAGGAGCACGAACAGCACGCCGAGGGTCTGCCCGTTCTCCACGTAGGAGCCGAGCGCCGCGACCGGGGTGGCCTCCGGTATGAGGTCCGCCATGCCGGGCTGGACGCCCTCCATTCCCTCCATGGCCGCCAGCAGGTCCGGCAGGAGGAACACCAGGACGGGCGAGGCCGCCCCGAAGAAGACGAAGAACCCCATGAGCGCGGCGAGGGTGTGGGTGCGCGTCATGCGCCGGATCTCGTTGCGGTAGAGCGCGGTGTTCATCGGGTGCTCCCGTCGGTGGCGTCCGTCGAGGTGAGGGAGAGGAAGGCCGACTCCAGGTCGGCCTCGTAGCCGTTCATGGAGACCAGCGGGACGCCGTGTTCCACGAGCGTGCGCGGGATGCCGGTCTCCCCGTGCTCGGCCGCGGCGGCCTCGACGAAGACGAGGTCGGGTTCCGCGTCGACGGGGACCGCCCGGGTCACCCACGGTTCGGCGGAGAGGAGGTCCACGACCTCCCGGGCCGTGCCGCGGACCCTCACGTGCCAGGCGCTGGGGCGTCCGCGGTCGGCGATGTCGGCGACGGGCCCCTGGTAGACCACCCGCCCCCGGACCAGGACGGCGACGTCGTCGCACACCCTCTGCACGTCGCCGAGCAGGTGGCTGGCCAGGATGACCGTGCAGTGCTCGCGGAGGGAGCGGATGAGGGCGAGCACGTCCACCCGCCCCCGCGGGTCCAGCCCGGAGGCGGGCTCGTCCAGGATGAGCACCTCGGGCCGGCAGGCCAGTGCGGCGGCGAGGCCCAGGCGCTGCCGCATGCCCCGGGAGAAGCGGGCGTTGCGGCGGTGCGCGGCCTCCGTGAGCCCGACCCGCTCCAGGGCGAGGGCCGCGTCCTCCGGGGTGACCGGGACCCCGGCGGCCTCGGCGCTGAGGACCACGACCTCGGTGGCGGTGAGCCAGGGCTCGAAGTCCGGGACGTCGGGGCAGAGCAGGACCCGTCCGCCCGCGGTGTCCACGCGCACGTTCCCGCTCCCGGCCCTCCTGAGCCCGGCGAGGACGGAGAGGAGCGTGGTCTTTCCGGCCCCGTTGGGGCCGACGAGTCCGAAAACGGTTCCGCGCGGAACGGAGAGGTCGACGTCGAAGACCCCCGCGCCGTTTCCGTAGTCCCTGGTGAGTTTTTCGGTGGTGATCACAGGCGTGCCGTTCATCGGCGTCCGTGTGTCCTTTCGGAATCGGTTCGGAATCGGATGCGGGGCGCGGCGGGGCCGACCGCCGGGCCGGGGCGCCTCATACGGTCTCGCCGAGGACGAGCGCGGCGTGCGCGGCCAGGAGGAACAGGGACAGCAGGGAGAGGAGGGCGTTCATGGTCCGGGTGAGCTTCCTCGCCGTCCACCGGTCCGGCAGGTTCAGCGAGTCCTGGACCACGGCGGCGACGAACCCCGCCGCCGACAGCACGAGGACCAGGAGCACGGCCGTGAGGGGCAGGGCCACCACGAGCATCAGGCGGGGGACCGTGTCGGGGGTGCCGTCCAGGTTGGTCTTCCCCCCGTGCACCATGGCGGGGAGGTCCGGCCAGGCGACCCAGGAGACGTAGGCCATCAGGGCGAGCGCCACCGCCGAGAAAGCGATTCCCACCACCGGGAAACGGGGTTTTCCCGTGCCCTGCGCCACCGTTTCCATTTCCCCGCCCCTCCGTCGCCGACCTTTCGCGGAGAACATTAGGGAAAGGCGCGGAACGGCCGCATCGACCGTGCGGCACGGTGCGGTCATGGCGTTCCCCGCGTCCGGGGCGTGCCGGAGGTCATGGCCGGAACGTGCTCCGGACATGACCTCGGGCAGCTCCGCCGGCGGTCGGGGCGTGGCTACGCTCGTGGGATGAACACGTCCGGTCCGCTCCCCGACCTGTCGGCCTGGGTCACCTTGTACAGGGACCGCCCGCCGCGCATGCTGCAACTGCTGTTCTGGGGAGCGATGGGCATCACGCTCCTGCTCCAGACCGCGGTCCTCACGGTCGAGCCGGGGTTCGCCGAGGGGCCCCCGGCCCTGCGGGCGGTCGCCTTCGCCAGCTTCGGCGCGGCGGTCGCGTCGTGCGCGCTGTGGCCCTTCCTCGCCTGGTCCGCCGACTCCCCTCCGCTGCGGCGGGCGGCCAGCGTGGCCTTCCTGGTGCTGACCGTGCTGTGCCTCATCACGAACAACTACACGATGTTCCTGCTGGTGTGCGTGGGGACGATGAACGCCTTGGCGGTGTTCGGGCTGCCCGGCTGGTTCGGCTACGGGGCGTCGGTCTTCGCGTTCGGCCTGGGGATCGCCCTGTCCCTGCCCGCCCTGGTCCCGCTCTGGGCGGGGCTGGTGATGGGGACGAGCCTCCTCTTCATCGTGGCCATGTCGGGCATGGCCTTCGTCGGGCTCGTCGTCGCCGCGGAGCGCGCCGAGCGCACCACCGCCCTCCTCGCCGAGCTGGAGGAGGCCCACGAGGACCTGCGCCTGCGCGCCGCCCGGGTACGGGAGCTGACCGTGGCCGAGGAGCGGGCGCGCATGTCCCGGGAGATGCACGACAGCACCGGCCACTACCTGACCGCGCTCGCCATGTCCCTGTCCAACGCGCTGCGCTTTCGCACCGCACGCCCCGAACAGGCCTGGGACGAGGTGGAAGAGGCCCGGGAACTGGCGGGCGAGGCCCTCACCGACACCCGCAGGTGGGTGCGCGCGCTGCGGCCGCTGCGGCTGGAGGGGCGCGCCGGGGTGGCCGCCATGCGCGCGATGGCGGACTCGTTCGACGGCGGGGGCATCCGCATCGCCTTCACCGACACCGGCGACTGGCCGGACCTGTCGGAGGAGGCCGAGCTGGTCTGCTACCGCGCCCTCCAGGAGGGTCTGACCAACGCGATGCGCCACTCGGGCGCGGACCTGGTGGAGGTGGAGGTCGCGGCGGACCCCGCCGGGGTGGCGGTCACGGTGGCCGACAACGGCGCCGGGTCCCCGCAGGAGGCGGCGCTCGGCGGGTTCGGCCTGCGCGGACTGGCGGAGCGGGTGGCCTCGGTCGGGGGCGCGCTGGAGGCCGGGGACGCCGACGGGGGCGGGGCCGGCGCCCCGGACGCTGAGCGGGGCGCCGGGGACGCGCCCCGCGACGGCGCGGTCCGCGCGCCGGGGGGCACGGAGGGGGCCGCCGGGACACGGCGGCCCGGGTTCCGGCTCCGGGTGTCCGTTCCCGCGCTGCGCACCGGGCCGGAGACCGTCCCGACCACCGCTGGAGGCACCGCGTGACCACCGTTTCGGTTCTGATCGTCGACGACCAGATCCTGCTGAGGCAGGGCCTGCGCAAGCTGCTGGAGATCGAGGAGGGCATCGACGTGGTCGGCGAGGCGGCGAACGGGGTCGAGGCCCTGGAGTTCCTGTCCTCGGCCGATCCCCTCCCCGACGTGGCCCTCGTGGACGCCCGCATGCCCCTCATGGACGGGGTGACCCTCATCGGCCGCATGCGCGAGGAGTACCCGGGCGTTCCGGCCGTCGTGCTGACCACGTTCGACGACGACGAGCTGATCTTCGGCGGTCTGCGCGCCGGGGCCCGCGGCTACCTGCTCAAGGACGTTCCGCCGGAGGAGCTGGTCTCGGCGCTGCGCCGGGCCTCACGGGGCGAGACCGTCCTGGGCGGGCCCGCCGCCCAGCGGCTCGTCGCCGCCCTGGACCCGGCCCGGGACCCCGGGGCGGGGCCCGCCGCCGCGCCCGCCGCGTCCCCGCTGTCGGAGCGCGAGGAGGAGGTGGCGGGGCTGGTGGGGACCGGGGCCACCAACCGGGAGATCGCGCGGACCCTGTTCATCACCGAGGGGACCGCGAAGAACCACGTCACCAGCATCCTGCGCAAGCTCGGCCTGCGCGACCGGACGCGGCTGGCGCTGTGGGTGCGCGAGCGCGGAGGGGCCTGACGCCGCCGCCCGCGCCGCCCGGGGGCGGCGGGGCGCACGGCCCGGGGTCCGTGCCGCCGCGCCGGCGCCGGGCCGCGTGCGTCAGCCCGAGAACTCGGCGCTGGCGTCGGCGAGGATGCCGAGCACCGCGATCGGGTCGGGGAGCGGGACCGGTTCGCCCGCGTCGAGCGGTGTGCGGATCCAGGTGACCCGGCCGCCCGAGGGCAGCAGGGACGGTGCGCCGAGGACGAAGCTGTCCCGGCAGTGCCAGCGCAGGCCCGGCATCTCCTCGACGTCCTCGGGCACGCAGTCCAGGTGGCAGGACCACCACTCGTCCTCGTCGACCGGGGAGCGCGTGGCCACGAAGAACAGGTAGCGGGACGAGTCGACCGCCGCGACCGGCCCGGCCGGGACGCCCGAGCGCCCCATCCGCGCCAGGGCCATCACGCCCGCCTCGCGCGGGACGTCGAACACGTCGAAGACCCGGCCGGTCGGCAGGATGACGTTGGCGTCCGGGGTGGCCGTCCACCAGCGCCGCAGGGTGGCGGCGTCGGTGCTGGCCTCCACACCCCAGGCCATCGTGACCGGGTGCGCCGCCGGGTCCGGACAGCCCATCCGGTCGCAGCTGCACGCGCGGTCCTCGCCCGGCGCGGCGCCGCGCGCGACCGGCCAGCCCAGCCGCGCGTAGCGCAGGGCCGCGTCGAGCATGCTGTCCGTCGCATGTCGGCGCCTACGTCGGTACAGTACGTCGGCCATGGGGCCTCCCCGGTGGTCGTGCTCGGCTCAGGCGCGGCCTCGGTCCCGGGCCCCGCACCCGGCGACCGCGACCGGGGCGAAAGGCCTGGTCGCGCTACCGCAGCAGGAGTGCTGCCTCGGTGGCCCAGTACGTGAGGACCTGTTCGGCCCCCGCCCGCCGGTACGAGGTCAGGGTCTCCACGATGGCCCGCTCGCGGTCGATCCAGCCGCGCTCCGCCGCCGCCTCGATCATCGCGTACTCACCGCTGACCTGGTAGGCCGACACGGGTACCGGGGACGCCTCCGCCACCTTGGCGACGATGTCGAGGTAGGCCAGGCCGGGTTTGACCATGACCATGTCGGCGCCCTCCGCGACGTCGAGGGCGACCTCGCGCAGTGCCTCGCGGACGTTGGCGGGGTCCTGCTGGTAGCCGGAGCGGTCGCCGAACTGCGGGGCGCCCTCGGCGGCCTCACGGAAGGGGCCGTAGAAGGACGACGCGTACTTGGCGGCGTAGGCCAGGATCGGCACCTGCTCGAACCCCGCCCGGTCCAGCCCGGCGCGGATGGCCGCGACCTGGCCGTCCATCATGCCGCTGGGCGCCACGACGGCCGCCCCCGCCTCCGCCTGCGCGGCGGCGACGGACGCGTAGCGCTCCAGGGTGAGGTCGTTGTCGACGTGCCCGCCGGTCTCCAGCGGCCCGCAGTGGCCGTGCGAGGTGTACTCGCACAGGCACAGGTCGGCCATGACCACGAGGTCGTCGCCGACCTCGGCCGCGAGGTCGCGCAGGGCCGCCTGGACGATCCCCTCGGGGTCGTCGGCGCCCGAGCCGCGCTCGTCCTTGTGCGCGGGGATGCCGAACAGCATGAGCCCGCCGACCCCGGCGGCGGCGGCCTCGTGGGCGGCCTTGCGCAGGCTGTCGCGCGTGTGCTGCACCTGGCCGGGCATCGAGGAGATCGCCACGGGCTCGGTGATCCCCTCCTTGACGAACATCGGCAGGACCAGGTTGCGCGGGAGCACCCGGGTCTCGGCGACCAGGCGACGCAGCGCCGGTCCACGGCGCAGGCGGCGGGGACGGGCGGCGGGGAAGGCGGCGTCGTTTCCGGATGCGGTCATTGCGGGCTCCCGTACGTGGGTTCGCGGGGTGGACGTGTGGTCTGGGGCCGGTCCCCCGGGCCCCGCGCGTGCGGGGCGGGCCGGGGGCGCCGTGCGGGTCGGCGCCCCCGGGGCCGGTGGCGCCGGCCCGCACGGCGTCCGACCGCGTGGGCGGTCTACAGTTTGCGCCGGCGCCCGCGGCGCTTCTGGCTGGGCTTGAGGACGGGCTTGCCGGACTCGACGGCTTCGCGGCTCCTGGCGGCACCGTACTCCGAGAGGGCCCGTGCGAGGGCCGAAACCGAGGCTTTGGGGGCCACCACGTCGACGCGCAGGCCGAACTCGACGGCGGTCCGCTCCGTCTCCGGGCCGATCACCGCGATGACGGTGGTGTTGTGCGGCTTGCCCGCGATCCCCACCAGGTTGCGCACCGTGGAGGAGGACGTGAACATCACCGCGTCGAAACCGCCGCCCTTGATCGCCTCTCGGACGGGCGCGGGCGGGGGGGCCGCGCGCACCGTGCGGTAGGCGGTGACGTCGTCGGTCTCCCAGCCGAGGTCGGTCAGGCCCGCGACGAGGGTGTCGGTGGCGATGTCGGCGCGCGGCAGCAGGACCCGCTCGATGGGGTCGATCTCGTCGTCGTAGGGCGGCCACACCGACACCAGGCCGGCGCTGGACTGGGCGTCCTCCGGCGGCGCCAGGTCGGGTTGGATGCCGAACTCGCGCACCGCGTCGGCGGTGGCCTCCCCGACGACGGCGACCTTGACCCCGGCGAACGCGCGCGCGTCGAGGCCGTAGGACTCCAGGCGCTCGCGGATCGCCCTGACCGCGTTGACGGAGGTGAACGCCACCCACTGGTAGCGGCCGGTGACCAGTCCGCGGACGGCGCGCTCCATCTGCTGCGGGGTGCGCGGCGGCTCCACCGAGATGGTCGGCACCTCCTCCGGCACCGCGCCGTACCCGCGCAGCTGGTCGGACAGGGCCGCGGCCTGCTCCTTCGTGCGGGGCACCAGGACGCGCCAGCCGAAGAGCGGGCGCCCCTCGTACCAGGACAGCTCGGGCCTGCGTGCGGCGCCGGATCCGACGATCATGAGCGCGGGCGCGGTGGCGTGGTGGTTCTTGGCGTCCTTGGCCTTCAGGTCGGCGACCAGGCGGGCCAGGGTGGAGGTGACGGTGGTCTGCCGGGTGGTCCCGCCCGCCCGCACGACGGAGACCGGGGTGCTCGCGGGCCTGCCGCCCGCGACGAGGGTCTTGCAGAGCACGTCGAGGCCGGGGCCGCGGTGTTCGGGAGGCTCGTCGGCGGGGGCGTCGCCGCCCATGATGACCAGGGTGGCGTCGCTCGCGGCGGCCTCGTTCCAGTCGACCTCGGCCTCGCCGTGCGGGCGGGCGTTGAGGATCCGCACCTCGGGGACGCCGTCGCCCATCAGCGGGATGCCCGCGAACGTGGGGACGGAGGTGACGGCGGAGACGCCCGGGGCGACCTCGACCTCGATCCCGGCCTCCTCGCAGGCGGCGACGAGGTCGGCGCCGCGGCAGCCGAAGAACGGGTCGCCGGAATACAGGCGCACGACCCGCTGCCCCTCGCGGGCGCGGGCGACCGCGAGGGCGTTGAGGTCTCCGCCGCACTCGTCGGCCTGGAGGACGGAGACGTCCCCGGAGCAGTGGGAGAGGAGTTCCTCGCGAAAGCCCGCCAGTTCCTCGGCGGCGGGCTCCCGCAGGGTGACGACCACGTCGGCGCGCCTCAGCAGCTCGGCGCCGCGCAGGGTCAGCAGATCGGCGCCGCCCGGACCGCTCCCGACCAGGGCGACGTGCCCGGACCGGGCGGCGGCGCGGGGCTCCTCCGGCTGGGGGTTGGCGTTGGCGTTCACGTACTGGCTCCTCTGTGTGGTCGCCGGCGTCCCTGTGCGCGGAGTTCTCCGGCACGCCGGCGGGTGCGGCGGGGTGCGGCCGAGGCGCCCCGCCGTCGACTCCTGGTCAGGGTGTGTCCCTCTCGGCGAAGGCCTCGGCGACGATCCGGTCGGCGCCTTCACCGATCATCCTGCGCGCCAGGTCGCGGCCGAGCGCGGTGGCGGCGGCCAGGTCCCCGGGCGAGGCGAGGTCGGCGGTGCGCTCGCCGCGCACGGAGGCGGTGCCGTCGGTGGAGACGACGGCCGCGCGCAGGCGCAGGCTCCCCGTCCCGGCGTCGTACTCGGCGTAGGCGCCGACCGGGGCGGCGCACCCGGCCTCCAGCTCGGAGAGGACGGTGCGCTCGGCGACGACGGCGACGCGGGTGGCGGGGTGGTCGACGGTGGCGAGGTAGGCGAGGTCGCCGTCGCGGCGCTCGGCCGAGCACTCCACGGCGAGGGCGCCCTGTCCGGGGGCGGGCAGCATCTGCTCCGGCTCGAAGACGTCGGTGACGTCGTCCATCCGGCCGACGCGGCCGAGGCCGGCGTAGGCGAGGACGACCGCGTCGAGCTCACCGGAGGCGACCTTGCCCAGGCGCGTCTCGGCGTTTCCGCGGATGGGCAGGTAGGTGAGGTCCGGGCGGAGGGCCGCGAGCTGGGCGACCCGGCGCGGGGAGCCGGTGCCGACCCTGGCCCCGGCGGGCAGGTCGGCGAACGCGAGGCCGTCGCGGGCGCACAGGGCGTCGCGGGGGTCGTCGCGCTCGGGCACGGCGGCGAGCACGAGCCCGTCGGCGGGCGCCGTGGGCAGGTCCTTGAGGGAGTGGACGGCGAAGTCGATGGTGCCAGCGACGAGCTCGTCGCGCAGGGCGTTGACGAACACCCCGGTGCCGCCGAGCTGGGTCAGGTGGGCCTTGGTGACGTCCCCGAAGCTGGTGATCAGCTCCAGTTCGATGGCCTGGCCGGTGCGCGCGGTGATCGCGTCCGCGACCATCCGGGACTGGCTGGTCGCCATGGTGCTGCGACGCGTGCCGAGTTTGGCGGGAGTGCCGGTCATGCCTTCTCCTGTGCGGACCGCGCCGCGGTGCTGGGGCCGCCGGAGGCGGTCAGCGCCTCCGGGGTCTTGGGGTCGAGGTCGAAGAGTTGCCGCAGGGCCGCCTCGTAGGACTCCCCGTCCGGTGCGGCGGCCAGTTCCTTGACGCGCACGGTGGGCCGGTGGAGGAGCTTGTCGGCGACCCGGCGCATCGCGCGGGTGATCTCCTCCCGCGTGCGGTCGTCGATGTCGTCGGGCAGGCGGCCGTGGAGTCTGGACAGCTCCGCCTCGACGACGTCCCTGGCCTGGGAGCGCAGGGCGACGACGGTGGGGGTGACCTGGTTCGCGCGGCGGACCGAGCGGAACTCGGTGACCTCCTCGTCGACGATCCCGCGTACGAGGGTGAGGGCGCTGGAGCGGTCGCCGCCCCCGCCGGCGGAGCCGGTGGCCGCGGCCAGGCGCAGGTCCTCGATGTCGACGAGGCGCACGCCGGGCAGGTCGCGCACGGCGGGGTCGATGTCGCGGGGCAGCGCGAGGTCGAGGAAGACCAGGGGCCGGACGCGGCCGGCCGTGGCCGCGGCGACGGCGTCGGCGGTCAGGACCAGGCCCTGGGCCCCGGTGCAGGAGATGACCAGGTCGACGTCGGCGAGAACCCCTGCGGCGTCGGCGAAGGGGACGGACCGGGAGCGGACGGTGTCGTAGGCCTCGGTGAGGCACTCGGCGAGCCGGGCGGCGCGCTCGGGCGTGCGGTTGGCGACGACGACGGTCGCGGCGCCCTGGCGGGAGACGGTGTTGGCCGACAGCGCGCTCATGGACCCCGCGCCGAGGACCAGGACGCGCAGGCCGGCGAGGGGACCGCGGGAGGGCCGGGCCAGCCCCGGCTCGTCGCCGGTGTCGCCGGCCGACGCGGACATGGGGCAGCCCACGGGCGGGACCGCGCCCACGGCGGGAACGGTGCGGTCGGCGGTGGTCTCGTCCGCTCCGGTCGGGCCGAGGCCCAGGTCGCGGGCGGCGACGGTGAGGCCGAAGCTGACCATGTCGGCGCCCGCGTGGTCGAGGTGGGTCTCGGTGTGGGCGCGCTTGCCCACCCGCAGGGCCCTCTGGCCGAGGTCGTTGAGGACGCGGCCGACGGAACCGGTGTCCTGCCCCTCCTTGAGGGCGTCGCGCACCTGTCCGAGGATCTGCCCCTCGCCGACGACCATGGAGTCCAGGCCGCACGTGACCGAGAACAGGTGCTGGACGGCGCGGTCCTCGTAGTGCACGTAGAGGTGCTCGGAGAGTTCCCCGAGCGGCACCCCGCTGTGCCAGGAGAGGAGTTCGGTGATGGCCGCCACTCCGCCGTGGAAGGCCTCGACGTCGGCGTAGACCTCCGTCCGGTTGCAGGTGGAGACCACCATGACCTCGTTGACGGAGTCGGAGCCGACCATCTCCCCGACCGCCTTGGTGCGCGCCTCCCCGTTCAGCGCGACGCGTTCGAGCAGCGCCACCGGCGAACTCCGGTGGCTCAACCCCACGGCCAGGACACTCATCCGCATTCTCCTATGCAGGCACGACACAGCGTCTCTCTATGCTCCGGCACGTCGGCCGACCCCCGTGGCCAGCCCCCCGGAACGCGGCGCACGCTCGCTCTTCGCCCACCGCTCCGACCGGCTTCTCCGGCCGGTACCCGTCTCATGTCAGTTCCAGTCCCGCCCGTTCCGCGGCACGGCCGTCGCCGTCCGCCCTGCGCTGCGCGTGGAAGGCGAGGATCTGGAGTTCGATGGACAAGTCGACCTTACGCACATCGACCCCGTCCGGCACATTGAGCACGACCGGCGCGAAGTTGAGGATGCTGCTCACCCCCGCCTCCACGAAGCGGGTGGCGACGCCCTGGGCCGAGGCCGCGGGCGTGGTGATGACTCCTATGGAAACGCCCTTGGAACGGACGACGTCCTCCAGGTTGTCAATATGCCTCACGTCCAGGGACGCCACGCTCTGCCCGACCATCTCGGGGTCGGCGTCGAGGAGGGCCGCTATGCGGAAGCCGCGGGTGCCGAAACCCCCGTAGTTGGCCAGTGCGCGGCCGAGGTTGCCGATGCCGACGATGGCCACGGCCCAGTCCTGGGTGAGACCAAGCTCACGCGAGATCTGGTAGACGAGGTACTGGACCTCGTAGCCCACCCCGCGGGTCCCGTAGGAGCCGAGGTGGGACAGGTCCTTGCGGAGCTTCGCGGAGTTGACGCCGGCCGCGGAGGCGAGGTCCTCGGAGGAGACGGTGAGGGTGCCGCGGTCCTGGAGGGACTGGAGCGCGCGCAGGTAGACGGGGAGCCGGGCGACGGTGGCCTCCGGGATACCCCTCTCCCGGGGCCGTGGTGGACGACTGATCACAGGCGGGTGCTCCTGAGCGGCGGTCGGTGCGGACGGGGCACGGGGCCGGGGGCGGGCGCGCGGCCGGATCCCGGGGTACGCGCGGGAGTGCTCCCGACGGGGGCTGTGGACCTAGATTACGTGCTTGTGAAAGCACGCACAAAGTGGGGCCCGCTGTGACTCCGCGATCAGAAGTTCCCATGCGCGGGGTTCTCCGGAGAGCCGCGGAAAAGGAGGGAGCACGCTCAGCGATTCAGGACAGCCGGAATAGCACCCGCGTGGGCATTCACGGACGGAACCGCTCGGAACCCCCGAAGAATCCCACCCTTCAGCCGCCGAGCGCCGAGCGCAGCCGGTCCTCCCGGACACGCCAGAAGTCGTGGCGCCTCCCGTCCACGAACGTGACCGGGATCTTGTCCCAGTACTCCTCGCGGTCGGCCTCGTCCACCCCGTCGAGGTCCACCTCCGCACGGCTCGCCCCGACCTCGTCCGCGACGGCGCCGATGGTCCGCCACGCGTCCTCGCACAGGTGGCACCCCGACCTCCCGAGCATCACCACGCGAGCACGCCCCGCCCATTCGGGCATTTCCGACATGTTTCCTCCTGATTGCGTGTGATTCCGGAACATCTCACCCGCCGGCAAAGGGCGGTAGGACCTCGATCACAGTCCCGTCGGCGACCGCGACCGCGCCGTGGGGGCGCGCTCCCACGGGCCGCTCGTCCACTAGGAGCGAGGAAGCCCCGAGTACGCGCAGGAAGCGGTCGTCGGGGTGCAGGCGACACGCCGCTTCGAGCGCTTCGGCGAGAGTGTCCGCCTCCACGTGCTCCTGCGCCGTTCCGGCCGCTTCCTTGGCCGCTGCCCAGTACCTGATAGTGCACTTCGCCATCTGTTGATTATCCTTGGTGTTGCTCGGAGGCGACGTATTAGACAAATCTTCACCGGGGGCAATGGCGCCTTCGATCGTCCGCATAGCGCGGGTTGACGAGAAGAGACGCATGAGCCATCTGCTGCTGTTGACAAACTCCAACGAACCGTCCGACCACGTGCTGCCGGCCCTCGGACTCCTCCTGCACTCCGTGCGGGTGGCTCCCGCGGAGGCCGGAGCCCTGCTGGCGTCAGGAGTGAGCGGCAACTCGAACTCGCCCGTCGACGCCATTCTGGTCGACGCCCGTACCGACCTCGCGGCGGCCAGGAACTTCTGCCGCCTGCTCGACACCACGGGACTGGACTGCCCGCTGCTCGTCGTCCTCACCGAGGGCGGCGTCGCGGCGCTCACGCCCGACTGGCAGGTCCACGACTTCATCCTGGCCTCCGCTGGGCCGGCGGAGGTCGAGGCACGGCTCCGGCTGGCCGTCGGCTCCGCCGAGGCCGGGACCGACGACCCCGACGAGATCCGCCGGGGCGACCTCGTGATCGACGAGGCCACCTACATCGCACGGCTGAGAGGACGCATCCTCGACCTCACCTTCAAGGAGTTCGAGCTCCTCAAGTTCCTGGCGCAGCACCCCGGCCGAGTGTTCACGCGGGCCCAGCTGCTCCAGGAGGTGTGGGGCTACGACTACTTCGGCGGGACCCGGACCATCGACGTCCACGTCCGGCGCCTGCGCGCCAAGCTCGGCTCGGAGTACGAGTCGCTCATCGGCACCGTGCGCAACGTCGGGTACAGGTTCGTTCCCGACCCGGTCGCCAAGGCGCCCGTGCCGCCGCCCGAGGCCGCCGAGCCGCTGCCCGCGGCCAGGACCGCCGGGCCCAGCGCCACGTAGCCCCGCGCGGGAGGACCGGGACACCACGGCCGTGAGCACTCCGGGGCGCCGCGCATCCGCGCACGGCGCCCCGGAGTCGTCCGCGCACCGTGCGCGGAGAACCCGGCCGAACCGATGACATAACGGCATCACCCGGACACTCGTCTTCCGTGGCCGCAGGTCCTAAGATCGTGGGGCACCCGAACTCCGGGGTCGGTCAGGCGCGGCGAGCTCCCCGCGGCCGGGTGCGGCCGAAGCAGCCTTGGCGCGCCACCCTGAGGAGTGAATCGCCCCGATGCCCCTGAACGCCGCGAGTTCCCCGCCGTCCCACGGCCGCCGCCGCACGGGTGTCGTCCTCGGCGCCGTCTTCGTCGGTTCCGGCCTCGTCGCCGTGATGTCACCGGCGTACGCGGACCAGACCGCCTCCGAGAGCCCCTCCCCCGCCCCCGTCCCCTCCGCCGTCGTCGCCTTCGAGAACAGCGCCAGCGAGGTCGAGACGGGCAGGCCCGCCCCTCCCAACGCGGTCACCGCCGTCAACACCGGCGGCCTCGCCGTCTGCCTGCTCGACCTGGTGGTGAGGGGCGAGGATTTCACCTCCTCCGGGTTCGTCCGGCAGGAGGTCGCGCCCGGGGCCGAGGCGCCCGCGGGCGTCGTCACCGGCTCGCCCCGCGAGTCGACCGACGTCGTCGCGACCCTGACCTACGCGCTCGCCGAGGAGGACGCGGACTGCTCCTCCCTGGAGCCCTCGGCCACACGCACCGTCTCCACCGGGACGTGGTCGGTGTCCGTGGTCAAGCCGGACCCCTCGCCCCCGCCCACCGGCGGCCCCACCGAGACGCCGACCGACCCACCCACCGAGACGCCCACCGAGGAACCGACCCGCACCCCGTCGGACCCGCCTTCGAGCTCCGACCCGGCCCCCACCCGCTCTCCCGGTGACGGCGGCCGCGACCGGGACCGGGACCGCGCCTCCGACAGCCCGACGGCGCGCCCCGGGACCCCGCGGGGCGGCGTGGGCGACGTGCCCACCACCGGCGCCGAGATCCCGACCCTGCCGCGCAACGACGCCGACCTGCCCGAGGTCGCCCCCGGCTCCGAGGACCTCGCCGAGCTGCCGCTGGTGTCCCCCTCCTCCGACGACGACCTCGACGGGACGGAGGTGGCCGCGGACCACGGCGACATGGGGCCGAACATGGCCCCGGCGGTGCTGCTCGCGGCGCTCCTCCTCGCGCTCCTGCTCGCCGCGCCGCTCGCCCCCGTGCGCCGCGTCCGCATCGGCGGCGGCTACCAGGGCAAGCGCCGCAAGGGGTGACCTCGCGGACCGTGCGGGGCCCCTTCGCGCCGGGAGCCCGGGACGGCGTCCCGCGGGCTCCCGGCGCACCGTCCCGGGCCCGACCCGCCGGAGCGGCGCCGCGCCACGCGGCAGGCGGCCCACATCCCGGGCCCCGGGCCGCTGAACAGGACAAAAGCCTCCCTGTACGAGGTTGACGGAACCTTTATGGGCGTCCCGTCGTAGGCTTTCCGTCCATGAGCACCCCGCTAGTCACCGATGACCTGGCCTCCGGCCTCGCCGAGCAGGTCCTGGCACTCTCCGAGTCCGCCCGCCGCGCGGACGGCGTCGCTCCGCTGTCCGAGCACACCCTGCTGCGCGTCCGCCACGGCGCGCCCTCCGGGAGCAGCCGCTTCCACGTCGTCACCGAGGACGGCCGCGTGGTCGGCTTCGCGTTCGTCGAGCGGCTCGCCGGCGAGCCCGACTCCGGCGAGGTCGTCGTCGACCCCGCGTACCGGGACCGCGGGCACGGCACGGCCCTGCTCCGCTCCGTCGACCGGGACGCGGGCCCCCGGGGGGTCCGGGTGTGGGCCCACGGACGCACCCCGCAGGCCGTCTCGGTCGCGGAGGGCGACGGCTGGACCGCCGTCCGCTCGCTGCACAAGATGCGGATGCCGCTGCGCGACATCGCCGCGGACGAGCCCGGGGGCCCCTGGGCGGCGCCCGACCTCCCCGAGCCCGCGCTCCGGCCCGACGTGGCCGCCGCCGTGCGGGTGCGGGAGTTCGTCGTGGGCCAGGACGAGGAGGCGTGGCTGGCCGCCAACGCGCTCGCGTTCGCCGACCACCCCGAACAGGGCCAGCTCACCCTGGACGACCTGCTCCAGCGCGAGATCGAGGACTGGTTCGACCCGCGCGGCTTCTTCCTCGCCACCACCAAGGAGGGGAAGGTCGCCGCGTTCCACTGGACCAAGACCCACGCCGACGGCGCCGGGCTCACCGACGGCGAGCCCGTCGGCGAGGTCTACGCGGTGGGAGTGGCCCCGTCATGGCAGGGCAGCGGCCTGGGAAGGGCCCTGACCCTGGCCGGTCTGCGGTACCTGCGCGACGTCGGCCTGCCGTGGGCGCACCTCTACGTGGACGGTGACAACGAGGCCGCGGTGCGCCTGTACGAGTCGCTCGGGTTCGGCATGTGGGACACCGACGTCATGTACGCGCCGCCCTCCACCGACGACCGGCGGCCTTCCGCCTGAGTGCGGCTGGTCACATTCACCGGGCAATCGCCCTTCCGCCACGGTAGTGCGACGCCTCGTTCACCCCACGTTCACCTTCTCTGGGACAACTGGTCACCTCCTACGCCTACCTTCACAATCGGCGCGGAACGACCATTTCGCGCACGGTGGACGTGAGACCGCGGCCGCCGGACGGCCAGGAGCGGCCACGGCGCCACCCGGCGGGGACGACCCCCGCGGGAAGCGGCGGAACCGCCCGGAACAAAGAGAACAGGCGCACACGGGGGTGTCCGCTGCACACCGCGCCACCCCGGCGACCCGCACTGCAACCCTTCCGAACCGGAGCCAATCCATGACGACCACGGACGCGCCCAAGGCGGCACCCCCGCCCACGGGCAAGCGCCGGATGGGCGACGTCGTTTTCGCCGGCACCGCCCGAGGCTCGGGCATCCTGATCCTGCTGATCCTCGCCGGCGTCGCCGCCTTCCTGATCGTTCAGGCCTGGCCGTCCCTGGCCGCCAACACCGCGAACTTCCTGACCTCCCAGGAGTGGGAGGCCAACGTCCGCGAGTCGCCCGCGTTCGGCGTCGGCGCGCTGGCGTTCGGCACCGTGCTCGCCGCCGCGATCGCGCTCCTCCTGGCCACCCCGGTCGCGATCGGCATCGCGCTCTTCATCGTCTACTACGCGCCCCGCAAGCTGGCGTCCCTGCTCGGCTACCTGGTCGACCTGCTCGCCGCCATCCCCAGCGTCGTCTACGGCCTGTGGGGCATCGGCTTCCTGGCCCCGCAACTCGTGCCCGTGTACGAGGGCATGACCCGCTACCTCGGCTGGATCCCCCTGTTCGCGGGCCCCGCCTCCACGTCGGCGCGCACCATCCTCACCGCCGGCGTCGTCCTGGCCGTGATGATCCTGCCGATCATCACCGCGATGTCCCGCGACGTCTTCCACCAGGTGCCCCAGGGGCACCGCGAGGCCGCGCTCGCCATGGGCGCCACCCGCTGGGAGATGATCCGCCTCGCCGTCCTGCCGTTCGGCAAGTCCGGCATCGTCGGCGGCGCCATGCTCGGCATGGGGCGCGCCCTCGGCGAGACCATGGCCGTCGCCATGATCCTCTCCCCCTCCCTCGCCGTCTCCTGGAACCTCCTCCAGAGCGGTAACCAGACCATCGCCGGGCACATCGCGCTCCAGTACCCCGAGGCCACCGGCTACGGCGTCTCCGCGCTGATCGCCGCCGGACTGGTGCTGTTCGCGATCACCCTGGTTGTCAACATGGGCGCACGCTACGTCGTGGCGCGTGGGAACAAGGAGTCCTGATGAGCCTGACGACCACGCCACCGCCCGGGCCCGGGATGAGCGCCACCGCGAACGACCTGCGCCGCGGTTCCCTGCCCCCCCACTTCCCGGCCCTGCTGCTGGCCGCCACCGCCGCCGTCGTGGCGGGGGTCCTGCTGGCCTTCTCCTCCTTCGGGTTCGTCCTGTGGGGGGTGCTCACCGCCGTCGCGTACGCGGTGATCGTCGTGACCGCGTCCGCCAGGGTCGAGGGCGGCCGCAAGGCCAAGGACCGCCTGGTCACCTCGCTCGTCTACGGCTGCTTCCTGCTCGCGATGCTGCCGCTGGTGTCCGTGCTGTGGACCGTGCTCGGCAACGGCCTCGCCCGGTTCGACCCCTACTTCCTGTCGGTCTCCATGAACGGCGTCCTGCCGAGCATGGACGCGGGCGGCGCCTACCACGCGATCGTGGGCACCCTCGCCATCACCGGCATGGCCACGCTCATCTCGGTGCCGATCGGCGTCATGACCGCCGTGTACCTGGTCGAGTACGCCGAGGGCCGCATGAAGCGGACCATCATGTTCTTCGTCGACGTCATGACCGGCATCCCGTCGATCGTCGCCGGTCTGTTCGTCGTGGCGCTGTGGATCATCCTCTTCGGACCCGGCGCGACCAACGGCGCCGCGGGCGCGATCTCGCTCGCCGTGCTGATGATCCCGGTCGTGGTCCGCTCCAGCGAGGAGATGCTGCGGCTGGTGCCGCAGGACCTGCGCGAGGCCTCGTACGCCCTCGGCGTCCCCAAGTGGCGGACCATCACCAAGGTGGTGCTCCCCACCTCGGCGGCCGGGCTGACCACCGGAATCATGCTCGCCATCGCGCGCGTTATCGGAGAGACGGCGCCCCTGATCCTCACCGCGGGATCGTCGGCGGTGTCCATCAACTGGAACCTGTTCGACGGGCAGATGATGAGCCTTCCGGTGTTCATCTACTCCCAGGTCCGCATGGGCGGCGCCGTCAACTACGAGAGGGCCTGGGCCGCGGCGCTGACGCTGATCCTTGTGGTCATGCTGCTGTTCTTCCTGGCCCGCATGATCGGCCGCCTGTTCGCGCCGAAGGCCCGTTGATCCCTACACCCACCGCCCACGTCCCGCGCGTGGAGCAGACTCACGAGGAACTTCCAGTGGCGAAACGAATCGACGTCTCCGGCCTCAACGTCTACTACGGCGACTTCAAGGCCGTCGAGGACGTGTCGATGACCATCGAGCCGCGGTCGGTGACGGCGTTCATCGGGTCGTCCGGCTGCGGCAAGTCCACCTTCCTGCGGACGCTCAACCGGATGCACGAGGTCACCCCGGGCGCCCGGGCCGAGGGCAAGGTCCTCCTGGACGACCTGGACGTCTACGGTCCGGACGTGGACCCGGTCATGGTGCGCAGCGAGGTCGGCATGGTCTTCCAGAAGGCCAACCCGTTCCCGACCATGTCGATCTACGACAACGTCATCGCCGGCGCCCGCCTCAACAACCGCCGGATGAGCCGCTCCGAGGCCGACGAGCTGGTGGAGCGGTCGCTGCGCGGCGCCAACCTCTGGGAGGAGGTCAAGGACCGGCTGAGCAAGCCCGGTTCCGGCCTCTCCGGCGGTCAGCAGCAGCGCCTGTGCATCGCCCGCGCGACGGCCGTGAAGCCGTCCGTGCTGCTGATGGACGAGCCGTGCTCCGCGCTGGACCCGATCTCGACCCTGGCGATCGAGGACCTCATTCACCAGCTGAAGGAGGACTACACGATCGTCATCGTCACCCACAACATGCAGCAGGCGGCGCGCGTGTCCGACCGGACCGCGTTCTTCAACCTGTCGGCTCCGGGCAAGCCGGGCAGGCTCGTCGAGATGGGCGAGACCAACCAGATGTTCACCCGGCCGGAGAAGAAGGAGACCGAGAACTATATCACTGGGCGCTTCGGCTAAAGAGCCTCTGACCTGGCCCGGACGGGCGCCCAGCGATGGTGGGGCGCTTCGGCTAAAGAAGGTCCGCGTCCCCCGGACCGGCGCCCAGCGATAGTGGGGCGCTTCGGCTAAAGAGCCCCTGACCTGGCCCGGACAGGCGCCCAGCGATAGTGGGCCGCTTCGGCTAAAGAGCCCCTGACCTGGCCCGGACAGGCGCCCAGCGATGGTGGGGCGCTTCGGCTAAAGAAGGTCCGCGTCCCCCGGACCGGCGCCCAGCGATAGTGGGGCGCTTCGGCTAAAAAGCCCTGACCTGGCCCGGACAGGCGCCCAGCGATAGTGGGCCGCTTCGGCTAAAGAGCTTCTGACCTGGCCTGGACGGGCGCCCAGCGATAGTGGGCCGCTTCGACCGGAGGGCCCTGGCCGGGGTCGGCGCCCGAAGCCGACCGGCCCCCTGTACATCCCCCGTGAGGGACCCGAAGGAGAAGAAGACGTGGCCACACCCCTGGTGATCGACACCGACACCGCACAGGACGACTGCGTCGCGCTCCTCGTCGGACTGCTGGACCCCGGGGCGGACCTGCGCGCCATCACCATGGTCGCGGGAACGTCGGCTTCGACCAGCAGGTGCGCAACGCCTTCCTCACCCTCAACGTGGCCGGGCGCCTGGGCGAGGTGCCCGTGTACCTGGGCTGCCGCCGTCCGCTGACCCGCCCGTGGGTGAGCGCGGAGAACGTCCACGGCGACGGTTCGGGCGGGCTGTCGATGGACCAGACGGGCCTGGAACCGGAGTCCGAGCACGCGGTGGACGCCCTCGTCCGGCTGGCCGCCGAGAACCCCGGCGAGCTGTCCGTGGTGGCGATCGGCCCGCTGACCAACATCGCGATGGCCGTCGTCAAGGACCCCGGCTTCGCCGGCAACGTGCGCGCCCTGTACGTCATGGGCGGGTCCAACAACGGGCGCGGCAACATCACGGCCGCCGCCGAGTTCAACTTCTACGTGGACCCCGAGGCCGCCAAGACCGTCTTCGAGGCGGGCTTCGACGTCACCGTGGTCCCGTGGGACCCGCTGACCCTCCGCCAGGCCGTGTTCGGCCAGGAGCGGTTGGACGCCCTCGCCGCGATCGGCACCCCGCTGGCCGACTTCTTCGCCCGGGTCTGCTCCGCCACGCTGGAGTTCGACCGCAGGGTGGGGATCGACGGCACCACCCACCCCGACTCGCTGACCGCCGCCGTCCTGCTCCGCCCGGAGCTGGTGCGCCGCTCCGGGCGCTACCACGTGGACGTGGAGACCGCCGGGGAGCTGACCCGCGGCTACTCGGCCATGTCCTGGGGCGTGCACGGGCTGGAGCCCAACGCGACGGTGATCGAGGAGATCGACGCCGAGGGGTTCTTCGACCACCTCGTCGAGGTGCTGTCCCGGCGCACCGCCCCCGCCCGGGAGATCGCCGGGCTGTAGGACGCGGCGGAGGCGTCCCGCGCCCTTCTCACGCCTCGGCCCTCCGCGTCGCGTCGCTCGTGCCCAGCAGCGCCAGCGCCTGCGCGCTCCGGCTCCCGGGCTCGGCGTGGTAGATCACGAGCTGCTGGCCCCGGGCGCCGCGCACGTCGAAGGACTGGTAGACCAGCGAGAGCGCCCCCACGTCCGGGTGGACGAACTCCTTGGCCTCGCCGGTCTTGCCGCGCACGGTGTGGGACCGCCAGAGGTCGGCGAAGTCCGCGCTGCCACCGTTCAGCTCCGCGACCAGCGAGACGAGCCCGGGGTGGTGCGGGTCCAGCCCCGCCGCGTGGCGCAGGCTCGCCGCGGTCATGCGCGCCGCCCGCTCCCACCTCGCGTAGAAGGAGCGTGCGGCCGGGTCGAGGAAGACCATGCGGGCCAGGTTGTCCGCCCTCGCGAATGGCGAGAACAGCGCCTCGGCCAGCGCGTTCGCGGCCAGGAGGTCCAGTGCGGGGTTGAGCACGAACGCCGGGGTGGTGGGGTACCCGTCGAGGAGCTGGCGCAGCTCGGGGGTGACCGTCTCCACCGCGTCGCGGCGGCGCGCGTCCTCCGGCACCGCGCCCGCCAGGCGGTACAGGTGCTCCCGGGTGTCGTCGTCGAGCCTCAGGACCGCGCTGACGGCCTCGAGCACCTGCGCCGAAGGGTTGCGCTCCCTCCCCTGCTCCAGCCGGGCGTAGTAGTCGCTGCTCATGCCTGCCAGGACCGCCACCTCCTCCCGGCGCAGGCCCTCGACCCGGCGGGGTCCGTAGGTGGGCACTCCGGCGTCCTCCGGACGGATCCGGGCCCTGTGCGCGCGTAGGAGGTCTCCGAGGTCGTTGCCGCTCATGCGCCCAGGCTACGGCGGAGACCGGCGGGCTGCCTGGGTGTGCCACTCCCTGGTACGGGGCGACCTGGCCGGTCCGGTCGCGGCGTCCCAGACTCCGGGGGAACCGATCACGGAGGAGGCACGGGACAGTGGCGACGGACACGGAGAGCACAGGGGGAGCCGGCGGGGAGCCGCGGCCGGACGTGGTGGGCGTGTGGACGACCGCGGACGGCTACATCCGGCAGGAGCTCCGCCCCGACGGGCGGTACGACGAGGCGCGCGGCACGAGGCGCAGCGCGTACACCGGCCGCTACACGGTGACCGGGAACCACATCGACTACGTGGACGACACGGGCTTCACCGCCACCGGGGACATCCGGGACGGCGTGCTCCACCACGAGCACCTCGTCCTCCACCGGGAGGGGTGAGGGGCCCTCCGGCGTGCGGGGGCACGGCCGTCGGCGGACGGCCCCCCTCGCCCGCGCGGGCCCCGGCCCCGGACGCGCCCCGCACGGCGGCCCCACGGCGGGCGGGAGGGGGTCCCCGGCCGCGTGTCGCGCATCAGGGCGGCCCCGTGCCCCACGGAGGCGATCCGGGCGCCCACGAGGGCGCTGAAGGGCTGCGCGTCGAGCACGTGCGCGGCCGGTTCCGGAGTGGTCTCTTCGGGCACGGGGCCTCCGGGGGGCGGCGGACCGGAGGGGACCGGAAGACGTGCGGCGGGAGGGAGGGCCCGTACGCGGACGCCCCGGTGACGGCGGGAAGGGGGACGGGGGAAGGGGAAAGGGGAAAGGTCTCTCGGGCGCCGGACCTGCGGGCGCCGGGTCAGCCGTTCTTGACGACGATGGTCTCCACCGTGTTCGCGACGTGCTCGAAGGCGTCGGCGGCGGTCTCCAGCTCCTCGATGACGTCCTTGAGCTTGAGCACCGTCAGGGCGTCGTACTCCCCGCTGAACAGGTGGGCGAGGAGCTTGCGGTAGATGCGGTCGGCCTGGTTCTCCAGCTGGTTGATCTCGATCCAGTACCGGGTCAGGTCCTCCAGGGAGCGGAGCCGCGGCATCGCCTCGGCCGTCAGCTCGGCGGCGCGTTCGAGCACCTCGATCTGGTCGATGATCCCCTTCGGAAGCCGTTCCAGGCCGTAGAGGCCGATGAGGTCGACGGCGGCGTCCATGGAGTCCATGACGTCGTCCAGGTTGGAGGCCAACCGGTAGATGTCCTCCCGGTGGATGGGCGTCGCCGTGCTCTTGTTCAGGCGGCGCATGATCGCGTGGGTGGCGTCGTCGCCCGCGTGTTCGCAGGCACGCATCTTCTCGGTGATGGCCTCCCGGTCGGCGCCGTCACTCATCAGCTCCACCAACAGGCGTGCACCGATGACCAGGTTGTTGGCCGAATCGGTGAACATCTCGTAGTAGCTGTCATCACGCGGGCGCAAGCTCAGGCGCACGTCGTTCTCCCGATGGTGCGGTGGTGTTCCTTCGTGGATGTTAAGCGCGCCGGGCAGCTGGTCCAGCGCGGGTGCGCGGCGCTGCGGGGGCCCGGGAGCGGGGTGGGCGGGCGGGTGCGGGCCCGGTCACCCCTCGTTCATCTCCTGAGGCCGGCGCGTGGAACTGCTTGGGGCGCGGGTTCCATCGCAATCCTCCCAATCTCGGCGACACCGGGACGGTTCGGGACGCTACCGTGTCCCGCTCCCGCTGACCAGCGGAGCGCTGAGACAGGAATCACCCAATCGAGCGGAGACCGGTGGACAGCTCCACCGGAGTTCTGTGATGTCCACCTTCGGGCCATTCCCCCGCTATGACAAGTACCCCGCCGGTTCACACTTCCGATGGCCCCGGATCCGCGCCGCACGGGCCCCTCTAGGCTTCTGCCCATGCCATCCGCTCTGAGCGCGAGCGCCGCCAGGCGCCTCCGCGAGTCCCTGGACGAACAGCTCTCCGCCCTGGGGGAGGCCCCCTTCGAGGGCGACGACGAGGCAGCGGTCGCCGCGTGCGCGCGGGCGGTGCTGCGTGCGGAGAAGCCCCTGAGGGGCGCCGTCAAGGCCGCCGTGAGGGGCACTCTCGCGGTGCTGGCCGACCGCGCGCCGGGGCGCAGCCTGGAGGTGCGCGTGCCCCCGTACGGCGCCGTGCAGGTGGTCGAGGGCCCTCGTCACACCCGCGGCACCCCGCCCGGGGTCGTGGAGACCGACCCGCTCACCTGGCTGCGCCTGGCGACCGGCCGCACCTCCTGGGAGCAGGAGGTTTCCGGGCACCGGGTGCAGGCGAGCGGCGCCCGCTCCGACCTGTCCGGACACCTGCCCCTCTGGTCCGCCCCCTCCCCGGGTGGTGCCGCGCTGACAGGCAGGCACTAAGCTGTGGGTGTGTCGTACTCCGACGGCCGGCTCTCCATGGACCTCGATCCGCTCGAACGCGGCCCGCAGGACGCCTGCGGCGTATTTGGGGTCTGGGCACCCGGCGAAGAAGTCAGCAAGCTCACCTATTTCGGTCTCTACGCTCTGCAACACCGCGGACAGGAATCCGCGGGCATCGCACTGAGCGACGGGGAGCGGATCGTCGTCTACAAGGACATGGGGCTCGTCTCCCAGGTCTTCAACGAGGCGACCCTGGACTCCCTGCGAGGTCACCTCGCGATCGGCCACTGCCGCTACTCCACGACCGGGTCGCCGGTGTGGGAGAACGCACAGCCGACCTTCTACACCGCACGTGAGGGGGGTCTGGCGCTCGGCCACAACGGCAACCTCATCAACACCCCGGAACTGGCCGCGATGCTGCCGGACACCCGGCGCGGCGCGACCACCGACACCGAGGTCCTGACGAACCTCCTGGCGGACCAGGCCAAGCGCGGGAGTTCCGTGGAGGACGCCGCCCTCGAACTCCTCCCGAAGGTCAAGGGCGCCTTCTCCCTGGTGTTCATGGACGAGAACACCCTGTACGCGGCACGCGATCCGCAGGGCATCCGCCCGTTCGTCCTGGGCCGCCTCGGCGAGACCTCGGGCGCGGGCGGCTGGGTCGTCGCCAGTGAGACGGCCGCGCTGGACATCGTGGGCGCCACCGTCGTCCGCGAGATCGAGCCCGGCGAGCTCCTCACCATCGACGAGCGCGGGGTGCGCTCGCGCCGCTTCGCCCCCGCCCGCCGCAAGGGCTGCCTGTTCGAGTACGTCTACCTGGCCCGCCCGGACACCACCATCGCCGGGCGCAACGTCAACTCCACGCGCGTCGAGGTGGGCCGCCGCCTCGCCAGGCAGCACCCCGTGGACGCCGACCTGGTCATCCCGGTGCCGGAGTCGGGCACGCCCGCCGCGGTGGGCTACGCGGAGGCCAGCGGCATCCCCTTCGCCCAGGGCCTGGTCAAGAACTCCTACGTCGGCCGCACCTTCATCCAGCCCAGCCAGACCCTGCGCCAGCTGGGCATCCGGCTCAAGCTCAACCCGCTGCGCGAGGTCATCCAGGGCCGCCGCCTGGTGGTCGTGGACGACTCCATCGTGCGCGGCAACACCCAGCGCGCCCTGGTCAGGATGCTGCGCGACGCGGGCGCCGCGGAGGTGCACGTGCGCATCTCCAGCCCGCCCGTGCTGTGGCCCTGCTACTACGGCATCGACTTCGCCACCCGCGCCGAGCTCATCGCCGCGAACCTGGGCGTGGACGAGATCGCCGCGTCGGTGAACGCCGACTCCCTGGCCTACGTGAGCCTCGACGAGCTCATCGCGGCCTCCGAGGTGCCGAAGAACGAGCTGTGCCGGGCCTGCTTCGACGGGGTGTACCCCATCGAGGTCGACGCCGACTCCAGGGGCAAGTTCCTGCTGGAGAAGTCCTGCGGGACCCCGGAGGGCTCGACGCTGGCGACCAGCGACAAGTAACCACCGCGCGGCGGGCCGGTCGGGCCCGCCGCGTGTTCGCTCCGCCGTGCCCGCAGACGGGCCGCGGGGCGGCCCAACCACCGCAACACAGCACGAGGAGATCTCGCGTGGCAGCCGACAGCACAGGGGCGACGGGCGCGTACGCGGCCGCGGGCGTCGACATCGCCGCCGGTGAGCGCGCCGTCGACCTGATGAAGCGCCACGTGGCGCGCACCCGCCGGCCGGAGCAGGTCACCGACGCCAGCGGCTTCGCGGGCCTGTTCCGCCTGGACGTCGGCAAGTACAAGGACCCGGTCCTGGCGACCTCCACCGACGGCGTGGGCACCAAGGTCATGCTGGCCCAGCAGATGGACAAGCACGACACGATCGGCATCGACCTGGTCGGCATGGTCGTCGACGACCTCGTGGTGAGCGGCGCGGAGCCGCTGTTCATGACCGACTACGTGGCCTGCGGATCCGTGGTCCCCGAGCGCATCGCCGAGATCGTGGGCGGCATCGCCGAGGGCTGCCACCAGGCGGGCTGCTCGCTGATCGGCGGGGAGACCGCCGAGCACCCGGGCGCGATGGAGCCCGGCGAGTACGACCTGGCCGGCGCCGGCACAGGCGTGGTCGAGGGCGACGCGATCCTGGGCCAGGAGCGGGTCCGCGAGGGCGACGCGGTGATCGCGATGGCCTCCTCCGGTCCCCACTCCAACGGCTACTCGCTGGTCAGGCACATCGTCGACCGGGCGGACCTGGACCTGTTCGCGCACGTGCCGGAGCTGGGCGGGGTCCTGGGCGAGGTCCTGCTCACCCCGACCCGGGTGTACGCCAAGGACTGCGTCGCACTGACGGGCGAGGTCGAGGTGCACGCCTACTCGCACATCACCGGCGGCGGCCTGGCGGCGAACCTGGCCCGGTCCCTGCCCGGCCACCTGGACGCCGAGCTGGACCGCTCCACCTGGGCGCCCGCCCCCGTGTTCGGCTACCTCGCCGACAAGGGCGGCGTGGGCCGCGAGGACATGGAGGCCACGTTCAACATGGGCGTGGGCATGGTGGCGATCGTCGCGGCGGAGGACGCCGCACGCGCTCTGGAGGTCCTCGCGGACCGGGGCGTCCCGGCCTGGAGGCTGGGCACGGTGACGGCCGGTTCCGGGCGCTGTGCCCTGACCGGCGAGTACCGGGACGCGTGAGAAACGGACGCGAACATAGCCGGTGCGAACCACCAGAGTGGTTCGCACCGGCTATATCCACCTGTCCGCGACGGCTTCCCCGCGGGCAAGCCGTAACCGCTACAGGTCAGCGGTTGTCGTCCCGAGCGACCAGAAGTCTCGGCCCACTCCGTGCTACTTGTCGGAGTCCGAGTACTTGTCGGCAAGATCCGCGTAACGGTCGACCAGGTCGTCCTGAGAATCCGTGTGGGACTCGTCCGGACCCAACGGCCCGGAGGGAGACCCCTCGTCCTCAGCGACACCCAGCTCCGACCGCAGCCGATCAAGGTCGGTCCCACCGGAGCTGTACTTGAGCTTCCGGGCGACCTTCTGCTGCTTGGCCTTGGCTCGGCCGCGCCCCATTGGCTCGACCCCCTCAACGATTGGGTTCCGACGAACCCGAGATCACTTACTAACCCGCACTATCGGGCTGACGGCCGTCAAACGCGACTGACGACAGGCGTCAGCTTACGTACACACACAACCGTACCTGGTCGGCCCCCGTCGTGCCTACGCCACCCGGGTGTGACGGATGTGGTGCGCGCACGGATCGCGGGCCGGAAGGGCGTTCCGGAGGTGAGTGCCACACGCAACGATATGTGCCACGATTCGATCGTGCTGCCCTACACCGCCTACCTCCGCGTCTACCAGCCGATCGAGTCCTTCCCACCGCGCGACCGCAGGTACTGGGAGGCCTACGCGACCTCGCCCTGCAGGCCCCGGCGGGTCAACGCGCTCGCGGCGGAGCACACCGAGAGCCTCAACCGCCTCATCACCACGCCTCCGGTGGTGGCGCCCGAGGAGGAGAGCCGCGACGCCTACCTCCGCCGGGTGGACGAGCGCCTGTACGTCTGCCCGTGGCAGACCCGGCTGCGGTCGTGGCGGGCCTTCGCGGAGTTCAGCGCCGCGACGCCGGTGGCCCTGAGCGAGGCGTTCGTGCCCGAGCCGGAGGCCGAGCGGGCGGAGGACGGGTACCGGGAGTGGCGCGACTCCGGAGGGACGGTGCGGCCGGGCATCCTGTCGAGCAACTGGACCATCCCGGTGCCGTGGTTCGTCCCCTTCGAGGAGCGGGAGCGGTGCCTGGTCCTGTCGGCGAACTCCACCCGGACGCTCCTGTACCTGACGCGGACGGCGCTGGCGAAGCGGCGGCTGGAGCACACCGCGGCGGTGCTGCGGGAGTACATCGGCGAGCACGCCGTGTCGGCCTCCACCGAGCAGCTGGTGGACTGGCTGTCCCTGACCGCCCACCCCGACTCGCTGCTGGAGCTGGACTACGGCGGCCTGCCCCACCTGCTCAGCGACGACCACCTGGGCGAGGACCGGTCGGTCGCCGAGGTCGCGGGGGCGGTGGAGGCCCTGGCCGAGGGGGACGCCGAGCGCGTGCTGGAGCTGAGGGAGCGGATCACGCGGCGCTGGAAGTCGGTGCGCGCCCTCCAGCACGCCAACTGAGGGTCATGGGTTGTGCACACTTTCGTGGACACCCGGGGGCGCACTGTCGTCATCAGAGGCGCCGAACACAGGTACGCCACGCCGGACGCCAACCTGGTACACCAGGTTTCTCGCTCCTCCCGGACGCTTTTTCGCACGTGAAAACGGTGCGAGACCCGGCGTCGCCCGCGCACGACATCAAGCATGGTGAAACTGGGCATAACGCCCGATAGGGATCGGCATAGACTGTAGCCGTTCGATCACTGAGTGCACTCTCAGTAATCAGAAAACCCTTGCCACGCCGGGAATCCACGCGACCCGACCCGTCGGCCGGCCCGCGCGGGACCCGCCTCCACCGACGCACGCCACTTCCCTCCGCACGACGGCCGACCGGGAACCGCGCCGCCCGAGCACGAGCTCGGAGAGCGGGTTTCGGTCAGGCCTCCGTAGCACTTCGGGAACTCCGGATAGAGAAAAACGAGGCCGGAGAACGAAGTTTTGACCGAATACGCCACATGCCACTAAACGTGTCGCTAGAATCACTTAGCGTGACGCGGCCACGGGCGGCTTTCTTTGGCCTCCCACGTGCAAAGTTGCTTGGAGTGGTCGCACAATCACCTCGGGTGATGCCAATATAGACGTAGTGCAAATATTGGACATCCGGGCCAAGTGCCAGGATTAAGGCTCAAGGATCGGCACACAGATCCAGGAGGAGAGGCCGTACACATGTCAACTCGCACGCCCGAGGCGGAGCCCCTGTTGACCCCCGCCGAGGTTGCCACCATGTTCCGCGTGGACCCCAAGACCGTGACACGCTGGGCCAAGGCGGGCAAGCTGACCTCGATCCGCACCTTGGGCGGACACCGCCGCTACCGCGAGACTGAGGTCCGCGCTCTGCTGGCCGGAATCCCCAGCCAGCGTACGGAGTGACCTCCCCGGTCTGTGCCGATTCCGGGGGGAACGGCCGGACTCACTCCGGCTGCTGACAAAGGCTGACACGAATCGAGGGCGGGTCTCCCGAGAAGGGGGCCCGCCCCGCCGCGTTCCCCCGTCCCGCCGCGCCCTGGGCCCGCCCTCCTCCGGGAGCGGTGGGGAGGGCCGCCCGCGGACCGTCACTCTCCGCGCACGACCGCCCCGCACCTCGGGCAGGGGAACGGGAGTCGTCCACAGGCTGTGGACGGAACCGGCGGCACGGGAGCAGGAGGTGTCGGCCGCAGGGCAGCGGGGCCGCGCGGCCCGCCGGCTCCGAGCCGCCCCCACACGGCCGCAGCGGTACCGCGCAGCCCCGGACCACCCCGCGCCGTCCCCCGGCCCGCACCGCACCGGCACGGGCACGGCGGGGGCCGCCCGCGGGGGAGGACCGGCCGGGACGGCGCACCGGCACGGCGGGCCCGCCCCCGCCCGGCGGAAGTCGTCGGTGCGGCCCCGGCGCCCGCTCCGCGAAAGTACGGGCGGGGCGCCCGGTCACCGCGCCCGCCACGGCGGACGCGGCCTCCCCGACCGCGTCGGCCCGGGCGCCGGGGCCGGCCGCGGTCCCGGGGGAGGGAGCGGGGCCCCACGCGGACGGGGTCGGTCAGTCCCCGATCCGGTCGTCCATGGCGGTCGTGCGCTTGCGTGCGAGGAAGGTCGCGGCGGCGCCGCCGCCCACCGCCACCACGGCGGCCGTGATCAGCCCGGCCAGGGATCCGCCCGTGGTCGCCAACCGGTTGTCCGGCCTCGCGGCCTCCTCCTCGGCGGCCTCGCCCTTGTCCCCGGGCACGGGCGGCGCGCTCGCGGCGTAGGTGGAGCCGAGCGCCCACGAGTCCGCGAAGTCCACGGCGAACTCCTTCTCCTCCCCGGGGTCCCCCACCTGGACCCACACGGTCATCCAGCTGCGGATGCCCTTGCCGGCCCACTCGGCGTCCTCGTCCTCGAAGGTCGCCTCGTTGACCACGAAGCGCACGCTGACGGGGACCTCCAGGGCCACGTCGCCGCTCTCGTCGAAGAGTTCGACGACGTCCTCCACGACGACCCCGTCCGCGCCCACGGGGCCCACGGGGACGCCGAACGCGGTCAGGCGGCCGTGCTCGAAGGTCGCCTCGGTCACTCCCCCGTATCCGGCGCTCGCCGAACTGGCCGCGTCGGCGAGGGTGAACTCCACGGCGTTGCCGTCGGCGGCGACGGTGCCGGAGTTGGTCTCGTCCAGGACGAGCAGCTCGTCCTCCTCGCTGGGGGACTGCTCCGGTGTCTCCCTGTGCCCCTCATCGGGCGTCTGCGGGCTCTTCTCGGGTACCGGGAGCCGTCCGCCCTCCCCTTCGGCCGCACCCGGCTCCCCCTCCCCGCCCGTGGCCCCGGGGCTGGGCTCGTCCTGGAAGGGCGTGCCCTCCCCCGTCGGCTCCTCCCGCGGCTCGCCGGAGGGCTCGGCCAGCTCCACGTCCGGCGGCACGTCGACCATCCCGTGGGCGGCGAGGTCGGCGACGCCCATCCGGAAGACGGCGGTGTCGACCGTGGCCGCGGCGCGGGCGCCCTCGTCGTCGACGAGCGTGTGGCTCTCCCCGTCGATCTCCACGTAGTCCGCCATCGGGCCGAAGAGGTCCTCGGTGTCGGCGCTGGCCTCGGTCTCGCCGCCGAAGCTGACGGCGGTCGAGTACCCGGTGACGACGTCGCCGTCGGCGACCCACGCCTGGGCGTTGCCCCAGACCATGGGGGTCGTCGAGGCGGAGGCGGTCGAGGTGAGGACGGAGGCGGGACCGATGGCGCCGAGAGCGGCGAACAGGACGCCTGCGCCGACGAGTCGGCGTGCGATCGACTTGGCGGGAGTCACCACAACACTCCTGTTGTATCTGGGGGATGTCCGGCCGCGCGGGCCGGCCTGCGCCGAGAGCGGTCCGCAGGATCGCCGGGGCGGCCAGGGCCGGTCCGGCCTCGGTGCGGGGCGGCGATAGGGGGGCCTTCCCGCCCCGGGAAGGAACTCCGACGCGTGGCGCGCCCGTAGGGCGAGCCTAACCGCTGGATCACAAAACGGAAACCGTCCTACGTTCGACTATCGGCCGACAAATATGTATTAACCCTCAGATAACGGAACAGATGTCGGGGAAGTTCCGGGGCGGTGGGCCCCGGACCGCAGCCGTTCCGGGCGCCGGGCGCAGGCGGGCCGGGCACACGGAAAGGCCCCGGGGGACGCGTCCCCCGGGGCCCGGTCGGTCCGCTGCCGACCGCCGCTGCGCCTAGCCCTCGCTGCTCTCGGCGGCGGAGTCCGCGGCGCTCTTCCTGCGGCGCGCGAAGTACGCGGCCGCGCCGCCGCCGGCGGCGATCGCGGCGCCGGCCGCGATCAGCCCGGCGAGGGGGCTGCCGGTCGTGGCCAGGGCCTCGGTCGGCTTAGGCTCCGGCTTCGGCTCCGGCAGCTCCTCGGCGTCACGGGACGGCGGGGTCTTGTCGTCGCCCCCGCCACCGTCGCCGCCGTCACCGTCGCCGCCGCCGTTGCCCGCGTCGTCGGCCGTCACGCCGACGCTGGCGTAGGTGACGCCCAGGGCGTAGGTACCGACCTCGGGCTGACCGGGGACGCTGATGTCCACGAGCAGCGCGGTGTAGGCGTCGTCCCAGTCGAAGCCCGCGTCGTCCGAGGTGTAGGTGCCCTGGTCCTGGTACGGGGCGCCGACCACGGCGTCGATCTCGTTCACCTCGTAGCCGACGGTGCCCGGGTCGATCCGGTGGGAGACGGCACCGCCCCACGACTGGATCGTCGTGACGCTCGCGCCGGAGATCGTGGCGGACAGGACGATCTCGTCGCTCCCCGAGGAAAGCTCGATGTCGTCCGCCTCCAGCTCGACGAGCGGGGCGGCGGCCTCCTCGCCGGAGACCTCGCCGTCGTCGGCGGCAGGGGTCTCGGGGACCTCAGGGGTCTCGGGGGTCTCCGCGGGCGGGTCCGTGGGCTCGGCCGGAGGCGTCCCCGCGTCCCCGTCGCCCTCGCCCGGAGCGGTGGACTCGTCGTCCCCGGGCTCCCCCTGGGGCTCCTCCGAGGGGGTGTCGGACGGGTCGTCGTCCGCGTCCGACTCCTCGTCGCCGGCCTCCTCGTCCTCGGCCTCCGCGATGATCTCCTCGACGTCGGCGGCGGTGAGCCGGAGGGTGGCACTCGACACCGTGGTGGTGGCGGTGACGCCGTTGCCGTCGATTGCGACGAAGGTGGAGGCCTCGATGCTGAGGTACTCGTCGAGGGCGCCGGAGAAGCTGCCGGAGTCACCGGACGACTCGCCCTGCGGGGTGATGTAGGTCTCCGCGATGCCGTACCCGTCGGCGACGTTGGCGTGGGCCCAGCCCACGGTCCGGGTGTCGGCGGCGGCGGGAAGGGCCGTGGCCACGCCGAGCGCGCCGAGCGCCGCGAAAGCGGCGCCGCCCTGGAGAATGCGGCGCGCGGTCACGCGAGTGTTCTTCAAGTCAATCCTCATTCGGATCACCACGGTCCGAGAGTTCTCGGACCGGCCTGGATGCGCGCACAACCGCCGACAGCGGGTTTTCGGGGGCGCGGAACACGAACCAGGGTCGGATGGGGGATGGCAGTGGGCGTACAGAAGCCCTCCACCTGCAAAAACGGGGAAAACGCGGTCGCGACCGCAGAACGGTGGGTCGGCGGAACCGAGTCGGAATGGCTTCCCGTTTCCTCACTCGAACCTTACATCGGACGAATCAGGAGAATCATCCGATATCCCATCACGAACAGATCACGATGAAGAAGGGCGTCACTCAGAGCAATGGACGCATTCTTCTCGGAGTTTTTTCGCGAACGGTGTAAACCTCACCCGGGAACGGGCGTCCTACAAGAAAAGGCGTACCCCGGGAAGGGCGCCCCGCGGAACGCGGCACGCCCCCGGACGCCCCCGCGGTGACGTGCGGCACACCCCCTCGGCCGACCCCCGCCCCTCTGGCGAGCGACCTTTGTGTGGATACGAGTCGGTATGCCCCGGGTTTCGCGAGCGACTAGGTTGTGGGCATGCCCGTCTCCGCACCGCCAGGACCCCGGAGCCGCTCCACCCGCGCCCTGTCTCTGGTGTCCCTCGCCCTCCTCCTCACCTCCGCCTGCTCGGCCTCGCCCGGAGGGGTCCCGGGCGGTGACCCCACGGCGGCGCCTCCCCTCCCCGGGCCGCAGGACGGCGGCGACGCCCCCGACGGCGACCGCGACGCCGCGCCCGAGGGCGACGCGCCCGACGACGGCCCCGCCGGCGAGGGCCCCCTCCGCACACGCGTCGTCGTCATCGACCCGGGCCACAACGGCGGCAACGCCTCCGCCGCGAGCGAGATCAACGCGCTCGTCCCCGCCGGCCCCGCCGAGAAGGCCTGCGACACCGTCGGCGCCGAGACCGGGGACGGATACCCGGAGCACGAGTTCAACTGGGAGCTCTCCCTCCTGGTCAAGGAGCGGTTGGAGGCCGATGGCGCCACCGTCCTCCTCACCCGGGAGGACGACGAGGGCGTCGGTCCGTGCATCGACGAACGCGCCGGGATCGGCAACGAGGCGGAGGCCGACGCGGCCCTGTCCATCCACGCCGACGGCGGGCCCGAGTCCGGTCGCGGGTTCCACGTGATCACGCCCGGCGAGGTGGACGGCTTCACCGAGGAGATCGTGGAGCCCTCCCGGCTGCTCGCCGAGGACGTCCGCCGCGCCTACCTGGAGGGGAGCGACATCCCCTACGCCGACTACCTCGCCGACGAGGGCCTGGACGAGCGCACCGACCTGGGCGGGCTGAACATGTCCACGGTGCCCAAGGTGTTCCTGGAGGCGGGCAACATGCGCAACCCCGAGGACGCCGAACTCCTGTCCGACCCCGCGTGGCGCGAGCGCGCCGCGGACTCCATCGCCCAGGGGATGGCCGCCTACCTCATGCGGAGCTGAGGACCGGCCGAACGTCCGCACCCGGCCAAGACCGCCCGTTCGTATGGCGGGGGCCGTCCCGCCTCGGCATAATGCGTGCATGACCTCCCCCCGCCCCCCGCAGGGCCTGCCGGAGGCCCCGGCCCTCGACGCGGTCCCGCGCGGCTTCCACCGCGCCGGGGTCGAGGACGTCCCCGACCGGGCGTCCTTCGCGGTGGCCGCGCCCCAGGGCTCCCCGCCCCGCGCGGGCGCCCCCTCCCCCGGCCCGCCCGGAAACCGGCGGCCGGAGCCGATCGGCTCCGGGGAGCCGAGGGCCGGGGGACCGACCCCTGACCCGGGCGGGTACGGCCGCGGGCGGGGCCGGGAGGTCCCCGCCAGTCTCGTCGCATCCGCCCCCGGACGCGGAATCACGCGCGGGCCGGGGATGACCGCCACGAGAACCTCCTGAACTGCACAATGGGGACCATGCCTCTGACACCGGCGGACATCCGCGAAAAGAAGTTCCACACGGTGCGTCTGCGCCCGGGTTACAACGAGGAGGACGTCGACGCGCTCCTCGACCGGATCGAGGCGACGCTCGTCGCCCTGGAGGGCGGGCCGCGCACGGGCCCGCTCATCACGGCCGACGAGGTGCGCAACTCACGTTTCCGCACCACGAGGCTGAGCCCGGGGTACCGCGAGGACGAGGTCGACGACTTCCTCGACGTCGTGGTCGCCGACCTGGCCGGGCGCGGCCTCGGCCGGTTCGGCGACCTGGTCCCCCCGCCGCTGCCGCCCCGGCCGGGATCCGCCCGCACCGGTGCGGGCGGCGGGCAGGACCCGGCGGAGGGACGGCGCCACGCGCCTGCCGGCCGGACCGGCCCGGAGCACCCGCGGCGCCGGTCCGGGATGACGCCGGAGGACGTCCGTGAGCAGCAGTTCGCCACCACCCGGCTGACCACGGGCTACAACGAGCAGGAGGTCGACGACTTCCTGGACCGCGCCGAGATCACGCTCGACGCGCTCCAGCAGGGGCTCCCGGAGCACGCGACCCTCACGGCGGCGGAGGTGGAGCGGGTCCAGTTCGCCACCACCCGGGCGCGCCCGGGGTACGACCCGGCGCAGGTGGACCGGTTCCTGGACGCGCTGGCGGAGGAGCTGCGCCGCTACGAGCAGCAGTAGTCGGCGCGGGCCCCGCCGCGCACCGGGCGCGTGATCGCGGCGCGGCCGACGGGCCCCGCCGCGGGCGCCCCCCCCCGGCCTCCGGCGCCGCGGTCGGGGCGGGCCCGTGGAGGGGGCGGGCCCGCCCGGCGGGCGGGCACGTCCGCGCAGGGCCCGCGCCGGGGGCGCGTCCCGGGCGGGGCCCTGCCGCCCGGGCAACCAGTACCGACCCGCCTCTTCCGGACACGCCGTGGCGCGCGAACCCCATCCCCGGGGAAGCGGAAAGTAATATTTGAACACAGCGAGTAGTCGACCCTGCTGTCTCACTGACCGTGATCCGAGGGGAGGCAGGATGTTCCACCCGACGTGCCCGGAGGGCCGCGCCACCGCCTGGCCGGTCCACGGCGCGCCCGCCCCCACCGCGCCCTCCGGGGCGGGGACGCGGCTCCCGCCGGCGGCCGACCGCCCCGCCGACCTGGTCCCGTGCGACGCGGACGAGGAACTCGTGCCGACACCCGCGCATCCGTGGGAGGGACCGCTGCTGGCGGCGTGCGCGGCCGTGACCCTTCTGATGGCCGCGGTGCTCGCCCGCACCGTGTGGGCGGCGACGGGGTCGTGGGAGTACGTGGTCTGCGCGCTGGCGGCGGTACCCGCGGTGTGCTGGGCGGCGCGGGGGCTGCTGTACGCCCGGCGCCGCGCGGAGTCGGTGAAGATCTCGCCGACGCAGTTCCCCGAGGCGTACCGGACGGTGGTGTCCCTGGCCGCCGACATGGGCCTGTCGAGACCCCCCGAGGCGTATGTCCGGATCGGCGGCCGACCCTGCGGGACGGACGCCTCCGGCCACGGGCGGCGCCGCTACCTCGTGCTGTCGGACGCGCTGTTCGACGGCGGTGGAGGGCTGCGCGACCCGGAGGCCCTGGCGTTCCTGGTCGCCCACCAGCTCGGCCACGTGGCCGCCGGCCACACCGGTTTCTGGCGGCGGATGGCGACGATCGGCGGGGACCTCGTCCCGGGGCTCGGTTCGGCGCTGGCCCGCGCGATGGAGTACACCGCCGACGACCACGCCTACTCCCGCTTCCCCGAGGGCGCGCACGCCGTCAGGCTCCTCGCCGGTGGAACCCGCCTCTACACCCGGGTGAACATGGGGGAGATGGCGGACCGGGCCCGCACCGACCGGGGCTGCTCCCTGCTGCTGTACCACCTGCTGATCCGCCGCCCCAGCAACACGCGGCGGATGGCGGCCCTACGCGACCGCACCAGGCGCGGGCGCGTCTTCCTCTGACCGCCGGGCCGGCGACCGGCCGCCCTTCGCCGCTCGTCCGGCGGGAGACGGCCCGGCGACCGCTCGCGGCGGTCGGCGCGGGCGCCGATCCCGCCGGAGGCACCCGGGGGCCACGCCCTAGCTCCACTGGCGGCGCATGGTCCAGCGGTCGGACGCGACGTCGCGGGTGATGTCGATGATGCTGGGCTCCCCCGCCTCGGACTCCGCCGAGACGCGGAGCAGGTGGACCTGGGTGGCGGGCGTCCCGGGCACCTCGGGACGGGCGGGCCAGTCCCCGATGATCCTGCGCACCCGGAAGGTGCGACCGCGCCAGGTGAACCGGGCGGGGGTCCCGCCCCGGGTGGAACGTACGTCGATGTGTTCGTTCAGGAGACTCACGCGGGCAGCCTATCGAACTCTTGTTCGAGAAAGTCACACCTCTCGAAACGGCCGCCCTGCCGGGCGGTGTCGGACCCGGAACACCCTAGGGGCGCGGACCTCCCGGGGCGGTGGAACCGCCTCCGGCGTGTCGCGGGGCCCGGCCGCGCGGGGGCCCGGAGCCGGCTCCCCTACACGACGAAGTACGGGGCGGGGTCGTCGGCGCGGGCGTTCGCGATGCGGTCGAGGACGCGCTGCGCCATGTCCGGCAGCGCGTCCGGCGGGAACCACCGGACCTCCAGGGTCTCGTCCCCGCCGGCGTCTGGGGCGCCGCCGACGACACGGCAGCGGAAGGCCAGGTCGAGGAACTGGACCCGGTCCCCGTTGGGGTAGGTGTGGGGCTCCTGGCCGACCACGCTGGCCAGCCTCTCCACCTCGACCTCCAGGCCGGTCTCCTCCCACACCTCGCGCACGACCGCGCGGGCGGGCTGCTCCCCGGGTTCGAGGATGCCGCCGGGCGCGGCCCAGCGGCCGTCGTCGGCGCGCCTGTGCAGGAGGATGTCGCCGTTCTCGCCGATCACCACCCCCGTGACCCCCACGAGCGGGAGGAGACCGTGGCCGACGTGGTCGCGCAGGGCGAGGAGGAAGTCAGGTACGGGCATGCGCACGAGCCTACGAGACCCGCCGGTGCGGCCGCCGCACGCACCGCGCCCCTCAGCGCCCCCGGGAGGCGCGCAGCTCCCCGTACTCCTGGGCGAGGACCGACATGAGGACGGCGTCGTGCCACTCCCCGTTCCAGCGCAGGCACTCGCGCCGGACGCCCTCCCTGACGAAGCCGGAGCGGGCGTAGGACTTCTGGGCGTTGGCGTTGAACGCGAACACCTCCAGGCCCACCCGGTGCAGGCCCGCCACCGTGAACGCGTACTCCAGCACCAGGTCGGTGGCCTCGGTCCCGTAGCCCCTCCCGGTGAGGGCCATGTCGTTGAGCGCGATCCGGTACCCGGCGCAGGCGTTGTCCGGGTCGAGTTCGAGGAGCGCGCAGTCGCCCACGGCCGTCCCGTCCTCCTGCGACACGATCACCCAGTCGGCGCGGTCGTGGTGGTCGGGGCGGGTGGCGTACCACCTCCGCAGCACGTCCTCGGTGAACCGGCGGTGGGTCCCCGTGAACCGGCGGACCTCGGGGTCCATGTCCACCGTCGGACCGACCAGGGCCTCGCCGCTCCCGGCGTCGAGGGGCACGAGCCGGACCTTCGTCCCGTGGAGCCCGGGCTGGTCGCGGAAGACGTCGGGAGGAACCATGGTCGGGATTCCAGCAGAGGGCCGGGAACGGCGCAACCGGGTTTCCGCGCGCCCTCCGCGGCCCCTGTACGATCCGGGCACGGCGCGCGGCGCCGGCGACGCGAGGGGGACCCGGTGACGGTCGGTTCGGGAACGGTCAGCTTCCAGACGGTCCGCGAGACCAACCTGGGCGTCGTGCTGCGCACGGTCCGCGCGCTGGCCCCGTGCTCGCGCTCGGCGGTCGCGTCCGCGACGGGCCTGAACAAGACCACCGTGTCCAGCCTGGTCGCCGACCTGATGGCGCGGGGCCTGGTCCGGGAGACCGGGGAGACCTCGCGGCAGAGGGTGGGCCGGCCGGGCGTGCTGCTGGCGCTGGACGACTCCTCGGTGGCCGCGGTCGGCCTGGAGGTCAACGTCGACTACCTGTCGGTGGTCGCCGTGGACCTGCTGCGGAACGAACTCGTGGGCCGCCACGTCCCCTTCGACGCGCGTTCGGCGGGGCCGGAGGCGTGCGCGCGGCGCATCGCGCGGACGCTGCGGGAGACCATGGAGGCCCCGGAGCTCAGCGGGCGGGCCGTGGTGGCGGCGGGTGTGGCCGTGCCGGGGCTGATCGACGCGCCCGCGGGAACCGTCACGCGGGCGCCCAACCTGGGCTGGCAGGACGTGCGGTTGCGGAACCGGGTGAGGGACCTGCTGCGTACGGCCGGGGCGGGGGACGTGCCGGTCCACGTGGACAACGACGCGAACCTGGCGGCGATGGCGGAGTACCGGGTGGGGTCCTTCGCGGGCACGCCCGACCTGGCGTACGTGACCGGCGAGGTGGGGATCGGCGCGGGCATCCTGGCCGGCGGCGAGCTGCTGCGGGGCGCGGGCGGGTTCGCGGGCGAGGTGGGCCACCTGGCGCTCGCCCCGGACGGCCCGGAGTGCGCCTGCGGACGCCGCGGCTGCCTGGAGTCGCTGGCGGGCATCGGCGCGATCGTGCGCGGGGCCGTGCCGGACCGCGTGCCGGACCGCGCCCTGTCGGGGAGCGACGTCGCGGAACTGGTGGCGGTGGCGGTGGAGCGGGCCGGGCACGGTGACGGCGTCGCCGTGGGCGCTCTGGAGCGGGCGGGCGTGTGGCTGGGCCGGGGGCTGTCGACGCTCGTCAACGTCACCAACCCGAGCGTGGTGCTGCTGGGCGGGTACTTCGTGCCGATGGGTCCGTGGCTGCTGCCCGGCTGCCGCGCGGAGGTCGTGGCGAACGTGTTCGCGCCGGGGGCGGGCGGCTGCCGGATCGAACTGTCGGCCCTGGGCCTGAGCGCGGCGGCCCGGGGCGCGGCCGCCTCGATGATCCACGCGCTCGACGTCGGCCTGCTGCCGCTCCCCGCGCCGGGGGCCGCCCGGGCGGCGGTCCCGGACGGCCCGTAGGCGGTCCCGCAGGCGCGCCGGTCGAGGCGGGTGGCGTGGTCGTCGGCGCCGGACGGCCCCGCGGTCCCACGGGCGGCCCCCGCCCCGGGCGCCCGGCCGGGGCCGCCCGGCGTCAGTCCCGGGAGAACCCCAGGGTGGCGACCGCCGTGCCGGAGCTCTCGAACACCAGGTAGACGTCGCGGATCCCGTGGGCGGGCACGCCGTCGGGGACCAGGGGCGCGCGGACGGCCGTGAAGCCGTAGCGGTCCTCCCCCGCCGGAACGTCCACGACGGCGAGGGTCGGCCCGTCACCGGGGTCGTCCAGGCGCAGGCGCACGGTGGCGGCGTGTCCGGCGTTGACCGACAGGTGGCAGGCGGCGGGCCCCGTGCCGAGGTCCACGTCGTGGAACGCCGCCCAGGCGCCGTCCGCCCGTGCCCGCACCGCGTCGCCGCGCTCGGGGGTGAGGGGGCACAGCGCGGTGCCCCGGGCCTCGTCGTACCCGGCGGCCGACCACGGTGCGTACGCGTCGCGGGGAGGGATGGCCTCCCCCGGGACGTTCAGGGCGGCCGTGGTCCGGATGTCCGTGGCGGAGCGCCCGATGAGCACCTCGCGCGGCGCCTCCTCGACGACGAACCTGTCGCGGGTGGTGTCCCACAGGGCGAGGTCCTCCACGTCGAACGAGACCGTGGCCACGGCTCCGCCGCCGGGTTCGACGCGGACACGGGTGAAGCCGCGCAGCGCGCGCAGCGGGGTCCGCACCCGGGAGGCCAGTTGCCGCGTGTACACCTGCACGACCTCGTCCGCGGGGCGGGGCCCGGTGTTGACGACCATGACGGTGACGGTGACCCGGCCGCCGTCGACGGTGACGGCGGGAGCCGCGTACTCGACACGCGTGTAGCCGAGGCCGTGCCCGAACGGGTAGAGGGGGTTCCCCTCGAAGTACAGGTACGTGCCGCGCGCGCCGATGATGTCGTAGTCGAGGGGGCCGGGGAGGTCGTCGGCGGACCGGTACCAGGTCTGGGTGAGCCTGCCCGAGGGCTCGGCGTCGCCGAAGAGCACGTCGGCGAGGGCGTGCCCGTACTCCTGGCCCCCGTGGGCCGACCAGAGGATCGCGGGGAGGTGTTCGTCGGCCCAGGTGACGCCGAACGGGCAGCCGCTGCTGAGCACCAGGACGGTGGCCGGGTTGGCGGCGTGCACGGCGCGCAGGACCCGCTCCTGCGCGGCGGCCAGGTCGAGGTCGGTCCGGTCCTCGGTCTCGCGCCCGTTCACCATCGGGTGGTCGCCCGCGACGACGACGGCGGCGTCGGCGGACGCGGCGACCCGGGCGGCCTCCGCCGCCCCCGTGCCCAGCCCCGCGATCCGGAACCCGGCGGCCCCGGCGGGGTCGTCGGTGAGCCGGAGGACCCCTTCGGCGCCGACGGCGACACGGCGCCCGGTGTGGACCTGGACGAGGCAGGTCAGGCCGTCGGCGCGCTCCGCGAACCGGAAGGTCTGGCGGACCTCCCAGGTCCCGGGCCCGGGAGCGGTGCAGGCGAGGGTGCCGTCCGGCTGCTCGTCCACGTACAGGCCGGTCGCGGCGGAGCGCAGGGCGCAGGCTCCGCCGCCCCAGTCCAGGAGGTCGAAGCCGTCCCCGGCCCCGGGACCGGACACCTCCAGGGGCCCGCCTCCGGCCGGGGCGAGCACCCGTCCGCCGTCGGTGTCGAGCGTGATCCGGTCGGCGCCCTCGCAGAACACGGTCTCGACCCGTCCGGCGATGCCGGCCCGCGCGGTGACGGCGTAGGGCAGGGAGCCGCTGTACCAGTCCTCCAGCACGGTGTCGCCGAGCTGGCCGATCACGGCGACCCTGCGCACGCCGCGCAGCGGCAGCAGCCCGTCGTTGCGGAGCAGGACGAGGGAGCGGGTGGCGGCCTCGCGGGCGAGCGCCCGGTGCTCGGGGGTGTCGTCGGTGTACGCGCCGGCGGATCGGGCCCCGCCCCCCTCTCCGCGGTCCCCGGGGCCCGGGTCTCCCCCGCCGTCCGGCCCCTCCGGGCGGCCGGGGTCGAACTCGCCGAGCCGGAGCCGGACCGACAGCACGCGGCGGGCGGCCCGGTCGATGTCGGCCTCGGTGAGCAGCCCCCGCCTCAGCGCCTCCCGGACGTGCCCGAGGGGGCCGTCGGGGCGGTCGTCGTCCTGGGTGAGGCTGTCGACCCCGGCGCGGAGCGCGTGCGCGTAGGCGGTCGGCGGGTCGGGGTGGAAGGCCTGGAGCCCGGCCAGGTTGGCGGGGGCGTAGGCGTCGCTGACCACCAGGATGTGGTCCGGGGCGGCCGGGCGCAGGATCTCGCCGATGAGCGGGCTCAGGTGGGCGGGCCGCCCGTTGACCAGGTTGTAGGAGGGCATGACGGCGACGGCCGCCCCGTCCTCCAGGGCGGGCAGGAACGCGGGCAGCTCGTACTCGCGCAGGACCCTGGGCGGCAGGTCGCTGGAGGTGACGCAGCGGTCCTCCTCGTTGTTGTAGCCGAGGAAGTGCTTGAGGGTCGGCGCGGTGCGGAGCCGGGCGCCGTTCCCGGCGAGGCCGCGCGCGTGGGCGGTCGCCAGGAGGCCGGTCAGCCACGGGTCCTCGGAGTACCCCTCCTCGTTGCGCCCCCAGCGGGGGTCGCGCAGGGGGTTGACCACGGGCGCCCACACGTTGCGTCCGGCCCCCCGGTCCAGGTTCGCGAGCACCGCGTCGGCGGTGGCCTCCCCGACCCGGCGGATGAGGTCGGGGTCCCAGGCGCTGGCGAGGCCGACGGCCTGCGGGTAGACGGTGGCCGGGCCGAGCCAGGCCAGGCCGTGCAGCGCCTCGGTGCCGGTGCGGAAGGGGCCGAGGCCGATGCGCTCGACGGGGGCCTGGTGCTGGTGCAGGAGCCCGATCTTCTCGTCGGTGGTGAGGCGGCTGAGCAGGTCGTCCAGGCGGAGTTCGTCGGGGAGGCCGGGGTCCCGGTGGGGCGGGACGGTCTCATGCGTGCTCATGGGGGGTTCCGTCTCTCGTGCGCGGAGGCAATGCCCCTCGAAATCGAACCGCTTCGACTTCGACATCGAAGGGATCTTGTGTGCCACATCACAGTGCAGTAATTTGTTTGTCTAAACGGCCAACTAATTCATAGCAAAATGGCCCTTCGTTTCCTACCCCCCTGGGCTCCGGCCTGCTCGACCGAAGGAACGACGCTATGCCCCCCACCCCCCTGCTTCCCATGCCCGGCCGCCGGCGCTTCCTCGGCCTGGTGGGAGCCTCCACCGCGGTCGCCCTCTCGGCGGGCGTGCTCTCCGGCTGCTCGTCGGGATCGGGCGGAGGAGGCGGCGGCTCCGCCGCGGCCGCCACCTCCCTCGACGACCTGATCCCCACCTACATCCCCTTCGAGGGCGTCTCCCCCGACATCGAGGGGCTGCACGGCGCGCCCTCCGGTTTCACGGCCTACCCCGACACGTTCCTCCGGGCGGTGTCCGAGCCGCGGGGACGCGGCGGCGAGTACACGGCGATGACCCCCATGTGGGGGCCGATCCCCCCGGGGCTGGGCAACAACTCGTTCTTCGACCACGTCAACGGGCGGCTCGGCTCGACGGTCAGGTTCAACTTCCAGGACGGCAACACGATCATCGACAAGATGAACGCGGTGATCGCCGGACGCGACGTCGCCGACATCACGATGTTCCCCGACTGGGTCATCAATCTGATCCCCCAGTTCAACCGGGCCGTGGGCGAACTCTTCGAGGACCTGACCCCGTACCTGGCCGGCGACGCGGCCGCCGCCTACCCCCTGCTGGCCAACCTGGAGAGCGACGCCTGGCGCTGGAACGTCTTCAACGGTCAGCTCCAGGGCGTGCCCTGGCCGTCCGAGCCGTTCAGCAACTGGGTCCTGTACCGGCGCGACCTGCTGGAGGAGTACGGCCTGGAACCGCCCACCAGCCCGGACGACCTGTTCGCGATCGGCGAGGAGATCAACGACCCCGACGGCAACCGGTGGGCGTTCGGCGACTTCAACCTCAGCATCCGCCAGGTGTTCGGCGCCCCCAAGCAGTGGCGGTACGAGAACGGCGAGCTCATCCACATGTTCGAGACGGACGAGTGGCGGGCGAGCGTCGAGTACATGCGCAGGATCTTCGACGCCGGACTCGTGCACCCCGACGTCGTCGCCCAGGCCGACAACTCCAAGGAGCTGCTCAACTCCGGGCAGATCGTCTTCAACCAGGACGGCATCGGCGCCTGGCACGAGGCGTACGCGGCGATGCTCGGCGACCACCCCGACTTCCGCCTGGACCTGATGCCGGTGTTCGGCGACTCCGGGCGGGACCCCGTCATGCACACCGCGGACCCCTCCGCCCAGTCCGTGTTCGTGCGCCGGGGGTTGGAGCCGGAGCAGATCGAGGAGGTCCTCGGCATCCTCGACTTCTGCGCGGCGCCGTTCGGCACCCAGGAGTACATGGACTACCGGTACGGCGAGGAGGGCGTCCACCACGAGCGCTCCGACCAGGGGGCACCCCAGCTGACCGACCTGGGCAACGGCGAGGTCAACGACGGCTACTACTTCCTGAGCGGGCGCCCCCAGGCGATCACCGAGAGCCAGTACCCGGACTTCGTCGAGTGGAAGACCGCCTGGTACAACCACGCCGCCCAGTTCACCGAGGAGGACCCGTTCGCGGGCATCCGCATCCAGCGCCCCGAGCGCTTCTCCGGCGCGGAGACCCCCATGACCGACAAGGTCGAGGACATCATCCGCGGGCGCGAGGACCTCGGGCAGCTGGACCGGGCCGTCGCGGACTGGCGGCGCGACGGCGGGGACGAGGGCAGGGAGTTCTACATGGGGGTCCTCCAGGACCACGGCCGTGACTGAGCGGACCGGCGCCCCCGTGGACGGCCTCCGGCACGGCGCCGCGCAGGGCCGCGCGGACGGACCCGGGGCCGGCCGGGGTCCGCGCACGCCGCGGACGGCGGCCCCCGCGCCCCGCGGACGCGGGGGCCGGGTCCGGACCGTCCCCGACGTGAGGCGCCCGACCCGCGCGCCCCTGCGCGCCCGGCTGCGCCGCGACTGGCAGCTGCTGCTGATGACGGTCCCGGCGCTCGGGCTGCTCGCCGTCTTCCACTACGCGCCGACGCTCGGCAACGTCATCGCGTTCCAGGAGTACAACCCCTGGGACGGCCTCCTCGGCAGCCCGTGGGTCGGGTTCGCCCAGTTCGAGCGGCTGTTCACCGACCCGCGCTTCTGGAGCGCGGCGGGCAACACCCTGGTCATCGCCGCGGTCCAGCTGGTGTTCTTCTTCCCGATCCCCATCGCGCTGGCGATCCTGCTGGACAGCGTCATGACGCCGAGGCTGCGGCTGGTCCTCCAGAGCATCGTCTACATGCCGCACTTCTTCTCGTGGGTCCTGGTCGTCACCCTGTTCCAGCAGATCCTGGGCGGGGCGGGGCTGTTCTCCCAGCTCCTGCGGCAGAACGGGTACGCGCCGCTGGAGATCATGAGCGACCCCGACGCGTTCCTGTTCGTGGTCACCTCCCAGATGGTCTGGAAGGACGCGGGGTGGGGGACGATCATCTTCCTCGCCGCCCTGGCCGCCATCAACCAGAACCTCTACGAGTCGGCGGCCGTGGACGGAGCCAACCGCTGGCAGCGCATGTGGCACATCACCCTGCCGGGCCTGAGGCCCGTCATCGTCCTGCTGCTGATCCTCAAGATCGGCGACATCCTCAACGTCGGGTTCGAGCAGTTCTACCTGCAGAGGGACGCTTTCGGCGCACAGGTCTCCGAGGTGCTGGACACCTTCATCTACCACCAGACACTGGTCACGGGGAACTTCAGTGCGGGAGCGGTCGCGGGCCTCGTCAAGGGCGTCGTCGGCCTGGTCCTGATCCTGCTGGCCAACAAGCTGGCCCACAAGATGGGCGAAAACGGAATCTACCGACGCGCATGAGCACACTGTTCAAGGACCGCCCCGTGTGGGCGGAACGCCCGAGCCTCCCCGCCCGCGCAGCGAAGAACACCACGCTGGCGGCGATCGCGGCCGTCATCGTCTTCCCCCTCTACGTCGTGGTCCTGACCAGCCTGTCCCCCGCCTCCGCGGTGAACGCCGCGGGCGGGCTCGTCATGGTGCCCCAGGGCTTCTCCTTCCAGGCCTACGCCGACCTGTTCGGCGGCGGCGTCGTGTCCCGGGCGGTGCTGGTGAGCCTGGGGGTGACGGCGGTCGGCACCGCCGTCAGCCTGGCCGCCACGGTCCTGGCCGCGTACGGGCTGTCCCAGCCGGGCTCGCTGTGGCACCGGCCGCTGCTGTTCGCGGTCCTGCTGACGTTCCTGTTCGCGCCCGGCATGATCCCGCTGTACCTGCTGGTCGGCGACCTCGGGCTGATCGACAGCTACTGGTCGCTGATCCTGCCGACGGCGGTCAACGCGTTCAACCTGGTGGTGATGCGCGCGTTCTTCATGAACCTGCCGGGGGAGATCGCCGACAGCGCACGGGTGGACGGGGCCGGCGAGTGGACGATCCTGACCCGCCTGGTCCTGCCCATGTCCAAGGGGGTCACCGCCGTCGTCGGGCTGTTCTACGCGGTGGGCTACTGGAACGCCTTCTTCAACGCGATCCTCTACATCAACGACAACGCGAGGTGGCCGCTGCAGCTGGTGCTGCGGCAGTACGTCCAGCAGGGCCAGCAGATCAGTTCGAGCTCGGTGATCGGCGACGCGGTCCAGGGGACGGCGTCGGCGCCCAACCTGGCCATCCAGATGGCCATCGTGGTGGTGGCCCTGGTGCCGGTCACGTTCGTCTACCCCCTGGTGCAGAAGCACTTCACGAAGGGCGTCATCATCGGCGCCGTCAAGGGCTAGGAGGGCCCCGGCGCGCCCCTCCCGGACGGGCGGGCGCGCCGGGCGCGGGGGCGGGGGGGGGTCCCCCGCCCCCCGCCCCCCGGGGGAGGCCGGGGGGCCGGTGACGCGGCCCCCGCCGGTTGTGGCGCGGTAGAACCCGCCGGTGCCCGTAGGG
>NZ_JBIWMK010000005.1:174389-291105 GCF_044766605.1 Nocardiopsis sp. NPDC101807 | reverse complement strand
CCGCGCCGGGGGGCCCCCCCCCCCCCCCCCCGCGGCCCCCCCCCCCCCCCCCCCCCCCCGCGGGGGGGGGCCGCGGGGGGGGGGGGGGGGGGGGGGGCCCCCCGCCCCCGCGCCCCCGGCGCTAGGCCGGGTCGCCGTAGACGATGCCCCGGCCGTTGGTGCCGATGTAGACCCGGCCGTAGACGTTCGGGTCGCCGGTCACCACGGCTCCCGTCCAGCCCCACTGGTGCCGGTCGTCGTTGATCCGGACCCAGCTGGCGCCCGCGTCGTCGGAGCGGAAGATCCCCCGCACGCCGTCGATCCGCGAACTGGTGTAGACCGCCGGGTAGTCGGACCCCGGCGCGGGGGCGCCGAAGCCGACCGCGTCGCCCTCGTCCACCGCCCCGACACGCTCGAAGGACGTGCCCGCGTCGGTGGTGCGCCACATCCCGTAGTCGTCGCCGGCCCCTCCGGCGACCCACACGTCCCCGGTGTGGCCGGGCACCGCGCCGAAGCGGACGTTGCCCTCGGCGGGCAGCCCGTCGAAGCGCGCCGTGAAGGCCGCCCCGCCGTCCGTGCTGGTGTAGAAGGTCCCCCCGGAGACCGCGTAGAACACGTCCGGGTCCACCCTGTCCGCCTCGACCCTGGCCCCGGCCGGGACCCCGGTGGAGGCCGTCCACGACGAACCGGCGGTGGTGGACACGTGCACCCCCGTCCCGTCCGGGCTCCAGACGATCGACGAGCCGTCGGCCCCGACCGCGACCGTGCCGCCGCCGGTCACACCGGCGGGCTCCTGTCCCGCCCACCAGCTGTCGCCGCCGTCGGTGGACAGGCCGATGGCGGCGTCGTCCGCTCCGCCGCCGACCCTCGCGATGGTCGCGGGGGCGAGTTCGGCGAAGTCGAGGGAGGTCCCGGCCCCCCAGTGGGGCTCGTGGAACATCCGGTCCGGGACGGTGTCCAGGTCCTCGTGGGTGAAGCCGCCGAGGTCGAGCATCGCCGAGTGGAGGGGTGCGCCCTCGGGCGGGCTGATCAGGTCGTTGACGGCGGTCTCCTCGATGCCGTGGGCCTTCACCTCGATGTCGAAGGTGGTGTCGTCGTCCCAGTTGGTGAGGTTGTCGCTGCCGTAGACGGTGGCGCCGGTGCCGTACATGAACCGGTCGGAGTCGAAGGGGTCGATGGCCATGGCCTGGGTCATCCAGCCGAGCTTGGGCTGGGTCTCCGGGGGTGTCCCGGCGCTTCCCCAGTCGAGCCAGGGCGCGGTGGAGATGTCCAGGTCGTAGCGGGTCTCGCGCTCGGGGTAGGAGCTGTACTCCCATGCCTGTGTCCAGGTCTGGCCCCGGTCGGTGCTGCGGTAGATCTGGATGTCCGGCCACCAGGAGATCTGGGTGGCGACCATCAGCGTGTCCGGGTCCTGCCGGTCGACGGTGAGTCCGCCGTAGCCGAAGTAGTTGTCCGCGGAGTCGGAGGGCACGGGGCTGATGCGCGTCCACCCTCCGCCGGCGGTGTCGAACCGCCACACGTCTCCGGCGTCGCCGTCGTAGGGGCCGGGGGTGCTGGTGGTGGCGAGGTAGAGCTGTCCGCCCTCGTGGTCCACGACCGCGTGCGCGGGCAGGAACCCGGTGGGAGCGCCGGGGACGGGTTCCCAGGTCCGGCCGCCGTCCCGGCTCCGGTAGAGGGGGTCGTCGAGGTCCCCGACGCCCGCGTAGACGTCCTGGGTGGGCTCGCCGGGCGTGCCGCTGGACGGGTCGAAGACGACCCAGGTGACGCCGGTGACGTCACTCGCCATCCCGGTGCCGTCGGAGGGGTCCTGGACGTAGTCGCCGGGGTTGGGGAACTCCTCCACCTCGGCCCAGGTCACACCGGAGTCGGTGCTGCGCCACAGCCCGTGGCCGCCCCGGGCCCCGAAGTACACGATGCTGTTGTCGTTGGGGTCCACGGCGAGGCGTTCGCCCAGGCCGCGACCGGGCATGTTGCCGCCGAGCTTGAACGGCAGCTCGGTGGCCTCCCAGGTCTCGCCCCGGTCGTCGGAGCGCAGGATGGCCCCGTTGTTCGGGTCCCAGTCGTTGGTGTAGGTGCCCACGGCCGCGTAGACGCGGTCGGGGTCGACGGGGTCGGTGGCGATGCTCACCACGCCCGTCCAGCCCCAGTCGTCCCAGCCCACCCAGTCGAGCAGGGGGTCCCAGCGCTCGGTGGCGGTGTCCCAGCGGTAGGCGCCGCCGATGTCGGTGCGGGCGTAGGCCAGGCCGGGCTCGGTCTCGTTGAAGACGATGCCGGGGACGAAGCCTCCGCCGGCGATCTGCGCGTTGTCCCACGTGTACGCGTCCTGTGCGGGGGACGGCCCGGAGGGGGCGGCTCCGGCGGTGGTTCCGGCGGCCCCGACGGCCGTCGCGGCGAACACCGTCGCGGCGGCGGCGGCCAGCAACCGCCGCGCGCGGGCGGAGAGCTCGGGGGGATCGGACGGTTCGGGGGGTCCGGCGGGGCCGGGCGGGTGCGGAGGCATGTGCGGGCTCCTCGGTGGGGGGAAGCGTCCGCCGCCGGGAAATCCGGGGCCCGGGGGCAGGCGCGAATTCACCATTAGTCTGATTAGGCGACTAAGTAGCGGCAAGGGGTGTTGGGGCACGAATTTCGAAGCGCTTCGACTACGGTGCGGCCCCGCCTCCTCCGCCTCCGCGACCTCCTCCGTCTCCGCGGGCCCTGGGGCCTCAGCGGCCCCGCCTCCTCCGCCTCCGCGACCTCCTCCGTCTCCGCGGGCCCTGGGGCCTCAGCGGCCCCGCCTCCTCCGCCTCCGCGACCTCCTCCGTCTCCGCGGGCCCTGGGGCCTCAGCGGCCCCGCGGACACGCGGGAGCGGGGCCGGCTGGACCCGCCGCCCCCGCTCCCGGCAGCGCCGCGCCGGGGCGGCGGACGCCGCCGGCCCCTCCCCCGTCCCGGGGTCGGGGCGGCCCCGTGTCAGTCCGCGGGGTCCCGGTCGCGCCCCGTCCGGAAGACGACCCCGACGGCCCGTTCCGGTCCGACGCGGACCGTGCGCCGGGTCGCGTCGGGGAGCCCGACCACGGCGGTGCGCGGCTCCACCGAGCGCAGCTCGGCGCGGGCGGCGCCGCCCTCCCAGTCGAGGCTGTCGACGATGATCCCGCCGCGCGCCCGCAGGCCCTCGACCCGCCCGCTGCGCCAGTCCGGGGGCAGGGCGGGCAGGAGGTCCAGCCGGCCCTCGGAGGAGCGGACGAGCATCGCGGCGACGACCGCCGGGAACCCGCCGCCGATGTCGACGTTGAACAGCGCCCCCCTGTTGTGGGTGGGCACCAGGGTGGGCCGCCAGTAGCGGGTGGCGAGCAGGCCGAGGGCTTCGTGCGCCTCCCCGGCCAACCCCAGGTTGGCCGCCGCCAGCCCCAGCTGGACGAGGCCGAACGCCATCTCGTCGGCCTCCTGGCCGCGCCACCAACCGAGGCGGGCGCGGACCGCGCGGACCGCCGCCGCCCGCAGGCGGGGCGAGGCGAGGGCCGGGTCGGTCTCGTACCAGAGCGGGTAGAGGTGGGAGGCGTGGCGGTGGGCGTGGTTCTCGGTCTGCTCGACCGCCCCGGGGGCCGCGGGTCCGGCCCACTCGGCGAGTTCACCGCCGCGGGCGACCCGGTAGCCGGGCAGGCGTGCCCCGAGCTCCAGCCAGCGGCGGGCGCCGCGGGCCCCGTGGCCGCCGGGCGCGGATCCGTCGAGGACGCGGTGGGCGCGTACGAGGTTGCGGACCAGGTCGCGGGCGACGGCGACGTCCATGGTGGCGTTGACGGCGGCCTGGCCGTCGCCGTCGCCGGGGGTGTTCTCCGGGGAGTAGGAGGGGACGAGGCCGTCGTCGGTGACGAAGTCCTCGTAGAACTCCCCGGCCGCGGTGAGGAAGGGCAGGGCCCGGTCGCGCAGGAAGGCCCGGTCGCGGGTGTGGGAGTAGTGGTCCCAGTAGAGGCGGGACATCCACGCGGCGCCCGCCGTCCAGCAGGTGAGGCACCACTCGGGGCCGAAGTGGTTGTGCCGCCCGGAGGTGGAGGCGTGCGCGGGGAGCACCGCGCCCCGGCACCCGTGGAGGCGGCGGGCGTTCTCGGCGAGGTCGTCGGCCATGCCGTCGAGGAGGTCGAACACGCTGGTCATCAGTTCGGGCGTGCCGGTGGCGTGGAGGGCGGCGACGGCGGAGGGGAGGTTGCCGTCGAAGGTGTACCCCGAACGCCAGGGCGGGTCGTAGGTGCCGCTCCACACCCCCTGGAGGGTGGGCGGGAGGTCGCCGCAGCTGGAGATGACGGCGTACCGTCCGGCGTCGACCAGGCGGGCGACCAGGTCGGGGGTGGGGCCCGCCTCCAGGAGGTCCTCGCCGAGGGGCGCGCCGCCTCCGGCGGGGACCGCGCGGTCCGCGGCGCTCCCGTGGGCGGGGTGTCCCCCGGAGCCCCCGAGGCGGAGACGGAACCGGTCCATCAGCTCGCCGTGCGCGTCCCGGTTGCGGGCGAGGATCCCCTCGAAGTCCACGGCGGGGGGAGTGCCGGGGGCGCCGGAGGCCGGCGCGTCGCCGAGGCCGCCGGGCCCGGGGGTCTCCGGGGCAGGAACGGGCGGGGCCCCCGGACGGGACCGGGACCCGGGCCCCGGCGGCGGTTCGGGGGCGGCCACGCGCACGCGGGCGAGGATCCTGACGCGGGCGGCGCCCCGGAGTTCCAGACCGTCCTCCACGACGCGGACCCTCCCGCCCTCGGCGACGACCTCGCAGGTCACCGTGTACCCCGGCAGGGTCCCGGGCGGACGTGCGGGGAAGCCGACGCGCAGCTCCATCAGCCCGGGGGCCGTCTCGGACTCCACCGCCAGCGGGACCGGCGGGCTCTCCTCCAGGAGGGTGAGGCGCAGCAGCCCGTCCAGTCCGTCCCCGTCCCCGGGATCGGCGGCGGGCGCGGGGCCGGGCCCCACCGCGCCGCCCCCGGGGCCCGCGACCGCACCGGCGGAGGTGATCTCCACGGCCACCGCGTGGTCGGGGCGGGAGGCGAGGACCCGGTGCGCGACACCGCCCGGCAGATCCTCGGTGACCAGGCCCGTGTCCAGGTCGCACCGGCGCTCCACCGCCCCCGGCCGGGGTTCGAGCGGGACGAACGACAGCACGGCCGCCCCCACCAGCGGGTCGATCCACCGGGTCCGCGCGTACCCGGGATCCTCCTCGGCCGCCGTCCGGACGATGAGCGCGGCGGCCTCGCGCGAGCGCCCGCGGAGGAGGAGCCGCCGGACCTCGGGCAGGACGCGGGAGGTCCGCGGGGCGGGCAGGGACTCCGTGACGGGCAGGAACAGCCGTTCGTGGCTGAGGGTGACACGTGTGCGGGCGGCCGTGGAGTGCACGAGCGCGCCCAGGCGCCCGCTGCCGGTGACCAGCGCGTCCTCCCAGTCCGTGACCGGGTGGCGGGTGCGGACCTGACGTGTCGCGGACATGCGGGCTCCTCGCGTGGGGGTGTCGCCGGGGGACGCGGTATCGCCATACTTTGTTGGCCGACGCGCCGAACCGGCCCGCGCCCACCCTAGGAGGAGCCCCCATGCCCACCCCGCCGTCGCCTCCCCCGGACCGTCCCGCCCCGGAGGGGAGGCCGCACGGGGCGCCGCCGACGGCGCCGCCCCCCGCCCCGCCCGCGACGCCGCCCGCCCCGGCGGCCGCGGCCCCTCCCCCCTCCCGGCCCCCGGCCGCGCCGCCCACGACCCCGCCCGTCACACCCCCCGCGGCTCCCCCGGACCGGCCCGCGGCCTCTCCCCGGGCGGCCTCCGCCCCGGTCTTCCGGGCCTCCCCGTCGTCCCCGCTGTGGTTCGGCGGCGACTACAACCCGGAGCAGTGGCCGGAGAAGGTCCGGGAGGAGGACGTCGACCTGATGCTCCGCGCCGGGGTCAACCTGGTGACGGTGGGCGTCTTCTCCTGGGGTCTCCTCGAACCCCGCGAGGGCGAGTACCGGTTCGAGTGGCTGGACCGGACCATGGACAGGCTCGGCGAGGCCGGGATCGGCGTCGCGCTGGCCACGCCGACCGCGTCCCCGCCGCCGTGGTTCACCCTCGCGTACCCCGACGCGATGCCGGTGACCGCCGACGGCACCCGGCTCACGCACGGCAGCCGCGACACCTACGACGTGTGCGCCCCGGCCTACCGGGAGGCTTCGGCGCGGATCGCGCGCGCCCTGGCGGAGAGGTACGCGGGCCACCCGGCACTGCGGATGTGGCACGTCCACAACGAGTACGGGTCGTGGTCGCACTCGGACCACACCGCTCGGGCGTTCCGCGACTGGCTGCGCAGGCACCACCACGACCTGGGGAGGCTCAACGAGGCGTGGACGACGGCGTTCTGGAGCCAGCACTACTCGGAGTGGGAGCAGATCCTGCCGCCGCGCGCCACGCAGTACCTGCCGAACCCGGCGCACGTGCTGGACTTCCGGCGGTTCCTGTCCGACGAGATGCTCGACCACTTCCTCGACCAGCGCGACGTGCTGCGCGAGGTGCGTCCGGACGTGCCGGTGACCACGAACCTGGCGTTCGGGGACTGGGTGCCGGTGGACCCGTGGCGGTGGGCGGAGCACCTGGACCTGGTGGCGGTGGACGACTACCCCGACCTGACGGGGCAGGGCGGCGCTGAGCAGACCGCGTTCGCGGCCGACCTGGCGCGTTCGTGGGCGGCCCGGATCCCGGGAGGGGGCAGGCCGTGGCTGCTGATGGAGCAGGCGGCGGGCGTGACCTACACGGGCGAGCTGACCCGCCCGAAGAGCCCCGGCGAGACGGTGCGGCACAGCCTGGCGCACGTGGCACGGGGGTCGCGGGGGGCGATGTTCTTCCAGTGGCGGGCCTCCCGGGGCGGCGCGGAGCAGTGGCACTCGGGGATGGTGCCGCACGCCGGCCCGGATTCGCGGATCTTCCGCGAGGTGTGCGAGCTGGGGAGCCTGTTGCCCCGTGTGGCGGAGGCGAGCGACGCGGAGGTGGTCGCGGACGCCGCCGTCACCTGGGACCCGGAGTCCTGGTGGGCGCTGGGGAGCCCGTCGCTGCCCTCCCGGAGCGTGGACTACCTGGAGTCGGTGCGCCAGGTGCACCGTGTGCTGTGGCGGTCGGGCCGCACGGTGGACTTCGTGCGCCCCGACCGGGAGCTGCCCCGGGTCCCGCTGCTGGTGGTCCCCGCCCTGTACCTGCTGTCGGACGCGGCCGCGGAGCGGTTGGCGCGCTACACCGAGGGCGGCGGGACCCTCGTGGTGACCTACCTGAGCGGGCTCGCCGACCCCTCCGGGACGGTGCGGACCGGCGGGTACCCGGGGGCGCTGCGGGATCTGCTGGGGGTGCGGGTGGAGGAGATGTACCCGATGTTCGCCGGGGAGACGGTCGGCATGGACCTGGGGATGGTCCGCGAGGAGGTGACGACGTGGAGCGAGCACGTCCACCTGGCCGGGGCGGAGGCCGTGGCCAGGTACGCGGGCGGGCCGCTGGACGGGTTCCCGGCCGTGACGCGGCGGCGCTACGGGGCCGGTGAGGCCTGGTACGTGTCGGCCCGGCTCTCGGACCGCGGGCTGGGCCGGGTGGTCTCCGAGGCGGCGGGCTCGGGTCCGTTCCCCGAGGACGGGCTGGACGTGGTGCGCCGGGTCGGCCCGGACGGGGCGTGGGTGTTCGTGACCAACCACGACGACCGGTCCCGGCGCATCGACCCGGCGCGGCTGGGGCTGGGGCCGGACGCCGTGGACCTGCTGTCGGGTGCGTCGGCGAACGGGCTGAACCTGCCGGGGGGCGGGGTCGCCGTCCTGCGCGGGCATCCGGTCGCCGTCTGACCCGCGCCCGGTGCGGGGCCGCGCCCTCCCCTCCCGCCGCCTGCCCCGCACCGGCCCGCGGCGCGAACGGAACCGGGATCCGGCCGGGCGGGACGGGTCCCCGCCGCCGGACCGCACCCGGTCCCGACACCGGACCGCCGCACCGTTGACATTTAGTTGTCTGTCTAGACAAACTGATCGGAGGCCCCTACCCCCAGGAGACACGTCATGAGCGACTACCGGCCCGTGCCCGCGGACAGGTTCACCTTCGGCCTGTGGACGGTGGGCTGGCGCGGCGCCAACACGTTCGGCGACGCGGTGCGGCCGCCCCTCGACGGCGCCGACGCGGTACGCGCGCTCGCCGGCCTCGGCGCCCACGGGATCACGTTCCACGACGACGACCTCGTCCCGCCCGGGAGCTCGGCCTCCGACCGCGAGGCGATCCTCAAACGGTTCCGGGCCGCACTGGAGGAGACCGGGCTCGCGGTGCCGATGGTGACCACGAACCTGTTCACGCACCCGGTCTTCCGGGACGGCGGGTTCACCTCCAACAGCCGGGACGTGCGCCGGTACGCGATCCGCAAGGTGATCCGCAACATCGACCTGGCGGTGTCCCTCGGCGCCCGGACCTACGTGTGCTGGGGCGGCATGGACGGAGCGGAGTCGGAGGCGGGCAAGAACGACCACGCGGCCCTGGACCGGCTGCGCGAGGCGTTCGACATCCTGTGCGGCTACGTCATCGAGCAGGGCTACGACCTGCGGTTCGCGATCGAGCCCAAGCCGAACGAGCCGCGCGGCGACGTGCTGCTGCCGACGGTCGGGCACGCGCTGGCGTTCATCAACGAGCTGGCGCACCCGGAGATGGTGGGCGTGAACCCGGAGGTCGGGCACGAGCAGATGGCCGGGCTGAACTTCGCGCACGGCGTGGCCCAGGCCCTGTGGGCCGGGAAGCTGTTCCACATCGACCTCAACGGGCAGCGCGGGGTGAAGTACGACCAGGACCTGAGGTTCGGCGCGGGGGACGTGAAGGAGGCGTTCTTCCTCGTGGACCTGCTGGAGAGCGCCGGGTACGAGGGCCCCCGGCACTTCGACTTCAAGCCGCCCCGGACCGAGGACATGAGCGGGGTGTGGGAGTCCGCCTCGGCGTGCATGCGCAACTACCTGATCCTCAAGGAGAAGGCGGCGGCGTTCCGTGCGGACCCGGAGGTCGTGGCCGCCCTGGAGGCCTCGCGCGTGCCGGAGCTGTCGGTGCCGACGCTGGGCCCGGGGGAGAGCCTGGCCGACGTCCTGGCGGAGGAGATCGACCTGGCGGAGGTCGGGGAGCGCGGTTACCACTTCGAGCGCCTGGACCAGCTCGCCCTGGAGCACCTTCTCGGCGTCCGCTGACCCGGCCCCGGAGCGGGGGCCGCCCGGCCCCGCAGAGCATGGAGGGCCCCGCCGCGGGCCCGGACGGACCGACGGGGTCCGCGGTGGGAGCGGGTCGGCCGGGGCGGGGCGGCCGGGAGAGGGGCGGCGTGACCTCGGACGAGTACGGGAAGCGACCGCGCCCTGACGCTCCGGGAGGGGACTTTGGTCACCGGCACAGGCGGTGACCTGCGGGTAGTCTGGTCGGGCAGAACACGACCGCCCCCTGCCAACAGCCCTGGCAGGGGGCGGAACTGTGTGCGGGACTACTAACCGCGGAGTGCGAGACGCAGTGCGTCCCATTCGCGGACCGGCACCGACAGGTGGCCGGACCCGCGGTTCTGCGTGTCGCGCAGGAGCACGCGCGAGGCGGCGGAACCGGTCCGGGCCTCCACGCGATCGCCGTCGGCGCCGCCGTAGCCGGACTTGCGCCGGGTCTCGCCCATCGCGTGAACGCGTGCCTCCACGCAGTTCCCGCCGTCGCCGTTGCTGTAACTGGACTTGTGCCAGCTCTGGCCCATCATGCGCTACCGCCTCGAATCTGTTCCATCAGAGACCGTGATGCGGGAACCGGCAGGGCGGCGCTCCTCAGCTCCGCGAAGGTCCGGTCGTAGCTGGCCACGATCTCCGGTTCCTTGAGGGACATGCCCGCTTTGTGGCCTTCGACGTAGGCGAAAGTGCCACGGTCAGGGGCAGAACTAAGCATAAACGCGCCCCCCAGACCGGCGTGGCCCTCTGTGCGCATCGGGACGACCTGGAGGGTGATCCGGGGCCGGTGCGAGGCCTTGATCAGATGGGTGATCTGGGCCGGCATCACGCCGGGGTCCGAGAAGCGGCGGAGCAGCAACGTCTCGTCCAGCAGCACCGTCACCCTGGGGGGATGGGGTCTCTTGAGGATCTCCTGCCGTTTCAGCCGCGCCGTGACGATCTGCTCGATGGCGTCCGGGGAGGCGTGCGGCGAGCCGATCTGGATGACGGCCCGGGCGTAGTCCGCCACCTGGAACAGGCCGGGCACCAGCCCCAGGGCGTACTCGCGGATCTCCACCGCGACCTGCTCCGCCTCGGCGACGTCGCGGAAGTAGGTGTTCATCCCGGACGGCGAGAAGGCCGTGTCCCAGGAATTCACGAGAACGTCGTGTGCGATAAGCGCCCTGTCGATGCGTACCACTTGCTCACGCCGTGTCCCTTTGATACCACGTTCCAACTCGCTGACCGTACTCTGGGCGATCACGGCCGCCCGAGCCAGTTCGTGTTGCGTCATACCTGCTTGCAGGCGGTATTTGCGCACCAGTAGACCGAACCGCTCGCGTGCGGAATCCACTTCTCCACACCTCATCGCTCATATCGCTGGATTATCGTTTGTCATCGCGCGGCATACGAAAGGCAACGTCTTTCCTAATGAATGTAGACCAGGAAATGCCACAAGTGGAAGAGTCGTCGCCGGGAGGGGCCCGGACCGGCCACGATGCGGCGGCACGGGGTGCTCCCGGCCGCCCGCCCACCGGTCGGGAGGTGCGCATCCGAGCCGGAAGGACCGGACACGCGGGGCCGCTCCGTCCACCGGGGAACAGGGTGGGGCGGCCCCCCGGCACGAGTCGGCCCGGAGGCCGGGGACGCAGACGGCCGCCGGGACGAGGCCCACCCGACGACAGAGACCACGAGGTGAGACGTATGCAGCCTGCCGCCGCACCCCCGGCGCCTCCCGGCCCGGACCCCGAACCCGTTCCGTACCCGCACCGCCTCCGCTTCGAGGAGCGCCACCGGAGCGGCATCGTCCTCGGCCCCGAACCCGACTACCGGACCCTGGACTCCTGGGTGCGCGGAACCGTCCTCGGCCCCGCGTCGGACAGGGTCGCACGCGTCGCGGTCGCCCTCGCCTCGAACGCCCACCGCCACTCCCTCAGCGGTGAACCGGGCGGGAGCGTACGCGTCGTGATCGACCAGAACCCGTTCCTGCTCACCGTGCGCGTGACGGACGACGGCCCCCGGCCCGGGGCGGAGGTGCCGTATCCGCGCCTGGGGGCGCCCGGCCGGGGGCCGCTCTCCGGTCTGCGCCTGGTCGAGGAGCTGACCGTGTACTGGGACTGGGAGTGGGAGTGGCGGGGCACCACGATGGGCCCGCTCACGATCCGCGCCGTGGTCGAGACCCCCTGAGCCGGGTGCGGCGGTCGGCCCCCGCCGCCGCAGCCCCGCGCACCCGCGGAACCCGCAGACCCGGGAACCGCAACCGCATCCGCATCCGCATCCGCACCGCCCACCGACCGAGGAGACCGCTCCGTGCCCGCCCCTTCGCTCCGGCCCGACCTCATGGACACCGCCGAGGACCTCCTCACGCCCGGCGAGGTCGCCCGCCTGTTCCGCGTGGACCCCAAGACCGTCGCCCGCTGGGAGAAGGACGGCCGCCTGTCCTCCGTCAAGACCCTGGGCGGCCACCGCCGCTACCCCAGGTCGCAGATCACCCACGTCCTGCACGCGGGAACGGGCAGCGGCGAGGTCGTCCGCGCCCTGGAGGAGGTCCGCGCCCTCGCCCTGGAGGTCGGGGCGGTGGGCGACGCCGGACACATCGCGGCCCTCATCGACACCCTGCGCTCCGGCCGCGGCTGACCGCGCCGGACGGGAACTCGTACCACCGGGCCCCGCGGCCGCGCCGTCCCGGCCACGACAGGGGCCCGACACCGGAAAAGGTCCCCATCTCCCACACTGTTAACAAAAGTGTTCAATACCGACACCGAGCATTGTCCGGACCGGAACGGGAGAACCATTCCTTCTTTTCCGAACTCCCTGAACTGCGAGAAGGCGAAGGGGCGCGATTTTCTTCGCCTCTTCCGCGAAAAACGGCCTCCCCCTCGCTTTTCTCCTCTATCCTGTGGCCGAACAGGCATCCCTATCCGCACAATGTCCCCGACCGCGGTCGACCGACCCCCGGCGCCGGGGGCGGCGCGCCCGACCCCTTTCACCCGAAAGGAATATCGGCGGGCGCCGTCCGGCCTCGGGCGGGAGCACGGTGTTCAGGGCCGGGGCGCGGTGCTCTCCCTCGTGGTCAGCCTCGGCACCTGGAGGGTCACCCCCGGGTGCGCGGGCCCGTCGATCTTGTCCATGAGCAGGCCGACGGCGCGTGCGCCGACCTCCTCGGCGGGGAGGTCCACCGAGGTCAGCGGCGGGACGCCGGGCGGGACGGGCCCGATGGCGACCACGGAGAGCCCCGGGACGGTACGCCCGTGCTCCGCGAAGGCCTCGAGCAGCGGACCCACCGAGGGTTCGTTGTGCACGATGAGGCCGGTGACCCCGGGGTGTTCCCGGACCAGGGCTCCGGCGACCTCGCGGACGGTCTCGGGGGAGCAGGGGTGCGTGGTGGCGACGACCCCGCGCTCGGCCGCCGCCTCCTCGAACCCGGCGACGGTGCGCTCGGCGAACCCCGTGCGCCGCTCGTACACCGACGGGGGCTGTCCGACGAACGCCACCTCGGTGTGTCCCAGGTCCGCCAGATGGTGCACGCAGGCCGCACCGGCGGCCGCGAAGTCCAGGTCCACGCAGGTCAGACCCTCGGTGTCCTCGGGAACCCCGATCAGGACGGACGGCAGGTCCAGGGAGCGCAGGACGGGCACGCGCGCGTCCTCGGCCTCCACGTCCATGACGATCACGCCGTCCACCATCGCGCTGCCGGCGACCCTGCGCAGCCCGTCGGGCCCCTCCCCCTGCGTGAGGAGGAGGACGTCGTGGTCGAAGGCGCGGGCCGCGGTGACCACCGAGACCGCGAAGCGCATCGCGACGGGGACGTGGACGTCCTCGCGCAACGGGATGACCAGGGCGATCACGTTGCTCCGGCGGCTGGCGAGCGAGCGGGCGCCGGCGTGGGGCTGGTAGCCGAGCGCGTCGATGCTCTCGCGCACCCGGCGCGTGGTGGCCTCGGAGATCGAACGCTTGCCGCTGAGGACGTAGGAGACCGTGCTGGGCGACACTCCGGCGTGCCGGGCCACATCGGAGATCCGCAAGTGCCGTCCCGTCCATCGTCGAACCGGTTCGAAGCGATGTTACGCACCGCGCCGGACCGGCGCAACGCCTCGCCGCCACGGCCCGGAGCCGGTGGTTCCGGCGGGGGCCTGGGCGTATCCGGCGCGCGGACGGCGGTGGACCGCGCAACCCCGGGGGCGGCGGGGCGGGGGCCGGACGCGCACGCGGCTCCGGGGCGGAGGCCGGTGCGGTACGGCGCCGGGCGAACCGGTATGGCCGGAATCAGCCAGAACAGGGCGCGGAGCGCACACCCGTCGTTAGGGTCGGGATGTCCTGCCCCTCGGAGGCCCCATGTCCGGCACCCCCGTCCTCACCGTTCTCGTCTCCACGCTGACCGTCCTCCTGTTCGCGCTCCTCGGCCTCGTGGTCCTGGCCCTCTCCTTCGCGGCGCCGCCCGGCCGCAAGGGGCTGGTGGCCGCGAGCGGCTCGCTCATCACCGTCGGAGCGCTCCTGGGCGGACTCGTGCGGGCGGGCGGCCACTACGTCCTCACCGGCCTCGGGTACGAGGCCGTTCCTCCGCTCCTGTTCACCCTGGTCGCCCTCGTGCCCGGCCTCGTGTCCGCGGCGGGACTGCTCCTCCTGGTCGTCGCGGCGACCAGGCGCGCCCCGGGCCCCCACGGTCCCCCCGGGACGCCGCCTCCCCCCGTCTCTCCGACACACCAGGCGTCCTGAGGAGGCCGACGTGTACATCCTGAGCCTCCTCGTCACCGGCGTGGTCGTCGCGGGACCGCTCGCGGCGGTCGGGGTCGTCGCCCTCGTACGCGCCCGCAGGGCGGCCCGTTCCCCGGGCACGGTGCGGACCGCCGGCGCCCTGCTCCTCGCCGCCGCCCTCCTCCAGGCCGTCGGCGCCCTCCTCCCGCCGGCGCTCATCGCCTCGGGGCTGCCCCCCGACCGGTACCTCCTGGTCAACGGCATCGCGCCGATGGTCCTCGACGTCCTCGACGCCCTGCTGGTCTGCGGGGCCGTCGTCCTGCTGATCGCGGCCCTGATGCGGGCGAGGCCCCACCCGGCCCGGGGGCCCCGGCATCCGGGGGCGCCCGTCCCGGGACCGCCACCGCGTCCGGCCCCCCGGGGGCGGCCGGACACCGGCTACCCGGCTCCGGGCCGTGCGGCCTCCGCCGGGTACGGCTCGCAGCCGGTGTACGGCGCTCCGGGCCCCGACGCCTCGGGCCCCCGCGGCGTGCCGTACGGCGACCGCGGTGCGGACACCGGCGGGAGCGGCGGTGACGGCGGCGGCTCCGGAGGTTCGGGCTGGGGCGGCTGGGGCGGCGGAGGTGACGGTGGCGGCGGTGGTGACGGAGGGGGAGGCGGCGGCATGTGACCGCCCCCGGGAGACGGGGGCCGGGCGGCGGGCGGCGCCACCGGCCGGGTTCCGCCCCGACCGCCCCGGCGCCTCCGACGGCGGACCGGCGGGCCCGCCCCTCCGGCCGCCGGGTCCGCTACCGGAGGCGGGCCGGGTCCTCCCCGGCACGCCGCTCGTAGCGCGCGCGTGCCAGGCCGTGGGCGGTGCCCAGCAGGTCACGGACGGCCGACTCCGTGCGCGGGCCCGGGTCGACCACGGCCAGCCAGCCCAGCGTCCCGTAGACGGGGTGGGCGACCAGGACGTCGGCCTCACTCGGGTCGGACCCGTCCGCGGCCGCGTCACGCGGCCGGCGTCCCATCCTCTCGGCGAAGGCGTCCTTGCCCGCGGAGATGTTCAGGCGGAAGGCGCCGGGGCGGTCCAGGCGCGACGACGTGTCCTCCGGGTAGTCCTTCGTCACGATCGTCGCGAACGGCTGGGTCGTCTGCGGGACCTCGCCGTCGGGAGCGTAGTAGAAGAACGCGTCGCCCCAGCTGAGCTCGGGCGAACCGTCCCCGGGCCCGGGCCGGAGGGTCAGAACCCCGTCGAGGCCGCCGACGAACTCCATGATCTCTTCCATGTTCATGCCTTCTAGTATTCACTTCATGTGCTTGTGGAGACCTGGCGCCGAGAAAGCCCGGGAAGACCGGTGAAAAGTCGCAAGTCGGCTGCTCTGCGAACCGTGGACGTCGCACGCCGTGCCGGGTACTCGGTCCAACAGGTGCGCAATCTCGAACGGGACGGTGTGCTGCCGCCGGCGCCGCGCACCGGGGCGGGCTACCGGGCCTACGACGCGTCCCACCTGGATTCCGCACTCGCCTACCGGGCCCTCGCGCACGGCGCGGGGCCCGTGGAGGCCAAGAGGATCATGCGGGCGGTGCACGCGGGCCCCGGCGGGGAGCCGCTCGCGCTGCTCGACGCGGCGCACGCGCGGCTCCACACCGAGCGCCGGGCACTCGCTCTGGCCAGGAGGGCCGCCGGCCTGATCTCCGCCGAGCTGATCGGTGACGTGCGCCCCTCGGACGCCATGGGCATCTCCGAGCTCGCCGCCGCGCTCGGCGTGCGGCCCTCGACGCTGCGGCACTGGGAGGCCGAGGGCCTCGTCGCGCCGACCCGTTCCCCGCCGCGCGGTGCGCGGCGGTACCTCCCCGACGACGTCCGTGACGCGCGGATCGTCCATCAGCTGCGCCTGTCCGGCTACCGTGTCGCCACGCTGCGGGCGATGATGCCCGAACTGCGGCGCGCCCGCCGGTGGGAGGAGGTGGCGACCGCGCTGGACGCCCGGGACGCGGGCATCGACGCCCGGTCGAGGTCCCTCCTCGACGGCGCCGCCGCCCTCGCCGCGCTCGTCGCCCGGGAAGGGGAGCCGCCCCCCGGGGCGAAGGGGGACCGGCGTGGGTGAACCGGGCCCCGCACGCCGCCGGCGACGGGGGGAGGGGGCTCCCCCTCCCCCCGCCCCCTCCCACCCCCGCCCCTTCCCCGCCCCTCGGTCCCCGTCCTCAGTCCTCCAGTCGGACCGTGCCCGCGCCGCCGTCGATCGTGATGGTCCGTCCGTCGCGGACCAGCTCGGTGACGCCGGGCACGCAGATCACGCAGGGGATGCCGTACTCCCGGGCCACGGTCGGTCCGTGCGCCACCGTCGAACCGGTCTCCACCACCACCCCGCCCGCGGTCATGAACAGCGGTGTCCATCCCGGGTCGGTGGTGGGCGCGACCAGGATCTCCCCCGGCCCCAGCGACGCCCCGACCGGGTCGTGGACCACCCGTGCCACACCCGTCGCGGTGCCCGCGGACGCGGCCACCCCGACCAGTGCGCCGTCCCCCGCGGAGAGGGCGGGGAGGGTCGTCTCCACGTCCGTCCCGTCGGACAGCAGCACGGGGGGCACCCTGCGGCGCCGGCGCTCCCGCGTGTACACCGCCCGGCGCTCGGCGACGAGCTGTCGCCGGTCCGCCCCGTCCAGCGCCTCCCGGGCCTCCTCCAGGTCGAGGAACATGATGTCGTCGGGAGCGTCCAGCCTCCCCTCGGCCACCAGGGCCTCGCCGACCAGGAGGAGCTGGCGCCGCATCTCCCCGATCGCGAACAGCCACGCGAACTTGGGGTACTCGCGGAGGCCGGACAGTGCGCGCGCCCGGTCGAAGAAGAACGCGGCCAACCTGGCCCGCACCGGTCTGGACCCCGTCGCGCGGCGCACCAGCTCGTCCCGCATGCGTTCGGCCTCCGCCGCCGCGCGGGCGAAGCGCCGGTCCGGCGCCTGGTCGGGGTCGTCCACCCGCAGGTAGTTGGCGATCACCCCGAACAGCGGCGCGGGGTCCTCCGCCCAGCGGGGCACGCCGACGTCGATCTCGGCCGCGCCCCGGTGGCCGTAGCGTTCCAAGAAGCCGCCGAGCCCGAACTCGGGCAGCTCCCCGGCGCGGTACAGCTCGGCCAGCCGTTCGGGGGGCGTCTCCACGAACAGGGCGCGGTGGTGGCCGGCCTCCTCCGCGAGGCGCCACAGGGCCAGGTCCATCTCCGTGGTGACGTTGTGCGGCATGCCCCCGAGGACGGTGGCGACCTCACCCGGGTTCGCCACGCCCCGGAGCAGGAGTTCCGGCGCCTTGGCGGAGAGGATGCCGGTGTACAGGGCCCCCAGCATGGGGGTCATACCGCCCGTCATCACCGGGACCTGGACCCCCTCCGCGAAGGCCAGGCGCTCACCGGCCGTGACGACGCCCCTGGAGGACTCGGTGATCTGCCGCCGGATCCCGGGGCCGGCCCGCAGGACCCGGCGCCTGGCGTCGTCGGGGAAGGCGAGGGCGGTCACCGCCCCCGCGACGAAGTCGCGTGTGAGCGGCGCGAGCCCGGCGACGATCCGGGCCACGGCGCGCGGGTCGACGCGCCCGCCGCGCCGGGGCGCGAACCGGGGGTCGGCGAGGAGCGCGCGCACGGACGCGGCGGTCCGGGGGCCGTAGACGCCCGTCAGCCCCGGCAGGAGGCCGCGGATCACCCGGTTGCGCAGGAACGGCGTGAGGTCGAGGTAGAACCTCCCGCCCACCTCGGCGACCGACCGCTCCCCCGCGCCGCCCCTCGACGCCCCCACCGCGCGGAACCACGCGAGGCCGGCCACCCGGAGCGCGGAGAACCCCATGGGGGTGAAGGGCCGCAGCATGCCCTGCATGTTGCCGGACTCGAGGTAGGCGCGCGGCCCGTCGGAGGGCGGGGGGAGGGGGAACAGGGTGGTGATCGGGCGCGACTGGAGGATCCAGGCGGTCCCGTCGTGGTCGACGGCCCACTCGACGTCCTGCGCGGCGCCGAAGTGGGCCTGGAGCCGTGCGCCCGCGGCCCGGAGCTCGTCCACCTCCCCGGGGGAGAGGCAGCCGTCCCGGGGTCCGTCGGTGCTCCCGTCGGGGCGGACGACGTAGTGGTCGGGCTCGGCCGTGCCGTCCACGACGGCCGTGCCGAGCCCCGGCACGGCGTCGAGGACCGTCTCCCCGCGGGTGCCGGTGACCGGGTTCGCGGTGAACAGCACCCCGGCCGCGCGGGGGCGCACCATGCGCTGGACGATGACGGCCATGCGCACGGAGGCGTCGTCGATGCCGAGGTCGCGCCGGTAGGCGACGGCGCGGTCCGTCCACAGGGAGTCCCGGCACCGCCCGACGGCGGCGAGCACGTCCTCGACGCCCTCGACGTCGAGGTAGGTGTCCTGCTGTCCGGCGAAGGAGGCTTCGGGCAGGTCCTCGGCGGTGGCGCTCGACCGGACGGCCACGGGCCCGCCGCCGAGCGCCGTGTACGCGGCGGCCACCTCGTCCTCGGGGACCGCCCCGGAGGCGTCCGCCGCGGTGGTCACGCAGAAGCCGGGTGGGACCCTCTCACCCGCCCTGATCGCCTCGCCGAGCCCGGCGGCCTTGCCGCCGACCAGCCCGGCCGAGTCCGCCTCGATCCGATCCAGTGGAATCACCCGCACGGCCGTCACCTCCGTCTTCCCGTCCTCCTCCATACTTCCCCGCGGGAGCGGGGTGCACCGGGTTGTCCACAGGGCGGATTCGGGTCGTTCCCCCCGACTGCCGGGCGGGGCGGGAGGGCCCCGCGCCCGGCTCCCCGGGGAGCGGGGGCGGCCGCGCCGCGCGCGGCGCGGGGCGGGAGGGGGCCGGGGCGGGAGGGGGCCGAGGCGGGGCACCTGGTTCAGGCGGGGCGGTGGTACACCAGTGAGTACCGCCAGAACAGCAGCCTGCGCAGTCGGGCCCCGGGCAGGCGCCTGCCGACCGCCTCGGCGATCTCGCCCATGTCCATGTCGGGCTCGCGGACGGGCATCTCGGCCGTGGGGCCCACCTTGTGCAGGTCGGGCGTGCCGGTGAGGGCGCGCGCCAGCCCCAGGCCGACGCCGATCGCCCACTGCGGGCCGAGCGCGGCCAGGCCCACGGCCGCGTCGGTCCCGCCGCGCTCCCGGTAGTGGCCGAGGACGGCCAGGGTCCCGCCGGGGGCGAGGGCGGACGCCATCCGTTCGAGGGACGGCCCGAACGGCATGTGGTGGAGGCTGGAGACCGCGCTGACGAACCCGTACCCCGCCGGGTCCAGTTCGGCCTCCTCCAGGGAGGCCACCCTGTAGTCGATCGGCAGGCGGGGCGGTGTCAGCGTCCGTGCCAGGTCGATCATCCGGCTCGCCGGGTCGATGGCGTCCACGGCGAACCCCCGCGTCGCGAGGACCCGGGCGAACCTGCCGCCGCCGCAACCGACGTCGAGGGCCCGGGGCCGCGCGCGGAGCGTGTCGCGCGAGGCCCCCGAGGGGCCCCGGCGGTCGGCGCGCGGGCCGTGCCCGAGCGCCTGGCGCAGGAGGTGGCCGTGGTAGTGGCTGTTGTGGTCCCACGAGAAGTCGACGGGACCCGGGGGGAGAAACCGGCTCATGCGGCCGGAGACTACCCGGCCTGCCGCTTGGCCTCCAGCGCCTCCATGGCGGCGACGGCGGTGGCCACGGTCTGGTGGACCGGGACCTGGCGGTGCAGGCCGACCAGGCGGACGACCTTGGTGACGCGTTCGTTGAGGGCGGCCAGTGCCAGCGATCCGCCCATCTCGCGAACGGTCCGGTAGGCGTTGATGATGACGTTCAGGCCGCTCGAGTCCATGAAGTCCAGACCGGACAGGTCCAGGATCAGCCAGGGACCGTGGTCCTTGACGGCGGACTGGACGTGTTCCTGGAGGTCGGCGGCGGTCGCGATGTCGAGTTCTCCCTCGATCGCGACGATGACGCTGCGGCTCTCTACCCGCGTGCTCAGCCCAAGCCTGTGCACGTTCACTCCTCCCGGCCCCACATTGAGATGGTGAGGGGTCCCTCGCTTAACCATACGCAGACAGGCGAGTCGCGCCCACCCGGCCCGGCGCCACTCCCACGGAACCGGACCACCGAGGGCAGGACGCTTGCGCATCCGCGAGTCTGGTAAGTCGTTGGACACACACGGTATAAGCGAACCGCCCGTTCGGGAATGGCATAGGGCAAGAAATTTTCGCCTCGTGGGCACGAACCCCCCTCCGGCCAGGTGGTATCACCCGTTTACGCTGGGTCATTTCACGACATGGAACCCCCTGCGGCCGCACCCGCGTCGAACACCGGCGCCGGTCCCCCCTGTCCGGTCACGGTGTGTTCACCCCTTCGGGGAAGCGTCACCCTGGGTGAAGGCCTCCAGGAGGGTGAGCGCCGCGAGGGTCGCCGTCGTCTCCCCCGAGCGCACCCCGTCCTCCGCCCCCGGGATGAGGGAAGTCACCCCCGGGTCCCGCAGGAACGAGTCCATCAGCCTGTCCCGCACCTGGTCCCACATCCAGCTGACGCCCTGTTCCCGGCGGCGCTCCCCGAAGGCGCCGTCCGCCTCCAGCGTCCGGCGGTGCCGGAGGACCGCCTCCCACACCCCGTCCAACCCGTCCCCGGAGAGGCCGCTGCACGTCAGGACCGGCGGGCGCCATTCCGGGTGCACCGGCTGGAGCAGGCGCAGCGCGCGCGACAGCTCGCGGGCCGCCTTGCGGGCGTCGTCGGCGTGGGGCCCGTCGGCCTTGTTGACCGCGACCACGTCGACCAGTTCGAGCACGCCCTTCTTGATGCCCTGGAGCTGGTCGCCCGTGCGGGCCAGGGTGAGGAGGAGGAAGCAGTCCACCATCGCCGCCACGGCCACCTCGGACTGGCCGACGCCCACCGTCTCGACGAGGACCACGTCGAACCCGGCCGCCTCCATCAGCAGCATGGTCTCCCGGGTCGCCCGGGCGACGCCGCCGAGCGTCCCCGCCGTGGGCGAGGGCCGGATGAACGCGTTCGGGTCGACCGCCAGGCGGGCCATCCGCGTCTTGTCCCCCAGGATGCTCCCGCCCGACCGCGTGGACGACGGGTCCACGGCGAGGACGGCCACGCGGTGCCCGGCGCCGGTCAGCCGGGCGCCCAGCGTGTCGACGAAGGTGGACTTGCCCACGCCCGGCACCCCGGTGATGCCCACGCGGTGGGCCTTCCCGGTGTGCGGGAGCAGCCGGACGAGGAGTTCCTGCGCCGACCGGGCGTGGTCGGGACGCCGTGACTCCACCAGGGTGATCGCCCGTGCCAGCGTCGGCCGGTGCCCGGACAGGACCCCCTCGGCGAGGGCGGCCACGTCGGCCGGCCGCCTCCCGCCACCCCGCGCCCCCGGTACGGATCCCTCGTCGCCCACGCCTTCTCCCCTTCCGGCCCCTCGGCCCGTGTCGCCGTGCCGCCTCGCTGCCGGCGGCCCGCTACAGTCCCTCCCCGTGGCCCCCCAGCCGCTCCTCCAACTGGTCGAGCAGGTCGACGGCGGCCTCCGCGATGACCGTCCCCGGGGGGAAGATCGCCGCCGCGCCCGCCTCGCGCAGCGCCTCGAAGTCCTGCGGGGGGACGACCCCGCCGACCACGATCATGACGTCCTCCCGCTCCAGGGCGGCCAGCTCCTCGCGCAGGGCCGGCACCAGGGTGAGGTGCCCCGCCGCCAGCGAGGACACGCCGACCACGTGCACGTCGGCCTCCACCGCCTGTGCGGCGACCTCGGCCGGGGTCTGGAACAGCGGGCCGACGTCCACGTCGAAGCCGAGGTCGGCGAACGCGGTCGCGATGACCTTCTGGCCCCGGTCGTGGCCGTCCTGCCCCATCTTGGCGACCAGGATCCGGGGGCGGCGGCCCTCCGCCTCCGTGAACTCGTCCACCCTCCGGCTCACGCGCTCCATGAGCCCGGCCGCGTCCGCGCTGCCGGCGGCCTCGTTCCTGTACACACCCTGAATCGTACGGATCTGCCCCGAGTGGCGGCCGAAGACCTTCTCCATGGCGTCGGAGATCTCGCCGACGGTGGCCTTGGCGCGCGCCGCGTCCACGGCCGCGGCCAGGAGGTTGTTCGCCAGGGACTCGTCCGCCCTGGACTCGCGCCCCGCCGCCTCCGTGAGGGCCGCCAGGGCGCGGCGCACCCCGTCCTCGTCCCGCTCCTCGCGCAGGCGGCGCAGCTTGTCCAGCTGCTGGGCGCGCACGCTGGAGTTGTCGACCCTGAGGACGTCGATCTCGTCGGCCGTGTCGGGGCGGTACTTGTTGACGCCGATCACGGGCTGGCGGCCCGAGTCGATGCGCGCCTGGGTGCGTGCGGCGGCCTCCTCGATGCGCATCTTGGGCAGTCCGGCGTCGATCGCGGCGGCCATGCCGCCCGCGCCCTCCACCTCGCGGATGTGCGACCACGCCTTCGCCGCCAGCTCCTGGGTGAGGCGTTCGACGTAGTAGCTGCCGCCCCACGGGTCCACGACCCGCGTGGTCCCGGACTCCTGTTGGAGCAGCAGCTGGGTGTTGCGGGCGATCCGCGCGGAGAAGTCCGTGGGCAGGGCCAGGGCCTCGTCCAGGGCGTTGGTGTGCAGCGACTGCGTGTGTCCCTGGGTGGCGGCCATCGCCTCCACGCACGTGCGGGCCACGTTGTTGAACACGTCCTGGGCGGTGAGCGACCAGCCCGAGGTCTGGGAGTGGGTGCGCAGGCTCAGCGACTTGTCCCCGGTCGCGCCGAGGTCCCTGACCAGGCGCGCCCACAGCAGGCGGGCGGCGCGGAGCTTGGCGACCTCCATGAAGAAGTTCATGCCGATGGCCCAGAAGAACGAGAGGCGCGGGGCGAAGGCGTCCACGTCCAGCCCGGACCTCTGGCCGGCGCGGATGTACTCGACGCCGTCCGCGAGGGTGTACGCCAGCTCCAGGTCGGCCGTGGCCCCGGCCTCCTGCATGTGGTAGCCGGAGATGGAGATGGAGTTGAAGCGCGGCATCCGCCGCGACGTGAACGCGAAGATGTCGGAGATGATCCGCATCGAGGGCCGCGGCGGGTAGATGTAGGTGTTGCGGACCATGAACTCCTTGAGGATGTCGTTCTGGATGGTCCCCGACAGCTTCTCCGGGGGGACGCCCTGCTCCTCCGCCGCGACGATGTACAGCGCGAGGACGGGCAGCACCGCCCCGTTCATCGTCATGGACACGCTCATCCGGTCCAACGGGATGCCGTCGAACAGCTGGCGCATGTCGTAGATGGAGTCGATGGCCACGCCCGCCATGCCGACGTCGCCCGCCACCCGGGGGTGGTCGGAGTCGTAGCCGCGGTGGGTGGCCAGGTCGAAGGCGACGGAGAGCCCCTTCTGCCCGGCGGCGAGGTTGCGCCGGTAGAAGGCGTTGGACTCCTGGGCCGTGGAGAAGCCGGCGTACTGGCGGATGGTCCAGGGCTGGTTGACGTACATGGTCGGGTACGGGCCGCGCAGGTACGGCGGGATGCCGGGGAGCCCGTCCACGAACTCCAGGCCCGCGCGGTCCGCGGCGGTGTACAGGGGTTTGACGGCGATGCCCTCGGGGGTCTCCCACTCCAGGGCGTCCGCGGCCTTGCCGGTGGCGGACTCGACGGCCGCCCGCCAGTCGGCGGGAGCGGTGGGGCCGGCGCCGGGCGGTTCCGGGGCGACGGCGGAGAAGTCGGGGATCATGCGTGCGCCCCCTGGGCTTTCGTGGGTGGAGCGGGCGGCTCGGCGGCCAGGACGTCGACCAGGTCCGTGAGCAGGGCGACCGCGTCGCAGCCCCGGTGGGCGAAGGCGTCCACCCCGGCCTCGCGGTAGGCGTCGCGCGGCGATCCCGCGAGCAGCACCCTGCGGGCCCCGGCGCCCTTCAGCGCCCGCGCGACCGCCTCGGCGTGCTCCTCGTACACCTTGTCCGAGGAGCAGATCACCGCGACCCCGCACCCGGAGGCGGCGAACGCCCCGGCCGCGGCGTCGGCGTCGGCCAGCGGCCCGGGGTCCTGCACCCCCACACCGCCCGCGGCGAGGAGGTTCGCGGTGAACGACGCGCGGGCCGTGTGCACCGCGACGGGCCCGAGCGTGGCCAGGAACGCCGCCGGTCGCGTCCCCGTCCGCGCCTCCCGTGCGTCGCTGCGGTCCCGCAGCGCCTCGAAGTCCGCGGCGTACCGGCGGACCGGGAACCAGGCCCCGGTCACCGCGGCCGGGTCGGGCTCGCGGACCAGCCGCCTCTCGGCCGGGTCGGGGTACTCGCTGACCCCTGTCAGCGGCGACCTCCGGTGCGCGAGGTCGCGGCGGCGGCGCTCCCACACCTGGTCGACGCGCTCGCGCAGCGAACCGTCCGCGACGGCCTCGGCCGCGCCGCCCGCCGCCTCGATCTCCTGGAAGAACTCCCAGCCCGTCCGGTACAGGTCTCCGGTCAGGGCCTCCACGTAGAACGAGCCCCCGGCCGGGTCGATCACCCGCGCCAGGTGCGACTCCTCGATCAGGAGCGACTGGGTGTTGCGGGCGATGCGGCGGGCGAAGTCGTCCGGCAGGCCCACGGCCGAGTCGAACGGGGCGACGGTGACCGCGTCCGCGCCGCCGACCCCGGCCGCGAAGCACGCCACGGTGGTGCGCAGCATGTTCACGTGCGCGTCGCGGCGGGTCATCATCGCCTCGGACGTGGCGGCGTGCAGGCTCATGGAGCGCCGGCCGGCGGGCACGCCGCTGGCGGCGAGCACCTGGTTCCACATGCCGCGGACCGCCCTCAGCTTGGCGATCACGCTGAACTGGTCGGCGTTCGCGGCCAGGCGGAAGCCGATCCGGGAGGCCGCCTCGGCGACCTCCAGCCCGGCCGCGTGCAGGGCCCGCAGGTAGGCAGTGCCTGCGGCGATCGCGAACCCCAGCTCCTGCGCCTCCGAGCCGCCCGCGTTGTGGACGGGGGTGCCGTCCGCGACGAACAGGCCCAGGCCGGGGCGCTCCCGGGAGAGTTCGGCGGCGAGGCGGGCCGGGTCCATGACGTCGGGCCGCTCGCCCGCGCGCGCCGCCACGGTCAGGGGGTCGAAGCCGAGGTGGGAGACGATCCGGCCGTCGGGCACCCCCGCGTCCGCGTGCGCGCCGAGCAGTGCCGCCGCGGCGTCGGCGTGGTCGGCGCCGGGTTCCAGGACGACGGGCGCGAGGTCGAGGTGGACGTCGGCGAGGGCCTCCCCGAGCGCCGAGGGGGGCAGGCCCGCGCCGCCGACGGCGATCCACAGCGAGCCGACGCCGTTCATGAGGTCGGCGTGCAGACGGCGGCGGAGGACGGCCGGGTCGGCGTCGGTGTGGCGGGCGCGGATGTCCCAGCCGTCGGGCACGCTGCCGCCGGGCCGGTAGCCGCGGGTGAACGGGGGCAGTCCCGGGAAGCCCGGGTCCGCGGCCGGGGGCTCCGAGGTGTAGAGGGGCTCGATGTCGAACCCGTCGTAGGTGTGCGTGGCCAGCGCCGACTCGGGTGCATCGGCGAGCTTCTCCTCGGGGACACCGCTCTTGCGCAGCACCCCCGCGACGAGTTCCCGCCACCTTTGTGGGGTGGCGTCGGGAAACCCTTCGGCCAGGTTCGGGGCGCCGGTTCCGGCGGCCCCGCTCTCAGGGACGTCCATACACCGGATGGTAGAGAACCGTGTTCGGTTGCGGGGCTCCGGGGGCCCGTGCCGGGCGTGTCCGCGCGGCGGCCGGGCACGGGGGTCGGGTGGTGTGCCCGCGTCCGCCCAGGTGGCGGGTGAGGAAGCGCTCGGCCGCGCGGTGGAGAGCGCTCCTGTTCCGCCGGTGGCGGCGACCCTCGCGGGGGAGGGCCGGGTACCCGGCGCCGGCCCCTCGGGCGCGGAGGGCGTCGGCGGTCCGGTCGGGCCCGGCACGGACGCCGTCGGCGCGGCGGCGCCGGGGGCGGCAGGGTCCCCGTGCGGCCTCGCCGTGGCCGGCGGAGCCGCGGGCGGTCGGTCCGGGGGGAACCTCCGTCGGTAGCATGACGCGCGTCACACGGCGTCCCGCGCGGTCGGCCTCCGGCGGTCCGCGGGACGGAACACGGAGGAGACACAGTGAAGACCCGCGCCACCGCCCTCACCGCCCTCACGGCCCTGGCACTCGCCACGGGATGCTCCGCCGCCGACACCGGCGGCGCCGGGAACGCCCCCGACGGGGAACGGGTCGCCGGGAGCCGGCTCGACGAGATCCTGGAGAGCGGCACGCTGCGCGTGTGCACGACCGGCGACTACCGGCCCTTCACCTACCTCGACCCCGCGACGGACGAGTTCACCGGGATCGACGTCGACATGGCACGGGATCTCGCCGACGACATGGGCGTGGAGGTCGAGTGGGTCCGGACCAGCTGGGACGACCTGATGGGCGACTTCCTCAGCTCCTGCGACATCGCCGCGGGCGGCATCTCGGTCAGCACCGCGCGCGCCCGGCAGGCGTACTTCTCCGATGCGCTGATGGAGGACGGCAAGACGCCCATCACCCTGTGCGAGAACGTCGACGACTACCGGACGATCGAGCAGATCAACCAGCCGGGCGTCCGCTCGATCATGCCCAGCGGGGGGACCAACGAGATCTTCGCCGAGGAGCACTACCCCGAGGGGGAGCTCATCCGCCACGACAACAACACCATCTTCGAGGAGATCATCGCGGGCAACGCCGACGTCATGACGACCGACGCGTCCGAGACGCTCTGGGTGGCCAACGAGTACGAGGAACTGTGCGCGGTCCACCCGGACGAGCCCTTCGACTACTTCGAGAAGGCCTTCATGCTCCCCCTCGGCGACGAGGTCCTGAAGCACTACGTCGACCAGTGGCTGAACATCGCCCTCAACGACGGCACCTGGGACGGGATCGTCGAACCGTGGTTCGGCGAGGACGCGGAGCTCTGACCCCGGCGGCCGGGGGCGGAGCGGGCCGGACGCGGAACGGGCGCGCCCCGCGGCCCGGCGGTGCGGCCGGGCCCGTCTCCCGGGGCCCGCGGCACCGGGTTCCACGCGCTCGACCGCTCCTCGGGACGCCCGGTCTCCCGGCCCCCGGGGCCCGCTCGGGGGCCCGGTAGCCTGCCGCCGTGCCCTTCACCCTCAGCCACGCCGCGGCCGTGCTCCCCCTGACGCGCACCCGGCTCCCCCCGGCCGCGCTGGTCGTCGGGTCGGTCGTGCCCGACCTGCCGTACTACCTGCCGGTGCCCCTTTCCGCGACGACCACGCACACGCCCGCCGGGCTGTGGCTGGACGTCCTGCTCGGCGGGGCCGTGCTGGCGGTGTACACGTACGCTCTCCGGCCCCCTCTGCACGCCCTGGCCGGCCGGGCGCCCGTGCCGGGTCCCGGCGGGTCCGGGTCGGGGCGGCCGGTGCACGCCGCGGCACTCGCCGCGGCCGCCCTCGCCGCGGGAGCGGTCACCCACATGGCCTGGGACTCCTTCACTCAGGCCGGGGGCGCCCTCGTCCGGGCCTGGCCGCCGCTGAGCGCACAGGTGGTGGGCCCGCACCTGCTCCACAACGTGCTCATGTACGCGAGTTCCGCCCTGGGCCTGGCGGTCCTGGCGTGGTGGGCGTGGCGGAGGCGCGGCCGGGCCGGGGAGGGGGACGCCTCCCCCGGAGCGCCCGGCCCCGGCGCCGACCGGGCGCGTGGTCTCCCGACACCGCGGGCGCGCACCGTCGCACTGGCCGCCGTCGCCGCGTGCGCGGTGGCGGGCGCCGTGCTGAACGGCCTGTCCGAGCGGGCGGCGGCGAGCGGCTACGACCTGGTGCGCTGCCTGCTCGTCGGCGCGGTCACGGGCACGGCGCTCGGCCTCGCCGCGTGGACGGCCGCGTGGTGGGGACGGTTCGTCCCGGCGACGCGTGCGGGAGTCCCCTGACACGGGGACCGCCCTTCGCGCGAAGGTCCGGCCGGGGGGAGCAGCCGCGCCGGGGTCATCCGCAGTTGGTGCCGGTGCGGACGACCCACTCCCCGCCGATCACGCCGCCCCAGTCCACGCACTGCCCGGCCGCGTCCAGGTAGACCGGGCCGGCGTACTGCGTGAAGTTCCCCGGGTCGGTCTGCCACGAGGAGGAGTCGCTGCGCTTGAGGGCGGCGTCCATGTTCATCGGGGAGCCGGGGTCCGAGCGCTCGACCACGACGCAGTTGCGTCCGTTGGCGTTGTTGTACGTGAGGTGGACCGTCCCCCCGGCGATGGAGGTCTGGTTGACCTCCGTGTAGCCGCTCCCGCACTGGCCGCCGTACGCGGCGGAGGCGGGGGGCGCGGTGAGGGCGGTCGCCGCCAGCGCCAGCCCCAGTGCTGCGGCGGCCCTGCGGGCGAGGGGCCTCGACATGTCTCTCCTCACGGTTGCGGTCTTCCCGGCTACCACGGCGGCGTGCCGGAGCCGCTGGCGCGGTGCCGCTCCACCAGCCGGGTGATGGTGACGGCGCCGTCGTCGGCGGTCGTGTAGGTGACCTCGGCCGAGATCGTGCGGCCCCCCTGGTTCACGTAGCCGGTGAGGGCCGACGGGCTGGAGGCCACGGTCCCGGCCTCGCCGTCGCCGACCGCCCCGGCGCCGTCCTGGCAGAAGCTCCACGCGCACAGCACGGTCGCGCCGTCGAGGAGCGCGTACCGGGCGGAGCCGCCGGAGGGCTGGAAGGCCACGACGTGGTCGCCGGAGGGCTGTGGACCGCTCGCGCCGACCCCGGCCCCGACGAGGGCGGTCGCGGTGGCGGTCCCTCCCCCGCCGGGGTCGTCCTCACCGGCGCCCCCCGCGTCGTCCGAGGCCCCCGCGGCGGGGGCCTCGGAGGGCGGCGGGTCCTCCCCGTCCTCCTGGACCGCCGCGCCGGGGCGGCCCCCGACCTCGGAGGGCTCGTCGCCGCTCCCCGCCTCTTCCGCCGCACCGCCGTCGAACCAGGCCGCGACGGGCAGCGAGTCCCAGCCGCCCGCCACGGCGGCGCCCCCGACGGCCGCCCCCGCGAGCAGGAGCAGGGCCGCGGCGGCGGCGAGCACGGGCCACGCCCGCGACCGCCGCCCCCGGGGGGTCCTGCGGGGAACCGCGACCTCGCGCTCCTGCGGCATGCGCACACCGTGCCAGCCCGCGTGGAGCGTGGTGGCCACGGCGTCGCCCGCCCCCTGCGGGCGGGTGACGGGGGTTCCGCCCAGGTTCGCCGCCGCCATCACCCCGGTCACGAGGGCCAGGGCGTCGGGCCTGCGCGCGGCGTCCTTGGACAGGGCCCGCCGGGCCAGGTCCGCGAGCGGCCCGGAGAAGCCCTCCATGTCGGGTTCCCCGCTCAGCACCCGGTGGGCGACGGCCGCCGGGTCGCCGCCGCCGAACGGAGGACGGCCGGTCGCCGAGTAGGCCACCAGCGCGCCCCAGGCGAAGACGTCGTCCGCGGTGCTGATCGGCTCGCCCCGGTAGTGGGCCGGGCTGATCCAGCCCGCCGAGCCCAGGAGCGAACCGGTGCGGGTGAGCGCCGTCTGGTCCAGGGCCCGGGCGATGCCGAAGTCCAGGACCCTCGGGCCCTCGGGGGACAGGATGATGTTGGCCGGTTTGAGGTCGCGGTGCACCACCCCGGAGGCGTGGATCTGCGCGAGCGCCTCGGCGATGCCGACGGCCAGGCCGTACCGGAGGCCCTCCGGCAGCGGACCCTTGTTCTCCTTCAGGTACGCGGAGAGGGTGAGGCCGCGGATGAGCGGCGTGGCCAGCCACGGCTGCTCCCCGCGGGTGTCGGCGGCGAGCAGGGGGACCGCGCAGGCGCCGCCGACCCGCGAGAGCATCTCCACCTCGCGGGCGAAGCGGTCCCGGAACTCGGGGTCCGCCGCGTACTCGGGGTGGACGACCTTGACCGCGACGAGGTCGCCGTCGTCGGCGCGGGCCGCGTACACCACGCCCATGCCCCCGGCGCCCAGCCTCTTGAGCGGCGTGTAGGGACCGACCGCGGCGGGGTCCTGGGGCAGCAGGTCGGTGGCGGTCGCGGGAAGCGACGCGGAGGGGCGTGCGGGAGACATGGTGACTCACAGGTGAGGGTGCGTGGGGCCGGGATCGACGCTTCGGAGACAGGGAGCGTCGGAGAATCAACCGGACAAGGCATCTTAGCGCCGCGCTCGGAGCGGCGGCACGGCAGGGCGCTTCCACACCTGCGGGGGGAGCCCTGTGACCGGGGCCGACCGGTCTGTCGGGGCCTCGCGGCCCTCGGGGCCGCCGCGGCGGCGACGCCCCACGGGTGTGCGGGCACGGCCCGCACGGCGCCGGGGGGGTCGGCGCACGCCCCCCGGGGGCGGGGACCGTGTTAGCATCCCGTCCAACTCGGGGCACGTCGGCCCCGGTTCCCCTCCAGGACGCCAGGAAATACGGAGGATCCACCGCATGAGGAACCCCTTCAGACCACAGGACCATCCCAAGAACCCGACTCCGGGGACGCAGGGCACGGACTCCGGCACGAGCGATCCCGACAAGACCGGGGGGCGCCTGTCACGCGCCCTCAAGGGGAAGATGCCCGAGAACCCGACGCCCCGGAAGGAGACCCCGGTGACCGGCCGCCGGATGGGTGAGAGCAGCTCGGACTGGAGGCGCCGCCAGGGCACGGGTATCGACAGGCACGGCCGTTCCACCTGATCCGGGACAGGACACCGCTTCCTGTGCACGCCTGTCCGGCGCCGGGGCGCGAACCCCGGTGAGGCCGTGCGGGGCGCCCGCGGGGCACGGGCCCGTGGACGGATGAACGTCTTCTCCCCGGCGCGCCGCCCCCGTCCCGAACGGTGGACACGGGCGTGGAGGGCCCCGGTCCCGGCCCTTCCCGGTGTCCGCCCCGTGCGCTACGCTCCCAGAGCCGCAAGGGCGCCGGCGCCGCGCGCCGAGCCGACCGCTCCGCTCCGTGGGCCCCTCGCCCGGCCGGGCCCGGAACGGTCGCGATACGCCGGTTCGCTTCACGGGACCCGCGCCCCTGCTGTCGTGCGCCCGACCCCCGAGAGGGCCGTTTCCCCGACCGGCGTCCGGGCACTCGTCGAGCGCCGACGGCCCCGGGCCCGCCCCGAGTTCCCCGAGAGTCCCCGAACCGGACCCGGACGAGGCCCGACCGCGGGGTGAGGGCCCGGCGGGCATGCCCCACCAGGAGGGACGCCATGAGAAGGACCAGCCGCCGCGAACCGCCGCCGCAGTTCCCGGGCATGCGCGACCTGACGACGCTGCACTGCGGCAGGAACGCGCTCCTCTACCGGGCCGAACGCGAGTCCGACCGCGCCCCGGTGGTGGTCAAACTGCTGGGGCGGGGCCCCGGCGCCGCGGGGCCCGACGAGGCCGGGATCTGGGACCGGCTCACCCCCGTGCCCGGCGTCCAGCCGCTCCTGGCCTCGGGGGTCACCGAGGCGGGCCGTGCGTTCGCCGTGACGGAGTACCGCGGTGGGGGCGACTACGCCCGGGCCCTGGCCGAGGACGGGCCGCTCGCGGTGGACGAGGTCCTCGCCGTCGGCCGGACCGTGGCGCGGGCGCTGGAGGGCATGCACGGGCTCGGCCTGCTCCACCACGCGGTGACGCCGGCCAACATCCTGCGCGACGCGTCCGGGCCGACCCTGACGGACTTCGGCTCGGCCCTGCCCCTGGACCACCCCTTCCCGCCCGTGTACTACACGCGGGCGACCCTGGACCACGCCCCTCCCGAGGAGGCCGCCGGTTCGCCTCCCACCCCCGCGTCGGACGTGTACCGGCTGGCCTCGACCCTCTGGACCCTCCTGGCCGGGCACGCCCCGTTCGCCGGTCCGGGCCGGGAGGAGGCCGGTCCGCGGGAGTACCGCTCCCGCCTGCTGTCGGGCACGCCGCCGGAGATGGACCGCGAGGACGTCCCGGACGGGCTGCGCGCCGTCCTCCTCCGGGCGCTGGCCACCGACCCCGGTCGGCGGACGCCGACCGCCGCGGAGTTCGGCCGGGCCCTGGAGCCGGGGCCGGCCGGGCAGGACGCCCCCCTCCCGGACCGGGACCGGGTCGCCGTCGCGGTGGGAACCGCGGACGAGGGGCCCGGGGCGCCGGCGGCCGGGGTCCCGGCCGTTCCGGCGGCGCCGACCCCGGAGGAGGCCGGCCCCGCGGACGGCGCGGACGGCGCGGACGGCGCGGACGGCGTCGTGGCGGAGGAGCCCGGCGGGGAGCCCGCTCCGGAGGCCGAAGGACTCCCTCCGGAGGAGCCCGCAGGGGAGCCCGGCCCGGAGGCCGAAGGAGCCGGATCGGAGGAGCCCGGCGAAGAGCCCTCCGAGGAGCCCGGCGAACCCGGCGGGGGCACCGCCCCGGACCCGGACGACGACGGGTACACCGACGGCGCCCGGTACGACGACGAGGACGCCGACTGGTACGGGGGCGACGACGTCCCGGACGGGCACGGGGGCGGTGACGCCCCGGCCGAAGCAGGAGAACCGGTGTCCGCGAGCGGCGGCCCCGAGGCGGATGGCCCCGCACCGTCCTCCGGGCCGAACGCGCCGGCCCCTGCCGACGGCCCGTCCGGGGCGGACACGGCGGGTACGGCGGGTACGGCGAACGAACCGTCCGGGACGGGCGGGCCGGACCGGCCGGTCCTCCCGGCCGCCCCGGGCGGCGAGCGCTCCGAGGCGCACCGGGCGGCCCCGGCCACGGCATCCGTGCCGGCATCGACCGGGGGCACGGCCGGGACGGCCGACCCGGACGACGGGCTCCCGACCGGTTCCGAGGCCCACGGGCCGCGCCCGGCCGCGCCCCCGGCGCCGGTCGCGTCCTCCACGTCCGAGCCCCCGTCCCGCGCCTCCTCGCCGCCGGTTCCCGACCTCGACGACCCTCCCTCGGAGGCGGGGTCCGGGGCCCCGGTGTCCGCTCCCCCGGATTCGTCGGCCCTCTCCGCCCCCACGCCGGTCCTCGGTCCCGGACGCGCCGGGGAGGCCCCCGCCGGAACCGGCTCCGCGCCCGCCGGGGGCCGTCCGCCGGCGGCGGAGAGGACCGCTCCCTCCCCCTTCTCCTTCGAGGCCATCACACGCGGGGCGGAGCCGATGACCAACCGGTCCGCGCCCCCGGCCCACGCGTGGAGCGCCCCGAGCGCGCCCCGGACGTCACCGCGGACCGCCGACGCCGGCTCCGACTGGACCGGCGAGCGGCACGCGCCCGCGAACGCGGCGGCGTGGGCCCCGGCCCCTCAGCCGGAGCACCGCCGCACGGCGGTGCTCCTCCCCGTCCTGATCGGCCTCGCCCTGGTCACGGTCGTGGCCGTCGGCGCGCTCCTGGTCACCGGCCGGGACCCCGTCGCCCCCTCCGCGGAGGCGCCTGCCCCGGCCGGGGGCGGAGGGGCCGCTCCGGAAACCCCCGCGGGCGGTGACGGGTCCGCGGAGGGGACGGACCCGTCGGCCATCGCCCCGACGGCGGTGGAGGTCGCCGACGACCTCGTCGGCGTCTCGCTGTCCTGGACGGACAACACCGGCGGATCCACCCCCCACTTCGTGGTCGGCGGGCCCGTCGGGGCCCGCACCACGTCGATGGCGAACGTCCCGGCCGGGGCCTCGTCCGTCGACGTCAGCGGTCTCAACCCCGAGGTCGAGTACTGCTTCCGGGTGGTCGCCGTCCGGTCCACGGACGTCATGGCGCCCTCCGAGGAGGTCTGCACCTCCCGGGGCGCGGCGGGCGGCTGACCCCTCCCCGGGGCCCGCCCTCGCGGGCGGCCCGGCCCGTGGGGAGCGGGCCGCCCCCTCAGGCCCCCCGGCCCCGGCCGCGTGCCGCCCTGATCGTGGCGCGCGCCGCCGGGACCGCCGCACGCAGCCCGCCGAGCGCGGGGCCGCCGGCCCCCCGGCCCGGTCCCCGCCGGGCGGGGGCCAGCGGGCCGCGTGCGAGCCGTCCGCGCAGGCGGTTCTCGCGTTCGGCCTGCGGGGCGGGGATCTGCTGTCTCCGGCGGCGCTCCTTCTCCAGGTGGGGCCGGGCGACGTCGGCCGTGTCGGATCCGGCGCCGCGCTCGGAGAGCAGCGCGTCGAGCCGCTTCCCGTCCATCAGGAACAGCGCCGGCGACGCCGGGAGCAGCGCGCTGCGGACCCCCTGCCGGGAGGCCCGGTTGACGTAGCGCTGGACCCCCTGCCACGCCTGGTGCCGACGCAGCGCCGCCTCGTCGTGTCCGTAGGCGATCCGGGCGAGCCGGTCCGCGTCCCCGTGCAGGAGTTCGACACGCGGCAGGGTGGTGGGGGTGAGGGCGCCCTGCGCCGTGGCCAGGGCCAGGGTGGACCAGTACTGGTCCAGCCAGCGGCGCGCGTGCTCGGGGGTCGGGGGCCTGCCCCAGGCCGCGGTGAGCGCGGCGCCGGCCCCCGCGACCCTCTCCCACACGGTGCCGAGGCGCCTGTTCCTGTAGAGGAGCGCGCCGGCCCGGTCGATCAGCGTCACGCCGCGCGTGTTCCCCCGCTTCTCCAGGGCGTCCAGCTTCGGCGGGATGTGGGGTTGGCAGTCCTCGTGCGAGGCGTCCTGGGTCCACCGGGGCGTCTCGGCCCCGGGCAGGAGGTAGCGGGTCAGGGTGTCCAGGCGGCTCTGCCAGAGCGGTGTCACCACGACGACGACCTCGACGGCGACCGGTGTGCGGGGGCGGTCGCCGACCGGGGAGCCGTCGGGGGCCGCGGCCGGGGTGGTCTTCGCGGCGACCTCGAGGGGGTAGTCGGTCCGGAAGGAGTTCTCCAGGACCGCGGTGTAGCCGTGCTCGACCGCGTAGTCGATCGCCATGTCCCGGAGCGCCCCGGCCACCTCCTCGGTGACGTAGGGGAACGCGGAGGCGTCGCGGTCCACGTGCTCCCAGGCGTCCTCGCGCTGCTGGAACTTGCGCAGGTCGTCGCGGTCGATCACCACGGCGTCCGGGTGCTCGCGCAGGACGTACTCCTGCGCCCTCGTCTTGCCCGCCCCGGGCTGCCCGGTGATGAACACGACCGTGGCCCCGCCGGAGGGCGTCCTCCCCCCGAAGAGGTAGGGGACCACCCTCTCCTCGAAGACGCGCCGCAGCTCCTCGGGGGTCATCCGGAAGTCGGCGGGGTCCAGGGGCTGTGCGTCGGGCACGCTCACCGCCCCCGCAGGGCGTCGGCCTCGCGCCGCCAGGCGCCGATGCGGTCCGCCACCCGGTCGCGGCCGCCGAGCACGGCCTCCCGGCGCTCGTCGGCGAGCTCACGGACGCGCCGCCACGCGGCCTCCCCCTCCTCCGGTCCGGCACGCCGGGCGATCCTCGCGTACTCGGCGCCCAGCGCGTCCGCGGTCTCCGCGAGCACGTCGTGCAGGACACTGTCCGGCACGGCCGCGTAGGGGTCGTCCGGGTCGGGCGGTCCGAAGGGGGTGACCACTGGGCCTCCAGGGAGGATCGGGAGAGGTGGCGGGGCGGGCGAGGCCGGGGTCCCGGGACAGCGGCTCCCCGAACGGCCCGTGGCGGTCGGGTGCGGGCCGGACGCGGCGGCGGACGGACCGCGACGACCGGGCACGGGGGCGTCGACGCCATTGTCCGTAGGTGAGACGGAAACTTATCCATTCATATTCGACGGAGGCACCGATCGCCTTCCCCGCCCGTCGGCCGCGGAAACAGAGGCATTCCGCTCCTGCCGTCGACGCGAAATCCTAGCGCCCGCGTCACGGAACGGCGAGCCGGCGGGCACCGCCCCTCCCCCGCCGACGTTCCGCACACGGGACGGCACCTACCGCATCCGTCGGCGGCGGCCCGCCTCCGGAATTTCCGCATTCTTCATCTTGTGATGCAAGTCACACACCGGGCCCACCTGGGAAACCCTACGCTTGGTCCCCATGAGCAACAGAAGCCCAGACCAAGGATAAAGAGCGGAGATCCTTTCGTGCCCACCGGATCTTTTATGAGCCTCCTCCCGATATTCCTCCAACTCATGATCTGGTCCTACGGGGTCATTGCGGGAATGGGGCTCACGCTCAGCTATTCCATTCGGTCACGCCTGAACATCAACAACACGAAGAGCGACCGACTGCTCCAGAGCGGACCGCTTCCAGGCGAGGAGAACCAGTACTTCCCGTCGACGAAGGAGAAGATCGGCGATCTGAACATCGCGTCCAGGGAGGAGCTGAACGCACTCGACATCCGGATCGCCGACCTCAGGGACGGCCTGCGGGCGACCCAGGAGGAGACCCGCCAGGTGGTGGTCCACGGCGACAGGGCCAAGAGCCTCGCCTCCTTCCTCGAGGGGACCTCGAAAAGGTATGACGGACTGCTCAAGGAATCGCGACTGGTCCTGAAGGCCCTGGGGGTGGACGGTGACAAGGAGTCCACGAGCACCCCGGACGGCGCCGCGACACCGTCGGCGGGACAGTCGAGGGCCCGCCCGTCCGGCTTGGTCGTGGTGCGCAGCGAACGAAGGACCCGCCCCCCGAACCGGAGCGCCGGCCCCTCCCTCTAGGAATGTCGTGACCACCGCAATGCCGAAGAAAAGGTTCTTCCCATGATCGATGAGCGGGTGCTGGCCGTCGCCGGCGTCGCGGTTCTCATCCTGATCGCCCAAGGCCTGATCCACCTCTTCCTGACCGCGGCCGGGGTGTACCTGTCCGACCGCGCCCAGGCGGAGCCGGATTCATCCGACGACCGGAGGGCTCTGCTGGAGTACCGGTCGCTCCTCCGCGAGAGGTACCACCGCCTCGCCGCCGGGGACGGCGGGCCCCCCGGCGACGGGCCCGTTCCCGGAGGGGGGCCCGGCGACCGGCCGGCCGCCCGGGGGGAACGGGACGCACGGCTCGGTGAGGCCAGGGCCCGGGCCGCGCTCGTCAGGGACCGCCCGTCCCCCTCATGGCCCGGCATCCGGGCCGGCGCGCTGATATGGCCCGCCCTGGTGCTCCTGATCGCCCTGTCCGCCGTATCCAACTGGTAGCAGCGAGGAACACGCATGGTACCCATTTTGGTCGCCTCCATCCTCACGATCGCTTTCAGCGGCCTCATGTGGGGGATATCGACACAGATCAGAGACGCCTTCAAGAGCGCCAGGGTCAAACAGAGGGGAAATCACCTCAAGGCCAAGATGAGCGCCTCGGAGAAGACGAAGAAGCTGGCGGAGATCGATGACCTGCAGCGGGAACCGGAGATCCAGCGCGACAAGCGGGTCGAAAGCCTTGACAACCAGGCCAACGCCGTCAACAACGCCAGGCTCCACGCGAACGAGACGGCGCGCAAGCGGGGCGAATTCCTCCCCATGGCCGACCTGATGGAGAAAACGGGGGCCCTCGCCATCGGTTTCGTCCTCACCGACAAAGGGATCGCGGCCGACGCGGACAACGGGCTGATCGCCGCAGCCATCGGCGAGCGCACCGCGCTGGCCGACGCGGGGGACGACACCACCGAGGTCACCCGGGAACTGAGGAAGAAGGCGTCCTCCGGACTCGTGGTCGAACAGTACGAGGTGAAACCGGACAACCCCCTCTCCGGTGAGGACCTGGAAACCCTCAAAAGGCTCGTCGACGAGGGGAACCACCTCAGCTCGTTCGTCCAGGAGGCCTTGCGGGAAGGCCTGGAGATCCGCCCCGGCAAGGTCGCCAAGGCCCGGACCGAGCACGGTTTCGCGGTTCCCGGCAGCACGAGCGCCCTGCCCCCGCTCTTCCTGGGGGAGCTCGGACCCGCGCGGGGTATCTCCACGGCTCTCCAGAACCGGTCGGGCCAGGCTCCCGCGCCCCGTACCGCGCCCGCGCCCGGCAACCGCCCCCAGCCCCCCGCGCCCGGCCGGGCCACGGGTTCCTAGACAGGTCGGATGACACCCATGGTTCTTATTCTCTGCTTCTTCGCCGGGGCGTTCGTCTTCTCGACGTCCCTGCGCAGGGTCATGGAGCACCAGCTCGACGCACCGCGCATGAACACCGCCCTCGCCGCGGAGCACGAGCGGGCCCGTACGGAGCTGGCCGGGCTGGAACGCGTGGACGCCCTGTTGGACGCGTGGGAGGAGCGGCGTCCGGACCGGGAAGGGGAGGCCGCCGCCGAGGAGCGGAAGCGGATCGACGCGGCGTTCATCTCCGGGCGCGCCGAGGCCGAACGCGCGGCCGAGGCCGTCCGGGCGGGGCTTCCGCGCAAGGAGGGGCTGCGGTCCTTCGCACGGGTCGCGGACGTCGTCCTCGTCGTCGTCGGCGCGGCGCTGATGGTGGTCAGCCCGGTCCTCGGTGTCTCCATGGTCCTCTGACGGGCCCGCGGCGCGCGTGCGCGCGCAGGGCCGCCGGCGGGGTGCCGGGCGTCCGGGACCCCGGCAGGGCGGAGGGGCCCGCCGCGGGTGCGGGCGGGCCCCTCCGAGCCCCGTCACCGCGTTCGTGCGCCGGTCACCACTCGTCCTCGAACCAGCCCTCGGGGGACGGGTCGGCGGGAAGGGGGCGCGGCTCCTGGTGGCGGCGCGAGGTGCATTCGCGGAAGGGCCCGTTGTCCCCGAGGAGGATGCCCATCTGGAAGTCGAGGTGGTCCCGGTACCAGACCGCCATCCCGGTGCCCGCCTCCCACCGCAGCACCTCCCACGCGTGCCACAGCGCCTGGAAGCGCGACACCGCCTCGGCGTGCCGCCACCACTCCTTGCACCAGCGGAACTGGCCGCCCTCGGGCCGGACGTAGACCGGGAGGAAGCGCAGCCGCACGAACTCCTCGACGTTCTTGAACACCGGCTCCGGCGCCGGTTCGCCGTCGTCCTCCCCGCCGTCGACCCCGGCGACGGCCGAGGTGACGTCCGGGGCCTCGGCGGTGAGGCCCCCGCCGACGGCCGGGGCCTCCCGGGGCTCCTCCTCCGGGAGGTCCGCTGTGTGGTCGTGGGGTTCGGTGCTCATGGTCGGTGTCGTCCTTCTTCGCGTTCGTGGTCGTGTCGGGGCCCGTAGGGCCGGTCGGGTCGCAGGGGCGGCCGGGGCCCGTGGGGCCGTTCGGACCGCAGGAGCGGTCGGGTCACAGGGCCGGTCGGGTCACAGGAGCGGTCGGGGCCCGTGGGGCCGTTCGGACCGCAGGAGCGGTCGGGTCACAGGGCCGGTCGGGTCACAGGGGCGGTCGGGGCGCATGCGGCGGTCGGGCCGCTCCACGGGTCACCGCGCGCGGGCGGTCCGGGTGCGCGTGGTGGTGACGGAGCGGCGCCTGCGCTGTCCCTCGTGCACGGCCGTCAGCCTCCTGGCCGCGCGCTCCTGCTGGGCGCGTCGCGCGGGGAGCCCGCGCGGCGAGTCGCCGGCGGCGGCGCGGGCCGCCTCGCCCCGCCTGTAGAGCACGGCCTGCGCGCGGGTCCGGGCGAGCTCGGTGCGCTTCTCCCGGCGCTCGCGCTGCTCGGCCGCGCGTGCCCCGGAACCGCGTGCCCCGGAGCCGCGGCCCGGCGCGTCCCCCTCCCCGGTCCGCGCCCCGAGGGCGCGTACCTCGTCCGGACGCAGGACGGCGCCCCCGTTCGCGTCCCGGGCGCCGCCCAGCTGGGCACGGGTCACGGGGAGCCGGGAGTCGCCCAGGACCAGGGACGGGCCCAGGGCCCTGGTGGCGTCGTGCGCGCGCAGGTCCGCCTTGACCGCGTTGCCCGCGGCGACGGAACCGGCCCGGTCCGGCAGGCCGCCCACCGGGTAGCCGCGGGCCCGGTCGAGGGTGTCGAGCAGGGCGTCCCCCGGCGGGAAGGCGTCCGCCGCGCCCCCGGCCGCGCGTGCCCGCGCCCTCTCCAGGTTCCTGTCGTGGTCCTCGCCGAACCCGGGGAGGCTCTTATTGGCGGCCGCGTTGGCGCGCACGTCGGCCAGGACGGTGACCGGGACCCTGCCGTCGAGGACGGCCGCGGACAGCGACTCGGCGTCGTCGCGGAGCTTGTTCAGGTCGGCCCGGTTGTCCTTGAACCAGGGGACCGCCTTGGCCCAGTACTCCTCCATGGTCTCCAGCGGACGCCCGTCGGCCTGCGGCGAGGCGCCCGCCATGACGGAGTTGGCGTCGATCCGGGAGGACGCCGCGCTGCCCGTGTGGTTCGGGTCCCGCAGCATGTGGCGTTCCATGGACTCCGCGAGCTGCGGGTGCTTCCCGGCCAGCTCGGCGAAGAACCTCTCCTGGGCCTCCCGCGCCCCGGGCTCGGTGGAGTTGGCCGCGCTCAGCCAGTGCAGCGCGAGCTCCCGGGGGTTCATCCCGGCCGTGTCCAGGGTCTCGTCGAGCCCGCGCCGCCACAGGTGCTCCGGGGGCGTGTCCGGGTCCGGCCCCTGAGCCCGCATGCCGACCCGCAGGGCCTGCTCGATCCGCCCGGTGCGGTAGTCGGCGCGCAGCACCGCGTCCACGTCCCGGAGCGCCGTGTTCCGCTGGACCTCGCGGACCCGCTGGACGTCGGCGCCCAGGACGTCGGCGACCAGGCGCGGGTCGGCCCGGCGGAGGAGGCCGAGACCGCCCATCGCGACCTCGGGCGAGTACCCGACGTGCTCCTCCGCGAAGAACTGCTCCCCCCTGCTCTGCCTGCTCCGCTTCCGCAGGGAGTGGTACAGGGAGCCCCTGGCGAGGGCCCCCGAGTTGCTGATCCCTCCCGGGCCGACGGAGGAGCCGATCGCGGCGAGGAACAGGGCCTCGCGGATGTCGGCGTCACCGCCGCCGCCGGACCCCGCGTCCGAGGACGCGAGGAGTTCGACGAGCCGCGCGCGGTTGCGGCGCAGCTCGTCGGCCTTCTTCCCGCTGATCTGGCCCTTCGGCCGCTTCGGGCTCATACGGTCCTCCTGTCTGGTCCTGTCACGGGGTCGCCCTGCCGTTCCGTCCGGCCGTGCGCCCTCTCCGGACGTGGTGGGGCGCGGCGGCGGGGCGGGCCTGCCCGGCCCTCACCCGGCCGAGGGCGGGGGCGCCCTGACCGGCCCCGGCGCTCCGCGGTCCGGCGGAGGGCGCGCCGGGTGGGAGGGCGGGGGACGCGGGCGCGGTCCGGGCCGGGGCCGCCGGGGCCCGGGGCAGGTTCCGGCTCGCGGGGTCCGCCGCGGCCATGCGCTCGTTGAACCGGCGCCGCTGGACGGTCGCCTTGGCCGCGTTCCAGCGGAGGAGCTGCTTGGCGTCCTCCTTCGGGACGCCCCTCCCGCTGAGGCCCTTGAGGTCGTCCACGCGGTCGTCGACCTGGCCGACGTAGGCGTCGTGCGCGGCCCGCGCGGCGTCGACGGCGCGGCGCCCCCGGTCCTCGGCCCCGCTCACCAGCACGTCACGGCTCTGCTCGGCCGTCCGCACCAGGGCGTCGCCCTGTCGCCGGGCGTCCGCGACCCGCGCCGCTCCGGCCGCGTCCGTCCTGCGGACGTCCGCGTCGCCGGCCCTCACCGCCGCGGCGATCGCCCGGTTGCCCCGCGCCGTGGCCCCGGCCACCCGCCTCGTGCGCCGGTCCTCCGCCGCCCGGACGAGCGCGTCCCCCCGGCGTCCGGCGTCCCTCTCGGCGACGGCCCCCCTGCCGGAGGCGGCCTCGACCAGCTCCCGCCGCCGCCCCTTCGCCCGTTCGACGTCGGCGTCCGCGGACGACCTGACCCGCTCCTTCACGCGGTCGACCTGACGGCGGGCACCGGTGATCCGCGCGTTCCTCCTGTCCCGGGCGGCCTCCAGCTCCGCCGCGGCCCGCGCCCGGGCCCGGCCGACCGTCCGATCGCGTGCCTGCTCCGCGGCCCGCACCATGCCCTCGCCCCGGGCCCTCGCGTCGGCCACGTACGCCTCCGCCCGTCGGCGGGCGCCCTCCAGCGCCCGGCCCGCGCTGCCCTTGGCGAGCTCGGCCCGCGCCCGGCGCGCCATGACCCGCGCGCGGATCGGGACTCGGCCCTTCCGGACGCGCCACCGGACGAAGGCCGCGGCGAGCCGCGCCACCGGGCGGAGCACCGTCATCGCGAGCCCCAGCACCGCCTGGAGGAGCGCCCGGAGGATGCGCACCAGGTAGTCCAGGATCCACGCGGCGAACCTCGTGACGGAGGAGAGCGCGGCCTGGGTCTCCGAGGCCACGTCGCCGGCCCCGCTCACGCCCTGGGGCGCGTCCGGCGGGCCGATTGCCATGTTCCGCCGGTCGTGGGCGGTGTGCTGCCTGGCGGCGGGCTCGCCCCCCACCTGTGGAGGGGGCGGTTCAGCGGTGGCTGTCCGGGGGGCCATGGTCCCGCTCCTTGCCGGTCGGTGCTGCTGGGTCGAAGGTTCCGGTGCGCGCGGCGGAGGGCGTGCGCTCAGGCACTCGTCCCCCTCCTGCGCCGCTGCGCCGGGTCCCGCCGCCGTGCCGCGGGCCGGACGACGGCCCTCCCCTCGGCGGCCCGGGGCGCCCTCCCGGACCGGTCGTGCAGCTCGGTCCGGGGGAGCGGCGCGGAGGCGTCCGCCGCGCGTGCTCCCGGGACGGACGCGGCAGGGGTCACACGGGGGCCGGCCTCCTCCCGGGCGGGGACCGGGCGCACGAGCCCCTCCTTCTGGTCGAGGAGGGTGAGGAACCCCGTGAGCGCCTTCTCCCCCCGGTCCCTGTCCGTCCGGAGGGCGGAGTGGAGGTCGGCCGCGGCTCCCCGGCGGCCGGCCCTCCACGCGAGTTCGAGGTCGGTGACCCTGGTCCGGTTCCTGGAGAGGTCGAGCGAGAAGTAGGTGTGCGCCTTCTCGACCTCCGCGATCACCCGGCCGCTCAGGTCCCGGGCGGCCCCCGCGACGGCCCCGCCCCGCGGTCCCACGGCCCTCTGGTACTCCACGGCCGCGGCGCAGACCTCGGCGCACCGCCGTCCCGCCCTCTCCCGGTGGGCGTCGATCTCGTCCAGCCGGTTCGCGATGTCCCTCTGGAGGGGGGTGAGGGAGCGCGGCAACAGCGTGTTCAGCACTCTCGTCCCGCGACTGGTCTCCGCCATGGTCCCTCTCCTCGTCCTCGCCGGTCCGGTCGGTCGCCGGCGCCTGTTCACGCGCCCCGGGGCGCGTCGTACCTCGCACGGGCCCCGGCGGTGATCAGCGCCTCGGCGTCCTTGATCGCCGCGGTGACCAGCCTGGCCTTGTCGGTCCTGTACCAGGGGCGCATGCGCAGGATCGTGGGCCGGGCGGCCGTCGCGAAGAGCAGGCACTCGCCCTTGTCGATCTGGCGGATGTCGGACCCCTGCATGATCTCCTGCCTGCGGAGCTGCACGGAGTGGTTGCCCTTGCCCTCCCCGTAGCTGAACGACGTGGTGGAGACGTCGTGCTGGCCGATGAGCTTGGACAGGGCGTCCACGATCTTGTGGTCGTCCAGCCCGGCGCCGAACACCTTCACGGTGGCCGCGGACCACATCGCCTCCATGCCGTTCTCGGTCCAGACGCGCACGCCCTGCCGGTAGCTCTGGAGGATGGTGACCGGGACGATCCCACGCGATCCCAGGTGGGAGTACATGTCGGGGAGGTCCGCGATCTTGCAGATGTTCGCGGCCTCGTCCAGGACGGCCACCAGGGGCGGGTCGAGCCGCCCGCCCTGCGCCTCGGAGGCCTCCTCCCCCGCCAGGAAGATCGCGTCGGTCAGGGCCGCGATGAGCGGCGCGGAGGCGGCGCGGGACTTGCTGAGCAGGTGGAGCGTCTGCTTGCTGGTGACGAACGACCGCGGCTCGAACTCGGGGAGCGGACGGGCCCCCGGAGGGGTCACCCACTCCATGATCCTGGGGTCGTCGAGGCAGCGCGCGGCGGTGCGGGCCGTGGTGTAGATGCCGTCACGGGTCTCCGCGACGATGTTCTGGGTCTCGCGCAGGGCCTCGGCGTAGGCGGTGAAGCCGTGCTCGAAGAGGACGTCCACCGGCTGCGGGAGCTTGGTGTCGTGCAGCCACTCCCCGACGGTGGACAGCGACCTGCCCGAGAGCGCGGCGGCGAGGATGAGCTGGGAGAGGAGCGCGCGGGCCGCGGGGCCCCACATGTCCTTCTTCGAGTCGTCGTCGATGGTGAGGACGAAGTGCCCGGCGAGGCGGTAGGCCTCCTCGACTCCGCGGACGTCGGTGAGGGGGTTCCACCAGAACTCCTGGCCCTGGTGGGTGACCTGCTGGGGGTCGAACAGCCACACGCGCTCGCCGGTCGTGTGCTCGCGGATCCGCGCGGTGGCCGACCACACGTCGGCCTTGTTGCTCGTGGCCAGCGCCGGTCCGGGCGCGTCCAGGACGTAGGGGATGGCCATCGCGGTGGTCTTTCCCGCGCGGGGCGCCATGAAGGCGAGGACGGTGTCCTCCCACGACGCGAACAGGCGGGCGCCCGTCCGGTTCCCGTCACCGCGCATGTCGCCGACGGCCAGGCCCACGTCCGCGTCCTTGAGCCCCCTGCCCCGGCGTCCGGCCAGCGACCTCCTGCGCAGCCGCACCGCCTTGTCGGCGGCCTCGGGCCGGGCCAGCTCCGCGACCGTCTCGTTGTCCTTGTTCAGTGCGCCGATCGCGTCCGGCTGCCCGTACAGGGCGTTCCGGAGCCGGTGGAGGACCCACCAGAGGAGCGCCGCCGACAGCGCGGCGAAGACACCGAACAGCAGGACCACGGGGAGGGTCGGCGTGCCGGGCCAGACCGTGCCGGTGTCCCAGACGACCAGGGAGACGACCCACGCCATGCCGAACCCGCCGACGGTTCCGCCGGTCAGGGAGGCGACGATCCGCGCCGCCAGCCAGAAGAGGAAGAAGAGCCCCACCGTGCCCCAGAGGGCGACCAGCACCAGCAGGGGCGGCGCCCCCGCGGCGGCGGCCCCGCCCTTCACCTGGTACTTCGGGCGTTCACGTGACATGGTCGTCCTCACTCCCTCCGGATGGCCTGGTCCGTGTCGTACAGGGTGAGTTCGTCACGGGTGAGCGTCATCTGCACCGGGATGCCGAGCCGCTCGGCGCCGGTCTTGATCAGGTACTTGCCGCGCCCGGGGTGGCGTGCGCCCGGCTGCCAGGAGTCCGGCGAGGACCACGACGCCACCAGCCCCTGCTCGGGGCCGGTCATCGGGGTGATCCGGTTGACGGAGGCCAGCTCGCGCGGCGGCAGCCCGGCGAGGACGGTGATCGCGGAGCGGTCCACGAAGCCCCGGGCCTTGGCCCGGTCCTCCTCGGTGGCCAGCGCCTCCAGGTCGCCGAGGGAGTGCGTCACCATGACGGACGCCATGCCCTTGGAGCGGTTGAGCCGGGTGAGGGAGTCGGCGAACTCCACCAGGCCGGGGGCCCCGCGCAGGGCCCGCCACAGCTCGTCCATCACGCCGATGTAGGACCGGCGCCGGATGAGGCCGTGCTCGGAGAGCACGGCCGCGGCGTCGACCATCCCGAAGCCGTAGCTCCACGTGCACAGCATCGCCGCGGTCAGCAGCTTGTCGCCGGCGGCCCCCACGCGGGAGATGTCGACGCTGATCCCCGGCGCCTCCATGTCGAGCGGGCTCGTGGTCTCGCCGTCGAAGACCCCGGCCAGGGAGCCGGTGCACAGCAGTCGCAGGGTGAAGACGAGGTCGTCGACGCGCTTGTCGTACTGGTCCCGGGTGTCGGCGCGGGCGAAGGACCGCAGGGACTCGGGCCCCTCCTCGACGACCTGGAGGACGTCGATGACGTTGGGCTGGCGCGTCCCGGCCAGCCGCTCGTCCAGGAGGTCGACCGCGGCGCCGAGGACGACCTCCTCGGCGTTGGCGATCCTGTCCTCGCGGACCAGCGTGCACAGGGCCATCAGCAGGGAGATGCGGCGGGAGCGCACCTCCCAGCGCAGCTTCTCCCGCTCCACCTCGGTGAGCCGGTCCATGACCCCGCCCAGGGGGCCCGCGTCGAGCGGGTTGATCCGGTCCAGCCCGCGCCCGATCCGCACGACCTGCCCGCCGAGGTGGCCGATCAGGTCGGTGTAGTCGGGCTTGGTGTCGCCGAGGATGATGGCCTGCGACCCGAAGGCCACCGCCCCGGTGACGAGGCGCTTGACGAACGTGGACTTGCCCGTGCCCGGCTGCCCCAGCACGAAGCACCCGGGGTTGGTGATCAGCCCCGCGCGCAGCCAGGCCATCGGGTCGAGGCAGACGACCTCCCCCGAGAGCAGGTCGCGTCCGATCGGGGTGCCGATCGAGGGCGGCTTGCTGCTGGTGACGAACGGGAACAGGCCGCACGCCTGGGCGGTGGTGGCCTGGTACTCGACCGCGTTGGGGATGTTCGGCGAGGCGCCGCCGCCCCGGTGCCGCCAGCCGAGCAGGGGGGCGATGACCTCCCTGTCCCTCTCCGCCGACCGGTCCGGCCGCTCCGCCCTCTCCTTCTGCTCCTGCCTCTGCTTGAGGCGTTTGCGCTCCGCCCGCTGCTGGCGGCGCTCCTCGCGCCGGCTCTGCCGGTCCACGATCGCCATCGGTGCCCCCTTCTAACCCATACCGCGTTGGACGAGGAACGGCGGGCACACGCCGAGGGGCAGGGTCGTGGCGAACGCGACGTCCTGGCTGCCCCAGGCCCTGCGCAGCCGGATCCGGGAGGTCTCGGCCGCCGACTCGGTGTGCGCGACGGCCTGCTTGAGCCTCTGCTCGTCGTCGACGGTGGCCGTCGTGTACAGGCTCACCTGCACCAGACCGGCTCCGCGCGTCTCCTCCTGGGCCGCCTGCCGTGCGTACGCGAGGTCCTGGCTGTCCCTCGCGCTCACCCGGTGGCGGACCCGCCAGGACAGCTCGCTCTTGTACTGGGCCGCCGAGTTCTGGCTCTCCAGCGCACGTGCCGCCGCTGCCGCCGGCCAGGGCCGGAACAGCAGCGTGGTCCGCTTGGCCCAGCGGGTCGGGGAGAGGAGTTCGGCGAGCACCGTGCTCGTGACGTGGGTCCTCGGCGCCTCCTGCCAGATCCAGGAGACGCTGGTGCCGCTGTCGTGGGTGTAGCGGTCGTGGTGCGCCTCGGCCTCGACGGGGGTCGCGTCCGTCCAGTCGAGCGTCCCGATGTCCTCGGGCGTCGAGTGGAGCAGGGAGCTGAGGTCGTTGAGGGCCGTCGGGTCGTAGGCGGTGCGCACCATGGCGACGAGCTGCTCGGGCGTCGCGCGCCCCAGCACGGACACCCCCGTGGTGGCGAGGCTCGACTCGATCTGGTTGAGGTAGCCGCTGACCTCCACGGCCGCCTGCATGCGGTCCTTGGGGGCCACCGGGAACTTGCGGGGGTCGTAGGTGATGCTGATCCGGGTCTCGACCTGGGCGCTCACCGTGGGGGCGCTCAGCACGAGGTCGCGCATGATCTTGCGGGCCGCCGCCGGGGACTGCGGGTCGATGTCCGCCTCGACGTTGTTGCGCAGCGCGCTCCCGGGGTCGGGCCGCGACTCGACGGTGACCGTGACCCACTGCACCCACGGCATGTAGCCGAGGGAGGCCAGCCACTGGTGCCAGCTCGCCACCCAGGTGTCGACGTCGGCCGGCTCGGCGAGCCACACGGAGTTGGAGGAGACCAGGACCGTCGCGGTCATGTGCCCCAGCCGCCGGTTCCAGGCGAGGCCGAACCGCCCGCCCTTGCCGTCCTCGCAGGAGAGCAGGGTGACGGGGGCGAGGATGCCGGGCAGCTGGAAGGCCCGCGGGTGCTCCACCATGACGCCCGCGCGGTAGCGGGTGTGCCCGAGCACCTTGGCCCACCACCACCGCAGACGGGTGAGCAGGAAGCTCAGCAGGGACTCCCCCTGGACCGGCACCGCGGCGAACACGAAGGCCACCGCCATGACGGGGAGGAGGTAGAGGGCGAGGCCGGGCGCGAACATCCCGGCCAGCATCAGGACGACCAGGCCTCCGAGGAGGACGAGCGTCGCGGTGAGGCCGAGGCCGAACAGCCCGATGCTGCGGCGGCGGCGCCACCCCCCGTACGTGCGGACCACTTAGACCATCCTTCCGTCGGCTCCGTCGGCGAACTGCGCCCCGGACGCGCCTTCCGGCGACACCGCTGCGGCGCCGCCCGGGTACCCGCCGCCGGGGGCGCCGCCCGAGGCGCCGCCCGACACGGCCCCGGTGTCGGCCGCTCCCGCTCCCGCGGGGGCGTCACCGACCGCGCCGGGGTCGGAGCCGCCGTCACCGCCCGCGCCCGACGCCACCGTCTGGCTGTACCCCTGCTCCGAGCCGCTGACGGTCGTCGAGCCGACCGACTCCGTCGCGCCCGCGGCGGCCGTGCCCCCGCCGTCCTGTGCGCCGCCGCCCTCCGGGCCGCCCAGGGCGCCGTCCACGCTCGCGGTCCCGTCCGCGCCGCCCGTGCCGCCCAGGGGGCCGCCCGCACCGGCGCCGAGCCCGCCCTGGGTGCCCATGGCGCCGGTGTCCACGGCGCCCGTGCCGGCAGCGCTCGCGGCCACGGCCGACGACCCGCCCCCGGGGGGCTGTCCCCCGCCGCCCTCGTCGAGGTTGCGCGACACCGCGGCGGCGCGCTCGTTGGCGCCGGCCGCGGCCGCGGCCTGGGCCCCGCCGTCGGCGGACGGGGCGCTGCCCGAGGAGGAGGAGGAGCCGGACGCCGACGAGGGGGACGCGTCGGCGCCGCTGCCGCTCCCTCCTCCGCCCCCGCCGACGGAGCTGATGCCGCCCGCCGCGAGGGCCATCATCCAGACGCTGCCCGAGCTCATGAGCTTCATCAGGACGGGGAGGGCGCCGGTGGCCATGAGCATGACCGCCGCCCCCAGGAGGTACCTGGACAGGCCGCCCTCGGCGTCGGCGTCCGTGGTCGCGATGAGGACGAGGCCGGACAGGTAGACGAGCAGCAGGAGGGGCTTGTACAGGAGGCAGGCGAACAGCCAGCCGATGACCTTCGGGAAGATCTTCAGCCCGGGGACCAGGGAGCTCGCCGCGGCCAGCGGGAGCAGGCAGGAGAGCAGGTAGACGATCGACTTGAGCATCGCCAGGACGATCATCTGCGCGATGAGCCCGAGGATCACCGCGAGGCTGACCAGGTAGGTGACGGCCTCGCGCGCGGAGTCCTCCGCGAAGCCGAGGTCGTTGTCGCCGACGCCCACCCGCATGATGCTCGGGTAGACCTCCTGTGCCGCGACGAGGAAGCTGACCTGCCGTGACCCGTTGCCGTTGTCGTAGGGCGCCGAATACGTCCCGGTGTCCAGGATCATCTGGGTGAGGCCGCTGCTGAAGCCCGACAGGACGTAGACGAAGAAGAGTCCGGCGAACGTGGTGATGATGACGGTGAGGAGGCCCCTGACCAGGTCCATCATGGGATCGAGCCGGCGGGTCCAGAGCAGGCGGACGGCCGCCAGCAGGATGCCCAGCGTGGCCAGGAACAGGATCAGCGGGTTGAAGACGTTCTGGAGCTGCAGCACGCCCTGGTCGACGACGAGCTGGTTGCTGCCGTACTCCCGTTCGAGGGGCGCCCCGCTGCCGCTGCTGATGAGCAGGCCGAACATCCGCTCGATGACGCCCTGAAGGCTTTCCGTGATCCAGCTCGCCGTTTCCTCGTTCTCCATTCAATCACCCCGATTCCCAGCCGTGTCGCCCATATTCATCCAGAGCATTACTCATCCCTGGGGCAGAAATTGATTCTGATTCCGCCCCTCCCCTCGTTGGCGTCGGCCCACTCGGGGAATTCCTCGCAGATGTACTGCCAGCGCCACGGCTCCACCGGCGGGGGGTTCCTGCCTCCTGGGCGGTATTTCTCCGCGAGATCGTCCGTCCCGTCCGCCAGGCCATCGCCCTTGCAGGCACCGATCTCCTCGATCATGTTCCTGTTGAGCTGGGGGCAGTGGTAAGCGGCCCAGGGCCAGCCGCTCTCGGTCATGAGGTCACGGAGTTCCCTTTCCGGCGTACACGGTGACAGGGAGTGATTGGTGGGGCCACCCGCGTACATCGAATCCTGGAAACAGTACTCGTAGCAGTCCTCCTTGCCGTCGTACGTGCACCGCTCGTCGTCGGGGCCGGTGAGCGGCAGGGTGTGGGAGAGCCGCTCCCACCCGTCGTCGTCGGGGCAGAGGAACTCCTGGGAGTCGGGGTCCCGGAGGGCCCCCTCGCAACCGGCCGCCTCCCGCTCGACGTCGTCCTGCTCGGCGGCGACCCCCGAGATGAGGGACCCGAGGTCGTCCTCGGTCTCGTGGTAGGAGCCCTGGAGCAGCGTCCCGGCGAGGGTCCCGGAGGCGATGAGCAGTACCACCCCGAGGACCACCCAGGGGAGTTCGGCCATGCCGCGCGCGGCGATCCAGGGGTCGCCGGTGAAGTTGGCGTGGATCATGCGCCCGCCGATGATGATCAGCGCGAGGACGCCGACGACGGCCCCGGCCCAGGCGACGTATCCCAGCACCTCGTTCCCCGACTGCTGGAACTGCGCCATCGCCAGCGGGGACCGCGCCGCGTCGGCGGCGAGGATCCGCTCGTACGCCGTTGCGCCCTCCACCCGACCTCCCACGATCCGGTTCACGCCCCGACGAGCGTGGTGACGACGGAAACGGCGACCAGCATCAGCGAGACGCCCATGACGGTCCACACCACGCCGCCGACGCCCTCGGCGGCCACCTCGGAGCGGCCCAGCTTGCCGGCGGCCATCTTCGCGGCCGAGTACAGGATGCCGATGACGCCGATCACGACGACGACGCCCTGGGCGATGTTGAGGAACCGTCCGATCGGGTCCCCGTCGGGGTCCTGGGACCCCCCGACCCCCCAGTCCGGCATCCGCGGACGGACGTCCCACGTCACCTCCGCGGGAAGGACCGCGGCCAGGTGCGCCGCGTCCACCGCGGCCGGCAGGAGTTCCAGGGGCATGTCAGCCGCCCGCGACGTTCGCGACCGCCAGGATGACCGGGATGGCGACGAGCATCAGGGAGATCCCCATGACCGTCCAGACCAGCCCGCCGACACCGTCGGCGGCGAGGTCGGAGCGGCCGAACTTGCCGATGGCCATCTTGCCGGCGGCGAAGAGGATGCCGATGATGCCGATCACGACGATGATGCCCTGGCCCCAGCTGAACACCTGCTGGATCGGATCGTGTCCGTCCTCGAAGGCGGGCAGGTCCGGGTTGGTGTCCCAGCCGAAGGCGCCGTCCATCGGGACGGCGGCCATGTGGGCGACCAGGTCGTTGGTGGCGTTCAGAACGTCCATGCGTATCCAGTTCTCCTTACCCCGGGGCCTGACGCGCCAGGGTCTCGCTCGCCGCTGCGAGGCACGCGTTCCTGATCCGCTCCAGGGCCCGCCGCGCCCTCGCGGGAAGTTTCACCCGGTCCGCCTCGACGGCGTCCACGTAGCGCAAGGCCGGGACGAACGGGAAGCGGACGAGGAGGCCGACCCGGTCGCGCACCAGGCCCAGGCGCGCCGCGGACTCCGCGGGCTCGGGCCCGGCGCCGTCCGCCGCGACGACCAGGGCCGCGGGCCGGAGGCCGTCGGCCTCCAGGACGTTGATGACCTCGGCGGCACGGGCCGTCGAGGCGACGCTGTTCCGGGAGACGAGCACCAGGGGGCGTCCGAAGGCGCCGACGGCGCCGCGGTCGGAGGAGTAGGCGCCCAGGTCCCAGGGGGTGTTCAGCAGCACGCGCAGCGTGGTGGCGCCCGCTCCGCCGTGGCAGCCGAGCACGACGGCCTCCCCGGCCCAGTCGGGCAGGGGCGGGCCCGCGGGTTCGTCCCGGTCCGCGCCGCCGGCCTGTCGCCTCCCCATGTGGTCCCCTCGTCCGTGTCGTGAAGGCGCCGCCTCCCCGGCGGGGGCGGCGCTCCCCGCGCGGCCCGTGTTCCGGGACTCCGCGCCGGGTCGGGGGTCCGGGGGCCGGAGGGCGGTCGTCCGCCCCCGGAGACGTCCGGGCCCCGCCGCACCGGGGGTGTTTCGCGTGAGGACGCGAGAATGCGGTGGCGCCGTCGAACCGGGTTCGGGGGCCGAACAGCAGGCTATATATACCGCACCGAATCGAAACCGATCAAGTGACCGTTTTCATTCCTACTACTTTGCGTGACCGGCCGAGCATTGGAAACACTGGAAAGTGAGCGAGGCCGATCTTCTTTCACGAACGCAAAAGAGCCGATCCACTCTTCTGCGTGATAAGCCTTGATCAATGCCATTGCTGCGCACCGCCGCCCCGGAGGTCTCGACCTTTTTCCAGGAAAGAATCCGCAGCTCCCGGACCGAAACGTTATCGAACATCACCCTTCGTGACCCCCCTGTCGCACCTGCCCCATTGCGCTCCCGGTGCGCTCCCTGTACGCATGGGTGCATCTGTCCGCCCTCACGACTGGTGGGTTCCCATGATCAGAACAGCGTGTCCGTCATGAGCGACTTCGCCGGCGGTTCGCGGGAGAAGACGATCGTGTTCGGGATCCTCGCCGTCCTGGTCGTCGCCCTGGTCGTCCTCGCGCAGCAGCTGCTCTCCGGTCCGGACGACGGGGAGGCCGCGCCCCCGTCGGAGGCGTCCGCCGGGGCCGGGGGGAACGGGGGCGGAGGGGAGCCCGTCGGCGACGTCATGGCGCTGATGCCGTATTCGGAGGCCGAACTGGAGGCCGGGGCGGAGACGGCCCGGGCCTTCGTCGCCGCCTACAGCGAGGTGGACCCCGGGGAGAGCGACGACGAGCGCCTCGCCCGCCTCTCCCCCCTGCTCTCCGAGGACTTCTTCGGCGCCGTCGAGGAGTTCGTGCTCAGCACGCCCAACAGCGGGGCCTCCCGGGGGACCCCCCGGCGCGTCACCGCGGAGGCGACGGCCACGGCGATCCGCAACGTCGGCTCCGGATCGGTCATCGTCGAGGTGGAGGCGCGGTTCATGACGGAGACCGGCGACGACGGCGGGGCCGCGCCGGCGTCGTACGCGGTCACCGTGGTACCCGAGGGCGAGGGCTGGTCGGTCTACGCCTTCCAGGACGCGGCGGTCGGGAACATCGCCGAGGAGGGCGCGTGATGGGCGCCTCGGGCGGCGCCGTCGGGGCCCTGTGGGCGCGGGCCCGCGCCTTCCTCCTCCCCCGGCGCGGACGCGGCGGGGACCGCGGAAGCGCGACCGCGCGCGTGGGCGGGGGAGCCACGGCGCTCGCGGTCATGGGGGGCATCGCCTACGCCGCCACCGTGTGCGGCCCGGCGGGCGGGGCCACGCCGAGCAGCGCCGACGGGGGCGGCTCGTCGGGGGGCGTCGTCCAGGCGTCCGCGAACACGTCGAGCGAGACGATCGGCATCAGCGCGCACGGGGAGCCGGGGTCCTCGCGGAAGACCGTCCGGGTCGACATCCCCGACAACGTCCTGCGCGCGCACCGCATGGCGGCCGAGGCCTACGGCCTTCCCTGGGAGCTCATGGCCGCGATCGGCGCGATCGAGACCCAGAACGGCCAGTACGTCTCGACGGACCCCAACTGGCACTCCGGCCTCCGGGAGGGTGAGCGCAACCCCTACGGCGCCGCCGGGATCGTCCAGTTCGGCGTCCAGGACCTGCGGACCGGGCAGGTCGGCGGCCGGCTCGGCAGCGCGGGCAACTCGTGGGGCGGCAAACCGAAGGAGGCGGTCGAGGACCGCCGCTTCCACTACGCGGTGGGCGAGATGCCGGGCAACCCGACCTACTTCGGGATCGACGGCAACGACGACGGCATGGTCAACGTCTGGGACCCGTGGGACAACATCGCCTCGGGGGCCTTCCGGATCGCCTACTACGCCGACCAGGCGGAGAAGAGGGGGTCGGGCTCCGTCTGCGGGAGCGGCCGTGCGGACCTGACCCCGATCGAGTGCACGGTCTACAAGCACAACCCCGCCCGGTGGTACGTGGCGCAGGTGCTGGAGGTGGCCGAGTACTACAGCGGCTCCGGCCTCGCCCCGAGGTCCCCGTCCCTCGAACTCCAGCAGGTCTCCTCGGCCTCGGGGCAGGGGCGGGACTGCGAGGAGCAGGGCGGCGGCGCGACCCGGGCCGCGTTCCTGGGCGACGTCGGCGAGGAGCACCGGACCGCGGTGGAGTTCGCCAGGCGGCAGATCGGCAAGCCCTACGTGTGGGGCGCCCGGGGGCCCGACTCCTTCGACTGCTCGGGGCTCACCCAGGCCGCGTGGCGCGCAGCGGGGGTGACGATCCCCTGGGTGACGACGACGCAGTGGGACCCGGACAACGCCGAGTACCGAGGGGGGACGGCCCGGCGCGTCCTGGAGGGGGACCTGGACGTCTCCGCCCTCCAGCCCGGCGACCTCCTCCTTTTCCACACCAGCCCGAGGTACGCGAGCCCGTCGCACGTCGGCATCTACTCCGGCGGGGGCCGCATGATCCACGCCGCGAACCCGAGCAAGCCGATCGAGGAGGTGTCGATCGACTCCGAGTACTACCGCTCCTCCTTCGTGGGGGCGGTCCGGATCAGCCCCGACTCCGCCGGCGGCGAGGACAGCTTCGCGGCGTGACGGCCCGTCACCGCGTTCCACGAACCCATCGAGAGGATGATCCACCATGGTCGCACCTATCGTCGTCGCCCTCGGAGGCGCAGCGCTGCGCACAGGGGTGCAGCGGCTCGGCGGCGCCGTCGCCTCCCGCGGCGGGGCCTGGCTCGCCGCGCGAGGCGGCTGGAAGGGCCTGTTGAAGGCGGGCGCCAAGGGCGTCGGGGCCTTCTCCCTGGGCGCCCTCAAGTTCGGGGCGAAGGCCGGGCTCCAGGGCCTCGGGGCCCTCGGCGGCCTGGCCGCGGGGGCCGCCTCCGGCGTCATGGGCGCGGCCGGCGCCGCGGTGGGCGGCGCCACCGGCCTGCTCTCCGCCCTGGCGGGGGCCTTCGAGATCGCGGGCTCCGGACAGAGCTACGGCATGTCGGGACCGATGCTGCGAGGAAAGGGCAGGGGCGCCACACCGCTCCATGCCTGACTCCGCCCTCCCCGGACCGCTCCCCCGGGAGCGGTCCGCACCATCGGTGCCGTTTCGTGCGGTTTCGCCGTGATCGCGCTATCTTCACGCCGGTGAGCGCCTGCCCCGAGTGCTCCCTCCGAGACGCCTCCCCGCCGCCGTGAACGGCGGCGGCGCTCCACCCCCAGCACTTCACGCGGAAAGACGCCCTCTCCATGAACACCCACGTCTCTCCCCCCGCGGACGCCCCCCTGACCTCCGACGACGCGGTCATCCGCGCCGACGAGTTCGACGGCATCGCCGCCTCCGTCGAGGCAGCGGTCCTGGGCAAGTCCGACGTCGTACGCCTGGCCCTGGTCGCGATGCTCACCCAGGGCCACATCCTGCTGGAGGACGTCCCCGGCACCGGCAAGACCACCCTGGCCCGCGCCATCGCCGCGAGCGCGAACGGCGACTGGCGGCGCATCCAGTTCACCCCGGACCTCCTGCCCTCCGACATCAGCGGCGTCACGGTCTTCCACCAGGGGACCCGCGAGTTCGAGTTCCGTCCCGGCCCCGTGTTCGCCAACGTCGTCATCGCCGACGAGATCAACCGGGCCTCGCCCAAGACCCAGTCCGCCCTTCTGGAGGTCATGGAGGAGCGGGCGGTCACCGTGGACGGCGTCCAGCACGTCGTCCCCTCCCCCTTCCTCGTCGTGGCGACGCAGAACCCCGTGGAGATGTCGGGCACGTACCGCCTGCCCGAGGCCCAGCTGGATCGGTTCCTCATGCGCCTCACCCTCGGCTACGCCGACCCGGCGTCCGAGCTCGCGATCATCCGGGGCGACCGGCTCGTCACGCCCGAGGACCTGGAGCCGACCGTCGACGCCGAGCGGATGGCCGCCATGGGGCGCGACGCGCGGCGGGTGTTCGTCCACGACTCCGTCTACGAGTACGTGCTCCGGGTCGCCCACGCCACACGCGACCACCGGGAGCTGAGCGTGGGCCTGTCGACCAGGTCGACGGTGGCCATGGCGAGGACGGCCCGCATGCTCGCGCTCGTCTCGGGCCGCCCCTTCGTGGAGCCCGAGGACGTCAAGCTCCTGGCCCAGCCGGTCTGGGCCCACCGCCTGGTCCTGTCCCCGGAGGCCGCGGTCGGCGGGCGCACCGGGGCCGACGTCCTGGAGGGGATCCTCCGCGAGACCCCCGCGCCGTCCCCGGGCGCGGCCGGGGCCCCGGCGGTCCGCTGATGCCGACCGTCCGGGGGTGGCTCGTCGCCGGGGCGGGCCTGCTCCTCCTCGCGGTGGGCGTCGCGTCCCAGTACCAGGAGCTGGCCCTGCTCGGCGGCGTGGCCGTGACAGCGGTCGCCGCGGCGTCGATCGTGGTGGGGCGTCCGGCCGCCGTGGCGGTCCGGCGCTCGCTCCCCTCCCCTCGCACCTCGCCGGGGTCCGACCTGCGCGTGCGCCTGGAGATGCGCAACCCCGGCCGGCGCTCCGTCGGCGTGGTCGAGCCCGTGCGCGGCCACGGGGGCGAGCGGCCGGTCCGGCTGCCGTCCCTGGGAGCGCGCGCCACGGGCGGGGCCGAGTACCGCGTCCGGGCGACCCGGCGCGGGGTGGTCTCGCTCGGCCCCCTCCGGGTCGGGCGCGCGGACCCGCTGGGGCTCGCCGCGGTGTACCGGGAGTCCGGCGGCGCCGACCGGGTGTGGGTCCACCCCCGGTGGGAGCGCCTGCGCACCGTCCCGGTCGGCCGGGTGGCCGACCCGGAGGGCACGGCCGACGGCGCCCCGGCGGGCGCGCAGACCTTCCACTCGCTGCGCGACTACGTGCCCGGCGACGACCTGCGGCTGGTCCACTGGCGCAGCTCCGCGCGGCTGGACAGGCTCGTCGTGCGCGAGTACATCGACACCTCGCAGCCGCGCCTCCACGTCATCGTCGACGACCGGCCGACGGCCGGGGGCGAGGAGCGGCTGGACGAGGTGGCGAGCGCGGCCGCCTCGGTGCTGGCGACCGCGGTGCAGGCGTCGCTCCACTGCGAGGTGGGCCTGGTGAGCGGTCGGGGGCGCGACAGCACCGGAGGGCTGCCCCCGCTGCTCGACCTCCTGGCCGAGGCGCGTCCGGCGCCGGACGCCGACCTCGCGCAGGCCCTCCGCCTGGCCCGGACCCGGCCCTCCGGGGACACGGCCGTCCTGGTCAGCGGCGCGCTCACCACCGCCGACCTGCGGTCCTTCGGAGAGCTCGGGCACCACTACTCGGCCCTGGTCGCCGTGACCGTCGGCACGGAGGACCGGCCGGGCGTGCCCGCTCCGGTCACCCTGCTCGCCGCCGGCGACGCGGCGGGGTTCGTCGAACGCTGGAACGAGACGTCATGGCCACGCTGACCCCGCAGCGCCCCCCGGGCACCGCGCCCGCCCCCGGGCGGGGACCCGGCACTCCTCTCCGCTCCGTCCTGGCCCCCCTCGGGCTGGTCATGGCCGCCGCGGCGGGGGGCGTCGCCCTCGCCCCCGGTTACGCCGCCCCTGCGCCGGTCTACGCGGTGCTGCCCCTCTGCGCCCTGCTCTCCGTCGCCGTGACCCTGGCGGCGCGGGCCCGCCTGTCCCCGCTCGCCGGGGTCCTCGTCGGCCTCCCCCTGCCCCTCGCGGGCGTGGTGGTGTGCGCGGCCCGGCTGCCCGGCCAGGGGACGGGCGTGCTGGGAGGGACCGTGGAGGCCCTCCTCCACTCCGGGGCGCGCATCCTGACGAGTGCGGCGCCCACCCCCCTGAACGCGGACACCCTGACGCTGCCGCTCCTGGCCACGTGGATCACCGGCGTCGCGTCGGTGCTGCTCTGGCAGGGGAGCAGGCCCGCACTGGCCGTCCTCCCCGGGCTCCTGGCGCTCGTCGGCGCCGTCGTCCTGAACGGCCCGGTGGCTCCGCCGGGTTTCCCCTCCGTCGGCCTGGTCGCGGTCGCCGCGGTCCTGCTCATGGCGGCGTCCTCCGACGACCGGACCGCCGCGCGGGCGCGCGCCGGGTCCGGGGACCTGCGGATCGAGGTCGACGAGGCGGAGGCGCAGACCCTCGGACGGCTCGGTCGGACCCTGGTGACAGCGGTCACGGCGGCGCTGGCGGCCGCCGCCACGGTGTTCGGCGGCCCCGTCCTCCTCGCCCCCTGGGAGGCGGACCCGGGCGACCCGCGCGAGACCGTGCGGCCGCCCCTCGCGCCGGAGGCCGCCCTCAACCCTCTCGGCTACCTCGCGGCCTGGGCCGCCGAACCGGACGACCCACTGCTCACCGTCCGCTCCGAGGAGCCGGTGGACCTGCGGTGGGTCGCCCTCGCGGAGTTCACCGGGACCACGTGGCTGCCCGAGGGCGGCTACCGCGCCGCCGGCGAGGTGCTGCCCGACCCGGTGCCGCCGCCCCCGCACGCCACCGGGGTCAGCGCGGAGATCTCGGTCGGCGACGACCTGCCGGGCGGATGGGCGCCGGTCGTCGGGGTCCCGCGGCGGGTCGGGCTCCAGCCCCTGGGCTACGACGCCGTCTCGGGGACGGTGGTGAGCGCGGACGGCGGCATCGCGGGCGCGCGCTACGAGGTCACCGGCGACGTGGCGGACTGGAGGGCGGCCGAACTCGCGGACGCGTCCGTTCCGGCCGACGCGGTCTTCGACCGCTACCGCGAGCTGCCCCCGGGGGCGCCGCCGGTCCTGAACGACGTGGCGGCGGCCGTCGCCGGGCAGGGGTCTCCGTACGAGCGCGCCGTCCACCTCTCGGAGTACCTGCGCGAGTCCCACTACTTCTCGGCGCGGACGCCCGGGGGCCACGGCTACGCCAACGTGGCGGACATGCTGGCCCCGCCGGGGCAGCAGGGCGGCGGCGGGACCTCCGAGCAGTTCGCGAGCGCGTTCGCCATGCTCGCCCGCGCGGCGGGCCTGCCGAGCCGCGTCGTCGTGGGGTTCGGCTCCGGCTCCGACGAGGGGGACGGCGTGCGCACGGTGCTGACCGGTGACGCACTGGCGTGGGGCGAGGTGTACTTCGACGGCGTCGGGTGGGTGCCGTTCGCCGTCACCCCGGGGGAGGAGGGCGGGGACGACGCCGAGGGGGCCTCCTCCGGCGCGGCCGAGGGGGGGTCCCCCGAGGAGCCGGACGACGCGGACGGCGCGGACGACGGCGCCGACCCGGGCGCGCCGCCCGGGAGGGAGGCCGGTCCGGCGCCGCTGTGGCCCTTCCTGGCCACGGGGGGCCTGCTGCTCGCCGCCGCGGCCGCCGTACCGGCGCTGCGACTGGCGCGGAGCCGGTGGCGGCTGAGGCCCGGCGTCCCCGAACGGCGCGTGCTGGGCGCGTGGCGGGAGCTGCGCGACCACCTGCGCCAGTACGCGGGCGCGCCGCCGCCGGGCCACACCGTCGGCGACACCGTGGCGCTCGTCCGAGCGCTCCTGCCCGAGGAGGGGCGGGAGTGGGCGCGGGTCGACCTGCGCCGCCTCGCCGGGGCGGTCAACCGGGTCGGCTTCGCCCCGGGCGCCGGGGTCTCCGCGGCGGAGTCCGCGCACATCGTCGACGGGGTCCGCCGCCAGTCCCGCGCGCTGCGGCGCACGCTGGGCCGCGGCAGGAGGCTGGCCTGGTGGTTCGATCCCCGTCCCCTGTTCTGGCGGGCGCCGTGACGCCCGCCTCCGACCGTCGCCCGCCGCACGGCGGGGAAGGGGCGTTCCATGAGTAGTACGGGATCCGGCGGCAGCCTCGTCCCGGGGTTCCACTCCCTGGAGGTGCTGCACCGCGGCGCCTCCTCGACCGTCTACCGGGCCGTCCCGGACGCGGGCGGCGACCCGGTCGCCGTCAAGGTCCTGCGCGGCCCGGACGGCGGGGCCGAGTCCGAGCGCGCGCGCCGGCTGTCCGGCGTGCCGGGGGTGGTGCGGGTCCTCGGCCACGGTTCGACCACGTCGGGACGGCCGTTCGTGGCCATGGAGCTCCACGGGGGCGGGGACTACGGGCGGATCCTGGCGGACCGCCGTCCGCTCCCGGCGGACGAGGTCGTGCGCGTGGGCCTGGACGTGGCCGGTGCGCTGGCGGGCGTGCACGCGCTCGGCCTGCTCCACCACGCCGTGGAGCCGTCCAACGTGCTGGCGGGAGAGGGGCGCGCCGTCCTCGCGGACGCAGGCGCGGTGCTGCCCGGGGGCGCGCTCCCGCCTCCGGCCGGGCCGCGCACCGGCGCGCTGCTCCACGCCCCGCCGGAGGCGGTCCGGGGTGAACCGCCGACCGCCGCCTCCGACGTCTACCGGCTGGCCGCCACCCTGTGGGAGCTGCTGGCGGGACGGCCCCCGTTCGGTGACGGGGCGGAGGCCGCCGCCGACCCCTTCGGCTACCGGGAGCGCGTGCTCGGCGGCGGGGTGCCGGGGCCGCCGCGCCCCGGCCTGCCCGCCCCGCTGGTCGCGGCCCTCGCGCGGGCGCTCGACCGGGACCCCGGGAACCGCTACGCCGACGCGGAGGGCTTCGCCGCGGCCCTGGCCCCGGACGGCGCCGGGGCGGCGGGGGCGGCCCCCGCGGCTCCGGCGCGCGGCGGCGTCGCGGACGCGCCGGGGTCGGCGCCGCCCCCGGCTCCCCCCGTGGCGGGCCCGCCGCCGACCGCCCCCGGCGCGGTCCCCGGGCCCGGGGCCGCCTCGGCTGACGCGGGCACACCGGCGGCGGACGCCCCGCCGCGACCGCCTGCCGGAACCGGCCGGGCCTCGGGCGACGGCGCCGAGCCGTCGCACGCTCCCCCGAGGACGCGGGAGGAACCCGGCCCCGAGCGGGGGCCGGGGGCCGACACACCGGCGGCGGACGCCCCGCGGCCCGGCCGGACGGGCGCGCGCACCGTGCCGGGGTCCCCCGTGCCCGACCGGGTCCCGGGGCCGGACGCACCGGCTGCCCGCACCGCCGGCCGGGGACGGAAGGCTCCCGGTCCCGGTCCGGTGCCGGCCGCGGAACTGACGGGGGTCCCTGACGCCTCCTCCGAGTCCGGTGCCGCCGGGCGCCCCGGACGCCCGCCCGCCGACGGCCCGGCCCCTGCGGGCCCGCGCGCCCCCGGAACGGCTCCCCGGACCGACCCCGCACCGCCTCCGGGCGACGACGCCGACCCCTGGCAGGGGCTGGTGGAGTGGGAACCGCCCCGGGCCGCTCCCGCAGCGCCGCCGCCCGCCCCGGCGTTCGGGCCGGGCACGGCGTACGCGGATCCCGCCGCGCAGGCCCCGCACCGGCCCGCCACCGGCGGACCGGCCCCGGACCGCGGATCCGTCCCCCCGCCGGGGGCACGCGACGCCGGGGAACGGCGGTCCCGGCGGCTCCGCCTCGCCCAGGTGGCCGTGTCCTCGGCGGCGATCGTCGTCATCGCCCTGGGGCTGGCGGCCTTCGTGTACCCGGGGCAGGTCGCCGCGCTCCTGGCCTCCGTCGGACTCGTGGAGCCCGGGGAGGACCCGGCCCCCGCACCGGTGGACCCCTCCTCGGCCCCGCACGCCGCCGTCTCCCGGGAGTCGGCCCCCACGGACGTCGGGGTGGAGGACTCCGGCGGCGCGGTGGTCCTCACGTGGACGGACAACGCCGGGGAGGGCACGCCGCACCACGTGGTGGGCGGCCCGGCGGGCGGGGCCTACACGGCGCTCGCGGAGGCGGGACCCGGTGCGGCGCAGGCGCGGGTGACGGGCCTCGACGCCGGGGAGTACTGCTTCGTCGTCATCGCCGTCCTGAGCGCGGACGAGGTCGCGCCGTCGGAGGAGGCGTGCGCGGAGCTCGGAGCGGGGTGACCGGACGCGCCGGGGTCAGGCCCCGGGAGGGGGCGCGCCGCGGGAGCGGGCGCGCCGCGGGAGCGGGCGCGCCGGGGTCCGGCCCCCGAGGGGCCGGTCAGGCGCCGCAGTTGGTGCCGAGCCAGGTGGCCGACCGGTCCCCGACCGCCCCCGACACGTCGACGCACACGCCCTCCGCCTGGACGTAGACGGGTCCGGCGGTGCCGGAGCCCGTCCGCCACTGCGGGGCGCCCGCGCCGTCGGAGCGCCGGAGGCCGACGTCCGCGTAGCCCCCGTTGCCGACCGTCACCGCGCAGTTGTAGCCGGTCGCGCTCTCGTAGTAGAGGTAGACGCTGCCCTGCCCGTTCGGAAGGGGCTTGGGCCAGCCCGCGGCGTTCCGGCTGTAGGTCAGGGCCCCATCCGGGCTGTTCGCGTTGCACAGCGCGACGGGGTCGGCGCCCTGGGCGGCGGTGGCCGAGGACATCACCAGGACCGCGGCGGCCACGACCGCCGCGCCCGCCCAGGTCCGGCGGGCACGCTTCCGGCGGAGGCTCATCTGAACTCCTGTTCGCACCTGGACTGGCTGCTGGTACTGGAATCGGCGGCGGTCCCGTCCGCCCCCACGGCGACCACGGTGAAGGAGTAGCAGCGTCCCGTCCCCCCGCGCCCGAGGGTGTGGGAGAGCTGCCCGCCCCCGGCGGAGGACCCGGTCACCGTCACGGCCCCGAGCCCCCCGTCGCCGCGCGGCGTGATCGTGTACTCGGCCGCGCCGTCGACCTGGGTCCAGGTCACGGTCACGTTGTCCCCGGAGACCGTGTGCGAGACGCCGGACGGGGCGCCCAACCGCACCTCGGGCATCGTGAGCGGGGCGCTGTCGGTCGACGCCCCGCTCACCATGCCCTCCGTGCGGGCGGTGACCGTGAACGTGTAGGTCTCGCCGGGCGAGAGTCCCGCGACGTCCACGGACGTCTGCCCCGAGGTGCGGTCGCTGGGGTTCTCGCCGGATGCGGCCCTGGTGGCGACCAGGTAGTCGTTGGCGCCCTCGACCGCGCTCCAGGAGACGGTGGCCGTGCCGCTGCCCGAGGCCGTGGCCGTCACCTCGGCCGGGGCGTCCGGGGCCTGCGGGCCCGGCACGATCTCGGAGGTCTGGGCGGCCGGACCGGTGCCGTGGGAGTTCACCGCGCGGACCATGAACCGGTAGGCGGAGCCGTTGGCGAGGCCGGTCACCTCGGCCTCCAGCTCGTCCCCGCCGACGGTGACCCTGCCGCCCTCCCAGGTGATCCGGTACTCATCCACGGGCGCGTCCGGCGAGTAGGCCTCGGGCCAGCTCAGGAACGCGGAGCCGTCCCCGGCGGTGACGGACACGGGCGTGGGCGCGCCGGGCGCCTCCCCCGCGTCGGGTTCCCCGTCCGGGGCGGGGTCCGGCTCGCCGGCCCCCGCGGGGGTGGGGTCCGACGCGGGCGCGGACGGCCCCTCGGACTCCGGGCTCCCGGCGCCGGGTTCGGGGGTGGCGCCCCCGGTCTCCGGCCGCTCCCCGGCGTTCCCGCCCGGCAGGGGCTGCGGTGCGGGGGCCCCGCCGTCCGCGTCCCCCGGGCCGGGCGGCGGATCGGCCTTGTCGACGACGGTGGCCCCGCCGTCCGGGTCGACGATCGCGGCCACCCCGGTATGGGGGGAGTTGATGTACAGGCGTCCCTCCCGGACCTCCAGCTCCAGGGGGCCCTCGGCCCCGGGCAGGGAGACGGGGTTGAGCTCGGCGCCCTGCGCGTCGAAGACGCGGACCGTCCCCTCCTCGGGGAACGGCACGTAGACGCGGCCCTCGTAGGCGGTCGCCGTGCCCCCGCCGTCGCCCGCCGGGAAGTGCCCGATCCCGGCGGACCCGGCCGGATCGGTGACGGTGAGGACCTCGCCGGTCCCGGGGAGCGTCACGGCGACGACGTCGCCGTGGGTGCGGACGGGCATCTCCGCGCCCTCCAGCTCCACGGGGACCTCCGTGGCCACGGGGTCGCCGTCGCCGCGCACGGCCACCACCCGCCCGCCCCCGGGGTCGGTCACGAGGGCGCCGTCGTCGAGGACGGTCATGGCGATCCCGGTCCCGGGCTCCGCCACCGCCAGCGTCTCCGTGATGGCGGCGTCCTCGCCCTGGATCCGCACGCCGACGGCCGTGCCCTGTGTGGGCACGCCGAGCCAGAGGGTGTCGGTGCCGTCGAACGCGCCGCCGGTCAGGGGCGCGGGGATGTTGAGGGTGGCCCCGGTCGGTTGGAGGGTGGCCGGATCGACGGCCTTGACCTCGCCCGTGGCGCGGTCGATCACCGCCGCGGTGTCCTCCCCCAGGACGAGCCCGAAGTCGCCCCCGCGCCCGAGCTCCAGCACGCCGGAGTACCCCATGCGCCGGAGGTCGACCGAGGTCACCTTGCCGGTGGCGGGGTCGTAGAGCAGGAGGTACTCGTCGTTCTGGACGACCTGGACGTCCACGCCGGCGGCCTCGGGCAGGGACGCCACGAGGTCGACCGCGGCGTTGTTCCCGTTGACCCGTACGGCCTCGCCGACGGGGCTGGTCCACAGCCAGACGGTGCCGTCGGACATCTCGTCGGCGCGACCGACGGCCCCGGTCCCGAGGACGGAGCTGACGACGGCCGCCGCCAGGAGCGTGACGGTGATCCCGGAGGCGTGGGAGCGGGTGCGCTCGCCGACCGCCCGCGCCCAGCGCCGCAGGGGGGCGGCTCGGGGAGCCGACGGCGCGGGCGCCGCCGGGTCGGAGGAGGGGTCCACCATGCTTGGCTCCCGTTTGCGAGTGGCTCACCATCCCGTCGGCCGGCGGGGGCCGGAGGCGTCGACGGGGGGTTCGGCGCGGATCAGGGGCCGGGGAGAGGATGAAGGCAGAGAATGTCTACCAGGGCACCGACAGCGCAGTCAATGTCGTTCCGTGGTGTTCCGCGCGGTCACCGGCGCCGGGCCCCTTCCGGGCGCGCGGCCCCGCGAAGCGCCCCTCCGGGCGGCGGCCTCCCGCCGCCCGTGCGCCCCGCCCCTCCGGCCGGCGCGCCCGGCCGGGTCAGCCCCCGTCGCCGGGGGAGGCGGACGGGTCCGCGTCCTGCTCCGGGTCGTCCGCCGGCGCCTCGGAGGGGTCCTCCCCCGGCGGAGGGCCGTACACGAAGCGCTGCCGGTCGTGGACGAGGATCGCGTACCCGTCCTCGGTGACCGCCTCCACGTACGCCGAGAGGTCGTCGTCCACCACGTCCATGGTGACGGCGTCGAGCACCAGCTGCTCGTCCGCGCCGGTGCTGCCCCGGGAGTCGCCGTAGACCAGTCCGTCGAAGGCGAAGGCCGGGGAGATCGACCCGGCCTCCTCCTCCAGCCCCCAGAGGACCTCTCCCCCGGCGAGGTCGACGGCGACCGTCGTGGCCTCCCCGCTCGCCTGGGGCAACAGGAGGACGCCGGTGGAGGCGTCGTACAGGTTGCCGACGGTCCCGGCCGGGTCGAACGCGCCCGCGGCGGGGTTGGCGCCCGGCTCCTCCAGGGTCCACAGCAGGTCCCCGGTGGCGGGGTCGTGGGCGGAGAGCGTGGAGGGGGCCTCGGGCTGGGCCCAGCGCAGGAGCACGACCGCCTCGTCCGCGCGGTCCTCCCCTGCTTCCCCGTCCGCCCCGCCGTCCGTGGGGCCGGCCCCGCCGCCCTCCTCCTGGCCGGGCAGCGGGTAGACGCCCATCACCTGCGGCGGGAGGACGGGCCCGGAGGCGTCCAGGCCGGCGTCCTCCCCGTCGACCGTCCACAGCTCCTCGCCCGCCGTGTCGGCGGCCACGGAGCGCGCCTGGAGCGAGGGGCCGCCGGACGCGAGCACCACCATGTCGCCGCGGGCGGCGACGGGCACGCCCAAGCCGGGTCCCCCCGCGCCGCCGTCCCCGTCGGCGCCGTCACCGTCGGGCTCCTCGGTCTCCTCGGTCTCCTCGGGTTCGGCGAACTCGTACGACCACAGCTCCTCGCCGTCGGCGTCGAGCAGCGTGAACTCGCCGTGGGGCTCCTCGGCGCTCCACCCCTCGGGGCGTCGCACCGCCAGTCCGTCGAGGTAGGTATCACCCTCCTCCCGGGGCTCCCACACCGGTTCGCCGCGGGAGTCCAGGACGAACGGGACCCCGTCCGCGTCCGCCATCGACAGGACCCGGGCGCCGTCGGCGGCGGAGTCGAAGCCCCGGAAGCGGGCCTCGCCCTCCCAGAGGGTGTCGCCGGTCGCCGCGTCGTGCAGGAGGTGGCGGTCCTCGCCGCCGGAGCTGATGAGGAAGGACTCGCCGACCGGGCTGATCCGCACGCCGAGGGGGTCGTCGAGGATGTCGTGGGCCTCCGCGGAGTCGCCGTGCAGGTACCGCAGGACCTCGCCCTCGACCCCGGGCGGCGCCTCACCCCCGAACGAGGTCGGGACCGGGGCGGGCTCCGCCTCGGGGGCGGGCGCGGGAGGTTCCGGCTCGCCGGTACAGCCGGCCGCCAGCAGCGCCGCGAGGCCGCAGGTGAGGGCCTGGGGCACCCGTGAGCTGCGCATGGACGGTTTCTCCCAGGGGACGACGACGTATACGGCAAATCCTAAGCTGCCCCGTCGTCCGCCGATACACGTGGACCGCCACTGTTACGGCCACGTGAACGTGGCGTCCGGCGGGATCAGGGCTCGACCTCGACGACGGTGGCGCCTCTCACCTCGAACTCGGCCCGGCCCCCGGTCATCTCGGCCAGGCGGAGGCCGAAGCCGTCCAGGTCGGACTCGGGGAGGGCCACCTCGATGCGGACCCGGTCCTCGTAGGCGACCCCGCGCACGGTCAGCGACGAGTCGCGCAGGTCGCTCTCCAGGCGTCCGCCGAGCACGTAGTCGGCGAACACGTCCACGAGGAGCAGGCGTCGGCGTTCCAGGACCCCGACCGCGTCCACGGCGGCGGACACGGCGCCGCCGTAGGCCCGGATGAGCCCCCCGGCGCCGAGCTTGGTCCCGCCGAAGTAGCGGGTGACCACGGCCACGGTGTCGGTGAGTCCGCGGTGGCGGAGCACCTCCAGCATGGGCACGCCCGCGGTGCCCGCCGGTTCGCCGTCGTCGCTGGAGCGCTGCACGCCGCCGTCCTCGCCGAGCACGTACGCGGTGCAGTTGTGGGAGGCGTTCCAGTGCTCCTTGCGCCGTTCGGCGATGAAGGCGCGGGCGGCGTCCTCGCCGTCCGCCCTGGCCAGGGCGCAGACGAACCGGGACCTCTTGATCTCCAGCTCGTGCTCGCCGTCGCGTCTGATCGTTCGCATGTCGCCTGTTCGGCAGGGGTCGTGGTCCGCGACCAGTGTCCCATCCCGCCGCGGCCCCGCCCGCCCGGAGGGCGCGGGGCCGCGGCGGACGCCGGGGCCGGGTCGTGCCGGGCCCCGGCGGCCCGTCAGGCGCCGAAGACCCACATGACGGTCGTGTACATGCTCAGCATGATCAGGACCAGTGCGACGACGTTGAGCAGGACGCCCGCCTTCACCATCTGGCCGATCCGGATGTGGCCGGTGCCGAACACGATGGCGTTGGGCGGCGTGGCCACCGGCAGCATGAACGCCATGGACGCGGCGAGGGCGGCCGGGACGACCAGGGTCATGATGGGCAGGCCCAGTCCCAGCGCGACGCCGGCCATCACGGGAATGAAGATGGAGGCGGTGGCGGTGTTGCTCGTGAGTTCGGTGAGCAGCAGCACGATGGCGGCCACGATCAGCACGAACACCCAGCCGGGCACGTCACCGAGGTCCGCGACCAGGTCGCCGATCCACAGGCTCAGGCCGCTGGAGCCGAACTGGCCCGAGAGGCTGAGCCCGCCCCCGAACAGCAGCAGCACGCCCCAGGGCAGCTTGCTCGCCTGCTCCCAGTCGATGGCGCGGACCCCGCGGGCCCCGTCCACGGGCACGATGAACAGCACGATGGCGGCGGCGATGGCGATCCCGCCGTCGGTGACGGAGGCGAGCCACGGCAGCGCGGCGCTCACCGCCGCGTTGTCCGCGAGGAACGGCACCGTGACCCAGGCGACGGCGGTGGCGACGAACACGGCCAGCACGGTCCACTCGCCGCGCGTCATGGGCCCCATCTCGCGCAGCTCCCGGCGGATGTGCTCCCGGGCCTCGCCCATGTCCCCCGCCGCCGGCGGGTAGACGACCTTGGTGAGCAGGAGCCAGCAGACGACGAGGAAGACGGCGGCGAGCGGCGCCCCGACCAGCATCCACTGGCCGAAGCCGATGTGGATGTCGTGCTCCTGCGCCAGGTACCCGGCCATCAGGGCGTTGGGCGGGGTCCCGATCAGGGTGGCCACCGAGCCGATGGACGAGGCGTAGGCGATGCCGAGCATGAGCGCGGTGGCGAAGTTCGGGTCGGCCTTGCCGCCGCGCAGCTGGGCGACCAGGCCGATGACCGCGAGGCCGATGGGCAGCATCATCATGGCGGTCGCGGTGTTGGAGACCCACATGGTGATGAAGCCGGTGGCGAGCATGAACCCGCCGATGATGGTGACGGGCCCGCTGCCGACGGCGGCCACGATCGCCAGGGCCACGCGCCGGTGCAGGTTCCAGCGCTGCATGGCCAGGGCGATGATGAACCCGCCCATGAACAGGAAGATGATCTCGTTGGCGTAGGGGGCGGTGACGTCCCCGATCGGCACGCCGTCCAGGAGCACCGGGAAGAGGGCGAGGGGGAGGAGGGCCGTGGCGGGGAGGGGAAGCGCCTCGGTCATCCACCAGACGGCCATGACGACGGCCACGGCGGCGACGATCGCTGCGTTGGAGGAGACCTCGCCCTCGGGGACCATCACCCCGTCGCCCCCGTCGACGGGGAGGGCGATGCCGGGCATGGCGAGGTAGGCGGCGAGGCCGAGGACGGGGCCCAGGAGGAGGCCGACGACCTTGCGGACGACGGTGCGCCGGCTGTCGGTCGCGTTCTCGTCGTCGGTGGGGGATGCTGGCGACGTCCGGGGGGACGCGCCGGGTTCACTGCTCACGGATGAGTCCTCCGATTCTTGCTCTTGTTGTGACGACAGTCTCATACTGTCCATTTCGGGACAAACAAACCCGACTCCGACCTGCACCGGCGCCCGCCGGGCGTGGGCCGGGGAGCGCCCCGGCCCCTGGGCGACCGCCCCCGCGGGCCCTTGGCGCGCCGGGACGCACACCCCCGGAAGGCGCCCCCGGCCCCGCCGCGGCCTCCCGGCGGTACGATCCCCACTGTCGAGGGGGCCGGAAGGCGTCTCGGCCTGGTGCGCGAGAACGGCCCCTCCCCCGCGGCCCTCACACTCAGGACGGCCTTCCCACCCCCGACGCATCACGTTCCGCACAGCTGGTCATACCTTTGTCACCTTGGGTAATGTTGCGGGCGACCGTCGAGAACACACCGGGAGTTCCGTCATGCGCACGTCACCGCTCACCATCGGCCTGGCCCTGACCGCGATCCTCGCCACCGGGTGTGCGCAGGAGGGGACCGGGACCAACGGGGGATCGGCCACCTCGGAGCCGCCCGTCTCCCAGCCGACCGCCTCCCCCAGCGTGACGGCGTCCATCTTCATGCTGCCGGCCGAGGGGGTGGGGGCCGTCACCTACGACGAGGACGCCGTGCCCGAGGGGGCGACCTCCGACGTGCAGGTCCGCGTCCAGGACGGCCAGACGCACGTGCAGTTCACGGGCACCAGCCTGGAGGCCGACCGCGAGTTCGGCGCCCACGTGCACACCCGGCCCTGCGGCGAGCGGCCCGAGGACGCGGGCCCGCACTACCAGAACGAGCCCGACCCGGCGGCGACCGAGGACGAACCCTCCTCCGACCCCGCCTACGCCAACCCCGAGAACGAGGTCTGGCTCGACTTCACCACCGACGAGGGCGGCAGCGCCCAGTCCACCGCCACCGTCGACTGGGAGTTCCGCGACGGGGAGGCCCGGTCCCTGGTCCTGCACGAGCAGCACACCATGACCGGGCACGGCGAGGCGGGCACCGCCGGGGACCGCCTCGCCTGCGTCACCGTCGAGTTCTGACCCGCGAGGCGCGGGCCGGCCGTCAGTCCGGGAGCAGGCGGCGCAGCAGGAGCCGCTCCCCCAGGGCCCACGCCGTCGAGGTCAGCAGGTAGAGGACCGCGGCGAGCGGCACGAACGCGGCGATCACGACGGTCGTGTACTGCATGTAGGTGAGCGGGCCGGTGATCTGCGGCATCCCGGGGCTGACCGCCGCGTTCGCCCGCATCACGGGAAGCATCAGGTAGCGGCGGTTGGCCCACGCCACGAGCGCGATGAGACCGATCAGGACCGCGAACACCGGGGCCACCACGAGGCCGTCGGCGCTCGACGCGAGCGTCGCGCCCAGCCCGACGCCGCCGAACGTGTGCGCCAGCATCGGGTCCGCCGTCGCCCCCGCCCCGATGAACACGCCGTAGAGGGCGATGACCACGGGCATCTGGGCGAGGGCGGGCAGGCAGCCGGCGAACGGCGAGGCGCCCTCCTCGCCGTACACCCTGCGCTGCTCGGCGACGAGCCTCTCGGGGTCGTCCCGGTGCTTCGCGGTGATCTCCGCCAGACGCGGGGCGATACGCGCCCGCGTCTTCTCCGCGCGGACCTGCATCACCCCCAGCGGGACGAGCAGGAGGCGGACGACGACGGTCAGCGCCACCACCGCGAGCCCGGTGGCCAGGCCCCCGGTGAGCGGGGTGAGCAGGGTGGTCAACGCGGCGAGGATCGCCGAGAGCAGGGTCATGCCGGCCGCGATCGGCCCGAAGCTGTACAAGGTGGGTCGGCCCTTCGTCTGGGGTGGGAGACAGACGTCAGGCCGCTCGGACCGCGCCCGGGGGCGCGGGCACACGCGTGGAACGGTCGTCGTACGGGTGTGCCGTGACGGTCAGCGAGCGGCCGGGAGGGCCGCGCCGGGAGCCCTGGGACGGGGCCGTCCGGCCGCGTCGGGGTCCCTGAGGGTGAGCACGGGAAGGCGTGCCGACCTGCGGCGCATCGCGTGCGCGGCGCCCGTGGCGGTGTCGCCGGCGGGCCACGGCGCGGTGCCGTGGAGGACGAACAGGGCGATGGCCGCGCCGACGGCGGCGACCAGCAGCACCAGGGAGCCGGGCGCGGGCAGGAGCTCGGAGGGCACGAAGCCGACCATGAGGAACTCGAAGAACGCGAGCAGGAGCCCCATACCGGCCTCCTTCCCCGTTTTCGCCGCACATGCCGGTCGGGACGCATCCTATCCGCGGCGGTACGGTCCGACAACGTCCCGGGGCGGGCCCGAGAAATCCGCCGACACTCCGCCGGGGCTCCTCACCTTTCGCGGGGCCCTGTAGCTAAATGACACGGAGTAACCATCTCCGCACTCGCCAGGCGCCGTCGTGCCCGTGCGAACCCGGTCGAAAAGGGGAGTCCCGTGCCGATCCGCCCTGCGAACCTCGCCACCATGTCCGCCACCATCGCCGGAGCGATCGCCGGGCTGTCGAGCAGGGACGACCAGGCGCCCCCGGTCAGAGTCACCTTCGAGTCGGGCTACCGGCAGACCGTGGAGAACGGCGGGTGCCGCACCCTCAAGACGGGGCAGGGCGGCGTCACCGAGGTCTCCACCGAGGCGAAGGTCAAGTTCGCGCTGTTCTCGGGCACGAGCTGCCAGGGCAGCCGCGCCCTGGCCTCGGGGCACGGCACGGTCACCTTCGGCGACCCGGTCCTGGCCGGGGCGATCGTCATCGGTTGAGGTCGCCCCGCCGGCGGCCGGCCCCTCGCGGGAGGGTCCGTGTGCGACCGGTCGCCGCGGACCGCCCTCCCGCCCCGCCGTGGGCGGGCGCAACGGCGCCGGGCGTCGCGGGGCCTCCGGGCCCCGCTACCCCTGGTCCGCCTCCTGCCCCTCGTCGTCGGGCACCCAGCGCAGGACGTCGCCGGGCTGGCACTCCAGCGTGCGGCAGATCGCGTCGAGGGTGGTGAACCGCACCGCCTTGGCACGGCCGTTCTTCAGCACGGCGATGTTGGCCGGCGTGATCCCGACGGCCTCGGCGAACTCCCCGACCGACATGCCGCGCCGGACGAGCAGGAGGTCCAGGTCGACGACGATCGCCATCAGACCACCGCGGAGAGCTCGGTCCGCAGGTCCGTCGCCTTGCGCAGGAGGCCGCGCATGAGGACGAGCACCATCGAGAACACGGTGCCCACGCAGGTGGTCACGAACGCCGCGCCCAGGGCGGCGAACAGGTCCATGCCGTCGTCCGGTGAGGGGATCTCGGCCACGAACAGGTGAACGGTCACCCCCGCCGTGAGCAGTGTCGCCACCACGGTGGCCCCGATGACGACGTCCACCCGGGCGAAGGCCCTCCCGTCGAAGATCGCGTCGCGCTCGACCATGCCCAGGAGGGTCCACACCGCGATGAGCGCGACCTGGACGCAGGCGACCCCGAGGATCGCCACCGTCACGTAGGGCACCTGGAGCGGTGCGTAGGGCGGGAAGAACGCGACCTCGTCGGCCGCCGCCCCGGGGATGACCACGAACTGTCCGAAGAGCCCGAGCAGAACGGCCATGGCGATCGCGGCGCGGAGGAGAAGGATGAGGTACTTGTGCATGTATCGATAATCGATTGTTTTCTATCGCAAGTCAATACCTCTCTGCCGGTTCGGAGGCCCGGGGCCCGAGGCGCGGCCGCACCGCCGGAGGTGTGTCCCCCGTGTCCCGGGACGGGGCGCTCCGGCGCCGGGGACGCGGGGACGGACGGCGGGGCCGGGGAGCCCCGGGGGTGTGCCCCGGAGGCGTTCCGGGCCCGTGTCCGCCGGGCCGCCTCTCGCCGCGCCGCCCGCACCCGGACGGCCGGACCCGGGCCGGCCTTCGCCGCCCGTCCCGTGGGAGGGGGCCCGGCGATCGGCGCGGGCGCCGGGCCGCCGGAGGCACCCGCGGACCGCGCCCCGACTCCTTCTTCGGCCTTGCGGTGAACGCACCGGATGCGCCGCTCGCGACGGGCGGCACCCGCGGACCGCGCCCTAGTCCCCCGCAGCCTCCACGGCGCGTCCGCGGATCTCCGCGAGCCCCTCGGGCAGGGCGTCCAGCGTGTCCCCGTGGGAGCGCAGGACCGCGCCGGCGACCGCGTGGCCCAGCCGCAGCCGCCGTTCGGCGGACAGCCCGTCGATCAGCCCGGACAGGAACCCGGCGGCGAAGGCGTCGCCCGCGCCGACCTCCTCCACCACCTCGACCTCCGGGGACGGCTCGAAGACCGCTCCCGCGCCCTCGAAGCACGTCGCACCGTGCTCCGCGTCCTTGACCACCAGCGTCCCGACCTCGGGCATCACCGCGCGCACGTCCTCGGCGGTCGGGGTGCCCCACAGCCGCTCCGCCTCGTCCCGGCCCACGAACACCACGTCGGCGCGGCGGGCGAGGTCGAGGAGCACGGGCGCGGCCACCCTCGCGGGCCACAGCGCGGGCCGGTGGTTGACGTCGAAGGAGCGCAGCGCACCGTCGCCCGTCCGCCGGTCGAGCAGGCGCTCGACCAGGGCCGAGGCGCGGGCGGACAGGGCCGGGGTGATCCCGGACAGGTGCACGATCCGCGCGCCCCGCGACCACACCCGGTCGGCGTCGGCGGTCGAGAGCGCGGACGCCGCCGACCCCGAGCGGTAGTAGAGGACCCCGGCGCCGCCGGGGGCCGTGTCCTTGACGTACAGGCCGGTGGGGAGCCCGGGGTCCACGACGACGCCGCGCACGTCCACGCCCCACCGGGCCACGGCGTCGGTGACGATCCTGCCGAAGGGGTCGTCGCCGACCCTGCTCACCCAGGCGGACGCGTGCCCCAGCCTGGCCAGGGCGACGGCCACGTTCGACTCGGCCCCCCCGGTGCCGACGTGGAGCCGGGTCCCGGCCCCGAGCGGCCCGGGTGAGGTCAGCACCGCCATGGTCTCGCCGACGCAGACCGCGTCGACCCCGCTCGCCGCCACTCCCGGCGCCCCTTCCGTCCCGTCCGCCTCCCGCGCGGTGTGCTCGCTCACCCCCGGTTCCTCCGAACGGACCTTCCGGGCAGGCGGTCGGTGCGGCGCCCGTCCCTGACGGTGAACTCCCCGGAGACCAGGACGTGGTGGATGCCCGCCGGCGACCGCCGGGGCTCCTCGTAGGTGGCGAGGGCGTCCACGGTGTCGGGGTCGAACACGACCAGGTCGGCGACGGCGCCGGGCCGGATGACGCCCCGGTCGCTCAGCCCGAGTCTTCGGGCGGGCCGCGAGGTCAGGTGGTGGACGCACTCCTCCAGTGTGAGGACGCCGAGATCGCGCGCGTAGTGGCCGAGGTACCGGGGGAACGTGCCCCAGCCGCGCGGGTGCGGCTTGGCGCCGACGAGGATGCCGTCGCTCCCCCCGGTGTGGGAACTGTGGCGCATGATGGTGCGGATGTTCTCCTCGTTGCCGACCTGGAGGAGGCAGCCGCTGCGCAGCCCGTCGGCGACGAGCAGGTCCATGTAGAGGTCGCCGGGCTGCTCCCCGCGCTCCTCGGCGAGGTCGGCGACGGACGACCCGACCGCCCACGACAGGGCGGGGTCCGCGACGCCGGTGACGACGATGGCCTCCCAGTCCATGGGGACGCCGTGGTTGCCGTCGGTCCCGTCGACCTCGATCTCGCGCAGGACGCGGGCGCGGGTCGGCGCGTCGCGCAGACGGTCGAGGGTGGCGGCGGTGCCGCCGGTCTGCGCCCAGCTGGGCAGCGGGGCGCCGAGGTAGGTGGCGCTCGCGCGGTAGGGGTAGCTGTCCAGGGTGACGTCGAGCCCGTGACGGACCGTGGCCTCGTCGATGGCGTCGAGGACCTCGGGGGCCCGGCCCCGGTTCTGCGGGAAGTTGACGTGGCAGTGCGCGAGGTGGAGGGCCACCTGGGCGCGGCGGGCCACGTCGAGGCACTCCCGGTAGGACTCCACGACCCTGGAGCCGTAGTTGCGGTGGTGGGGGCAGTAGTAGCCGCCCGCCGCCCTGACCGGGGCGAGCAGGGCGACGATCTCATCGTCCGTGGCGTACATGCCGGGGGTGTAGGTGAGTCCGCTGGAGAGGCCGTGCGCGCCGTCCTCCATGCCTCGGGCGACGATCGCGCGCATGCGGTCGAGTTCGTCCGGGGTGGGCGGGCGGTCCTCCCCCCCGAGCACGGCCATGCGGACGTTGCCCTGGGGGACGAGGTAGGCGGCGTTGACGGGGGCCCCGGCGTCGACGCGGTCGAGGAACTCTCCGACGGTGCGCCAGGAGTGGTCGAGGTCGGGGGCGCCGTTCCATCCGGCGAGCTGGGCGCGGAGCTCGTCCGCGGTGTCGTCGGTGACGGGGGCGTAGCCGAGGCCGTCCTGGCCCAGGACCTCCAGGGTGACGCCCTGGAGCGTCTTGGCCTCGTGCGCGGGGTCGGCGAGGACGGCCAGGTCGGAGTGGGAGTGCATGTCGATGAACCCGGGGGCGACGGCGAGCCCGGTCACGTCCACGGCGGTCCCCTGGCCGCGGGCCCCTCCGGGCGGGGCGACGCGGGTGATGCGCCCGCCGCGCAGGACGAGGTCGGCCCGCCTGGACGGCCCTCCGGTGCCGTCGATGACCCGTCCGCCGGTGAGTACGGTCTCAGGCTGCACTGTTCCTCCGTTCGGGGGCCCGGCCCCTCCGGTCCGGCGTGCCGCCGGGCTGTGACCGGTGTGACCCAAGATACGCTGCCCCGAGGGCAATTGGTAACTTTGTTGCCAATAATTCTGCCGACGACCGCCTGCGATCCTGTACGAGCAACGGCGCGCGCACGCGCCACCCGACCAGAGGAGTTCCCCGATGTCCAAGAAGGCGATCCGTACCGACAAGGCCCCCGCTCCCGCCGGCGCGTACAGCCAGGGTGTCGTGGCGGGCGGGTTCCTGTACACGGCGGGCTTCGGCCCCCAGGACCCCGAGACCGGCCAGGTGGCGCCGACCGTGGGCGAGCAGACCGCCCAGGTCCTGGCCAACGTCTCCGCCGTGCTCGCCGAGCAGGGGCTGACCCTGGACGACGTCGTCAAGGCGACCGTCCACCTGGAGAACCTCAAGGCGGACTTCCCCGAGTTCAACGCCGTCTACGAGGAGCACTTCTCCGCCCCCTACCCCGTGCGCACGACCGTGGGCTCCGACCTGGCGAACATCCTCGTCGAGATCGACGTCGTCGCCAAGCTCCGCGACTGACCCGTCCCGCCGGGCCGCTCCCCCGCCCGGGGCGCGGCCCGGCGGCGCGGCGGCGGGGGCGCGGCCAGGAGGGCCGGGGCCCGGCCGGGGCGCGCACCGGCTCCACCGCACCCGCCGTGCACAGCGCGACCGCGACGGCCTGGGCCGTCGCGGTCAGGGCCGCCGCCCGGGGGCGGCCCGAGGGCCGGGTCAGGGCTCCCGGCGGGCCCGGAACACCAGGTCGTGGGTCGTGTAGGTCACGCCTTCGAGGGTCTGCTCCCCTCGGCGGGCCTCGTCGACCAGCACGGTCCACCCGCTCTCCGACAGGACGGCGGCCAGCTCGTCGCCGGTGTAGAACATCTCCGCGACGGGCGGGCGCGGGACACCGTCCTCCAGGTCGCGGGGGTGGTGCGCGACGATCAGGAGTTCTCCCCCCGGCACGACGGACGCGGCGAGCCCCGCGACCAGGCGGGAGCGCGCGTCCGGGGGCAGGTGCATGTACTGCGCCGACACCAGGTCGAACGCGTCGGCGGGCGGCGTCCACGCGGTGATGTCGGCCTGGCGCCAGGCGATCCTCCCCGCGACGTCCGGACCGTGCTCCGCCGCGTGGGCGGCGGCCCGCTCCAGCGCCACCCGCGAGATGTCGACCGCGGTCACCTCCCACCCGCGTTCGGCCAGCCAGACGGCGTCCGCGCCCTCGCCGCTGCCGACGTCCAGCGCCCTTCCGGCCGCCAGCCCCTCCGCCTCCGCCACCAGGTGGCGGTTGGGGTCGCCGCTCCAGATCGCGGGGGCCGCGGCGTACCGCTCGTCCCAGTCCTGGGCGGTCACCGGCACACTGGGAGTCCCCGTGCCGATCCCGTGTCCGTGCCCCGTGTGTTCGTGGTTCATGTCGACCACCTCCGCCACCACTCTTCACGCCCGGGGCGCCGCATCCGAAATCCTTTGCCGAAACGGCAAAGCGCGTGTCGGCGTTCGCGCGGAAGGGGCACGGCCCCGGGAACCGCCGTTCCCGGGAAGGGCGGGGACCGCGCGCAGGACGGCGGACGCTTGCGCGCACGGGGACCGGATCCGCGGACGTGCTCCCCTCCACGGGGGAGGGCCCGGGGCCGGACGCCCCGGGTGCGCGCGGACGCCGACCCCGGCCGCGCTCCGGTCCTGGGACGTGTTCCGCGGATGCCGTCCGTCGCGAGCGGCGCATCCGATGCGTTCATCGCAAGGCCGACGAAGGGGTCGGGGCGGGGTCCTGTCGACGGAGGAGAACGCCGCGAGGGCCGTGCCGGGGAGACGCGCAGCAGGGCGCGTGTCCGCGGAACACGCCCTACGCGCCGGGGTCGCCGAAGTCCTCCAGGCACAGGTCCAGCAGGGCCTGGATCCGCGCCGTGAGCCGTTCGCGGTCGAGCGCCCGCAGCGCGGTCGCGCCCTCCACCAACCGCACCCGGCTCAGCCCCAGCATGACCGCCGCCACCAGCGACGCGTGCGACCGCTCCCCCTCCCCGCCCAGGTAGGCGGACAGCGGGTCGATCATCGCCGTGGTGATCCGCCCCTGGTAGACCGCCTGGAGGTCGGGGTCCCCGGCCGAGTCGTCGAGGGCGCGCTGGAGAGCGGTGCCCTCGCCGTGGAGGCGGCTCACCGCGTGCTCGGCGAGGCGGCGGGTGAGGGTTCCGTGGTCCCCCTCGATCAGTCCGGGGAAGACGCCGTCCTCGCGCAGGATCTCGGTCAGGAGCCCGCGCTTGGCCCCGAAGTAGCGGTTGATCAGGGCGACGTTGACGCCCGCGTGGGAGGCGATCATCCGCGAGGAGACGGAACCGTATCCCTCATCGGTGAACAGTTCCCGGGCACTGGCGAGGATGCGCGCCCTCGTCGCCTCCCGGCCGCGCGTCGGCCCGGCACCGCTTCCGGTTTCGTCCGGACGGTCCATCTGCACACCCCTCGGCGGCCGCGTTGTGGCTTTCAGGATTCCAGGTTGGCACCTCCGAAGTCCCCGCGCATACCGAAACGGGACCAGAGATACCGATTTGACAGGTCAACACCGTTTACCTATACCAGAGGGAGGACGTCGCCCCCGGCAGTGAGCCGCGGGGCTTTCGTGCGTCCGTGATCGGGGGGCCTGTGGAAGAGTCGTTGCGTCGAGAAGGAGAACCCGGGAGCATCCCCTCGAAGAAGGCGCCGACCGCCATGGCGGGCCCTGATTCCTCCGACCATCCCACCACTGGAACCCCCGACGCCTCCGCCGTCCGCACGGCCCCGGGCCCCCCGGCCGCGCCGGAGCCCCCCGCCGACGACGCCCCCGCGCTCCCCCCGAAGCGCGTCGTGCACCGCATCATGGTCGGCCTCGTCCTGGCCATGCTCACCTCGATGCTCACCAACTCGATCGTCGGCACCGCCCTGCCGACGATCATGGGCGAGCTGGGCGGGCAGGACCGGCTGGCCTGGGTGGCCACCGCCGCGCTGCTGACCATGACCGCCTCCACCCCCGTGTGGGGCAAGCTCTCCGACATCTGGGGCCGCAAGCTCCTCTTCCAGGTGGCGCTGGGCATCTTCATCGTCGCCTCGGTCGCGGCGGGCCTGGCCCAGGACATCAACTGGCTGATCGCCGCCCGCGCCCTCCAGGGGCTGGGCGTCGGCGGCCTGGCCACACTGCCCAACATCATCCTCGGCGACGTCGTCTCGCCCCGCGAACGCGGGCGCTACAGCGGCCTCATCGGCATGGTCTTCGGCGTGTCCACGGTCCTCGGCCCCCTGGTCGGCGGGTTCCTGGTGGACAGCCCGCTCGGTTGGCGCTGGTGCTTCCTCATCACCGTGCCGCTCGCGGTGGTCGCGTTCGTCGTCATCCAGTTCCTCTTCACCATGCCGTTCGTGCCCCGGCGCGACGCGCCCGTGGACTGGGCCGGCGCCGGCCTGATCTTCAGCGCCGCGAGCACCGTGATCGTCCTGCTCAGCCTCGGCGGCACCCAGATCGCGTGGAACTCGCCGCCGGCGTACGCCCTGGGCGCCGCCGCCGTGCTGCTCACCGCGGCGGCCGTCCTGGTGGAGCGGCGTGCCGAGGAGCCGATCATCCCCGCGCGCCTGTTCCGCGACCGGACCTTCGTGCTCGCCTCGCTCGGCTCGGTGTGCGTCGGCATGATGATGTTCGGACTCATCATCTACATGCCGCAGTACCTCCAGATGGTGCACGGGATGTCGCCCACCGTGTCCGGCCTGATGACGCTGCCTCTGGTGGCGTCGTTCCTGTTCACCTCGATCGGCTCCGGCTACGCGGTCAGCGGGAGCGGCCGGTGGAAGGCCTACCCGGTCGTCGGCATGCTGCTGTGCGTGATCGGGTTCCTCGCCCTGAGCCAGGCCCACCTCGACCCGGGGCTGACCACGGTCGTCGTCGGCCAGGCCCTGGTCGGACTCGGCTTCGGCCTGAACATGCAGCTCCTCCTCCTGGCCACGCAGAGCTCCCTGCCCGTCGCGGACATGGCGTCGGGCACCGCCTCGGTGGTGTTCTTCCGCAACCTGGGCGGCGCCACCGGCGTCGCCGCGTTCGGCGCGGTGATGGTGGGGCGGCTCAACACCGAGCTGGCGGAGGCCGCGGCCGCCGCGCGGGCCCAGGGCGCGGCGGACGCCGAGGCCGGGGTGGATTCGGGCGCCTCGGAGCTCTCGGTCGGCCTGGCCGACGCCGCCGAGGCGGCCCAGGGGTCGCCCGAGCTCGTGCACGCGCTCCCCGAACCGGTGCGGGACGTGGTCGTCACCGCCTTCGACCACGCGATGCAGGGCGTGTTCACGGCCGGTGTGCCGATCGCGGTCCTGGGGCTGGCGGCTGTGGCGTTCATGAGGGGCGTGCCGCTGCGCGGCGGCCGGGCGAAGGCGCCGAAGCAGGCGCGGAAGCAGGCGCGGAAGGAGACGCGGAAGGCGCGTCGGGCACGGGCGTGACGTCCGGCCCCCGGGCCCGCCCGGGGGCCGGTGCCCGCGTCCCCGGCCCGCCTCAGAGGTAGCGGCGGAACCCCTCGGCGGAGTTGTCGAACCCGAGGGCCGCGTAGAACCGGTGCGCGCCGTGCCTGCTCTCGTGCGACAGCAGTTCGACCTTGTAGCACCCGGCCTGCGCGGCGCGGTCGAGCGCGTCCTCCATCAGTGCGCGGCCGATGCCGCGCCCCCGGGTCAGCGGGTCCACCACCAGGTTGTCCACGACGGCCCAGGGCTGGGCGTCGTGCGTGAGGTTGGCGACGACCAGCAGGTCGAGGGTGCCGATGATCTGGCCCCGCTGCTCCGCGACCAGGACCGTGCGGTCGGGGTCGGTCTCCATCCTGGTCCACGCCCTCACGGCTGCCGAGGACATGCGGACGTTCGCGCTCTGCGTGTCGGTGGTGTCGCCGAGTTCACGCAGGAGACGCAGGATCGCACCGAGGTCGGACCGGATGGCCGCGCGGATAATCATGGCTTCCGGAATCGTAGCCGACAGCCTGCGACAAGGCGGACGTCCCCCTACAACCAGCTACAAAACACCGAAGGGCGGGGACTGCGTCCCCGCCCCTGGATCCCCTGCTCCCCGGGACCGGCGCACCGGTCGCGGAGAGGTGTCGGGGCCTACGGCTTGCGAATGACCCTGACGCCCTCGTCGCCCGAGGGCGGCTGGCCCTGGCCCGACTCCGGACGCCGGTAGACACCGGTGATACCGGGGTCGCCGCCCGCCGCGTCACCGGCCGGAGCCTGGGCCTGCTGCCCCGGCTGGGCCTGCTGGGCCTGCGGCCGGCCCTGGGGCGCGTCCGGCGCGGGGCCGGTGAACCGGGCGCCCTGGGGCGGGCGGGGAGCCGAACCGGCGTCGCCGCCCTTGGCCCCCTCCTCCGGAGGACCGCCGGCCGCCTTCGACCCGGCCTGGTCCGCCTGGTCCGCCCTGATCACCGGCTTGATGCGCACCGTGGCCTGGTCGGTCTCCTGCTGGAGCGGAGGCAGCTCGGCGGTGGCCTCGTCCTTCTGCTCCGGCGCGGGCCGGGGGCCGGGCCCCTTCTCGGGCGTGACCGCCCGGGCGGCCTGGGCCGCCTCGGACCGGGCCGGCTGCGAGCCCTCCGCACCGGGTCCCGCCGGCTTGGGAGCGGGCTTGGCCGCGGCCGCGGGCCTCGCCGCGGCGGGCTTCTGCTGGGCGGCCGGGCCGGAGGTCTCCTCCCTCGACAGGCCGGTCTCCAGCGCGCCCGCCTTGTCCTCGGCCTCGACCAGGTCGGCCAGGGTCGAGTGCATGTCCTTGAGGCGGCGCAGCGCCTCGGCGTGCGTGGCGGTGAGCGTCGCGAGCCGACGGTCCGCCGTGTCGTGGATCTTCTTCGCCCGCGCCTCGGCCTCGCCCAGACGGCGGTCGCCCTCCTGCTTGGCCTGCTCGCGGAGCTGGTCGGCCTCCTGCTTGGCGCCGGAGACCATCTCGTGCGCCTCGGCGCGCGCGGAGGACACGATGCGCTCGGCGTGCTCCTCGGCGTCCTTGCGGTGCTTGGCGATCTCCTCCTGGGCCTTCTTCTCGACCTCCTTGACCTCGGACTCGACCTTGGAGCGACGCTCCTTGGCCTCTTCCTCGGCGATCCGGAGGATCTCGGCCATGCGCGCGCTGATCTGCTCGTGCTCCGGCTTGACCTGGGCCTTCTCGCGGGCGATGGCGAGATCGCGCTTGTACTGCTCCAGCTCGTCGTCCATCCGCTGCAAGCGCTCACGGATGCTCTTGAACTGGTTGTCCATGCGGACGTAGTAGTCGTCGACGTGCGCCTTGTCGTAGCCGCCCTTGCGCACCGTCGGGAATCGGTCCTGTTGCAGTCCGCCGCCCGGCAACATATCGCTCATGTGCCCTTCATGTCCTTACACCGTTTGACTGCACGTCGTACAACGTGAGAGTTGCCCCGTACCCCATTGTCCTAGGAACACCCGTCGAGTCCTGGAAACGACATCCACTCGATTTTGTCCCTTTTGCCCTGGTACGGCCGCATGAGGGGCACCGGCCGCGAGCAGAGTATGACGCCGCGGACACCGTCCAAACGACCAAGGCGGGCACGCGCGGCTCCGCGGCGTCAGGGATCCCGAGGGGTGGATCGCCGCGCGGACCCCGGTCACGTTCTTACTAAGGTATGCGCGATCATCCCCGTACGGGGGCAGAGCGGTCAACTTCCCGCGGAGCTCACCGCGGGCGGGGACGAGAAGCACAGCCGGAGGACGTATGGAGGGCCACGACATGGGTAGTGCGGCGGACGGCCGGACGGAGGACGGGGCCCTCGGCCCCCGGATCGGCGGCGCGGCCTTCGGGAGGCCCGAGATCCACCCGACCGCGTGGATCGCCCCCGGCGCCACCGTGGTCGGCCGCGTGCGGCTGGGCGCGGAGAGCAGCGTCTGGTACGGATCGGTACTGCGCGCCGACGGCGAGGACATCGTGGTGGGGGACAGGGTCAACATCCAGGACCAGTGCGGCATGCACTCCGACCCTGGCCAGCCCGCGATCCTGCACGACGACGTGAGCCTCGGCCACAAGGCCATGGTGCACGGGGCCGTCGTGGAGGAGGGGGCGCTCATCGGCATCGGAGCGATCGTGCTCGGCGGCGCCCGCGTGGGGCGGGGCGCACTGGTCGCGGCGGGCGCCCTCGTCCCTCCCGGCAAGGCGGTCCCTCCCGGCACCCTGTGGGCCGGGGTCCCCGGCAAGGTGGTCCGTGAACTGAACGACGACGACCGGCTCGTCCTCGCGCACACCCCCGCCCACTACGCCGCGCTCGCCGTCCAGCACCAGGAGGTGGTCTGGGCCTGAGCACCGGGCCGGCCCCGGGCGGGCGCGGCGCCGCGCCCGCCCCTGGTGCGGGAGGCCGCCTCGGGGTCGATACTCCGGCGGGCGCCGCGCCCGTCCCGTCCGCACCTCCCCCACCTCCGGACCACGGGAGGGATGGGGTGTTCGGGACTTCTGGCTAACCCGGGTGACCCCCGCACTGGTCCTCACGAGTCATGCGCGACCGATACGCCCCCGCGTAGCCTGAAATCCTCACGCCCGTGGGGCCGGGTTCGTCGCGCCCGCAACCACGAGGGCCCGGTCCGGGGGCCACCGGCACACGCTCGCGACACCCGGGAGGTGGGCGCGCGTGGAACACGACACACACCCGCGACCGATCGTCCGCTCCTCCCTCCACGACCGCGTGGCGCTCGACGAGATCGACCTGTACTCGGAGGTCCTCATCGCCGTGGCGTGCGCGGACCACCCGCTCAGCCCCGCCGAGATCGACCGCGTGCTGGGCCTCTCCCCCGGCGCCCCCGGGGACGGGCCGCAGGGCGCCGCCGAGGCGCCCGGCCCCGCGTCCGTCCCAGTCGGCCCGGCGCCGCGCACACGGCCGGACACGGGCGCGCCCCCGGGGGAGGACGCCCTCCGCGAGGGCGGATGCGCGGCCCAGGGCGCCCGGGAGGCTCCGGGCTCCGCTCCGGCGCAGCGCAAGGGCGGCGCTCCGTCCAGGTCGGCCAGGCCCTCTCCCCGGGGCCGGGTCCCCGAGCAGGGCCGGCCGCCCGAGGCGCCGCTCTCCGGCCCTCGGTTCCTCCCCCGGCAGCGGCCCGCCCCCAAGCCGGCCCCCCTCCCGCGCTCCGCGCCCTTCACCATGCGGGCACTGCCGCGGCTGCCCCTGCCCCCCTGGTCGTACTGAACCGGCGAAGCGGTTTCCCCCTGCCCAACCCCGTTCGCCCGGAATCGGCCTGATCCGGCCACTTCCTTCCGCTCCAGCAGGGCCTGCACGGGGTATTGGCCTCTCGGGACCCCCTTCCGTCCCTTCGAGGCGCACACCCTTCCAGGAGCCGCAGATGTACCCAGACGAACCGGACCGCCAGGAGCCCCAGGGCGGTGTGGAGTCGCGTTCCCGGCGCAGGCCAGGAGGGGAGGAGGAGCCCGCCCGCAAGGTGACGCTCGCCATCGCCCTCACCGTGACCTTCGTCTTCCTGTTGGCGACCGCGGCCGGACTCGGCTGGTTCCTGTCCGACGGCGGCCCCTTCTCGGGCGGCGGCTCCGCGTCCGGGGAGGACCGGCGCGCGGCCGACGAGACGGGCGGCGACGAGGCGGGCGACGAGGCGGGCGGGGACGCCTCCTCCCCCGAGGGCACTGTGGAGGACCCGCGCTCGGGACTGACCTACCAGCTCCCGGGGGAGGGCTGGCAGCGGCTCGGCGACGACGAGGTCCCCCCGGAGTACTACTCGTACGCCGTGTACGGCTCGGCGGAGGACCCGGACGCGATCATCGTCACCGGCAGCGAGCAGCTCCACGCGGCGGAGCCGATGGCCGTGGCCGGGGTGCGCCTCGCGGTGGAGTCGCTGGGCGGCCTGGTGACCGACGTCTCCTCGCTCGAGGTCGAGCCCTCCGGCGCGACCGACGTGGGCGGCTCCCCCGCGTTCGGGGTGGCCGTGGCCGGCGGCGGGGACGAGGCGTCCTACGGCCGGTTCCTGCTGGTGGAGACGGGTGACCGGAACGGCGCGTTCATGCTCGGCATCAACACGGCCGGAGGGGAGGAGGCGACCGCGGCGATCGACGAGGCGTTCGCGTCGGTGGGCGTCCTCTGACGGGCCCGCCCCCTCCGCGCGGGAAGGCCCGGCCCGCGCGGGGACCGCGGGCGCCGTGCGGGCGGCTCCGCCGGGGCACGGCGGCGCCCCGCCCCGGGAGGGCGGGCCGGCGGCGCCGCCTCACAGTGGCAGCACGGCCCGGAGCAGGAAACCGCCGCCCTTCGTGCGCGCGGCCGACAGTGTGCCGCCGCCCAGGGAGACGCGTTCGGACAGGCCCGCCAGCCCGCTGCCCGAGGAGGACCCGCGCTCGCCGCCGTCGCGCGCCCCGTCGTTGGACACCTCCACCACCAGGGCCCGTCCCATGGCGGTGTCCTTCGCCCGGGTGAAGGCGATCTCGCACGCGGTGGCGTCGCTGTGCCGGAGCACGTTGGTGACGCCCTCCCGCACCACCCACGCGGCCAGGGACTCCCGGTCCGACGGCAGGGAGAGGCCCTCCAGGCCGGAGACGGACACGGCGGTGCCGTTGGCCGCCAGGACCGCGCCGACCGACGCCACCTCCTCCGCGAGGTCCACCTCCCGGTACCCGCTGACAGCCGCGCGGACCTGCTGCAGCGCCTTGCGGGCGAGTTCGTGCACCTCCTCCATCTCGGCGGCGGCCCGTGCGGGCGCGCGGTCGACCAGCCTGCTCGCCAGCTCCGCCTTGACCGCCAGGGCCGACAGGCTGTGGCCGAGCAGGTCGTGCATGTCCCGGGCGAACCGGAGCCGCTCCTCGGTCACCGCCAGCCGGGCCCTGGCCCTCTGGCCCTTCACGGCGTCGTTGGTGACGTCCCACAGCCAGAGGGACGCGAGCGAGCCCGCGGAGAGCAGGAGCGCCCACGCGATCGCGAGGGCCCAGGTCACGAGGAAGGGCACGAACCGGACGTCCACGGGGCTGAACGGGATCAGCGCCCAGGGGAGCGCGAGCAGGAGCACGCTGACGGCCGCTCCGCGTGCGCGGGAGGCCACGAAGACCCCGACGGCCCACCACGCGCCGAGGAAGAACATGCCGCTGACGGGGACCTGCAGGGCCGCGGCGGCGACCGCCGCCAGCGCGACCGAGCCCCAGTAGAGCCAGGGCCTCGGGTCGCGCCGTCCGTCCATCCGGTCCCGGAACATGGTCAACAGGGCCACGCCGAGGGGGACGGCGGCCGCCTCCGCCACCACGGTCCTCCACAGCGCGATCTCGTCGGTGCCGAGGCTGAGCTCCGTCAGGGGCAGGCCGACCAGGACGAGGAGGATGAACAGCATCGAGCCGAGGATGATGCGCCGGGCCACACGGAGCTTGCGCTCGGTCCGCCCGCTCCCGGCGGGGTCGACACCGTGGTTCATCGACGGCCCTCCCCCTGCTCGGAGGAGGCCCCCGCACCGGCGCCGGCCTCCAGGGGCAGGACAGCCCGGAGCAGGAAGCCGCCGTCCTTCGTCGGCGCGGCCGAGAGGGAGCCGCCGTCCAGGGAGACGCGTTCGGACAGGCCCGCCAGTCCGCTGCCCGAGGAGGACCCGCGCTCGCCTCCGTCGCGCGCACCGTCGTTGAACACCTCCACCACCAGCGCCGTCGGCCGGTTCTGCCGCCCCGGCAGCCGGGAGAAGGAGATCGCGCACCGGGAGGCGTCGCTGTGCCGGAGCACGTTGGTGCCGCCCTCCCGCACCACCCACGCGGCCAGGGCCGCGGTCCGCGGGGGCAGGTCGGGGCCGTCCAGGCCGCTGACGGCCACCCTGGTCCCGTTCGCCTCGAGGACGCCTCCCACGGAGGCGACCTCACCGGCCAGGTCCACCTCGCGGTATCCGCTCACCGCCCCTCGCACCTGCTGCAGTGCCGCGCGGGCCAGGTCCTGCACCTCGGACATCTCCGTCCTGGCGCGGTCCGGGGAGCGTTCGGCGAGCCGGCCGGCCAGTTCGGCCTTGACCGCCAGGGCCGACAGGCTGTGGCCGAGCAGGTCGTGCATGTCGCGGGCGAACCGGAGCCGCTCCTCGGTCACCGCCAGCCGGGTGCGCGCCGCCTGCCCGCGGATCGCGTCGTTGGTGATGTCCCACAGCCAGAAGGTCGAGGCGAAGAGGAACCGGAACAGCAGCGCGAAGCCGACGCCGAACACCCAGGTGACGGTGAAGGCGAAGGGCGGGACCCCCAGGACCAGGGGCAGGGTGAACGCCTTGAGCCAGCTCAGGGCGGCGAGCGCCAGGCCCAGGTTCCGGCCCGTCCGGGACGGCACGGCGTTCGCGACCACCCCCCACCAGGTCGCCAGGACCAGGGCGGAGTTGACGAGGCTCTGGACCAGGGCGAAGGAGACACAGCTCAGGACGAGGGACCAGACGACCAGGCGGCGGTCGGCGGCGCGCGGGCCGTCGACGCGCCCCCGGATGAGGAGGACGAGCAGGACGCCCGAGCCCAAGGCCGGGACGGCCGCCGCGGCGGCGATCCACGGGGGGAGGCCGACGTCCGACAGGTAGCCGGCGTCGATCGCGCTCCAGAAGGCCTGGGCCAGGGCCAGCGGGTACGTCGACCAGACGGTGATCGCCCGGGCGATCCTCAGCCGCCTCGTGTTCCTCGCGCTCACGCCGTCCAGGCCGACGCCCCCCTCCACCATGCCCACGGTCCCCTCCGCGTGTCCGACCCGGCGTCCCGGCCCGCGCCGGCCCCGTCGTCCACGGGCGCCGGCACGCACCGGTGCGGCCCCCACCCATCCTGCCAGGACGGTGGGAAGGGCTCCGTGGCGGGAACCCGGCGCCGGCCGGGGAGGGGTCGCCGGGCGCCCCGCTCGCCGCCGTGCCCGCCCGCGCGGGGGCGTCCCCGGACCGCGACGCGATCCCGTGGTGCTCCGGCTGCCGTGCCCGCCCCCGCGGGAGGGCGGGGCCTCCCGGGCCCGGTGTACGAGGTCGTGGAGCACCGTGCCCGCCCGCGCGGGGAGCGGGGGCTGCCGTCCGTCCCCGGCCGCCCCCGCTCTCCGGATCCCGCCCCCGGTCACGGCTGGCGGGGGTCCCACTTGAAGAACCTGCGCACCAGGAGCGCCAGGCCGGCGGTCCACGCGAGCACCACGCAGACCGAGGGGAGCGCGGCCGCCCACAGCCCGAGGTAGCCGGGCCGCGTCGCCGCCTCCAACCCGCCGAACACGTCGTAGCCGGTGAAGGCGGCCTGGGCCATCAGGGTGACCGGTGCGACCGGCAGCAGCATCATCGCTTCCCGCAGGGGGTCCGGCAGCATGCCCAGCGGGATGAACAGCCCTCCCAGGAACAGCAGGATCATCATGGGCACCATCGCTGCCATCTGGGCGGCCTCGGCGTTGCGCACCATCGGGGTGACCAGCAGGCCGAGCAGGGTCATCGGCACGGTGCTCAGCAGCACCGCCACCAGCAGCATCACCGGGTCCTGCGGCATCGATCCGGTGAACGCGGAGGTCACGGCGGTCATCAGCACGGCGACCAGCAGCGAGAAGAGGGCCACCACCCCAATGATGGCTCCGAAGATCGCCGCCTGCGGCACCCCGCTCACCCGGAGCCGCTTGAGCACCAGGGCCTCCCGGCGCGCCGTGAACACGTTGGAGGCGTGCCCGAGGCCGACGATCAGGCCGATGCTGCCGAGCATCCCCGCCATCGACATCGCGGTGCTGTCCACCCCGGGGAAGACCTCGTAGGACTCCATCCCCAGGGAGACCACGAGCAGGAACATGGGCAGGCCCAGGAACATCCACGCGGTCTTGTACCGCACGAACAGGGTGAACTCGGTCCGGGTCAGGCGCGCGGCCTGCCGGAGCCGTCCGATGGTGGGGCGGGGCCGTCCCGGGGCCGCTGCGGCCCCGGTGGTCGCGGTGGGTGTGGTCATGGTGTGCTCCGTACGTCGTGGGGTGGCCCGGGGGCCGGGGGTGTGCTCGGCGGCCGCTCACGCGGCGCGGGGTGCTCAGTCCCGGACGAGGTCCGCCGCGCCGTCCGCGACCCGGAGGAACACGTCCTCCAGGGAGGCGCCGCGCACCTGGAGGTTCTTGAGCGTGGTCCCGTTCCCGGCGGCCCACCCGATGAGCGCCGCGACGGCGTGGTGGGCCCGGTCGGCGACGTCGCCGCCCAGGACGGTGTACGTGGCCCACAGGGAGTGGTCGCGCGTCTCCACGGCCACCTCGGCGCCGGGCAGGCTCGGCAGGTCCCCCGTGCGCACGTCCTCGGGGAGCAGGAAGCTCACCCGGTCGCCCCACCCCGCGAGGACCCCGGCCAGGGTCCCCTCGACCCGCACCTCGCCCCGGTGCATGATCGCGAGCCGGTCGGCGAGCCGTTCCGCCTCCTCCAGGTAGTGCGTGGTGAGGAGGATCGCGACCCCGTCCCTCTTCAGGTCGCCGATGATGCGCCAGGTCTCCTGGCGCGCCTCCGGGTCCATGCCGGTGGTCGGCTCGTCCAGGTACAGGACCTCGGGGCTGGTGACGAGGGCGAGTCCGAGGTCCAGTCGGCGCTTCTGGCCGCCGGACAGCTGGCGGACGGCGACCCGGCGCTTGTCCAGGAGGTTCACCAGGCCCAGGACCTCCTCGGCGTCGCGCGGGACGGCGGCGAGGTCGTGGGCGAGGGAGACGGTCTCCCCGACCGTCAGGTCCTCCAGCAGGCCGCTGCCCTGCAGGACCGCGTTGGTGCGCTCCCGGACGCCGGCCGGCTGGCCGTAGGGGTCGGCGCCGAAGACCCGGACCGTGCCGGAGCTGGGCTTGCGGAAGCCCTCCAGCGTCTCGATGGTCGTGGTCTTCCCGGCGCCGTTCGTGCCCAGGAGGGCGAAGAGCTCTCCGGGGTGGATCTCGAAGGAGACGCCCCGGACCGCCTCGAAGGCCCCGTAGCGCTGGCGCAGGTCCCGGACGACCACCGCGGGCCCGGCGGCGTCCGGTGCGGTGTCGTGGGCCTGGGCTGGGTTCGCTGTCGTCGTCATGCGTCCAGGTTCCCGCGGGGGCGGGCGCCCGGGACAGACGCCGTTGTCACCGGCTGCCGGTGCGGAACCTCCCGGGCCCCGCACTGACAAATGTCATCCGGGCCGGCCTCGGAACACGACGCGGCCACCCGCACACGTCCGGTCCCCCTGGCTCGCGTGCGGGCGGCCCGCGGTGTCAGCGTGCGCGCCCGGCCCCCTCATCACTCACGTCGGGCGTGTCCGCTGATCCCGGGTTCCCGGCCGGTGCACCGACCGGTCCCCTCCCCCGCCGGGCGGGTCGGCCGGACCGGTGGGGAGCGGCCCCCGACCGCGTCCCCGTCCTGTATCCGACCGTGTCCACCCGAGGGCGGTTTTGTCCGTTCCGGCATGCTCGAAACGGACCGACACCTGCGCGCGGTGTCGACAAGAGTTCTACACGAAGTCCGGCTTCCGCGTGGGGAGAACGGCATTCATGAGAAAGTTTCATGCGAGGAATCCCCGTGCCGGTGAGTTCATTTCGCGGAAAACGCCCTCCTGGGCAAACCGGTCCGGGGCGGAGCGCCCCGCGCGACCGCTCCGGAGACACCGCCGAGCACCGGCCGTCCACGCGCCGGGGGCTGACCCGGTGCAGCTCGCCGGGCGTCGGCGGCCCCGGATGACGGCCTCCGTCCGGTCCGCCGCCGCTGCCGTCCGCCTTCCCGGCGGGCCCGCCCGAAACGGCGGTTCCGAACGCGGATCCGGGGCCGGCGCGCCGACCGTCCCTTTTCTTCCGAACTGCGCCGAAGGCGGTTCCCCGGCGAAACGGCTCCGTTCCGTGAAAGGCGCCGCACCGGAACACACCAAAGTTCCACGGGGCCGCCCCGGGCCCCCGCTCCTTTCCTCCGGAAGGGTCCGCCCCGGGGCCGACCGCTCCCCCGGGTGCGGGGGCGGGTGCGCCGTGACCGTGGCGCCACGGGCCGGAGGACCGGTCACGGCGGCGCCGGGTTCACCAGGCGCGGAGGTGGTCGCGCAGGGAGCGCGCCACACGGGCCATGAGCGCCTCGGCCCCGGGCTGGTGGACGGCCGGCACCCGCGACTCGGTGAGCACCGACACCGCGAACACCTGGCCGTCCGCGTGCTCGACCACGCCGAACTCGTGGCGCAGGTTCAGCAGGGTGCCGGTCTTGGACGACCAGGTGGACGCGTCGGAGGTGAAGTCCGGAGCGAGGCGGTGGCGCAGCACGTTGCCGCGCATGAGCTCCCGCACCCGCGCGGCGATCCCCGGATCGATCACCGAGGGCCGCCACAGGGCCTCCAGCAGGTCGGTGAACGCCCGGGCCGAGCCGGAGCTGGCACGGGTCACGTCGAGCTGCGGAATGCGGTGCCCCCGACCCGCCGTGCCCTCCCCGATGGCCAGTGAGTGCGCCAGGTGCGCCTGGTCGGGACCGAGCCGGTCGGCGGGGGTCTCGTTGAGGTCGCGGAGCTTGTGCCGGACGGTGATGCCGCGCAGCCCGGCGGAGCGGAGCCAGGCGTCCACCCTCTCGGGCGGCGTGACCTCGAAGAGGGTGTCCGCGGCGGTGTTGTCGCTCAGGCACGTGCTGAGGTACAGGAGGTCCTCGACGCTGACCTTCGCGGGGTGGCGGAACCTGCTCATCCCCGTGTGCATCGGGAGGTCGCTCCGCCCCGGCTGCACGAGCACCTGCTCGGCGCCGTCGATCTCGCCGGCCCGGATGCGTTCGAGCGTGGCGATGGCGAGCGGCACCTTGACGAGCGAGGCGGTCGAGAACTCCAGCTCGGGCTCGATGCCCAGCTCCTCGCCCGTGTCGAGGTCCCGGACGAGGAACGATCCCCGCAGCCCGCCCTCGTCGAGTTCGCGGCGCAGGTCCCGGACCAGTGCGGTGGCGCTCACCCGTACTCCCCCCGCCCGTCCGGGGCGCCCAGGCAGCGGGCCATGCCGTGGCCGAGGAGCGAACGCAGCCGCTCGGCCTCCTCGCCGGTGTCGGCGGCCACGTCGTAGCCGCGGGCGAGGCTGATCCCGCCGATCGGACGCCAGTGCAGCCCCAGGTCGTCGGCCTGTCGGCGGGAGCACAGGAGGAGGTCGTCCGAACCCAGCGCCTCGGCGGCGGCGGAGGCCAGGGAGGCGGCCACGGAGACCTGGGCGGGTCTCAGTCCGACGGCGTCCCGCAGACGGTTCAGGGGGTCGCGGACGTGGGGGACGTCGTCCTCGGGCTGGATCCAGACGCGTCGGCCCCGCGTGGCCGACCTTCCGCGGTCCACGCGCAGGGTCTCCACGTGGACGGAGCCGACCCGGGGCTCCGCGGCGCTCGCCAGCCCGAGGGGCACCGACCAGGCCCCCTCGCCCGGCGGGGTGCCCGTCAGCGCGGCGCGGACCTCGCGAGAGCCCAGGAGCTCGGTCCGGACGGCCGGCGGTGCGGGCCGGAAGTCCAGGTGCACGCCCTCCCTCCGGGCCTCGGCGCCGAGCGCCGCGAGGTCGCGGGTGGCGCAGATGTCCGGCACGGCGAGGCGCAGGGGCCGCAGCGCGGCGCGCTCGGCGTCGTGCTCCATCTCCTCCGCCAGCTGGACCAGGCGCCGGGCGGACGGGAGCATGTCGCGCCCGAAGCGGGTGAGGACGGCCCGACGGGTGGAGCGGTCGAACAGCCGCGCCCCCAGGTGGCCCTCCAGGGCCGCGATACGCCTGCTGGCCACGGGCTGGGGGATGCGGGCGGCGGCGGCGCCGAGGGTGAAGCTGCCCCTGTCGCTCACGTTCACGAACGCCTTGCAGGCGCCGACGAGGTCCATGCCGGTCACTCTATGTCCCTTCGGCATGGAAGGGGTCCCTGGCTCCGGGGAGCGCATCGACCGGCGGACCCGGTCGGTCAGCCGGGGGCGGGGGGAGGGCCCGGCGACCGGGGGGCGACGGCGCCGACGGCCGCGTCGATCGCCCGCCGCTGGGGCTCCAGGGAGGCGCCCGGCGGACGTCGGGCGGCGCTGAGCCAGATCCCGTCGACGAGGACGAGCAGCAGTTCCACGAGGGAGTCGACGTCCTGTCCCGGCATGAGCTCCCCCTGCTCCGCGGCGTACCCGAGGGCGGCCCGGAGGGCGGTGCGGGCCTGGGAGTCGAGCTCGGCGAGGATCTCGGCGGAGTCGGCGTCCACGGAGGCGCGCGCGTAGAACGCGGACCAGACGCGGGCCTCGGCCAGGCGGTCCCCGTCCGTGGGCAGCAGGTCGAGCAGGACCTGGCGCAGCCCCTCGGCGAAGGTCAGCCTCCCGGGGCCGATGCGCACCCGGGAGATCCGGGCGGACACCGCCGCCAGCGCCTCGCGGAGCGCGAAGCGGAGCAGGTCCTCCTTGGTGCCGAAGTCGCGCTGGACGGCCCCCGCGGACAGCTGCGCCTCGGTGGCGACGGTCCGGATGCTGACGCCCTCGAGGCCCTCGCGGGCGGCGATCCTGTGGAGCGCCGCGGCCACCCGCCGACGGCGTTCTTCCCTGTCTACGTACCTGGGCACGGCCACATTGTGACACACCCCGACGTTTCGATACACTCGTATCGATACGAACGTATCGAATGGAGGACGTATGGATCACCCACCCGGACCCGGCGCCGTCCGACGGCTGGTCGCCGCCGTCGGACGAAGGACCGCCCTCGCGACCGCGTGCGCCACCGCCCTTCCGGGAGCGGCGGCCGCCGCGCTCGTGCTGCTGCCGCCGCCGTCGTGGGACGCGTGGCAGTACGCACTGCTGGCGCTGGAGTTCAGCCTGGTGTTCGCCGTACCGGCCGCGGCGGGGCTGCTGATCGCCCTCGCCGTCCTGTTCCGCCTCCGGGGCCGGAGCCCCCGGGAACGGGACGGGGCCCCGGAGGCGGCCCCCACGGCCGCTCGTGGGCGGCGACGCCTCGCGGCGGTCGCCGCCGCGGCCAACGCGGCCGTGCTCGTCGCGGCCCTGGTGCCCCCCGCCGCGATCTGGTCCACCGCGCGCGCCGAGGGCGCGAGGCTCAGCCTCGCCGAGTACACCGCCGGCCTGTCCACCAGTGCCGACCGCGAACCCGAGACACGCGTCTACCTGCGACTCGACGCATCGGGGGAGGAGATCCCCGGCCCCTCGGACGGCGGCGCCCCCGAGGCCGCGGAGGAACTGGTCCTCGACGTGTGGGAACCGGAGCGGAGGGAGGACGACGCACCGCTGCCCATCGTGGTGAACGTCCACGGAGGAGCCGACGACCTGCCGCAGAGCCTCCTCCCCCGCTGGGACACGTGGCTGGCGGACAGCGGTCGCGTGGTGTTCGACGTCGACTACCGGTACTTCCCGGACGGTGACTGGTCCGCGCCCGTCTCCGACGTCAAGTGCGCCGTCGGCTGGGCCCGCGCGCACGCGGAGGAGTACGGGGCGGACCCGGACAGGATCGCCGTCACCGGCCAGTCCGCGGGCGGCCTGCTCGCGCTCCTCGCCGGGTACACGTCGGCGGAGGAGATCCCGCCGAGCTGCGACGTTCCCGGGACGGCCCCGGACGCGGTCGTGGCCTGGTACTCCGTGGCCGACGGAACCGACGGGGCCCCCGAGGCGCCGTGGCGGCAGCGCCACTCCCCCGTCGGCGACGACCTGGACGAGGGCTCCGTCCGGATGATGGGCGGGACCCAGGAGGAGGTCCCCGAGGAGTACGAGCTCATCTCGCCCCTCCACCAGGTGTCGGCCGACAGCCCGCCCACCCTGCTGGTCATGTCGGGCCACGACCTGTTCCTGGGCACGGAGGACAACCGCCGCCTGGCCGCCCGGCTGGACGAGGCCGGGGTCGCGCACCGGCACCTGGAGATCCCCTGGGCGGAGCACATGTTCGATCTGAACTGGGGCGGCTTCGCGAGCCAGCTCACCCGGCACACCCTCGACGGATTCCTCACCGAGCACCTCGCCCCGTGACCCCCGGGGCCCGGCCCTCCCTCCCCGGTCCGCCCGTGGCCCCCGAGGTCCGCCCGGGGCGGGGAGGACCGGGCGGCGGATCCCGCGGACGGCGGGGCAGCGGGGCGGCGGGAACACGTGCGCCTCCGCGCCGGACGCGGCCGACGCGGGGCGGCGCGAGACGCTGTCCACAGGCTGTGGACGACGCCGACCCGCGCGACCCCGCCACGGGCACGGAGCCCTCACGCCCCCGGGCGGACCCCTGCCCCTCCCGGCGCCCTCCTCCGGCGCGCCGGCCCCTCACGGCGTCCGCGCTGCCCGGCGCCGTCCCGCACGGGCTCCGCGCGTGCCGGAGGAACGCCGGAGGGGCCGGACCCCGACCGCGAGAAACCCCGCGACCCGGGCCCGGCCCCTCCCCGCCCCGGCCGGCGGCCGGGGCGCGTGCCGACGGTCAGGCGTCGGCGGCCTCGGCCTCCTTGGGAGCCTCGCCCCGGACCGAGCGCAGGAGCAGCTGGGAGACGTCCACGACCTCCAGCGTCTCCTTGGCCTCGCCCTGCGACTTCTTCTCGTTGATCGCGTCGCCGAGCATGACCTGGCAGAACGGGCAGGCGGTGGAGACGGTGTCGGGGTTGGTGGTCAGCGCCTCGTCCACCCGCTCGGTGTTGATGCGCTTGCCGATCCGCTCCTCCATCCACATGCGGGCGCCGCCCGCGCCGCAGCAGAAGCCCCGCTCCTTGTGGCGGTGCATCTCCTGGGTCTTGACCCCGGGCACCTGGGCCATGATGTCGCGCGGCGGCGTGTACACCTTGTTGTGGCGGCCCAGGAAGCAGGGGTCGTGGTAGGTGATGTTCTCGTCCACGGAGTTGACCGGGGTGAGCCGCCCCTCCTCCACCAGCTTGGCCAGCAGCTGGCTGTGGTGGACGACCTCGTAGGCTCCGCCGAGCTGCGGGTACTCGTTGGCGAGGGTGTTGAAGCAGTGGGGGCAGCTGGCCACGATCTTCGTGACGCCGGCGTCGTTGAGCGTCTCCACGTTCTGCTGCGCGAGCATCTGGAAGACGTACTCCATGCCCAGGCGGCGGGCGGGGTCGCCGGTGCAGGCCTCCATGCCGCCCAGGACGGCGAACTCGACGCCCGCGATGTCCAGCAGTTCGGCGATGGCCTTGGTGGTCTTCTTCGCCCGGTCCTCCAGCGCCCCGGCGCAGCCGACCCAGAACAGGTACTCGGTGCCCTCGGGCAGCTTGTCCTCGACGACCTGGACCTCGACCGGGTTCTCCTGGGAGGCCAGCTCGGCGATCCAGTCCATACGCCGGTCCTCGGCCATGCCCCAGGGGTTGCCCTTGTTCTCCAGGTTCTTGAGGAGCGTGTTGGCCTCGGACGGGAAGTTGGACTCGACCATGACCTGGTAGCGGCGCATGTCGAGGATGTGGTCGATGTGCTCGATGTCGACCGGGCACTGCTCGACGCAGGCGCCGCAGTTGGTGCAGGCCCACAGCTCGTCGGGGTGGATGACTCCACCCTCCTCCTCGGTGCCGACCAGCGGCTTGTTGAGGAGGGCGAGCACGTCCACGCCCGCGTGGCTCTCGTCGGGCTTCTCGGCGAGGGTCTCCTCGGTGATGCCCTGGAGGAGGTACGGGGCCTTCTCGTACGCGTGCCGCTGGAGGTCGAGGATGACCTTCTTGGGCGAGAGGGGCTTGCCGGTGTTCCAGGCGGGGCACTGCGACTGGCAGCGGCCGCACTCGGTGCAGCTGGTGAAGTCGAGGAGGCCCTTCCAGGTGAAGTCCTCGATCTTGCCCGCGCCGAACGGGTCCTCGTCCGGGTCGGCCTCCTCGAAGTCGAGGGGCTTGGTGCCGGACCTGTCCATCATCTGCTTGGCGGCGCCGAGGGTCGGCGTCCCGTCGGCGTTGCGCTTGAAGTAGATGTTGACAGGCGCGATGAAGCGGTGCCAGCCCACGCCCATGGTGAGCTTGAGCGCCAGCACGACGAAGAACGCGTAGCTGATGATCAGCTTGAACGCGGCGACCAGGGCGATGCCCGGGTCGGCGACGGCGAGGTCGCCGGGCAGGAGCGCGCCCACGGCGTGGGAGATCGGGGTCGCCCAGAGCGGGAACGGGAAGGTGTCGGAGGCGACCTTGAAGCCGCGGATCACGAAGATCGCGAACAGCAGGCCGATGATGTACGCCTCGACGTAGTAGCCGGTCCACTGCTTGGAGTTCATGAAGCGGGACGCGCGGCCGATCCGCGCGGGCCGGTTGACGAACCGGTAGGCGGTCAGGCCCAGGATGCCGACGAGGCTGGTGCCGGCGATGAACTCGATCGCCAGGCCGTAGACCGTCCAGTCGGCGATGAGCGGCAGCGTGAAGTGGGGGTCGAAGACCTCGCCCTGCGCCTCCACGACCGTGAAGGCGAGAAGGGGGAAGGAGACCATCACGAACCAGTGCGCGACGCCGATCCACGGCCGCTTGAGCATGCGCCCGTGTCCGAGGATCTCGATGACCGTCATGGTGAACCGTTGTCCGAACGGCCCCTTGCGCTCGGGCTCCACCGCACGGCCCACACCCACGGTTCGCACGATCTGGCGGATGGCCAGAGCGAACATGGTGAACGCGACCACGGCGAAGACCGAGGTGATGATGCCCAGCGTCAAGTACAGAGGATGCATCGTCCGTGGCCTCCCATCCTGCTTCTCGTCGGCCGGTGCGCCACACACCGGCGGTCGGAACTTATGTTACTAGCGGGTAATCGCGCGCCCGCCACCGGATCGCCCCGCCGCCGGGCGCGGACCCGGCGGGCGCCCGCCCCCTCCGGCCCGGACCGGGGGTCGCGGCAATCGCCCCCGCCCGCACCGAAGCCCGCGGGCGCCGACGCAACAGAACCACGGGGACGCCCGGGACGACCCCGGACACACCGCGCCTCCCCCTATATGTAGCGGACCGCGGACGCCGGCGGGCGCCCCGGGCATCGGTGGGACCACCAGAGATCTCCCCCGATCCCAGGTTGGGCCACGGCGGGGGCGGGGGCAACCGGGAGCCCGGGGCTGTGGACGACCGGACCGGAAGCCCGCCCCCGGCCGGGCCCCGCGCCCCCGCCTCCCCGCCGCCCGGGGCCGCCGGGATCACCCCCGGACGCCCCCGACCTCCCCTGATTTCCAGGTCAAGGATGTCCCCGAGTTGTCCCGGGGTTCGGCCATCTTCCTCGTGGGGAGTGCCCAGGTCGGGAACATCCCGGCCTGTCCGGCCGTTGTCAGGGCGTAGGAACCAACTTGAGTCTGGTCGACTCAACTGACTTGACAGCCCTCGCTCGACGAAGCAAACTTACGCCTGAACGACTCAACTTTGACGGAGGAAGCAACCATGGCTCGTGCGGTCGGAATCGACCTCGGTACGACGAACTCGTGTGTCGCGGTCCTGGAGGGCGGCGAGCCGACGGTCATCGCCAACGCCGAGGGCTCCCGTACCACCCCGTCCGTCGTCGCCTTCGCCAAGAACGGCGAGGTCCTCGTCGGCGAGGTCGCCAAGCGCCAGGCGGTCACCAACGTCGACCGCACCATCCGCTCGGTCAAGCGCCACATCGGCACGGACTGGACGGTGAAGATCGACGACAAGACCTTCAACCCCCAGCAGATCAGCGCCTTCGTGCTCCAGAAGCTCAAGCGCGACGCCGAGGCCTACCTCGGCGAGGACGTGACCGACGCGGTCATCACCGTCCCCGCCTACTTCAGCGACTCCCAGCGCCAGGCCACCAAGGAGGCCGGCACGATCGCGGGCCTCAACGTCCTGCGCATCATCAACGAGCCGACCTCGGCCGCCCTCGCCTACCACCTGGAGAAGGAGGAGGAGGCCACCATCCTGGTGTACGACCTCGGCGGCGGCACCTTCGACGTCTCCCTGCTGGAGGTCGGTGACGGCGTCGTGGAGGTCAAGGCGACCAACGGCGACAACCACCTGGGCGGCGACGACTGGGACCAGGCGATCGTCAACTGGCTGGTCGAGCGCTTCAAGAACTCCAACGGCGTGGACCTGTCCAAGGACAAGATGGCCCTGCAGCGCCTGCGCGAGGCCGCGGAGAAGGCCAAGATCGAGCTGTCCAGCTCCAGCGAGTCGGGCATCAACCTGCCCTACATCACGGCCTCGGCCGAGGGCCCGCTGCACCTGGACGAGAAGCTCTCCCGCGCCGAGTTCCAGCGCCTGACCTCGGACCTGGTCGAGCGGACCAAGACCCCGTTCCAGCAGGTCATCAAGGACGCGGGGATCAGCGTCGACCAGATCGACCACGTGGTCCTGGTGGGCGGCTCGACCCGTATGCCCGCCATCGCCGACCTGGTCAAGGAGATGACCGGCGGCAAGGAGCCCAACAAGGGCGTCAACCCGGACGAGGTCGTGGCCATCGGCGCCGCGCTCCAGGCCGGCGTGCTCAAGGGCGAGGTCAAGGACGTCCTGCTGCTGGACGTGACCCCGCTGTCGCTGGGCATCGAGACCAAGGGCGGGGTGTTCACCAAGCTCATCGAGCGCAACACCACCATCCCCACCAAGCGCTCCGAGATCTTCACGACGGCCGACGACAACCAGCCGTCCGTGCAGATCCAGGTCTACCAGGGTGAGCGCGACATCGCCCAGTACAACAAGAAGCTGGGCGTCTTCGACCTGACCGGCCTGCCCCCGGCGCCGCGCGGTGTCCCGCAGATCGAGGTCGCCTTCGACATCGACGCCAACGGCATCGTCAGCGTCACCGCGAAGGACCTGGGCACCGGCCGCGAGCAGTCCGTCACCATCTCCGGCGGCTCCGCGATGTCCAAGGACGACATCGACAAGATGGTCCGCGACGCCGAGCAGTACGCGGAGGAGGACCGCAAGCGCCGCGAGGAGGCCGAGGTCCGCAACAACGCCGAGTCCCTCGTCTACCAGACCGAGAAGGTCATCAAGGACAACGAGGACAAGATCCCGGCGGACGTGCGCTCCGAGACCGAGGCCGCGGTGGCCGAGCTGAAGACCGCCCTCGAGGGCACCGACGTCGAGGCCATCCGCTCCGCGAGCGAGAAGGTCGCGCTGGCCAGCCAGAAGATCGGTTCCGCGATCTACAGCCAGGGCCAGCAGGGCGGCGCCGAGGGCGACGCCGGCGCTTCGGCCTCGGACTCCGCCGACGACACCGACGTCGTGGACGCCGAGATCGTCGACGAGGACAACGGCAAGGGCAACCAGCAGCAGTCCTGAGCCCCAGGTCGAGTCGAGGAAGGAGGGCACGCCGGACATGGCACCGTCGGACAACACGAACAACTCCGACACCGGTGACGGTGAGGAGAAGCAGGGCCCGGTGATCCGCGACAACCGCCGGATCGACCCCGAGACCGGTGAGGTCCGCGAGCCCAAGGGGGCCACCGCCCCCGAGGAGCCCGCCGCCGCGCCGGACGACTCCGACGAGGACGTCGTCGAGGCCGAGCTGGAGGACTTCCCCGAGATTCCGGACACTCCGGAATCCGTGGTCACGGACGCGATCAACGCGGACGAGCGGGTCATCGAGCTGACCAACGACATCAAGCGCGTGCAGGCGGAGTACTCCAACTACCGCAAGCGCGTCGAGCGCGACCGCGTCGCGGTCCGCGAGATGGCGACCGCCCAGGTCCTCGGCGAACTCCTGCCGATCCTGGACGACATCGGCCGGGCGCGGGACCACGACGAGCTCAACGGCGGGTTCAAGGCGGTGGGCGAGGCCCTGGAGGCCTCCGTCACCAAGCTGGGCCTGGAGCGCTACGCGGACCAGGGCGACGAGTTCGACCCGAACATCCACGAGGCGCTCACCCTGGTGCCGGTCCCCAACATCTCCGTACAGTCGGTGATCGAGGTGTTCCAGCCCGGGTACCGCATCGGTGAGAGGATCCTCCGTCCGGCCCGCGTGGTCGTCGGGGACCCGGTCGACGGCGGCGAGGCCCCGGCCGGCGCCGCCGAGGACGGCGGGGACCCCGGAGCGGACGAGGCCGGCACCGCGGCCGAGTCCGGTGGCGAGGACAACAGCAAGTAGCGGGCACGCCCGTGACCTCCGGCCGTGACCGCCGCTCGCGCGGAGGTCACGGCCGGAGTCGGACCCCGGCCCGCCACGGGCCGGGGTCACGTGGAACCATCGGACGCAACCGGCACCAGCGGGGAGAAGGCACCAGTCGATGAGCACCAAGGACTACCTGGAGAAGGACTACTACAAGGTCCTCGGAGTCTCAAAGACCGCCTCGAAGGACGAGATCAAGCAGTCCTACCGCAAGCTGGCCCGGGAGAGCCACCCCGACGCGAACACCGACGACCCCAAGGCGGAGGACCGCTTCAAGGAGGTCTCCGAGGCGTACAACGTCCTGTCGGACGACAAGCGCCGCAAGGAGTACGACGAGGCGAGATCGCTGTTCGGGGGGGCGTACCGTCCGGGCGGCGGCACCGGGCCGGGCGGGTTCGACATGGGCGACCTGTTCGGGCAGGGCACCTCCGGGGGCGGCGGCGCGGGCGGTGAGCGCCTGAGCGACATCTTCGGCGGCCTGTTCGGCAACCGCGGCCGGAGCGGCGGGGCGACGCGCAGCCGGCGCGGCGCGGACGTCGAGACCGAGACCACGCTGACCTTCCGCGAGGCGGCCGACGGGGTCACGCGCTCCTTCCAGCTGACCAGCGAGGAGGCGTGTCCCACCTGCAAGGGCACGGGCGCCAAGCTCGGCACGGCCCCGCGGATGTGCCCGAAGTGCTCCGGCACCGGGCACGAGAACACCAACCTGGGCGGCTTCTCGCTGTCCGAGCCGTGCAGCGAGTGCAAGGGCCGGGGCCTGGTCGTGGACGACCCCTGCACCACCTGCAACGGCAGCGGGCGCGGCAAGAGCACCCGCACCATCCAGACCCGTATCCCGGGCGGGGTGACCGAGGGCCAGCGGATCAGGATCAAGGGCAAGGGCGCGCCGGGTGAGAACGGCGGTCCGGCGGGTGACCTCTACGTCGTCGTCCACGTGAAGGAGCACCCGGTGTTCGGCAGGAGCGGCGACAACGTGACGATCACCGTGCCGGTGAGCTTCCCCGAGGCGGTGCTCGGCGCGGAGGTCCGCATCCCGACGCTCAACGGCTTCCCGGTGACCGTGAAGGTCCCGCCGGGCACGCAGAACGGTCACAAGCTGCGGGTGCGCGGCAAGGGCGCGACCCGCAAGGACGGCACCGCGGGCGACATGCTCGTCACGATCGAGGTGGCGGTGCCCAGAACCCTCGGCGAGGACGCGCGCGAGGCCCTGGAGAAGTTCCGCGCCGCGACGTCCGACTACGACCCGCGTGACGGACTCGAGGCGCGGGCGAAGGGTGCGTGAACGACGTGAACGACTCCTTCGGCGCTGACGCCCCGGTCTACGTGATCTCGGTGGCCGCCGAACTCGCGGGGATGCACCCGCAGACCCTGAGGCAGTACGACCGGCTGGGGATCGTCTCCCCCGGCCGGGCGTCCGGCCGGGGGCGCCGCTACTCCATGCGCGACGTGCAGACGCTGCGCGAGGTGCAGCGGCTGTCCCAGGAGGAGGGCATCAACCTCGCCGGGATCAAGCGGATCCTCGAACTGCAGCACGAGGTCGAGCAGCTGCGCGAGCAGATCTTCCATGTGGCGAACGAGCTGGAGGCGGCCCGGCGGGCGGTGTCCAGGCGCGGCAGGCCCGCCCGCCCCGAGCCGGGGCCCGCGGTCCGCGGCGAGCTGGTGCGCCGGACACGTGTGACCATCTTCAACACCGCCGAGCCCTTCGGCGACGAGGATCCCCGCGAGGCGGGCCCGGGCTCCCCCGGCCAGCCTGGCGCGCCGGGCCGGGGCGCCTCCGGGCCGGGGGTCCCCGGGCAGGGCGGTCCCGGGCAGGAGGGTCCGCAGCGCGGGACCGGCGGCGCCGAGAGGCGCCGCCCGGAGAACGGGCGGGACTGACGGACGTCCGCCCCCGTTCCAGGGGCCGAGGCCGACCACCGGACATCACAGTGAGTGACATTAGTTTTTCTAGGAGTCACCGAACATGAACTACAAGCTCACCCAGAAGAGCCAGGAGGCTCTGTCGGTGGCCATCCGCCGCGCCACCACGGACGGCAGCCCCCAGACCGAGCCCGCGCACCTGCTGGCGGCCCTCCTCGACCAGCCCGAGGGGGTCACCCGTCCGCTGCTCAAGGAGGTCGGCGCCAACCCCGACACCCTCAAGGACAAGGTCGAGGCCGCCATCGGCGCCCTGCCCAGGGCCGCGGGGTCCACGGTCAGCTCGCCCAGTTCGTCGCGCCAGCTGATCGTCTCCATCAACACGGCGGCGCAGCGCGCCCAGCAGATGGAGGACGAGTACGTCTCCACCGAGCACCTGCTGGTGGGGCTCGCCACCGACGGCGGTGAGGCCGCACGGCTGCTCACCGAGGCCGGGGCCACCCCCGACGCGCTCCTGGAGGCGTTCGAGCGGGTGCGCGGGACGGGGAAGATCACCACCGAGAACCCCGAGGACACCTACAAGGCGCTGGAGAAGTTCGGCGTCGACCTCACCCAGCGCGCCCGCGAGGGCAAGGTCGACCCGGTCATCGGACGCGACGGGGAGATCCGCCGGGTCGTCCAGGTGCTCAGCCGCCGCACCAAGAACAACCCCGTGCTCATCGGTGAGCCCGGCGTCGGCAAGACCGCCGTCGTCGAGGGGCTCGCCCAGCGCATCGTGGCCGGGGACGTGCCGCAGTCGCTCGTCGGCAAGCGCCTGGTCAGCCTGGACCTGTCCGCGATGGTGGCGGGCGCCAAGTACCGGGGCGAGTTCGAGGAGCGGCTCAAGTCGGTGCTCTCCGAGATCAAGGCGTCCGAGGGCCAGGTCATCACCTTCATCGACGAACTGCACACCATGGTCGGCGCGGGCGCCGCCGAGGGCGCCATGGACGCGGGCAACATGCTCAAGCCCATGCTGGCGCGCGGGGAGCTGCGCATGGTCGGCGCGACCACCCTGGACGAGTACAGGGAGAAGATCGAGAAGGACCCCGCCCTCGAACGCCGGTTCCAGCAGGTGATGGTGGGCGAGCCGTCGGCGGCGGACACGATCGCGATCCTGCGCGGGCTCAAGGGCCGCTACGAGGCCCACCACAAGGTCCAGATCGCCGACGCGGCCCTGGTGGCCGCCGCGACCCTGTCCGACCGCTACATCACCGCCCGGTTCCTGCCGGACAAGGCCATCGACCTCATCGACGAGGCCGCCTCCCGGCTGCGCATGGAGATCGACTCCAGCCCGGTGGAGATCGACGAGCTCAAGCGCACCGTCGACCGCCTGAAGATGGAGGAGATGGCGCTGGAGAAGGAGTCCGACCCGGCCAGCGTGCAGCGGCTGGAACGGCTCCGCTCCGACCTCGCCGACACCCAGGAGCAGCTCACCGGCCTCGTGGCGCGGTGGGAGCAGGAGAAGGCCGGGCTCAACCGGCTCGGCGAGCTCAAGGGCCAGCTGGACGACCTGCGCACGCGCGCCGAGCTGGCGCAGCGCGAGGGCGACTTCGGGGAGGCCTCCCGGCTCATGTACGGGGACATCCCGCAGCTGGAGAAGCAGGTCGAGGAGGCGTCCAAGGCCGAGGAGAGCGCGGCGCCCCAGAGCGGCGACACCATGGTCAAGGACGAGGTCGGCGCCGACGAGGTCGCCGACGTGGTGTCCGCGTGGACCGGCATCCCCGTCGGGCGGCTGATGGAGGGCGAGACCTCCAAGCTGCTGCGCATGGAGGACGAGCTGGGTTCGCGGATCATCGGCCAGCGGGACGCCGTCGTGGCGGTGTCGGACGCGGTGCGCCGGGCGCGGGCGGGGATCTCCGACCCGGACCGGCCGACGGGCTCGTTCCTGTTCCTCGGGCCCACGGGCGTGGGCAAGACCGAGCTGGCCAAGGCGCTAGCGGAGTTCCTGTTCGACGACGAGCGCGCGATCGTGCGCATCGACATGAGCGAGTACTCCGAGAAGCACTCCGTGTCGCGCCTGGTGGGCGCGCCCCCCGGATACGTGGGGTACGAGGAGGGCGGCCAGCTGACCGAGGCGGTGCGCCGCCGCCCGTACACGGTGGTGCTGCTGGACGAGGTGGAGAAGGGGCACCCGGAGGTGTTCGACACCCTGCTCCAGGTGCTGGACGACGGCCGTCTGACCGACGGGCAGGGCCGCCAGGTCGACTTCCGCAACACGATCCTCATCCTCACCTCCAACCTGGGGTCGCCGTTCCTGGTGGACCAGTCGCTGGAGGAGTCGGTGCGCCGGGACCGCGTCATGGACGTGGTGCGGGCGACCTTCAAGCCGGAGTTCCTGAACCGGCTGGACGACGTGATCATGTTCGACGCCCTGTCCACGGCCGACCTGACACGGATCGTGGACCTGCAGGTGGACAAACTGGCCGGGCGCCTGGCCGACCGGCGGTTCGGGCTGGACGTCACACCGGGCGCGCGGGAGTGGCTGGCGCTGACGGGCTACGACCCGAACTACGGGGCGCGTCCGCTGCGCCGCCTGGTGCAGTCCACCATCGGCGACCCCCTGGCGCGTGAGCTGCTGTCGGGCGCGCTGTCCGAGGGCGACACGGCAGTCGTGGACGTGGACGACGTGTCGGACAAGCTGCGGGTGACCGTGCGCGGGGGCGACGCTCCCGCGGCCTGACCGGGGCCCCGCGTGCGGGGGCCGCGGGGCACGGCCGGGACGGGCACGGAGGAGAGGCGGGGGGGGCCGCCCCCGGTCGGGGGCGGCCCCCGCCGTGTGCCGGACGCCCCGGGCGGGGCGGGCGGCGCGCGCTCCGTCCCGGCGCCCCCGGCGGAAGAGCGCCGCCCGGCCGACGGGTCACCCGGCGGCGAGCACGCGTGCCTCGACCTCCGGGTCCAGCCCCGGCCCCGGGCGGTCCGTGCGCTGCGGAGCCTCTCCCCCGACCGACAGCAGCCACTCCCAGGTGTCGGTGACGGTCTCGGACACCGGGCGGCAGCGCAGACCGGCCGCGACCGCCCTGCCGACGCCGGCGCCGTGCAGCGCCTCGTGCATCTCGCCCGGCGGCAGCCAGACCGGCAGGTCCGTCCACGGCCGGATGCCCGCCGCCGCGATCACCTCCGGGTCGGTCCAGCGGAACTCCGCGCCGGAGCCCGTGGCGGCGGCGCAGGCGGTCAGCAGCCCCTCCATGGTGGTGTGTCCCGGCGGGCTCACCAGGTTGTACGGGCCGCCCAGGCCCTTCCCGACCGCGTCGAGGGTCCACGCGGCGAGGTCGCGCGCGTCCACGTACTGCAGGGGCAGGTCGCGCGGGCCGGGGGCCAGGACCGGGCCGCCGCGGGCGACGCGGTGCAGCCACCAGGGCAGGCGGCCGACGTTCTCGTGCGGGCCGAGGACGAGGCCCGCCCGCACGGACAGGGCCCGTGCCCCGAAGGCCCGCTCCGCGGCCAGCTCTCCGCCCCGCTTGTCGTTCGCGTAGTCGGTGGCGCCCGCGTCCGGCGCCCCCTCCACCACCGGCCAGTCCTCGTCGGAGCCCGCCGGTGAGGGGTAGGTGTAGACGGAGCAGCTGGAGACGTAGGCGTAGTGCCCGGCGCGGTCCGCGAGGAGGTTCGCCGCGGCGGCCACCGCGCTCGGCGCCGCCGACCAGGTGTCGACGACGGCGTCCCACTCCCCCGCCCCCAGTGCCGCGAGCCCGCCCTCCGCCAGCCGGTCGCCGTGCAGAACGGTGGCGCCCTCCGGCGCAGGCCGGGTCCCCCGGTGGAACACGGTGGTGTCCCACCCGCGTCCCAGCGCGTCCTCCACGACGGCTCGTCCCACGAACTCGGTCCCGCCCAGCACAAGGAGTCTCATGGGGAGGAGTCTGGCGTCCCGCGCCCCGGCGCGCCAGGGGTGGCTGCTCTCGGCAGAACCGCCCGTGACCGGACGCGCCGGCGGGCCCCGGCCGCACGGTCCGGGCCGGACCCCGGACCCGGCCGGGCCTTCGGCCGTGAGGGGCCCGGCCGCCGCGGTCAGCCCGTGCAGGAGACGGCGCGCTCGCGGAGGTGGTCGCGTTCGCGCTCGTTGAGGGTGAGGTCCGCCGCGCGCTCGAACTCCTCCCGCGCCTCGTCCGGGCGGCTGAGGCGCAGCAGCAGGTCGCCCCGCACGGCGGCCAGGAGGTGGTACCCGGCCAGGACCCCGGCCTCGCTCAGGGAGTCCACGATGTCCAGCGCCGGCTCCGGCCCGTCCGCCATGGACACCGCGACGGCGCGGTTCAGTTCGACGACCGGGGACCGGGTGACCACGGCCAGCTCCGCGTACAGCCCCGCGATCCCCGCCCAGTCGGTGTCCTCCACGGCCGCGGCCTGGGCGTGCTTGGCCGCGATGGCCGCCTGGAGCGCGTAGGGGCCGCGCGGTTCGGCCGGATCGGAGGAGAGCGCGTGCCTCAGCGCCCGGAACCCCCGCATGACGAGACGGCGGTCCCAGCGGGTGCGGTCCTGCTCGGCGAGCGGGACGGGCTCGCCGCCGGGTCCGACACGGGCCCGGAACCGCGAGGCGTGCAGTTCCATCAGCGCGACCAGGCCGTGCACCTCGCGCTCCCCCGGCAGCAGCGCGGTGAGCACCCTTCCCAGGCGCATGGCCTCGTCGCACAGCTCGGGCCGTATCCAGTCGCCGCCGGAGGTCGCGGCGTAGCCCTCGTTGAACACCAGGTAGACGACCTCCAGGACGGAGGCGAGCCGGGCGTCGCGGTCCTTCCCGACCGGCACCTCGAAGGGCACCTGCCTGGCGGCGAGCGTGCGCTTGGCGCGCACGACGCGCTGGGCGACGGTGGACTCCGGCACCAGGAAGGCGCGGGCGACCTCCTCCGTGGTGAGCCCGCCGAGCAGGCGGAGGGTGAGCGCGACCCTCGCCTCGGTGGACAGCACGGGGTGGCAGCACACGAACATCAGCCGGAGGAGGTCGTCGCCGTAGTCCTCCTCCAGGACGGCGTCGAACTCGGCCTGCCCGTCGTGTCCGGCGATGTCGCGGCCCAGGTCGTCCATCCGCTTCTGGAAGCGCTCGTCCCGCCGCCAGCGGTCGAGCATCCGACGCTTGGCCACGGTGGTCAACCACGCGCCGGGGTTGTCCGGCACCCCCTCGTCGGGCCACTTCTCCAAGGCGCTGACCAGGGCGTCCTGGGCGAACTCCTCGGCGAGGCCGACGTCGCCGACCATGCGGGTGAGCGCGGCGACGAGACGGGCCGACTCGATGCGCCAGACCGCCTCGACCGCGCGGGTTGCGTCGGTGTGGCTCACGGACCAATGACAGCACCACGAGCCACACCACCGCAAGCCCGGACGAACCGGCCTCTCAGGCCTCGTGCTCGTTGTGGGCGCGCATCTGGCGCTCGCGCTCCTTGAGCTCCTCGGGCATCTCGTCGCCGAAGTCGTCGGCCCCCATGATGCGCCGCAGCACCAGGCTCGTCTCGCCGGCGCCGCCGTGCGGGCAGCGCCTGGCCCACTCCACGGCCTCCTCGTGCGAGGACACCTGGAGGATCCAGTAGCCGGCGATGAACTCCTTGGCCTCCGCGAAGGGGCCGTCCGTGACGCTCGTCCGGCCGTCGGAGAAGGTGACCCGGGTCGCCTCCCCGGAGGGCGCCAGACCCTCGCCGGCGAGCAGGACCCCGGCCTTGACCAGCTCCTCGTTGTAGTCGGCCATCGCCTGGAAGATCTCCGGCGTCATCTCCGTGTCGGCCTCGGCCTGCGGGTCGGACATGATCGACATCATGTAGCGCATGGTGTTCGCCTCCCGTGCGGCGGTGGAGCCTCTCTCCCCCGCTCTCGTCTACACGTCGAACGGAACAACGGAGGATCGACACCGCGGCCGAACTTTTCTCCGACTTTTTTTCCGGGGGTCCGGCCCGTGCCGCCGCCCCGGCCCCGTCGATCCGCCTCACCAGGCCTTACTACCCGGAACGGCGGGGTCGAAGGGTGGTCGCGCGACCGCTCGCCGCACACGGGGCGGCCCGCCGCCGGACGGGCCGCCGCCCGACGCGCGGACGGGGACGCCCGCCCCCGCCCGTGGCCACAACCGGTCATACCGGTGGCCGCCCCGGGGCCGACCTGGGCCGTTCGGTAGAGTTCCGGCACGGTCGCGCCGGGCGGCGGTCACGGAGCGAGGGGGCGGTTCGGGTGGGCTTGTTCTTGGACACCGCCCTCGGGTTCCCGACGGTGCTGCTCACCCCCGCGCTGGTCGTCGTCGCGGGCTACTGGCTGTTCGTCGCGGTCGGCGCCGCCGACCTGGACCTCCTCGACGGCGTGGACGCCGACGGCGACGCCGTGGGCCTCAGCGCGTTCATGGGCAGGGTCGGGCTGGGGGGAACCGCGCCGAAGGCGTCCGTCGAGGACGGCGGACGGCGGGCGGGCGTCCCGGTCACGGTCGCGCTCACCGTGCTCGTCTGCGTCGCCTGGTTCGTGAGCATGATCGGAGGCATCATGACCACCCTCCTGGACACCACGTCCACCCCCCTCCTGCTGGCGCTCGGCGCCGTGGTCCTGCTGATCGCGCTCGTCGCCGCGTGGGCGGTCACCAGCGGACTGGTCATGTCGCTCCAGCGGTTCCTTCCCCGGCGCACCGGCGATTCCAAGCACGAGCTGGTCGGACGCACCTGTGTGATCCGCATCGGCGACGCGGACGAGTCCTTCGGCCGGGCCGAGATCACCACCGCGGGCGGGGCGTCCATCTCCATCCCGGTGCGCACCACCGGCGGCGAGGTCCTGCCGCTGGGCAGCACCGCCCTGATCTTCGACCACAGCCCCGAGGGCGACGTCTTCCTCGTCACCCGCTTCGACGCCGCGCTGGACCCCGGCCGGCCCTGACCCCTCGGCCCCGAGGCGCCGCCGTTCCTGAGCGGCCCCTCCCGAACGGGACGAATCGGTCGGGAGGGAACCGTTTCGGATGGGCCCGCGTCCCATGTGTACGAGCGTCCCTCCCCGGGACGGCCACCCGCAGCCGTCCCGTCCCCCCGAAACGCTCGCTTCCCCCGTACGCCACTCGCGGAAAGAGCCCCCACGTGTTGCTGAGTGCTACCACGAACGGCCAGGAGGCGGCGGACGCGGCCTTCCTCACCGTCGGTGTCGCCGTGGCCGTCGGCCTGGTCGTCCTCCTCGCCCTGCTGCTGATGGTCACGCGCCTCTTCCGCAAGGTCGAGCAGGGCAAGGCCCTGATCATCTCCAAGGTGAGGGACGTCCACGTCACCTTCACCGGGGCGATCGTCCTCCCGGTCCTGCACAAGGCCGAGATCATGGACATCTCCCTCAAGACGCTGACCCTGGACCGGCGCGGGCGGGAGGGCCTCACCTGCAAGGACAACATCCGCGCGGACATCAAGGTGTACTTCTACGTCCGGGTCAACGAGACCGCCGAGGACGTCAAGAAGGTCGCCAAGTCGATCGGCACCGCGCGCGCCAGCGACCAGGACACGCTCCAGGAGCTGTTCAACTCCAAGTTCTCCGAGGCCCTCAAGACCGTCGGCAAGCAGTTCGACTTCGAGGAGCTGTTCACCCACCGCGAGCAGTTCCGCCACGCGATCGTCTCCCTGATCGGCACCGACCTCAACGGCTACAGCCTGGAGGACGTCGCCATCGACGAGCTGGAGCAGACGCCGCTGCACCAGCACGACAGCAACAACATCCTCGACGCGCAGGGCATCTCGAAGATCACGGAGCGCACCGCCAAGGAGCACAAGCGCACCAACGAGTTCGAGAACGACCGCAAGAAGGAACTCGACCGGCAGAACACCGAGACCGCCGAGACCCTCGCCGAGCTGGAGAAGCGCCGTGAGGAGGCGGCCGCGAAGGCCAAGCGCGAGATCGAGATCATCCGCGCCCGGGAGGAGGCGGAGACCGCCCGTGTGCAGGCCGAGGAGCGTCTGAAGGCCGAGACGGCGAACATCCGCACCTACGAGGCGCTGGGCGTCCAGACCCAGAACCAGCAGCGCGAGATCGCGGTCGCCGAGAAGAACCGCGAGCGCGTCATCGCCATCGAGAGCGAGCGCATCGAGAAGGACCGCATGCTGGAGGTCATCGGGCGCGAGCGCGAGACCGAGCTGAGCCGCATCGCCAAGGACAAGGAGGTCGAGGCCGAGCGCCGCGAGGTCGCCGAGGTCGTCCGCGAGCGGGTCGCCGTGGACCGCACCGTGGCCGAGCAGGAGGAGGCCATCAAGCGCCTGCGGGCCGTCGAGGAGGCGGAGCGCCAGCGCCAGGCCGTCATCATCCACGCCGAGGCCGAGGCCCAGGAGAACCTGGTCAAGGACATCAAGGCGGCCGAGGCCGCGGAGGCCTCCGCCAAGCACCGCGCCGCCGAGGAGCTCACCCTCGCCGAGGCCCGTCAGCAGGCCGCCGAGCTGGACACCCGTGCCAAGATCCGCCTGGCCGAGGGCACGCAGGCCGAGGCCGCCGCCGCGGGCCTGGCCGAGGTGCAGGTCCGCCACCAGGACGCCGAGGCCATCGAGAAGGTCGGCCGCGCCGAGGCCGTCGTGGCCCGCGAGAAGGCCCGTGTCGAGGCCGAGGCCGTCGAGCAGAAGCTGCGCGCCGAGGCCGCCGGCCTCACCGACAAGGCCGAGGCCATGGCGGCCCTGGACCAGGTCAGCCGCGAGCACGAGGAGTACCGCCTGCGCCTGGAGGCCGAGAAGGAGGTGCGCCTGGCGGGGATCAACGTCCAGCGCGAGGTCGCCGAGGCACAGGCCACCGTCCTGGCCACCGGTCTGGAGAACGCCGACATCAACATCGTCGGCGGCGACGGGGCGTTCTTCGACCGCATGGTCGGGGCCATCGGCCTGGGCAGGTCGGTCGACGGGTTCGTCAACAGCTCCGAGACGGTGCAGGCCCTGGGCTCGGGCTGGCTCAACGGCGAGGGCGACTTCGGCGGGGCGATCCGCAAGGTGCTGTCCTCGGTCGACACCGAGGACGTCAAGAACCTCACCGTGTCCGCCCTGCTGCTCAAGCTGATCAGCGCCGGCGGGCCGCAGACCGACAAGCTCAACGGCCTGCTCGGCACCGCCCGCTCCCTCGGCGTGGACCACCTGCCCGCGGCCGCCCTCGCCGGCGCCGAGCGGTGAGGCAGCCCTCCGTGTCCGAGACCCGGTCCCAGGAGAACGAAGGCGCCGGGCCCGACGCCGCCGAAGCGCAGTCGCTGGACGCGGGCGCCTACGAGGTGCTCCGCGCCCGGCTGCGCGAGCAGTCCGGCGAGCTGGCCCGGCGGACCGAGGAGCTGAACGCCCGCCGGTTGGAGGTGTTCGGCGGCACCGAGATGACGCTGCTCGGCACCGAGCGCATCCGCACCGAGCACAACTGCGTGCCCCGGGACATCGTCAGCGTGGGCGGCTCCGCCGGCTCGGGCGCCGACGACGTGATCCTGTTCGGCTACAACGTCTTCATCGGCATGCAGCGGGAGACGCACGTCCCCGACGTGTTCTCGCTGCACCGGTACGAGCACGGCGGCGACGGGTTCACGTTCGCCGACGCCGCCGGGGACGCCGTTCCCGGGCTGCTCTCCGACGAGGCGTTCCGGCAGGACTTCGCGAAGCTCTACCGCTACTACCGCGACGCCCGCCTGCTCCAGCTGCGCCGGGTGGAGGACCGGCTGCTGGCCGTGTTCCAGACCGGTCCGCGCACCGAGGACGTGCGCGTGCTGCGGTGGTCGGTGGAGCCGACCGGCGAGACCGCCTACCTCGACGACCGCGGCGAACGCGACCACGTGTTCCCGCCCTCGCACGACTTCACGTGGGTGGAGACCACGCGCGAGGACCACGTGCAGGGCCGCCACCCGCACATCTCCGTCCTCGACGAGCTGTTCGTGGAGACCGTGGGCGGCGACCTCACCATCAAGGTGGAGAACAACACCGAGGTCGGCGAGGGCGTCTACAGCGAGCCGGTGGACGAACCGCTCCAGAGCCTGGCCGACGCCTCCGTGTCGTACGCGAGGGTGGGCGCGCTGATCCTGTTGCGCGTCCTCCCGTACAACGAGACCGCGTGGCGCCACCTGGTCTTCAACACCCGCACCAAGGAGGTGGAGCGCCTCGACGGCATCGGCCAGGCGTGCCAGCGGCTGCCCGACGACCAGGGGCTGATCTTCCCCGGCGGCTACTACCTCGCCACCGGCGCGGCGCGGACGTTCGACACCGACGTCACCGACCTGGAGTTCGAGCGCGTGGTGCGCTCGCCCAACGGCGAGGACGTGCTGTACGTCTTCCACTCCCGCGCGGACGGGCGCAGCCTCCTGCTGCCGTACAACACCATCCGCAAGGAGGTCGCCAACCCGGTCGTCTGCCACGGGTACTCGCTGTTCGACGACGGCACCATGACGGTGTTCAGGAGCGACTCGGGCGAACCGACCCGGGTGCACCCGATGCAGGTGTGGCAGACCCCGTACGTGTCCGACGTGTACGCGGCGGCGCAGCCGGCGGGGACCGGCCCCCTGGAGCGGATCGGCAACGCCGAACTGGTGAGGGGTGTGTCCGAGGCGCTGTCGGTGGCGCGGATGACCACCGACATGCGCCCCTCCACGGAGGTCTTCGAGGCGCTCATCGCCGCGTGCCGCCGGGCGCTCGACCGGTTCCACTGGCTGGGCGAGGAGGAACTGGGCGACCTGGCGTCGCCGCTGGCGGAGGTGCAGGACACCGCCCGGCGGGTGCTGGAGGAGTTCGAGACCGTCCAGGCGCTCACCCGCCAGGCGGCCGAGGCGCTGGCGGAGGCCGAGGACCGGGCGGCCGTGCTCATCCGCACGGCCCGGGGCGAGGCCCCGAGGTCGGCGGAGGGGTGGGTGGCACTGCTGACCGGGCTGCGCCGCGCCCAGGGGCGGGCGGCCACGCTGCGCGAGACGCGGTACGTGGACGCCGCCCGCCTCGACGCCCTGGACGGCAGGCTCGGCGAGGAGATCACGGCGGTCGGCCGCAGGACGGTCGCGTTCCTGGAGCAGGACGACGCGTTCGCCGGCTACCACTCCGAGGTGGACCGGCTGGTCGCGGACGCCGAGACCATCGACGCGGTCAGCGCGGCGACGGCCGTCGGCGAGCGCATCGCCGAGCAGACCGAGGGCCTCCAGGTCGTCACCGAGGTCGTCGGCTCGCTGGACATCGGCGACGCCAAGGTGCGCACCCGCATCCTGGAGCGGGTGAGCGAGGTGCTGGCCGGGATCAACCGGGCGCGCGCCACGCTGGAGACCCGGCGTACCGAACTGCTGGCCCTGGAGGGGCGGGCGGAGTTCGCGGCCGAGTTCGCCCTGCTGGGACAGGCCGTCACGGGAGCGCTGGCGGCCGCGGACTCCCCCGAGCGGTGCGACGAGCAGCTGGGGCGCATCATGCTCCAGCTGGAGAACCTGGAGTCGCGGTTCGCGGAGTTCGACGACTTCCTCGGGGAGCTGTCGGACAAGCGCGAGGACGTGTACGAGGCGTTCTCCACGCGCAAGCAGGTCCTGGTGGACGAGCGGGCGCGGCGCGCCGACCGCCTGGCGTCGTCGGCCGCACGCGTACTGGAGGGGGTGAACCGCAGGGTCGCGTCGCTGGCGACCCTGGAGGACGTCAACACCTACTTCGCGTCGGACGCGATGGTGGCGCGGCTGCGCCGCACCTCCGAGGAGATGCGCGCGCTCGGGGACACCGTGCGCGCGGAGGAGCTGGACGGCCGGATCGCGGCCGCGCGGCAGGAGGCCGGCAGGGCCCTCCAGGACCGCACCGACCTGTTCGAGGGCGGCGCGGGCGGGGAGACGATCCGGCTGGGCAGGCACCGCTTCGCGGTGAACACCCAGCCGATCGACCTGACGCTCACCCCGCACGGCGGCGGGATGTCGGTGGCGATCACGGGCACGGACTTCCGGGAGCCCGTCACCGACGAGGCCTTCGGACGGACCCGGCGCCTGTGGGACCGGCTGCTGGTCTCCGAGAGCCCGGAGGTGTACCGGGCCGAGTACCTGGCGACGTCGATCCTGGCCGCCGCCGAGGAGGGCGCGGACGGGCTGTCGCCGGAGCGGCTGCGCGAGGCCGAGCTGGACGCGGACGGGGCCGGCCTGGCGGGGCTGGTGCGCGAGGCCGCCGAGGCCCGGTACGACGAGGGCTACGAGCGGGGCGTGCACGACCACGACGCCGCGAAGGTGCTGTCCGCCCTGCTGCGGCTCCGCGCGGGCGCCGGACTGCTCCGGTACCCGGGCGCGACACGGGCCGCGGCGCAGTTGTTCTGGGCGTTCGGGGCGGGCAAGGACCGGCGGTCGGCGTGGGCGGTGCGGGCCGCGTCGCTGGCCCGCGCCCGCTCGGTGTTCGGAGCGCGGCGGTCGGCGGCGATCGACGGGCTGCGCACGGAGCTGGCGGGGGCCGTGGACGCCTTCCTGACCGACAGCGGACTGCACCAGGACGCCGACCTGGAACTGGTGGGCGAGTACCTGTTCGAGGAGCTCGCGGCGGACTCCCCCGCCGAGCGCGGGTTCGTGTCGGGTGCGGGCGCGCGGACGCTGCTCGACCGGTTCCACCGGGCCCTGGGCAACGCCCGGGAGACCACGCGGGCGGCGTTCGCGGAGGACCTGCGCAAGCTCGAGGGCGACCTGGCCGCCCGGCACCAGCTGGTGTCGGCGTGGCTGGAGGCGTTCGCGGGCACCCTGGACGGGGTGGACCCGGGCGACCTCCCCGAGGCGGCGGCGATCGAGCTGACCGGGTCCGGCACGGACCGGTACGAGTCGTCGGCCGCCGTGGCCGAGACGGTCGGCGGGATCCTGGGGACCCACCCGCGCGTGCGCGAGCGGTCCCTGGAGGTGCGGTTGGACGAGATCCTGCCGCGCACCCGCCGGTTCCGGCTGGAGGAGGTGCCCGCGTACCGGGACTTCCAGCGGCGCCGCAACGAGCTGGTGGCCGCGGAGCGTGAGCGCCTGCGCCTGGAGGAGTACCGGCCGAAGGTGATGAGCGGGTTCGTCCGCAACCGCCTGCTGGACGAGTCGTACCTGCCGCTCATCGGCGACAACCTGGCCAAGCAGCTGGGCGCGGCCGGCGACGACAAGCGCACGGACCAGAGCGGCCTTCTGCTCCTCATCTCGCCCCCCGGATACGGCAAGACCACGCTCATGGAGTACGTGGCGAGCCGCCTGGGACTGGTGTTCGTGAAGGTGAACGGGCCCGCCCTGGGGCACGCGGTGACGTCGCTCGACCCGGCGGAGGCGCCCGACGCCACGTCGCGGCAGGAGGTCGAGAAGATCTCGTTCGCCCTGGAGATGGGCGGCAACACCATGCTGTACCTGGACGACATCCAGCACACGAACCCGGAGCTGCTCCAGAAGTTCATCTCCCTGTGCGACGGCCAGAGGCGCATGGAGGGCGTGTGGAACGGCCGGACCCGGACCTACGACCTGCGGGGGAAGCGGTTCGCGGTCTGCATGTCCGGCAATCCCTACACCGAGCAGGGCAAGCGGTTCCGGATCCCGGACATGCTGGCCAACCGCGCCGACGTGTACAACCTGGGCGACGTGCTGTCGGGCAAGGAGGAGCTGTTCTCGCTGAGCTACATCGAGAACGCGCTCACCTCCAACCCCACCCTGGCGCCGCTGTCCACCCGCGAGCGGGAGGACGTGTACCGGTTCGTGCGGATGGCGCAGGGCGACGACTCGGCGGGCACGGACCAGCTCGCGCACCCGTACTCGGCGGTCGAGGTGGACCGGATCGTGTCGGTCCTGCGCAAACTGCTGCGGGTGCAGGAGGTGGTGATGGCCAACAACCGGGCCTACATCGCGTCGGCGGCGCAGTCGGAGGACGCGCGCACCGAGCCGCCGTTCCGGTTGCAGGGGTCCTACCGGAACATGAACCGGCTCGCGGAGAAGATCGTGCCGGTCATGAACGACGCCGAGGTGGAGGCCGTCATCGACGACCACTACCTGGGCGAGGCGCAGACGCTCACGTCGGACGCCGAGGCCAACCTGCTGAAACTGGCGGAGCTGCGCGGGGTGATGACCCCCGGGCAGAGGGCCCGCTGGGCCGAGGTCAAGGAGGGGTACCGCCGGGGACGCGCGCTGGGCGGAGCGGACGACGATCCGCTGACCAGGGCGATCGGCGCGATGGGGCTGCTCGCCGACCGGGTCGGCGAGATCGGCGCCGCCATCGACCGCGGCCGCGAGGGGTAGAGCGGCGGCCGGGCCGGGCGGGCGGCGCCCCGGCGTGCGCGGGCCGCGGCCCCGGGGACGACCCGGGAGACGCGGCCCGCCCGCGCGGCGCCGAGGAACCACGGCGGGCCGTCGGCCTTGCGGGGGTTGTGGGGCGGCCACGGGGAATGTAGTTTTCCTTCCACTTCCGCCCTGATCCGCGAAGGATACCGCCGCCCCGAACGCACGGTCGCGCAAGCGCGGCCCCGGGGACGCGGCCCGCCCCCTCCCCCCGCTCGCGAGAGGTGCACAGACATGAGAACGACCCCCGCCGGCCGCGCCCGGCCCCGGTTCCGCGCGCGCCCCGCCGGACGGCTGATCGCCGTGCTGGCCTCGGCCGCCCTGGTGGCCGCCCTTCCCCGGCCCGCACTCGCCTCCGGGGCGGACCCCGGCGCCGACCGCCCCGTCACCGCCGAGGAGCAGGAGGTCATCGACCTCAAGCTGGCCAACTCGCCGGTGAACCCCGGCCCGCTGGTCTTCGGCGCCGCACCCCTCCAGGACGTCAGGACGGCCGCGGGCGCGGCCTCGGCGGACGCCTCGTGCGCGATCTCCCCGCAGGAGGCCACCGCCATGACGCTGGCCCCGGTCTGGCCGGAGGTCGGCGCGGGTTCGCCCGGCGCCCCCTCCCCCATGACGCTGTCCCGGTACGACAACCAGGACACCCTGTACGACCCGGCCCGCCGCGACGGGCTGTTCTTCAACCCCGGCGTCGGCCTGTGGCAGATGGACTCGGCCGGGCTCGGCGCGCACAACACCGCGGGCGAGGCGATCGACACCGCGTGGATCGCCGGGTTCGTCGCCCCGTACATCGTCGACCGGTACTGCGCCGCGATCAACGGGGGCTCGACCGCGCCCGCCGCCCGCGCCACCGCGTGGCGTGACTGGAACGCCTGCGCGGACGGCTCGTGCGACAACGTGTACTGGCGCGCGTACAACAGCGGTGTGACGCCGGACGCGGGCGTGGGACGGCTCGGCGGCGCCGAACCCCGCACCTGCGTCTTCGAGGGCGTCGGCCACGACTGCCTGTTCGTGGACACCGCCGCCGCGGAGGGCGGGAACTGGTGGACCCGGCCCGGCAGCGGGCGATCCCCCGTGCCCCACCCGTTCTACGTGTTCCGGAGCGAGGCCGGGGGCGTCACCCGGGAGGTCCGCAGCTGGCTGGCGGAGGACTCCGGGGCGGGCACGCACGTGACCGTCACCCGGCCGTTCGGCGCGAACGCCAGGGGCGGCCTCACCTGGGCGGACGGTGCGGGCGTCTGCGACACCACCGCCGACCGCGGGGACTGCTGACCGCGGAGACTGCTGACCGGCCCCCGGACCGGGGGGGGGCGGGGCCCCCCGGGCCCCCCCCCCCCGGGCCGGCGGGGGCCGGGGGGGCGGCGCGGCCCCCGGGCCCGGGCGGGGGGGGGGGCCACACCGGGGCCCGGGGGGGC
>NZ_JBIWMK010000005.1:50848-174379 GCF_044766605.1 Nocardiopsis sp. NPDC101807 | reverse complement strand
GCGGGCCCCCCCCCCCCCCCCGGGGGGGGCCGCGCCCCCCGGGGGCGGGGGCCCCCCCCCCCCCCCCCGCGCCGGCCCGCCCCCGGCCCCCCCCCCCCCCCCCCGGGCCGGCCGGGGCCGCGGGTCAGAGCCGGACGGCGTCCCGGGACGGGTCGGTGAGCATCCTCGGGTCCCGGTCGCGCAGGAGGGCGACGAGCGGGGCGGCCGTCCCTGCCTCCTGGACGGCGGCGCCCTCCTCCGCCTTCAACCCGACGAGCTGGAAGAAGAGGACGATCCCGTTCGGGGTGTCGATGGCGCGGATCTCGACGTCCGGGACGATGACGAGGGACGTCATGTCGCCGTTGGCCGGCTCCCCTCCGAGGGGGGACGGGGTGACGATCCAGTGGCCCACGTCCAGGTCGCTGCCGGCGAGGAAGCGGTCGGCCAAGGCGTGGAGGACACGCAGGATCCAGGCGGGCACGGCCTCGTCGCCGTCCTCGCGCGGGACCCTGCAGGTGAACTCGAAGCCCGAGCCGGAGACCCGGGCCTCCCCGCTGGTCTTCTCGCCGAGCTCGGTCAGTCCGAAGGTGACCAGGAGCCAGTGGCCGTCCAGGGGGTAGGCGAGCACGCCGTCGAGCCCCTCCCCCGACTTCCCGTCCGCCGCGAACTGGACGGTCAGCGGCTGTACGTCGGGGTACCGCTCCGCCCACTCCTCGTAGATCCGGACGAGTCCGGGCAGCATCTCCAGCATCGCGTCGTCGCTCTCCAGGTCGGTGGTGGCCGCGGCCGTCGCCGACGGCCCCCGCGGACGGTCCGGGCCGCCGGAGCCGGCCGCCGCCGGTGATCGTCCAGGTCCGAGGATACGAGCGCGTGGCGGGCGCCCGGTCCGGCGACGATCCGGGCGCGGCGCCCGCGGGCGGCCGACCCGTACGGGGCCGCCCGGCGGCCCCGAAAAAACACAGAAGACAAGAACCGCACAGCCCGCACAGCCGTCCAAAGCACCTCTCCCCACAAAAGGGGAAGCCGTCGATCACCAATAGAAAACACGAGTGATCTGTTTCACAGTAACAAATCAGGGAAACCGGCACCGTCCAATCACATCCCTTCCCCATATCTCGAAAAATTGGCCCGTTCTTGTCAGAACTTTTCTCGATGAAACGCACCGTGGCCGACCGGACACACACAAGGCGATCCGCCCACACAACCCACACTGGACTTGACCTGGCCTTATGAGGGAAGCCACTGCGACCTCCCGGGTTCTTCGCCGCCAGGACCCACACCGCGACCCGCCCCTCTCCGCAACCCGACCCGCATCGCGGACCGCCCCGCACCCGAGACAGAACAGGGGCTCTCCGAAAAACAGGAATGCAGAATGCAGTGCTACATTCAAGGAGTTGTCAGGGCGGGCGCGGTTCCCATTCCCCTGCAACCCCCTCCCTCACCTTCGCCAAGCGTTTCGGGAAGCCCCGGCAGACCCGCTGAAGCGGCAGACCACAGCTCTCGGACCCCGGCGTGAACGTTCCTCGCACCTGCTCCCCGAAAGAAAACGGACATGATGAGCCGCAACACCCGGTCCTCCTTCCTGGCCCTTCTCACCGCCGGTCTGCTCACCCTCGGCGCTACCGGCTGCTTCAGCCCGGACGCGGTCGCCACGGAGGCGTTCGACGCGGAGGCCCAGGGTGCCGAGAGCAACGGCGCGGAAGGGGTGACCGCGACCATGGGGGGCGAGGTCACGTACCTGGCCCCGAACGAGTACCTCGTCGACGACCAGGCGTTCCACGTCGACGAGACCACGCAGGTCCTCGGCGGGATCTACGTCTGCCCCGCCGAGGACGGCGTCGACGAGACCGGTTACGGAATCGTGGAGTGCTCCTACGAGGAGCTCGACGCCGCCCTCCAGGGGGGAACCGCCGTTCTCGCCGAGGTCGCGATCGTGGACGGGTTCGCCGAGTCGATCACCGAGTACCGGACGGACGGGCACGGGGATCCCGAGGCCCAGGAGAGCTCCGAGAACGGTTCCGCGGGAGGGGACCCCTTGCCCGAAGGGGTGACCACGACCCTGACGGGCGAGGTCACGTACCTGGCCCCGTACGAGTACCTCGTCGACGACCAGGCGTTCTACGTCGACGAGACGACGGAGCACGTCGGCGGGATCTACGTCTGCCCCGGCGAGGAGGGCCTCCACGAGGACGGTCACGGAAACGTGTCGTGCCCCTTCGACGAGCTCGAGACCGCCCTCGCGGAGGGAACCTTCGTCTACGCCGAGGTCGTGATCGTGGACGGGGTCGCCGAGACGGTCACCGAGTACCAGGTCTGATCCCCGGAACCCGGCGGCGCCCCTCCAGGGGCGCCGCCCCTTCCGTGCTCCCGGCCGGTTTCCGGCGCTCCGAGCGGAGGGCGGGGGCTCCGGCGGACGGGGAGGGCCGCCGGCGATCGTCCGGACACGGGCGCTCGGCGTGCGGTCCGGACGCGCCGCCCGGCCCCCGGGCCGTGTCCCTCCGGGGGTGCTTCCGCGGCTCACCGGCCGACGTCCGGGCCGGCGCCGGGGCGCGGGCCTACGCTGGCCGGGTGACCGATCTGCCGAGGAGCTGTGACGTCGTCGTCGTGGGAGCGGGAGCGGCCGGGCTCGTCGCCGCCGCCGACCTCGCGGCGGCGGGACTCGACGTGACCGTCGTGGAGGCCGAGGAGACCGTGGGCGGGCGCGTCCGGAGCACGTTCCGGGACGGCTACGTGCTGGACCGCGGCTTCCAGGTGCTCAACACCGCCTACCCGGCCGTCCGCCGCCGGCTGGACCTCGCCGCGCTGCGCCTGCGGTCCTTCCCCAAGGGGATGGCCGTGCTCACCGACCGGGGCCCGGTCCGGCTGGAGCCCTCCCCCCGGGGAGCCCTGTCCGCCCTGTCCCTGTTCTCGGGGAGGGTGGTCCGCCCCTCCGACCCGCTCCGCCTGCTGCGGGCGGTCGCCGGGGACGCGCTCCTGCCCGCCTCGCGCCTCAAGGAGCGCCCGGAGACGGACACCCTCACGGCCCTGCGGCGGCGCGGCCTCGGCAAGCGGGCCGTGGACACGCTCGTCCGGCCCTTCCTGTCCGGTGTCTTCCTCGATCCCGGCCTCGGCACCTCCAGCCGGGCCAACGACCTGGTCTGGCGCAGCTTCGCCCGGGGAAGGCTGACCGTCCCCGAGACGGGGATCCAGGCCGTCTCCGACCAGTTGGCGGCGCGGGCCGCGGGCGCGCGCATGGTGCTGGGGGTCCCCGTGCGGGAGGTGGGACCCGGCGCGGTCGACACGGAGGCCGGGTCCGTCAGGGCTCGCGCCGTCGTGGTCGCCGTGGGCCCCGGGGCCGTGGCCCGCCTGCTGCCGGAGCTGGACGGACCCGCGCTCAACCCCGCCACCACCTACTACCACTCCCGGCCGGCCTCACCCGGTGACGACCCCCTCCTGCACGTGGACGGGCGCTCGGCGCGCGGTCGGCTCGGGCTCTCCAGCGTCATGGTCGTCACGGCCACCGCGCCGTCCTACGCCCCGCCGGGACGGGCGCTGATCGCGTCGTCGGTCGTGGGCGCGGAGCGCCCCTCCCCCGCGCGGGTGGGCGCCGAGGCGGCCCGTCTCCTCGGCACCGGCGACTCGGACTGGGAGCACCTGGACACGGTGCACGTGCCGGACGCCCTGCCGGCGGCGCCGCCGCCGCTGGGCGACCTGCGCAAGCCCCCGGCGGTGGGCGGGGGCGTCTACGTCGCCGGGGACCACCGGGACACGCCCTCGCTGCAGGGCGCGCTCGTCAGCGGCGGGCGTGCCGCCGCCGCGGTCCTGGCCGACCTGGGCCTGGACTGACCCGTCCGACGGAAGGAAAGGGGGACCGCCATGCCCGGTCCACAGCGGGGACGGCCCCTGGTCGTCCACATCGGCCGCGAGGAGCTGGTCGTCCGCCGCCGGTACGAGGCGCTGAGCATCGCGAACGACACGCTCATCGCGCTGTGGTTCATCGCGGGCAGCATCATGTTCTTCCTCCCGGCCTGGATGACGGTCGGGACGTGGTGCTTCCTGCTCGGCAGCGTCGAACTGCTGATCCGCCCCGCCATCCGGCTCAGCCGGCTGGTCCACGTGCGGAACATCCGCGCGGCCGGCGGCCCCTCGACGGCGCCGGCGGAGTCCTCCACGGACTTTTGACCGCCGCTCCCGGCCGCGGCCCCGGAGCGCGGCACGGGACGGGCCCGCGCCTCAGCGGGACAGCACCTGCCGGGAGAGGGCCCTGAGCATGCCGTCCGCCCAGTTCATCTGCCGCTCCGTCTGCGGGTGGCACCGCCGGGTGAGCGCGAGCAGAGCGGTGTCGGCGAGCGCCTGGGCGCCCTGGCCGAGGAGCTCCCAGTCCAGCGACACCCCCGCAGCCGTGCGGTACAGCCGCCTCAGGTCCGCCAGCAGCAGGAGATCCGGATCCGAACGGGTGTCCAGCGGCTCCCCCGGGTCCCCGCGCGTCCCGCCGAGCGGCTCCGGGCCGTCCTCCGAGAGGTCCTCCGGCTCCAGGCCGTAGCGGGGAGCGGTCGCGGCGAGCTCCCGCACGTGCTCCCGCGACCACGTGGCGAGGTCCCCGGCCACGTGGTGGACCTCGGGTTCGTCCCGGTGGCGTTCGCCCAGGGCGAGGAGCTCGCGGAGCAGGAGGCTCTCCGAACGGTGCAGTTCCCCGAGCGCGACCGCCATTCCCATCACGAACCCCCCTCCACGTGTTCCTCCGCCATCGCCCCCGGTCCGCCCCGGGTCCCCGGCACCCCCTCTCCGACGGGCCGGGACGCGGTCGTCGTCGGCGCGGGCGCCGGCGCCCCTCCGCCGGGCTCCAGGAGCCGCAGCCCCGCCGCCGAGGTCTTGAAGAGGGGCTGCTTGGACACCGGATCCCAGTCGGTGACGGTCATCTCGTTGGCCGCCCGGTCCCTCGGAACGCCCTCTCCCCCGCCGCGGTCCTCCGCGTCCCAGTAGCCGTAGTGGAAGGGGACGAACAGCACGCCCGGGCGGATCCCGGCGATGCGCGCACGCGCCCGGACCGCTCCGCGCGGCGAGACCACCTCCACCAGGTCCCCCTCGCGGATCCCCGCCTCCTCCGCGTCGGCGGGGGCCACCTCCACCCAGACCTCGGGGGCGGCGCGCCGCAGCTGCGGGGCGCGCCCGGTCTTGGTGCGGGTGTGGAACTGGTAGAGCGTGCGGCCGGTGACGAGGGCGAAGGGGTACTCCCCGTCCGGGGCCTCGTGGGGTTCCAGGTACTCGGCCGCCCTGATGACGGCACGCCCGGAGGGGTTCATCGCGGCGTACCCGGTCGCATCCGCCGGAGCGCCGGTGACCAGGTCGCGCCCGTAGCTCTCGCACTGGTCGGGCGCGGCCCAGAAGCGGCCGTCGGCGTAGAGCCGCTCGGTCCCGTCCGGGTTGTCGGCGTTGCAGGGCCACTGGACTCCGCTCCCGCCGCGCAGCTTCTCGTAGGTGATGCCCGTGTAGTCGCACGGCCGCCCGGCGCTGGCCCGCTTCCACGCCTCGAAGGCCGACTCGGGGTCGTGCCACTGCGGGAACGGCTCCCCGTCCTTGTCGCGGAAGTCCATCCTGCGCGCGTAGTCGAGGAAGACGTCCAGGTCGGGCCGGGCCTCGCCGGGCGGGTCGACGGCCTTCTCGGACAGGTGGACGGTGCGGTCGCTGTTGGTGAGCGTGCCCGTCTTCTCGCCCCAGGTCGCCGCGGGGAGCACCACGTCGGCGAGCTCGGCCGTCTCGGTCATGAAGATGTCCTGCACCACCAGGAACAGGTCCTGCCCCGCGAGCAGGGACCGGATCCGCCGCAGCTCGGGGAGCGTCACCGCCGGGTTGGTGGCGCTGACCCACAGGAAGCGCACGGAGCCCTTCTCGGCGTAGCGCATGATCTGCATCGCGTGGGTGGGCGGCGCGTAGTGCGGGATCCTCGCGGGGTCGAGGTTCCACACCGCGGCGAGGTCGGCGACGTGGGCGTCGTTGCTCCAGTTGCGAAAGCCCGTGAGGTCCCCGTCGGCGCCGCACTCCCGCGTGTTCTCCGCCGTGGGCTGCCCGTTCATCTGGAGCACGCCGGCGCCGGGCCTGCCGAGCATCCCGCGGATCAGGTGGACGTTGTTGACCTGCACGGACGCGGCGGTCGCCTGGTGCGACTGGTAGAAGCCCTGGAGCACCGTCGACAGCAGGCGCTCCGCGTCGCCCAGCATCCGCGCCGCCTCCCGCACGTCGCCGGCGGGGACGCCGCAGACGTCGGCGACGTACTCGGGCGGGTACCCGGCCACCCTCTCGACGAGCTCCTCGTAGCCGACCGTGTGGGCGTCGACGTAGCCGTGGTCGACCCGGTCCAGGCGGACGAGCTCGTGGAGGATGCCGTTCATGAGCGCGAGGTTGGTCCCCGGGCGCGGCGCGAGGTGCAGATCGGCCTCCCGCGCCACGGGGGTCGTCCTGGGGTCGACGCACAGGAGGGCGGGCGGACGGGGGCCGGCGAGCCGGTCGAGCACCCGGGACCACAGGACCGTCTGCGTCTCGGCCATGTTGTGGCCGTAGAGGGCGATGACGTCGGCGTGGTCGACGTCGGCGTAGGAGCCGGGCTGGCCGTCGGAGCCGAACGACTCCTTGAGCGACTCCGCCGCCGTCGCCGTGCACAGCCGGGTGTTGCCGTCCACGTGGTTGGTGCCGATCGCGCCGTGGGCGACGGCCGCGAGCGTGTAGTACTCCTCCAGGAACAGCTGACCGCTGGTGTAGAAGGCCAGCGCACCGGCCCCCTGCTCGTCGAGCAGTTCCCGGCTGCGCCGCACGACCGCCCCCATGGCGGTGTCCCAGTCGGTCTCGACCAGTTCGCCGCCCCGCCTGACCAGGGGCCGCGTGAGCCGGTCCGCCGCGTTGCCGGCCTGCCACCCGAAGAGGTCCTTGGGGCCGAGCCGCCCGCGGTTGACCCGGTCGGCCGCCCTGCCGCGCACCCCGACGATGCGGTCGCCCCGGACCGCGATGTCCAGCGCGTCGCCGTTCGAGTGCAGGAGGGTGGCGGAGGGCACCCAGCGCTCCACCTGGTCGGGCGTGACGCCCTCGGCCAGGCGGGCGTCCACCCTGACCGGCCACTCCTGCCCCGGCCCGTACGGGGTCCGCGATCCCCACGGTTCGGCGATCCTGTCCCTCGACGGCATCGCTGCTCCTCCCGGCGGCGCAAACGTGCCTGCCCCACTACCCGGGCCCCCCGGGCGTAAACGGCGGGCCCCGGGGCCGCCGACGGCTCCGCGGCGGGCCGCCCCGGTGCTCCCCGGGCCGAACCGTCGGGCGCGCGGGTCCGGCGCCCCGGGCAAGAGCGCCCCCGCGGCGCCGCGCCGGGGTCCTCCGCTCCCGGGGACCCCGCGTTCCGCCACTTCTGGGTGTCTCGCGGGCCACAAGTCCCTCGCGCTACTGGCATAGGGGTCTACTCGGTAGTAACATTGCCTTGTTACTAGTCGGTAGATCCGCGTGTACAGACACCGCGGCCAGGACACAGCGGAGCTGTCCATGACGCATTACAAGAGCAACCTGCGCGACATCGAGTTCAACCTCTTCGAGGTCTTCAGGCGCCAGGACGTACTGGGCGAGGGCCCCTTCGAGGAGCTCGACGAGGAGACCGCGCGCACCATCCTGGCCGAGGTCGACCGCCTCGCCACCGGCGTCATCGCCGAGTCGTTCGAGGACGCGGACCGCAACCCGCCGGTGTTCGACCCCAAGACGAACACCGTCGCCGTCCCCGAGAGCCTGAAGAAGTCCTACCAGGCCTACATGGACGCCGGCTGGTACAACCTCGACCTCCCCCAGGAGCTGGGCGGCCTCGGCGCCCCCCGCTCCCTGGTCTGGTCCGCCGCGGAGCTCGTGCTCGGCGCCAACCCCTCCGTGCACATGTACTCCGCCGGCCCGGGCTTCGCGAGCATCCTCTTCTCCGAGGGCAACGAGAAGCAGAAGGAGTTCGCGAGGCTCGCCATCGAGCGCGGCTGGGGCGCCACCATGGTGCTGACCGAGCCCGACGCGGGGTCGGACGTCGGCGCCGGCCGCACCAAGGCCGTGGACCAGGGCGACGGCACCTGGCACATCGAGGGCGTCAAGCGCTTCATCACCTCGGCCGAGCACGACATGTCCGAGAACATCTTCCACCTGGTGCTCGCCCGCCCCGAGGGCGCGGGCCCCGGCACCAAGGGCCTGTCCCTGTACCTGGTCCCCAAGTTCCTGGTCAACGAGGACGGCTCCCTCGGCGAGCGCAACGGCGCCTACGTGACCAACGTCGAGCACAAGATGGGCCTCAAGGCCTCCACCACGTGCGAGCTGACCTTCGGCGACAAGCACCCCGCCATCGGCTACCTCGTCGGCGACAAGCACGACGGCATCCGCCAGATGTTCCTCATCATCGAGTACGCGCGGATGATGGTCGGCACGAAGGCCATCGCCACCCTCTCCACCGGCTACCTGAACGCCCTGGAGTACGCCAAGGAGCGCGTACAGGGCAACGACCTCGCCGGGTCGAAGAACTCCCCCAAGGTCACCATCACCCACCACCCGGACGTGCGCCGCAGCCTCATGACGCAGAAGTCCTACGTGGAGGCGATGCGCGCCCTGGTCGTGCTGACCGCCACGCAGCAGGACAAGATCCAGATCGCGCACTCCAGGGGCGAGGACGTCACGGAGCTGGAGGCCATGAACGACCTCCTCCTGCCGATCGTCAAGGGCGTGGGCTCCGAGCGCTCCTACGCGCTGCTCGCGGAGTCCCTCCAGACCCTGGGCGGCTCCGGGTTCCTACAGGAGTACCCGATCGAGCAGTACATCCGCGACGCCAAGATCGACACCCTCTACGAGGGCACGACGGCGATCCAGGCCCAGGACTTCTTCTTCCGCAAGATCGTGAAGAACGGCGGCCAGGCGCTGGGCGCCCTCTCGGGCGAGATCCGGGCCTTCGCCGAGAGCGAGGCCGGCAACGGCCGCCTCAAGGAGGAGCGCAAGCTGCTCCTGGAGGGCCTCGGCAACATCGAGAAGCTCGTCGAGCTCATGGTCGGCCACGCGATGGGCTCCGCCGAGAACCCGCGCGAGCTGTACAAGGTGGGCCTGAACTCCACCCGCCTGCTGATGTCGTTCGGCGACGTCGTCCTCGCCTGGCTGCTGCTGCGCCAGGCCGAGGTGGCCCTGAACGGCCTCGACGGCGCCGACGAGGCGGACAAGGACTTCTACACCGGCAAGATCGCCGCCGCGCGCTTCTTCGCCGAGCAGTTCCTGCCGCGCATCGCCGCCGAGCTGCGCGTGGCCGAGGGCGTCGACCTCGACCTGATGGACGTTCCCGAGTCCGCCTTCTAGGGCGAACCGGACCCGCGACGGGCGGGGCGGCCTTCCGGGGCCGCCCCGCCCGTTCCTCGTGCGCGGACCCCCGGGGCCCCGGACCGGGGCGGGCGGGGCCCGCGGCTCAGGCCGGGGACCAGACGTACGGGGTCGTGGTGGTCACACCCTCGAACCCCAGGCGGCGCAGGACGGGCGCGCTGGCGTCGGTGGCGTCGACCTGGAGGTAGCGGACACCGCGTGCCGCGGCGATGCGGGCGCGGGCGGCCACCAGGGACCGGTAGATCCCCTTCCCCCGCCACGCCGGCAGGGTCGAGCCGCCCCAGAGCCCGGCGAACTCGGTGCCCCTCAGGAACACCAGCCACGCGGCCGACACCACCTCCCCGTCGGCCTCGGCGACGAGGACGGCGATACCGTCCGGGTCCGCGGCGGTCCGTGCGGCCAGGTCCTCCGCCAGCCAGCTCCAGTCGCCGCCCCACACGCGCGACTCCATGTCGGCGACGCGGCGCATGTCGTCCGGTCCGCCGGCCCGGCGCAGGGCGACCCCCTCGGGCGGGGCCTGGGAGGAGACCACGTCGGTGCGGCCGATCAGCACGGTCTCCCGCTCCTCGGGCGCGAACCCGGCGGCGCGGAGGCGGTCGGGGAGGTCCTCAGGCCGGTCGTGCCCGTGGGTCTTCCACTCCACCGCCTCGCCGCGCGCCGCGAAGCGCTCCCGCTGCCGGGCGATCAGCCGGTCCAGTTCGTCCCCGCGCACGCCCAGGTCGGACGGAGCGGTGACGAGCCCCCGGCGCTGCCCGACCAACCGCGTCACCGGTCCGTCCCGTTCCACCGCCACCCCGCCGGGGAGGTCCGCGGGGGCGCCGCGCAACTGCTCGTCATAGGCCGCGAGCAGGCCTTCGATGTTCGTCACAGGCCATGACACCACGGGGCCGGCGGGCGCGGTCAACCCGTTTTCCGACGGGGACCCGGTCCACGGCGCCGCCCGGACGCACGTGTACGGAAGCACCGACCGGGTAGCCGGGACCCCGAGCGCGTGCGCCCGGGCGGGCGCAGGGGACGAGGGGGTGCGCAGCCATGGAGCGACGACGTGACGACGCCCGCGTGGACGGGGTGAGCGAGTTCGACGGCTACGACCGCGTGGCGGTGGTGACCGGCGCGGACAGCGGGATCGGGCGGTCGACGGCGGTCCGCCTGGCGCGCGAGGGCTTCGACCTCGGCATCACGTACCACTCGGACGAAGAGGGCGTCCGCCGGACGGCGTCCGAGATCGGGGAGGCCGGACGCCGGGCGGTGGTGCGCAGGCACGACCTCTCCGACCCGGTGGCCGGGTCCGAGGCCGTCGCCGAGCTGATCGGGGAGCTCGGGGGCGTCGGGGTCCTGGTCAACAACGCCGGGACCGGGTCGGACGAACCCCTGCTGGAGACGGATGACGAGCGCTGGCGCGAGGTCCTGGCCGTCGACCTGGACGGCCCGTTCCTCTGCTCCCGGATCGCGGCGACCCACATGCGCGACGCGGGACGCGGCGGACGCATCGTCAACATCACCAGCGTGCACGAGGAGTTCCCCCGGGTGAACGCCGGGGCCTACTGCGCCGCCAAGGGCGGCCTCAAGCTCCTGACCCGGGTGCTCGCCCTCGAACTGGGGCTGTACGGCATCACCGTGAACGCGGTGGCGCCGGGCGAGATCGCCACGCCCATGACCGGACAGCACGAGGAGCCGCCGGGGCTGGACACGCGGGGCGGCTACCCGATCTCCCGCCCCGGCCACGCCGACGAGGTGGCGGACGCCGTGGCCTTCCTCGCCGGGCGGGGGTCGTCCTACGTCACCGGGGCCTCGCTCTTCGTGGACGGGGGGCTCTCGCTGATGGGGCCCCAGGCGGGAGGGGCTCTCCAGGACGGCACCTGGCGCGCGGGCTGACGGCCCCGGGCCCGGCTCCTCGGCGCCCTCCCCGGCACGTGCCGGGGAGGGCGCCGTGCGTGGCGCCCGGACACGCCCCCGGAGGGCTCCACGGGACCGGACACCGGCGTCGCCCGACCGGACCGGAGGCGGGGACGGTGACCGCCCGCCCCTCTTCGTCCCGGCCCTTCCGGGAGGGAGGGCAGCCGTCGTCGGAGCATCCCCCGGACCGGAACAGGAAAAGACCTTCCGCGGAACGGGCACTCCGCACCGACGGCGCGAATAAGGACGGGGTAAAACCGAAAACAGGCGCGGACGGCATCCTGCCCACTCCTTCCAAACCATTGTAAGAACGGCATAAAAAGCGCTTCCTCCGGCGAGCGAAACACTTCCCACGACGGGAAGCACTGCCCTCCACCCCCCCTGGAGCAGGGAAGCAGTGTGCGCCACGCCACGAAAAACACCACTCCGAACACCGGAGGAAAACACGGAGCGTGACTTTGACGACCTTTACCAGGGAAAGCGCAAAAAATTTCGGTCCGCACTTTTAAACGCCGCTCCGGGGGAAGGAAGAAGGTCCACGAGGTTTTCCTCCAACCCTTCCGATCACCCGCCCGAACTGAATTCCCCACCGAAGCCGCCGGCGTTCTGTCCGGACCCGCCAGACAACCGGGAGCTCTCTTGCCGAACACCGTCACCGCCCCGAAGACGCCCCGAGCCGCCCGCAAGCGGACCCGTCCGCTCTCCCGCCCTCGCACGCGCACCCCCGGTGAGAACGCCTCCGCCGAGGAGCTGCTGGCCGCGGCGAGGCGCCTGGGCGAGGGCGACCCCCGCGCGGACCGGCTCCGAGAGCGCGTCGTGCTGCTCCACCAGCCCCTGGCCAAGAAGATCGCGCGCCGCTACCAGGGCCGCGGCGAACCGCTGGAGGACCTGTACCAGGCTGCCATGGTCGGCTTCACCAAGGCCATGCGCGGCTACGACCCCGCCTACGGCAAGCCGTTCGTCGCCTACCTGGTTCCCACGGTCACCGGAGAGGTCAAGCGCCACTTCCGCGACCACACCTGGGCCATGCGCGTCACCCGGACACAGCAGGAGGAGCGCAGCAAGCTGCGCAGAGTGTCCTCCGAGCTGCAGCAGGAGCACGCGCGCACGCCCACGACCGCGGAACTGGCCGAGAGGATGGACATGACGGAGGAGGAGGTGCACCAGCTCGTCCAGGCGTCCAACGCCTACCAGTGCCTGTCCCTGGAGGCGCCGGACACCTCCGGATCCGAGGAGGAGCCCATGCGCCTGGAGGACCACCTGGGCAGCGAGGACCACGGCCTGGAACTGGTGAACCAGCGCGAGAGCCTCAAGCCGGCCCTCGCACGCCTTCCCGAGCGCGACCGGCGGCTCCTGGGCCTGCGCTTCTTCTGCGACCACACCCAGACCGAGATCGCCGACCGGATGGGCTGCTCGCAGATGCACGTCTCCCGGCTCCTGTCCGGGGTGCTGGACCGGCTCCGCGCAGAGATGGGCGAGACGGCGCGGGCCCGCGCCTGAGCTCCGGGGCGCGGGCGGTGGCCGGGGGCGCGCGGGGGCCGCGCCCGGCCCCGCCCACGGCCCGGGGCGGCTCCCCGGACGGCCTCTCCGCGCGCACGGCGGGCCCGGCTCCGCCACGGCCTTCCGAGCGGTGGTTCCGCGCCGCTTCCGCGCACGCACGGACCAAGGACCGTGACCGTCTCGCCGGAGCCGTCCGCGCACCTCTCCCGCGCGCACGGCGGGCCCGGAGCACGGTCCCCGGCGTCCACGCCCCTCCCCCGCGCACGCGCAGCCGGCAGATCGCGGCGCGACACGCGTCCCCTCGCGCGCGTGCGCACGCGCGCGAGGAGGAGAGGAGGCGGGGGCCTTCGGGCCCGCGCCGCTTCCGGCCCGGCCTCCCCTCAGGCCCGTGGTCCTACGCCCGGGGGCGGGACAGCACGAAGAAGTACAGCAGCGCGGTCGCGGCGACCGTCGTCACGCACATCGGCACGAACGCGATCTGGTAGGACTCCGGCTCGTCCGGAAGCGCCTGGAGGATCGCACCCGCGGCGACCGTGCACAGCACAGCGGTCGTGAAGCCGCTCATGTTGACCAGGCCGGAGGCGACACCGGTGCGGCTGGCGGGGATGCCGTCGCGGGCGAAGTCGAAGGAGATCGTCGGCGCGAGGGTCTGGCCCACCGCGCTCACCGCCATCACCGCCAGCCCGGCCGCGACGGGCGCTCCCCCGGGCCACACGACCAGCAGCACCCAGCCCGCGCTCAGCACCGCCCCCAGGGTCAGGGCCAGCCACCGGCGCGCGCGGGGGCGCCGGCCGACCAGGAGGCCGACGAACGGGGCCACCCACAGACCTCCCGCCGCCAGAACGGTCAGGGTCAGCGCCGCGGTGCCCTCGGCCAGGCCGAGCCCGTTCACGAGGTACGGGTATCCCCACAGCACCATCATCATCGTGAAGGGCGCCATCACCGCCGCGTGGTGCGCCATGCCGATGAGCGGGCCGCGCGCGCGGAGGGCCTCCTTGAGCGCCTCCCACACGGAGATCGGGTCGGCGACGGTGGACCGTCCGGCCGCGTCGGCGGGGCGGTCGCGCACGACCAGCAGCACGAGGAGCGCCATCAGCGCGGTCAGGGCCGTGGTGGAGAGGAAGGCGGCCACCCAGCCGACCTGTCCGAGGGCCCACGCGAGGGGCGCCGCGCTCGCCACCTGGCCGATGCCGCCGACGACGCCGGTGAGGCCGCTGACGAGGGCGTAGCGCGCACGCGGGAACCACAGGGCGGCCAGCCTGATGACGTTGAGGAAGACGAGGGCGTCGCCGAGGCCGATGAGGAACCGTCCGGCGACCGCGGCCTCGATGCCGGGCGCGAGCGCGAACAGGCAGGACCCGGCCACCATCGCCACCATGCCCATGGCGAGCGTGTAGCGGGGGCCGAGCCGGTCGGCGAGGAGGCCCGCCGGGACCTGGAGGAGGACGTACACCAGGAGTTGGAGCATCGGCAGCAGGGACAGCAGCGCGGGGCCGACGTCGAACCGGGCCTGGGCCTCCAGCGCTGCGACGCCGAGACCGTTGCGGTGCAGCATCGCCAGGAAGTACCCGGCGACGGCGACCGCCCACACGATCCACGCGCGGGCGCCGCCCGCGGGTTCGGCGGGCGCGGTGCTCCCGTCCGGGGTAGTCCGGTCACCGGATGTCTGGGTCTGTGTCACTGGACGACTTCTCTCCGTTTTGTACGACCTTCCCAGTGTCCTCCAGAGACCGGGGCACCCCTTACACCGGGGTGACGGGGTGCGCAAAACCGGCCGATGCCCGCGTGCGCCGTGGAACCCGGCATCGGCAAGACCCGCGCTCGGGAGAGTCAAGAACGCGTAACCAGCAGGAAGTCACCATGAGTCACCAAAAGCACGCCATGAGTTGCCAAAACGGGTGAGACTCGCGACAGCCGGAACGGGACTCAGGGGCCTTCGCCCACCCCCCGCCAATCGAACTCATGTACAGAAAAACCCTTCTGACCAGGGAGTTCTTGGTTTTGCCCAGTCGATACGGTTTCGTTAATTGTGACATTGGTCACTCGTAGAAGCCTCGACTGCAAGGGGTGAGTTGCTGCTAGCATCCGGAGCGCAAAGAATAACTACGAGGTAACGACACCGTTCACACCTCACCAACTTTGTGGAGGGAACCCGCCAAGGTCCCAGGACGGGCGGAAACCCTCGAACCGCGGCGACTGTGGCCGCACCGAGCACACGGTCAGCACCGCGGCAACCGAGACCCACTGGAGACGACCTTGAGTCACTGGCGCCTGAACAATCCCCGGGCCTCCCGGGCGAAGTCGGCTCTCGCCAGACGAATCAAGCACAAGCCCCGCCACGCCTTCTGCGCCGAGCGCGCGATCACGGCACTCCTGGGCGAACTCGTCTCGGCCACACAGCGCCAGTTCTACTGGTCGGGCACCACCGAGATGGCCGTCATGTCGGTCCAGCGCGACGTCAACGTCTGGTGTCGCGACGGCCGCTTCTTCTGGAACGACCTGTTCCACGGCGGCACGGTCTCCCATCCCGCGAGCGACCCGGTCGGCGCCGCCGAGCTCCTCAACCCCTTCGCCAGGGGACCCGAGCCCGTCTACAGCCACGGTTTCGGCGCCGCACGCCAGCCGGTCGCCGCCTGACACCGCGCCCCCTCTCCCGCTCCGCCACCGCCCGGCCCTGGTCAGCCGTGCGTTCCTCACCCGCGGCGCTCTGGAAGACTGGGGCGGGGGGACACCTCGTGTCGCCCCGCGCAGTGAACAGAGCACAGTGAGGAGACCGGGAACCATGATCCTGATCGTCGTCAAGTACAGGGTCAGGCCGGAGGCCGTCGACCGCTTCCTCGACGAGGTCGCCGACTTCACCGCCGCCACCCGGGCCGAGCCCGGGAACCTGTGGTTCGAGTGGTCCCGCAGCGTCGAGCGCGACGACGAGTTCGTCCTGGTCGAGGCGTTCCGGGACGGCACGGGCGAGGCCCACGTCAACAGCGACCACTTCCGTGAGGGCCTGGCCCGGATGAAGCCGCTGCTCGCCGAGACCCCGCTCATCGTCAGCCGCTCCGTGGAGGGCGAGGGCTGGGACCGCATGGGCGAGCTCACCGTCGACGCCTAGGCGTGTCGGCCCCCCGCCCCCTCGGGCGGGCCGCCGGGCGGGTTAGTCTGCCGGTCGGTCATCCGACGAGGGGAAGGCGGTCCGTGGGCACCTACGTGGCGAGCGAGGATCGGTACGAGACGACGGAATACCGCAGGAGCGGTGACAGCGGGCTCCACCTGCCCCGCCTGTCACTGGGCCTGTGGCAGAACTTCGGCGCGGACCGCGACCAGGAGAACCAGCGCCGCATCCTGCGCAGGGCGTTCGACCTGGGCGTGTTCCACTTCGACCTCGCGAACAACTACGGACCGCCGCCCGGCGCCGCCGAGGAGAACCTCGGCCGCGCCCTGGCCGAGGACTTCGCCCCCTACCGGGACGAACTGGTCATCACCACGAAGGCCGGGTGGGTCATGGGCCCCGGCCCCCACCAGCGGGGCGGGTCGCGCAAGTACCTGCTCTCGTCGCTGGACCGGTCCCTGGCCAGGATGGGCCTCGACCACGTGGACGTCTTCTACAGCCACCGGCCCGACCCGGACACGCCGCTGGAGGAGACCATGGGGGCCCTCCACCACGCCGTGGTGTCCGGCCGGGCGCTGTACGCCGGCATCTCGTCGTACGGCCCCGCCGCGACCAGGGAGGCCGCCCGGATCATGCGGGAGCTGGGCACCCCGCTGACCGTGCACCAGCCGTCGTACTCGATGCTCAACCGGTGGGTGGAGGGCGGCCTGCTGGAGGCGGCTGCCGACGAGGGCATGGGCGTGGTGGCGTTCTCCCCGCTGGCCCAGGGCGTGCTGACAGCGCGCTACCTCGGCGGCGAGGTGCCACCGGACTCCCGCGCGGGCGTGGGCCGCCCGAGCTGGCGCGACAACATGCTGTCCGAGGAGGTCCTGGAGCGGGCGCGCGCCCTGGACGCCATCGCCTCGGAGCGCGGCCAGACGCTCGCCCAGATGGCGATCTCCTGGGTACTGCGGGACCAGGGCCCGCGCACGGTGACGACCGCGCTCATCGGGGCGTCGAGCGTGGAGCAGCTCGAACAGAACCTCGCCGCGCTGGACTCCCCCGGGTTCAGCGACGAGGAGCTGCGACGCATCGACGAGTGGGCCGTGGACTCCGACGTCAACATCTGGTCCGGGGCCACCGACTCCCGCCCGTAGGACGCGGGCCGGAGCCGGGCGGGGACGCCGCACCGTCCGGCCTCCCGGGGTGGCCCGGGAGGCCGGACGGGGCACGCGGTTCCCCGGGGGGACTCCCACTACGGCCCGTCCCCCGGCGGGGTCCCGGACGGTCCCTTTCCCGGCGTCGGGGAGCGGGCGCGCGCGTTCACCGGGTTTCGCGGCGAAATCGGACGCAACAGATCTTCGGATCCGCACCACCAAAGGGTGACATAAGTACACACACCCCCTGCGAACCGGTCGGAATCGTGCTCTATCAGCGATCTTCTCGGGTTACGGTGACTCCTGAGAAACCCCCGGCAGACGCACCGGACCGTCCTGGCGGACCCCGAGGCGTCCTCCGCCCCTGGCCCCCCAGAGGACCCATGCGCCCCCTCAACCCCGACGAGCCCACCCAGCTCGGGGAGTTCCGCCTCCTCGCCCACCTCGGCTCCTGCGGCATGGGCCGCGTGTACCTGGGCGCGGACACGCACGGGCGCCCCGCCGCCGTCACGGTCGTCCGCGCCGCGTACGCCGTCGACCTGGACTTCCGCGCCCGCTTCGCCCGCGAGGCCGCCCTCGCCCACCGGACGGTCAGCCGCTTCGCCCCGCCCCTCCTCGGCCACGACCTGTCCGCCCCCGTCCCCTGGACCGCGACCGCGTACGTCCCCGGGCCCACCCTGCGCGAGCTGGTGGAACGCACCGGCCCCCTCCCCCAGGCGGCGGCGGCCGTCCTCGCCCGGGGGATCGCCGAGGCCCTGGACACGGCCCACGGCGCGGGCGCCGTGCACCGGGGCCTCACGCCCTCAACCGTCCTGGTGGACGCGCACGGCCCCCGGCTCATCGACTTCGGCGTCTCCAGGGCCGTGGACGAGGCACGGCTCACCCGCCCCGGCGAGGGCGTCGGCTCCCCGGCCTACACGGCGCCCGAGCTCCTCTCCGGCGGCAGGGCCGCCGCAGCCGGAGACCTGTTCTCCCTCGGCGGAGCCCTGCTGTTCGCGACCACGGGGGCCGATCCCTTCGGGGAGGGGCATCCGTCGACCCTGCTGTACCGGGTCCTGCGCGAGCCGCCCTCCCTGGACGGGGTCCCGGGACCCCTGCGCCCGCTCGTGGCCGCGTGCCTGGACAAGCTCCCCGAGAACCGGCCGACCGCGCAGGAGGTCCTCGACCACCTCGGCGGACCGCTCCCCGAGGGGCCTCCCTCCGCCCCGTGGCTGCCGGCGCGGGCCCGCGCCGCGGTCGCCGCGGCCGAGGAGTCCTACCGCTCCGCGATCGGTCCCCGGGAGGACGGCCCCCCGGCCGCCGACCCCTGGGCCGCGCTCGCTCCGGGCGCCCGGCCCGCGCCCCCCGCACGCACCGCTCCCCGGCGGCGGGGCAGGGCCGTGCTGCGCGTCGCGGCCCTCCTGGGCGTGGCGGTCCTCCTCGCGGGCGCGGGCCTGTTCGCCGTCGCGGCCCCGGCGTGGGAGGCGGCCGGGGGGACCGGCGCCGCCCGCGACTGCTCCGCGTCCGGGAGCCTGGCCGCGAACCTCGCCCTCCCCGGACCGCCGCAGGTCATGTTCCCCCCGGGCGTGCCCCTCGAACTCTCGTTCTCCCCCGACGGCACCGTCCTGGCCGTCTCCCAGGTCGACCGCGTGACCCTGTGGGACTGGGAGCGGTCACGGCCCCTGGCCCGGATCGACAACGAGGCGGCCACGGTGCCCCCCACCCCGGCCGCGTTCAGCCCGGACGGCTGCCTGCTCGCCTACGGCACCCTCCACGGGACCGCCGTCACCGACCTGGACACCGGCAGGGCGTGGAACGTCGGACCGGAGCAGGCCGTCCAGTCCGTCGCCTTCAGCCCCGACGGCTCCTCGCTGGCCGTGGGCGTGCGGAGCGACCCCGGGGCGCGGTTCCTGCACCTCTACGAGACGGAGCGCTGGAAGCTGACGGCCGCCCTGCCCGGCTCCGGGAGCCTCGGCGCGATCCAGTACTCGCCCGACGGCACCACCGTGGCGGGCGGCGAGGTGGGCGGGGGCGTCGCGGTGTGGCGCGCGGGGGCCGAGGGCCTCGACCGGTTGGGCCTGGTCGACGAGCGCGCCCGGGTGGGCGCGGACGCCTTCGACATCCTCCCGGACGGCTCGGGCGTCCTCCTCATCCGCTCCGACCGCGTCCTGCTGGTCGAGCCGCACAACGAACGGGTCCTGCGCGAGTTCGTGCCCGACGACGAGGACCACTTCCTGGTCGACGTCGCCTACAGCGAGGCGAGCGGCCGGGTCTTCGCCGCCATGCTGGCCCCGGGCGCCGGCTCTGGCAGCACTATGGCGTGGGACTACGGCGACGCGGCCAGCGCCCGGCTCGGCCCGGACCTGCCCCGGCTCTTCCCGCTCGTCCTGTCCCCGGACGGGTCGCGGCTGGCCGGTCTGCGCGCGGACACCGGTGACCTGGCCGTCTACGACACCGACCTGTCGCTGCTCGGGGTGATCGGCGACTGACCGGGGCGGGCCGCCGCCGGCCACCCGTCCGGGCGGTCCGCCCACGGACCGCCGCATCGGCGGAGGAGCCCTCCGGTGGGGCGCTTCCCGGGGCGGGGGCGGGACCGCGCCGTCCGGGACCCGCCGGAAGGACCCGATTCCTCACGGTGCCGCCAGGGCGCTATAGCGTGAAACCCCGTGCCCGTACCCCGAGAGGACCAGAGGCCATGCCGGAAAACGTCAGCAGCCGCATCCGCGAGGCGGCCTCCGGCCGCCGCACCAGCCCCGCGCTGTCCGTCCTGTCCGACCTGGTCCGGAGCACCGGGGCAGCGGCCCGGTCCGCGACCGTCTTCGGAGACCCTGTGGCGTCGGGGGGTTCCACGGTCGTCCCGGTCGCGAGGATCACGTCCCTCACCAGCGTGGGCGGCGGTTCCAGCCGCCTGTTCGCCGCAGGAGGGGACGGCGCGGGTGGCGGCGGGTTCGTGCGCGCCCGGCCGGCGGGGTTCATCGTCCTCGACGAAGCGGGGGCGCGCTTCCACGGCATCCGCCAGCCGGTGACCATGCTCGTCCTCCCGCTCGCCGTGGTCGCCGGCCTCACCGCCGCGCGCATCGTCGGGGTCTCGCTGCGCGAGGCGCGCCGGCGCCGCAGCCTCCGCGCGCGCTGCGAACACGCCGCCGCGCCCCCGGCCGGGGGCCCCGTCCCCGAGGGCTCCGTCTCCGAGGGCTCCGTGGCCGGGGAGGAGCGGAACGCCTGACCGGTTCCGGCCATCTCCCCGCCCCCACGGCCGGCCCCGCGACCGCCGGAGCCGGAGGGACCGTGCCCGGGCGGGCCCCTGCGCCCCCGGGGGCGCGGGGCACGAGACCTCGTGCGGGCGCACCCGGGGCGGCGGCGGTCCGCCGCCCGTGTCCCCCGACCGGCCCCCTCGTCAGGAGCCGTTCACCGCGGCGAGCAGTTCCTCCGCCGCCAGGAGCGCGCCGTCGAGCATCGCGTCCGCGTCGCCCGATCCCGTGCGCGAGTAGTGCACGTCCACGAAGACCTGCCCCTCGACCGCCGTGACCTGCGCACTCCCCGCGTCGTTCTCGGAACCGGCCACGGCGAGGTCGCCGACGCCGAGGTCCGGGTCGGCCTCCTCCGCCGTGAGGTCCGGCGCGGCGCTGTCGGTGTAGGGGCCCTCGTGGATCTCCATGTCGTACCGGAGGGTGAAGCCGCTCAGCGAGAGCAGCATGCAGTTCATCCTCAGGCGCCGGTCGCTCTCGAGCGTCCCGGGGTCGGGCCGCCCGGTCGTGCCCGGTGAGTCGTCGCGCATGTCCTCCGCGCCGAGGAGCTCCTCCAGGACCTCCTCCGGGAGCACCGTGCACAGGTCGTCGGGGGCCATCTCCATCGGGTCGCGCAGCGCGATCTCCGCCTCGGCGGGCTCTTCCCGCACGTCAGCGGGCTCGTCCTGGACTCCGGCGGCGTCCGGGGCCTGCGGCTCCTCCTCTTCGGGGCCTCCGCAGGCGCCCAGCAGGAGCGTGAGGACGAGACCTGCTGCGGCGGCCGGGACGCGCTTCTTCGGTTCGGGCACGGAAGATCCTCTCGGGGCTGTCGGGTCGGCGGACACCCTAGCGTCCGGCGCGCACGTACCGTCACGCACCGTCCCCGAGCCCCGGTCCCGGCCGTCGGCCCGACCCGGGGAGGGGGCCGCGCCCCCGCCCCGGCGGGCGGCGGTCGGCGTCGCCGCAACCGCCTAGCCGGTCATCCGGGCGACGAAGGCGAACAGCCCCATCGCCCACGCGAACACCGCGGACATGCCGATGATGACCAGGATCTCGGTCCAGTTCAGGAGGCGGCGCAGCGAGGCCCGGGGCACGTCGGTCAGCCGCACCCAGCTCAGCACCCCGAGCACGATCCCGGCCAGGAGCACGATCAGCGGCAGCCACGGGCCCATGAACGGGTACTCGCCCACGACCGCGACGCCCGTGGCCCCCACGCCCAGCACCCCGGCCAGCCGCAGCGGCAGCACGTGGCGGATCCGGTCGAACAGCCGTGAGCGCAGCACCAGCAGGACCGAGAGCAGTCCGCCCAGCAGCAGGTCGGGCAGCCCCTGGGCCAGGGCGGCGAGGAGCACGGTGACGGCGCCGCCGCTCACCGCCGCGCCCAGCACGATCCCCAGCAGCAGGCGGTCGGTGTTGCCGTACGTGTCCTCGAACCGCTCCGTGGGCACCTGGCCCGAGCGCCCCACCTCGTAGTCGAGGCCGGACAGGCCGCCCATCACCATGGCGACGCGCGGCAGGGCCCCCACGCACAGCGCCAGGGCGATGCCCATGGACCGCACGCCCTGGACCGGCTCGGTGAAGATCCCCACCACGACGAGGACGGACGCGGCCACCGCGACGACCCCGAGCCCGGCGATGTAGGCCAGACCCGTCTCGTGCATGGCCCAGCCGATCACCGCGACCAGGAGCGCCCCGGAGAGCGCGAAGGCCGCCGTCACCAGGGGGTTCGTGCTCGTCACCAGGGTGGCGGCGAGTACCGCGGTGACGGCGCCCCACACACAGGCCGCCGCGAACAGCACGTGCGCGACGGCGGGCAGGGGCCTGCGCGCGGCGAGCAGCATGACGGCGACCGTGAACAGGGTCCCCACGGCGGCCACGCCCAGGTGTCCCGCCGAGGGGAGGAGCCGCATCATCAGCCCCAGGAGGACCAGGGGGCCGATACTGGCCACGAGAAGGCCGAAGGACAGCGTCGTCGACGGGTTCCAGATGCGCGCGGTGTCGTCGACCCTGTCCTCGACGGCGCCGCGGACGTCGTCCACGTGGGAGGGTCGGCTCGGTGCGGTGCGGCGGTCCAGCAGCAGGACGTCGCCGTCGTAGACCCCGGCGCTCTCCAGGGGTTCGTCAGGGTGCACGGGCGACCCGTCCACCGTGGTCAGGGACCAGGCGGCGGGCTCCGTCCGCTCCTCGTCGGGCGCGCAGACCTCGATGATGCGCGGCATCAGGGTCGCCACGGGGACGGTGCCGGGAAGCGCCAGATCGGCCCAGCGCTCCGGTCCGGTGACGGTGACCCGGCAGTATCCACTCACACCAATGGTTCCTTCTGTCGTCGTCGTGGGCGGCATTCGCCGCGAAGGGGGAGGACGGACGCGAATTAGGTGATTCGCGGGGTTCGCGAGATCATTCCTAGCGTAGTCACCCAGACACCAACCCCCGTAGGTGGACGGAAAGAGATCGCTGTGGCGACGAGACCTGTGCCCCGCCCTGCCCGCAGTGTCCCTCCTGCTCCCGGGAACACTCCCCTCGTCATCGCTGCCCCGCCGCAGCTGCCCGAGAACGCGCCGGCCTCCAGCTCGGGGGCGATGATCATCATGCCGATCATCACCGGTTCGGGTTCGCTCCTGATGTCCATCACCATGGGCCACCGCCCCCTGATGGCCGTCGCCGGCGTCATGATCATGATGGCCAGCGTGGTCGTCGGCATCATCATGTTCGTGGCCCAGCACAACGGCCCCCGCAAGCGGATACGGGAGCAGCGCGAGCGCTACGTCGACTACCTCGACCAGCTCCGCGAGATCGTGCGGGACGTCGCCTCCACCCAGCGCGCCGACAACGCGTTCCGCCACCCCGACCCTTCGCTCCTCACCGAGCCCGCCCGCTCGCGGACGAGGAGGTGGGAGCGGCGCCCCGCCGACCCCGACTTCCTCGACGTGCGCGCTGGCACGGGCACGCGCCCCCTCTCCCGGCGCCTCAGGCTCAAGGTCGACACCTCCTCCCCGCTCATCGAGTACGACCCCGTCTGCCAGGGCGCCGCCGACCAGCTCATCGAGCTGTACGCGGACGTCCCCGAGATGCCGCTCGTCGTCCCGCTGCGGGAGCACGGGGTGGTGTCGGTCGTCGGGGACCGCGAGGCGGGGCGCGGGCTGGTCCGCAGCATGATCGCCCAGATGGCCGCCTTCCACTCCCCGCACGACCTGCGCATCGGCGTGGTCCGGGACACCAAGCTCCGCGACCGGTGGGAATGGCTCAAGTGGCTGCCCCACAACACGTTCGACGACGCCCAGGACGGGCCGATGCCCGCCCGGTTCGTGGCCGCCAACACCGTGCAGGCCGGCGAACTGCTCGCCGACGAGATCGAGCGGCGCACCGTCGACCTCCAGCGGCGGCGCGGCAAGCCGCCGGGGCCCGGAACGCAGCGGCTCGTCGTGGTCCTCGACGGCGAGCACCAGTCGACCCTGTCCGGCCTGAACGCCGAACCCCCCGTCACCTCCCTCGCCGACCTGGGCATCCACGTCATCGCGCTGGTGGCGGACCGGCGCGAGGAGCCGGAGTCGGTGGACCTGCGCCTGAACGTCGACGCCGACGGCGCCCTCGCCGAGGACACCGAGCACCCGGGCGCCGACGACGACCCCGAGCGCACGCCGCTCCGGGGGACCGCCGACCGGTCGGACGTCGCCCACCTGACCAGCCTGGCCCGCATCCTGTCCCCGTACGGGATCACCGCCTCCGACGGCGACGACGCCATGCACGCCACCGTGGGCCTCCCGGAGATCCTGGGAGTGTCCGACGTCGCCCAGCTGGACACACGCCGCACCTGGCGCAAGCGCAGCACCGGCGACTACCTGCGCGTCCCCATCGGCGTGGGCCCCAACGGCAACGCCGTGCTGCTGGACCTGAAGGAGTCGGCGTTCGGCGGCATGGGGCCGCACGGCCTGGTGGTCGGCGCCACCGGTTCCGGCAAGTCGGAGATGCTGCGGACCATGGTGGCGTCGCTGGTCATCAACCACTCCCCCGAGTCCCTGGCGCTGCTCCTGGTCGACTTCAAGGGCGGCGCGACCTTCGCCGACACCGACCGGCTGCCGCACAGCACGGGGCTGATCACCAACCTGGCCGACGACGACTCCCTGGTGATGCGGTTCCGGGAGGCCACCTTCGGCGAGCTGACACGGCGCCAGCAGATCCTCAAGGACGCGGGCAACCTGCCCAACCTGCACGCCTACGAGGCGGCCCGGGAGGAGGACCCGGGCATGGAGCCGCTGCCGCACCTGCTGATCATCATCGACGAGTTCTCCGAGCTGCTCACCGCGCACCCGGACTTCGCCGAGCTGTTCGTGGCCATCGGCCGGATCGGCCGGTCCATCGGCGTGCACCTCCTCCTGGCCACGCAGCGGCTGGAGTCGGGCAAGCTCAAGGGCCTGGAGTCGCACCTGTCCTACCGGGTGGGCCTGCGCACGTTCTCGGAGGCGGAGAGCCGCGAGGCCATCGGCGTCGGCGACGCCTACCACCTGCCGCCCGAGCCCGGCTCGGGCTACCTCAAGGTGGACACCTCCGTCTTCGAGCGGTTCAAGGCCGCCATGGTCTCCCAGCCCTACGAGCCCCCGGCCGAGGAGGAGAAGGAGGAGCACGAACCCGTCCTCCCCCTGCTGTCCTACAACGGCCTCGGCAAGGTGACCGGCGAGGGCTCGCTGGTGGAGTCGCTCATGGCGTCGGTCCGCGCCAAGGGCGAGGAGCCCGGGCCCAGGAAGGACAAGCGCACCACCCTGCAGGTGACGGTGGACCGGCTGGTGGCCTCGGGGGCGGAGAAGGTGCGGCCGATCTGGCTGGAGCCGCTGCCCGAACTGCTCACCCTGGACACCGTCCTCACCGACCTGGGCGAGGGCGACGACCTGGAGGGCCCCGGGACCGAGCCCCCCGCCGCGGAGATGCGGGCGGTCCTCGGCCTGACCGACATCCCCCGCGAGCAGCGGGTCGTCCCCGCCGAGATGGACTTCACCGGGGCCGAGGGCAACGTCATCGTCCTGGGCGGGCCCCAGTCCGGCAAGTCCACGATGCTCCGCACGCTCATCGCGAGCCTGGCGTGGCGGTACCCGCCGGGCCGGGTGGGCGTGTACGCCATCGACTTCGGCGGCGGCGCGCTCCAGGCCATGGAGGACCTGCCCCACGTGGCGGGCGTGGCGGGCCGGGCCGACCCCGAGAAGGTGCAGCGGGTCCTGGTGGACGTGCGCGCCCAGCTCGACCGCCGCCAGCGGGTGTTCCGCAAGTACAAGCTGGACTCCCCCGCGGCGCTGCGCCAGGCGCGCGCGGACGGGAGGGTGGCCGGGAACGTGGTCGGCGACCTGTTCCTGATGATCGACGGCTGGTCGTCGGTGCGCGACACCTTCGACGAGGCCGACGAGGTCCTGATGGACATCGCGACCCGGGGGCCCTCCCTCGGCGTGCACACGGTGCTGACCGGCGCGGCGACCTCGCAGGTCCGGTCCCGGCTCCAGGCCCTGTTCGGCGGCCGGTTCGAGCTGCGGCTGAGCGACCCGATGGACTCGGGGATCGGCCGCAAGGTCGCCGACGAGATCCCCAAGGACACCCCCGGCCGCGGCATGACCTCGGCGGAGCACCACACGCACGTGGCGCTGCCCCGGGTGGACGGGGTCGCCTCGGACGAGGACGTCACCGACGGCATCCGGGACCTGGTCAAGCGGGTCGGCGAGCGGTGGCCGCAGAAGGCCGTCCAGGGTGTCAAGACCCTGCCCGCCAAGGTCGAGCTGGACGAACTGCTCAAGGGGCGCCGCGCCCCCCGGGGCCGCCGCGACGCCGAACTCGTGCTGGGCATGGCCGAGAGCACGCTCGCCCCCGTGGCCACGAACCTGGACCGGGACCCCCACCTGGTCGTGTACGGGGACCCGCAGACCGGCAAGACCGCCCTGCTGCGCGGGCTGGTCAGGCAGATCGTGCGCCGGCCGGCCGACCAGGTCGGCGTGGTCATGGTGGACTTCCGCCGCAGCCACCTGGAGCTGGTCCCGGAGGAGCACCTGCTGGCGTACTGCACGAGCGCGGAGCAGACCAAGGCGGTCGCGGCGAACCTGGCCGGGTCGCTCAAGGAGCGGATGCCGGGACCGGACGTCACCCCCAAGCAGCTGCGCGAGCGCAGCTGGTGGAAGGGCCTGGACCTGTTCATCGTGGTGGACGACATGGACATGCTGGGGGCGCGGTCGAACCCGCTCGCACCGCTGGCCCCGTTCATCCCGCAGGGCGCCGACCTGGGCCTGCACGTCATCGCGGCCAGGCGTACGGGCGGTTCGGCGCGGGCGATGTTCGAGCCGGTGCTCCAGGCGCTGACCGACATGGCCACGCCCGGCATGCTGTTCTCCGGCGACCGGATGGAGGGGCGCCTGGCCAACGGCACGGCGTCCAAGCAGCTCCCGGTCGGCCGCGCCCAGCTGGCGCGTCGGGGACAGCGCCCCGATCTGGTGCAGGTCGGCTGGAGCGAGTCCCCGGCGTAGGCCCCAGGAGCCCGTGCCCCGGGCCGCGCCGTGCGCGGCCCGGGCACGCGTGGCCGGATGCGGCCACCGTCACAGACCCGCCGCCGACCTGCGGGTTCGCCGACCCGGTGTGCCCGGCCGCGCACCTGTCGTGACATTCGTCCGGTTCAATGTCCCTCGCCCCTGGAACCGTGTGCCGGTACGGGCGCCACCGTTTCCACACGGCGGTGGAAGACCCGGAGGCCGAGCGGGGAGTGCTCCCGGCCTGCGATCGTGGCCGCATCCCCCAGGACGGCGAGAAGACACCTGAGAGCGACCTGGTTGACCATGAACAGAAGAACCGGCTGGTCCGCCGCGGCGGCGACCGCCGTGCTCCTCCTCGGGACGCCCGGATGCGGGATCCTCTCCGGCTCCGGCCAGCAGGCCCGGGAGCTGGCCGGACACGAGGTCGTCCACGAGATGTCGGGGGACGACCTGGAGGAGCTCGCGGTGCCGGCCACGGTCTCCGAGGCGTCGTGGGTCTGGGAGGGCCCGCGGGACGGAGAGCTCGTGGGGGTCCACCCCGTGCCCACCGGAGCGGTCCTGCACCTGAACGACGGCGTGGTGGGCCTGGACACCAGGACGGGGAAAGAGGTGTGGAGCTACCGCCTCCTGGGCTCCGAGGCCGAGGCCGCCGTCTCCCCCGACGGGACGTTCGTGGCCGTGAGCGCGGGCGGCTACCTCGTGCTGCTGGACTCCGGCACCGGGGTGGAGACGCTCGTGCTCGAACACGGCGGCGCCGGAACGGACCGGCTGGCGGTCCAGCACGCCGGCCTCGTGACCGACGACGGCCTGGTGACGGCGGGGGCCCGGGACGGAGGAGGGGTCGCCGTCTCCTTCGCCCCCTGGGACGACGAACCGGGATGGCGCGGCGAGCGCCTGCGGTGCCCCGGGGGCGCCGGGGACGCACGGGTCGAGGACGGCTTCCTGACGCCCAGCGGCGTCGTGGTGGTCTACGCGTGCGGCGGCTCCGACCTGCGCATGACGAGCCTCGACACCGCCACCGGGGAGGAGCAGTGGAGCCTGGTGCGGGGGCAGGACTTCGACGACGCGGCCGAGCACCCCGAACAGCTCGACGAGGAGACGTTCGCCGCCGCGGGCGACGTGGCCGTGCTCCAGAACATGGCGCTCATGCGCGGCACCCTCGTGATCGACACGGTACGGGGGGAGGTCCTGTCCGAGGCGCTCCCCTCCGGGCCGGAGGACACCGTGCTGCGCGTCCTGCCCCACGGCTACCTGGCGGTCCGCTCGGAGCGCCTGGAGAACGGGCAGTGGGAGGACCGCTTCGAGGTCAGGGACTTCTCGGGCTCGGTGAAGGACACCGTCGTCACGGACGAGAACAGTGTGGGAAGCACCGTCTCCGGCCAGCTCCCCCTCAAGGACTCCCTGCTCAAGCCGAGGTGGTCCGAGGAGGAGGACAACATGGAGGTCGCCGTCTTCGACTGGGACGCGGAAGGCCCCGGGGAGACGATCGCGCTTCCCGTCGAGGTCGACCTCGGCGGGATCGACAGCGTCTGGGAGGTCGAGGAGGCCCTGGGCCCGGGGACCTTCCAGGAGGTCCCCGGCGCCGTGCTCGTGCGCGAACACACACGCGGGGAGCCGGTCCCCCGTGTGGCGGGGCTGACGTGAACGCGCCGGAAGCGCGCGCCCGCGCACGCCCGGCGGCCGGCCGCGCCGTACGGCCCTCGCCGGGAATCGGCCACCCCTGCCCACCCCGTCCAGGACCGGCCCCGAGAGCCTGTTCCCACCACGGCTGGGCCGTCTCCCCCGCTTCACCGACATGACGTTGTACAGCAGCTGACACCGGCCGGGCTCCGACCACTTCTGAGCCGCTCCCCCGTCGCACGAGAAGGAGATCCACATGAGTACCGAGGCAGGCGCGAACCCGATCGAGGCGCAGCAGGGCGGTGAACTCGCCGAGACACTCGCCGAGGCGATGGCGGGCATCGCCGACATGTACGACCACCTTCTGGACGACGCCAGGGCCAGAACGAAGAACAGCGATGTGTCCAACGGGTTCAATGTGTTCAAGAATTCGACCTACCAATCATTTATCGACGTCCAGAACCACGGCATCCAAGTTGCCAACAACATCCAGAGCGGGGCCGGCAGCATCGCAGAAGCCGACTGGGAAAACGCAGAGGATTTCTCCCAGACCTGGCACGGGCACCGAGACATCAACTTCGACTAGGTTTCACAGTTTCAGTCCCCCGAACTCGAGATGAGCGATGAGCGTATTCACCATCGGCTTCACCCAGGACAAAATCGATGACTACACCCACACCGCCGATTCCCTGAAGGAAGAATTCGAGGTCCTGGAGGCCCGCCTCCTGGGACGGGCAAACGACCTGAGTGGAAGCTTCGACTCCGCAGCACAGCAGTTCACCGACATCATCGCCTGGAACATATCCTTCGCGGGCCAGGAAGACTACCAACTCTGGGTCGACGCCTCCACCAACATCAGATTCCTGGTCGGCGTGGCCGACAGGTGGTCCGAGTGCATCCAGGATTTTTGGGACGAGTACAACGCCATCTACGAGGCCTGGAGAGAGGCCAAGAGCTCAGCAGAAGGACGAGTCCCGGAAGGCATTACCTACATCAGCGCCCACAATCCCGAAAGGTCTCTTATCGATTGGGATGCCAACAGGGCCCGTGACCTGTATGACGAACTCTCCGAGACCCGGTCGAGTCTCCGAGAGCGGGCTCGACTGAACATGAGTCGACACGAAGAGCGCGCAGAAGAAATCGCGACCATGCTCAGCGAGGGCCCAACGGAAATCAACGTCCAAAAACTTGTGGACGGCGGGAACGCTGACTGGGGGTTCGCGAGCATCAACCCGTCGGAGTACCTGGACATCAACCAAGATCTCACTCCGGAGAGCGCAGAAGAAACCGCAGAGGAGTTGGCCCCTTACTGGTCCGGCGACAAGCCCCTGGACGACCGTTACCACGAACTCATGCTCACACTGAGCATGATCAGCCTCAATGCCAGGCATTCTCAGAACGAAGGCGAGAGGCTCGACAACGAGACCATCGATTTCCTTGAAACATTCTACACCCAGTTGGAACTGGAGGGGGGTGGGAGCCAGGCCGGAGTTCTTTCTGTCCCGGGGTGGATGGAGGGCGGCCACATGACCGACGAAGAGCGGGAGCATGCCCTCGGGATGCTCGGAGACGGTCTGCTCGTACTCTCCGACAACGAGCTAGGGGGCGGCTACGAACTCCTTCCCGAGAGCGTGAGAACGGCTTCCGAAGGGCCATTCCTCAGCACCGACCCGAACGACCCGGTCTACCACATGTCCACTTATCAGGAGGACGCCCAGGCACTGGCGCAATTCCTTTCCCACACCAGTGATGAACTCGAGGGTGGTTACACCCTCTCAACCAACCTCACCATGTCCACCGGCTCCTACAACTACTTCTGGGGCAGTCAGGTGGAAGGTGGTTGGCTGACTTCCGAGGAGCTCGCCGCGCTCGTCGACGTGGGGACCCGGAACGAGGACTCGAACTATTACGTGCTCACCGGAGACCACCCCCAACCCGTCCCGGAGCTCGGACTCGACCACCATGACTCCTTCCGGGAACAGGCAGTCCAAGGACTTCTCTCCTATGAGTGGCACGACCAGGGAGCCACCGCACGCCAGCTGACCAACTGGATCGCTGAAGACTTCACGAGCACCGACGAAGAAAAGGTCATACGAGCAGGGAACGGTTTTGCCGGTTTCATGGAGATCATGACCGACCCCGACGTGTACGAGGCTCTCACCAAAACCGGCGTGAACGTCACCGAAGGGGAAAACGACTACGCCGACGCCTCCTTCACCCAGTTCAACGGGGAACTCGCGGACAGCCTGGCGGACGTCTTCGACGCCCACATCTACAGCTTCGCCAACGGCGACATCTACGACATCGAACGCGAACCTGTCGAGGGCATCGGCCAGTACGAGCACGACACCGGTCTGGTACAAATGGGTCCCCAGGAGCGTGCGATGTACATGCAGTACCTCATGGGCAACGATGAGTCGGCCGGCCATGTGGTCAACTCGGTGGACTTCTACCAGCAGATCGAATCCATCGCCTATCTGGAGTCCGGCGACTCTCCCAGCAGCGCTCGCGGCACCGGCCAGCTGCAGGCTCTTTTGGAGCAGGCGCTCGAAATGGAATCCCAGAAACGCACCGAAGACCTCGATTACCAAATCGAACGCAGGACTCAGATCGCGGATTTCATCGTCGGTGAGGCCGGCAGCCTCTCGGAGAAGATCCCCGTCATCGGCACTGCCGTGGCCAAGGGCATGGAACTGGGTCAGGAAAGCATCGTACAGGCCATCATCGATGGCGAATACGAGGTCTCTCCGCGCTTCCCCACCTACACCACGGACGAGCACATCGAACGCACCTTCAGTCTGGAGACGTTCGACTTCGTCAGCCGAACCCACCCGGGGGAACTGAACAAAATTACAGACCTCGACGACCTGCGCACACTGGTGGACGGCGGCGCATTGACCATCGAAAACAACGGGGGACCCGTCGACTCTGATGATATCGACGATGATTTCTTCTTCGATGATTCCGTCACACTCAGAATCGAGAAGGACCCCAGCGAGTGGTCAGCCAATGAAATGGTAGAACTCGACACCATGGACAGTGCCATCAGGAACGTTCTGAAGAAGGTCGACATAACGGTCGGCGACGAGGAGGCCAGCGGCGCCTCGTACGTCGCTGAGTTCGTTCCCGACTACACGGGCGCTTACAATGCAACCCGAGATTTCTTTGCCAGCCAGGCACCGGAGGAGGAAGCCAACTGAAGTTTGGCGAAATCCGACCGTCCCGCCGATCCCCTGTCCTGGCTCGACACACCACGGAGTACCCGTTGTCCCACCGCAAACACCGGTTGCCCATCTTGTCGGCGGCCGTTCTGTCCTCCCTGATCCTCGCCGCGTGCACGCCGGGGGACGCCGAAGCACCCCCCGGCGAGCCCGCCCCCGAGGAGAGCTCGTCCCCCGAGTACATCCCCTACTTCTGGGTCGAACGTGAGGTACGGGTGCGCACTCTCGACCGCATGATGACCGAAGGCGACCCGCAGGAGGTCGTGGACAACACCGGCGACCTCGTCGAGCGGCTGTTCGCCACCGGCATCGTCCAGGAGGGAGAGGACGGGTACCGCGTGGAGTTGGACAAGGACGAGTGGACACCCGAGGCCGTCACCCTCGTCAACCGCTTGGACTCCGCTCTGGCCGCAGCTATGGAGGGCAATGAGGTCGCCTGGTGCGGAGAGCCCGTCGCAGGGGACGAGTTCGTCGAGGGCTACACCGACGAGTTCTGGGAGGCCTACGAAACGGCTGAAGAGTACGAGGAGAGCATCACCGACTACGTCGACTGCGGCACAGGCGAGTTGAACTGATGACGGGGCCTCTTTCGACGACACCTCGTCAGGGCGGGAGGGTCGGTCGCCAGCGGCCTCGGACGAACGGATCCGGCCATGGACCGCGCCCCCGTGACGCCGACCACCGCGTCGGCGGCCGCTCCGGGGGGCGCTGCCGCCCCGGCGCCCGTGTCCCGGGCGAACCCGGTCCTGGATGCGCTGTCGGGAAACGAACCATGACACCCTCGGAGTGATCCCACCCTTCTGCCACCGCCCCCGTGCACCTTCCCCGACCTCCGCCACCGACCTTCCCCGAAAGGCAGCTCCATGCGGCGTTCCCCCGCCCTGACCCCGGCCGTGTGCCTGCTCGCCCTCGCCGCCCTCACCGCCTGCACGAACACGTCCGGCGGCGCCGACGGTCCCGCCGAGACGGTCGAGGACCTGGCCGAGGAGGGGCTGACCGGGCTGGCCCTGCTGCACCGGGGGTTCGAGGGCGGCGACCCGGAGACCGACCAGGTCCTCGTGTTCCACGACCCCGCGACGGGGCAGCCGCTGCACCGGATCGCTCTCCCCGACGGGGCGGTCGACCCCATGGCCCCGTCGGTCCCCGTGCACGCGCAGTTCTCCGAGGACTGGGCGTTCTTCGCGTACGCGACCACGGAGCCCAACGCCGTGAACGTCGCCGTGCTCACCGACCCGGAGGACGCCGGGCAGGCCGACGTGGAGGAGGTCTCCTACCAGCCGGTCGAGACCGTCGCCCCGGCCGCCGGCGAGGTCCTGTCGCAGCCGGTCATCCACGGCGACCGGCTCTGGTTCGTGTCCGACAACGAGCAGGACGGGGCCCCGCCCCAGGTCCTGTCGGTGCCGTTGGACGCCCCCACCGGCACCCCCAACCAGGAGGGGAGCCTCGCCCTGGGCGAGGCCCAGCGGCCCAGTGACTGGACCCTCACCCCCGAGGGGGCCCTGCACATCCGCAACAGCGTGCAGACGCAGCAGATGAACGCCTCGGGCGGGGGCAGCCTCGTGGTGCGGCAGACCGACGGCAGCGTGGTGAACGCGACCCTCAACGCCGACGGCGGCCAGTGGCAGACCTTCGACGGGGCCCCGGTGTGGGGCGAGGGCACCGCCCTCCTGCGCCCGGACACCGCGGGCGGCGCCGACACGCCGCCGGGGGCGTACCTGGTGACGGTCGAGGGCCAGGGCCACCGGGCGACACGGCTGCTGGAGGAGGCCGACGGCCCGGTCGAGCAGTACGCGCCCGCCCCCGGGCGGGAGGCCGTCCTGCTCCAGACCGGTGAGTCCTGGTACCGGGTGGATCTCGCGGACGGCTCCGTGGAGGGGACCGCCGAGGCCTTCCCGCGCTTCCACGACGCGTCCATGGACGGGTGGCCCCTCGCGGTCCGCTGGGCGACGGAGCCGGCGGCCGGCGAACCCGGCGCCGCCCCCTCCGAGTCCCCCTCCTCCTGAGGCCCCCAGCGCATCCCCGCACGTGGCCGGAAGCGGCCAGCCGCCTCCGCCTCCGCCCCCGGTCGGACCGGGGCGGGGGGCCGGGAAACCCCCGTCCGGGGTGGATCGATGCGCCTCCGGTCCGCCGGGCCCCGCGGGAGCAGGGTTCCCCTGCCCGCCGCCCGAGGTCACGAGACGCGCACCTCCGTTGACCGAGAGGTGAGATCCTTACTATCGTCCGTATCCTCCCCTTCCTCCTGTGACCACACGCTTCCCCGTGCGAACAGGGGCCGGAGGGCGAACCCCACCCGACTTTCCGGAAAGGTCCAGATGTCGCACGTCGGTCTTGAAAACGTCAACAGCCTCTCCACCGGCGGTGAGCAGCTCGGGCAGGAGTCCGACGGCCTCCGCACCCAGATGAACCAGCTCATCCAGGACATGGTCAACGACGCCGACTCCCTCCAGGGCCAGGCGCTCACCGACTTCCGCCTGGCCCGCGAACAGCTGACCGAGCGCTTCGACGAGCTCATGACCTGGTGCAGCCAGAACGGCATCAAGCTCAACGAGGGCCAGCAGGAGTTCAACGTCACCGACACGGACTCCAGCGCCGAGTACTCGCAGGCCGGGAACGACCTCGGCGGCCTCAGCCGCCCGGTCAACGTCTGAGCCCCCGTACCTCTCCCCGCTCCTCCCTCCAGAAAGGCTTTCCCCCATGGGTTCCCAGTTCGACGTGTACGGCGACGTCGCCGGCCTCCAGGGCCTGGCCGAGGACCAGCAGGCCCACCTGGGCCGCTTCTCCGCGATCATGAGCCAGATCAACGAGCAGTCGGAGTCGACGGTCAGCCAGTGGGAGGGCTCCGGCAGCGCCCAGTTCCAGGCCAAGGCGTCGGAGTTCGACACCCAGTTCTCCGAGGTCAACTCGGCCTTCGCGAAGGTGATCGCGGCCACCAGCAACACCGCGGACAACTACGGTCGGCTGACCAAGTACCTCGACGGTCTGTTCTAGTAGGCTGAGCGGCGATGTCCTCCCCGACCCCGACGTCCCCGCCGGCCTCCCCCGATCCGGACCCGCAGCTCCCCGAGGCGTTCCACTACACGCCCAACGAGGAGAAGTACGTCCTCCAGGCGGACGCCCTGCGGCACCGGCAGCTGCGGTCGGCACTGCTGTACGGGTCGAGCCGCTACTGGCGCCGCAGGCAGCAGGTGTGGCCGGCGGTGATCGGCGGCCTGATCCTGGTCGCGCTGATCTGCGGGGTCATCGCCCTCGTCGGGGCCTTCGGCCGGCAGCAGGAGGTCAACGAGGAACGCGGGTGGGGCAACACCACCCGTCAGCAGATGATCCAGAGCCCCCTCACCGACGTGTCCCCCATCCCGTAGCACCCGTGACACCGGTGCCTCCGGGCCCAGCCCCCCTCCGCCCGAGAGGCGGGGGAAACCCTCCACCACGAACGCCACAAGGGGGTCGCCCTCCCGTGTCCGGCTCCGAGCACGCCCCCTGGGCGCCCGGGTACGACACGTCCGCACTGCTCCACCAGGGGCGGCGCGCCCGGATCGTCCGGGCGACGCGCTCCACCAGCGGTGCCGACGTCGTGCTCAAGGTCCTCCCCGAGGCCCTGGGCCGTGCCGAGCTGAACCAGCTCCGCGACCTCGCCGGGGTGCCCGGCGTGGTGCCGCTGCTGGACGCGGGGACCACCGCCGACGGCGACGTGTTCGTGGTCCTGCCGTTCTACCCGGACGGCTCCTTCGGCGACATGCTCGTCCGCAGGGGGCCCGCGCCGGTGCAGGAGGCCGCGGCCGTCGCCCGGAGCGCGGCGGCGGCGCTGGGGGCGATGCACGGGCGGGGCCTGCTGCACAACGACGTCTGCCCGGGGAACATCCTCCGGGCGGGGCGGACGCCGGTCCTGACCGGTTTCGGCTCGGTCCAGCGGTCCGGTGAGGCCCTGCCCCCGCCCGCCCCCGGCACGGAGGCCTTCCTGCACGCGGCGCCGGAGGTGCTGCGCGGCGAGGCCCGCACGCCCGCGACCGACGTCTACCAGCTGGCCTCCACCGTCTGGACGATGCTCGCCGGGCACGCGCCGTTCTCTCCGACGGACGGCGGCCCGTTCGACGCCCGGACGTACGCGGAGCGGGTCCTCTCGGAGGAGCCGAGCCCGGTCCCCCGGCAGGACGTCTCCCGCAAGCTGCGCGGCGTGCTCACCCGTGCCCTGGCCAAGCTCCCCGAGGAGCGCTTCCCGAACGCGTCGGCGTTCGCCGCGGCGTTCGAGCAGGCGCGCACGGCCCGGTCCGCCGCGCCGTCGGCCGGTTCCACCGGCGGCCAGGCCCCCCTCCCGGGGACGCGGGAGCCGGCGGGCGGCGCGGCCGTCCCGGCGACCGGACCCCAGGCGCCCCCGTCGGGACCGCAGCCCCCGGCCGCGCAGTGGTTCCCCAGCGGCCCCCAGACCTCGCACGCTCCGGTGGCCCCGTGGACCACCGGGCCGAACACCCCTCCGCACGCCCCTGCGGTCCCGCACACCGGCCCGCAGGGCTCCCACGGCGCACGGCAGGCGCCCCCCGCCTCCCCCGGGTCGGACCCGGCCCCGCCCAAGGCCCCCGAGGCTCCACCGTCCGGCCCACAGGTCCCCGCCACGGGACCGCGTGCCCCCCTCTCCGCGCCCGGCGGAGCACAGAACCCCTATTCCGTGCCCTCCGGACCCCAGGCCCCTCCTGAGGTCCCCTGGGCCCCAGGCGACCCGACGGCCCACCGCGCACCCTCCGGACCGCACACCCCGCCGAACGCCGCGCCCACCGGTCCACGGGCACCGCAGGCCGACGCCGGGCAGACCCCGTACCCCGCGTACGCACCGTCCGGCCCACAGACCCCCCACGGTGTGCCCTCCGGGCCCCAGGCCCCTCCTGAGGCCCCCTGGGCCCCAGGCGACCCGACGGCCCGCCGCGCACCCACCGGGCCCCAGGCCCCGCCGGCCGCCCAGCACGGACCCGCGGCGCTTCCCGTCGCTCCCCCGCCGGCCACGGGCCCGCACGGCACGCCTCCGGGCGGCGCCCGCCCCGCCACCGGCCCCCAGTCCCCTCCGGAGCGGCGTGCGCCGCTGCGCCGCCCCACCGGCCTGGAGGGGAGCAGGCTCCCGGCCCTCGACGCCGGCGGCACGGCCGAGATCATGATGGCCAAGATGCGCGGCGAGGAGATCTCCCCGCTGCGCGCCTGGTCCCGGCTGGAGGGGTGGACCGGCACCGCCGAGTCCTCCTTCCTCCCCGTGGACCGGGCCCCGGACGAGAAGGACGACGTCCCCGTGTGGTCCCCCTCCCAGGACGGGGAACGGAGCCAGGGGCGCTGGCGCCGCCACCTCCACATCGGCGTCACCGTCTGCGGCATCCTGCTCGCCACCAGCGTCTCCGGCGTGTTCGCCGCGACCGGCCCCGAGGAGCCCGCGGTGACGGCGGCGGCCGAGGAGCCCGAGCCGGAGGCCCCGGCCGAGGACCCCGCCGCGGACGAGGTCGTCGCGCCCGAGGCGCCGCCGGAGGTCTCCGCGCCGTCGCAGGTGCTGTTGTCCGACAACTACGGCTCCGTCGAGCTGGCCTGGACGGACAACAGCGGGGGCACCGCCTCGTTCTTCGTGTTGGGCGGCCCCCGGGACCACCCCCCGGCCACCCTGGCCAGGACCGGTCCCGGCGTGGTGTCCGCCCAGGTCGTCACGGCCGTCGCCGCGGTCGAGTACTGCTTCACCGTGGTCGCCGTGGACGGCGCGTCCGCCCCCTCCGACGAGGTGTGCACGACCCGCGCCGCGGACCGGGCGGAGGCCGAACGCCTGGAGGAGGAAGAGGAGGAGCGGCAGCGCGAGGAGGAGGAGCGGGAGGCGGAGGAGGAGGCCGAACCGTCGCCCTCGCCCAGCCCCCCTGCCGCCGACTGACCCCCCGTCCCGGCGGGTCCGGCGGCACCGCGCCGCCCTGCCCGACCGTCCGCCTGTGACGGGGGGCATACCGGGCGAGAACGTCCTCGGATAGCGTTTGCTGACTTCAGCCGCGCGTCTACTCTGGGAGCCGTCCCTTGTCCGGGGTCATCATCGGGTTCGGCGTCATCGCCAGCATCGTCGTCATCGGCTACATGCTGGGACGTCTGCCCATCCTGGGCCCGGGGGCCAAGGAGGTCCTCAGCAAGCTGGCCTTCTTCGTGGCCGGCCCCGCGCTGATGTTCACCATCCTGGCCGACACCGACCTGTCCCTCCTCGCTTCCGGTCCGGTCCTGGTCAGCGCGCTCAGCGTCGCCCTGGTCGCCGTCCTCTTCATCGCCGTGGGCGCGGTGCGGCGCTGGGGCGTCGGTCTGACCACGGTCGGCACCCTGTCCGCCGTCTACGTGAACGCGGGGAACCTGGGCATCCCCATCGCCGCGTACGTCCTCGACGACGCCTCGCTGGTCGCGCCCATCCTGCTCATGCAGCTCCTCTTCCTGGCTCCGGTGGCCCTCACCGTCATGGACCTGAGCCGGGGCGAGGTCCGCGGGTTCGGCCCGGTGCTCCGCCGCGCGCTGGGCACCCCCTTCCGGAACCCGGTGGTGATCGCCTCCCTCGCGGGCGTGCTGCTGTCCCTGTCCGGCTGGGAGCCGCCCGAGCCCCTGTTGGAGCCCTTCGAGCTCCTCGGCGGCATGGCGGTCCCGGCGATGCTGCTGGCGTTCGGCATCTCCCTGCACGGCGGGGGCCTGCCGGGCCGGGGACCCGACCGGGCGAAGGTCCTGTTCGGGGTCGTCCTGAAGTCGGTGGTCCTGCCCCTGACCGCGTGGGCCCTGGGCGCCCTGGCGTTCGGGCTGACCGGGCCGTCGCTCTTCGCCGTGGTGGTGCTGGCGTCGCTGCCCACCGCCCAGAACGTGTTCACGTACTCGGTCCAGTACGAGGTCGGCGAGAACATGGTGCGCGAAGTGGTGCTGCTGTCCACCTTCCTCACCGTCCCCGTCCTGATCGCGGTCGCGTTCCTGCTCGGCTGAGCCTCCCCGCCGGGCCCGGCGGCCGTCCGCGCGGTGCGCCCGGCCGGACGCCGGCGTGAGGCGCCGCGGCTCGGCCCGGCCGCCCGGAGCGGCGTCCGCGGGCCCCGCCACCGCGTGGGCCGCGCGGTGCGCACGCCGTCCCGGCGCCTGCCGCCCCCTCCCCGGTAGTGCTGGCTGTAGTACGGGAACGCCCGGACGCACCAGTGTTCCCGGGAGCCCGGAAACCTAGGTTCGAGGGGTAGGAAGACCACCTCCCGGGAGCACACATGCAACGAGTCCCCCGCGCCCTCCCCCTTCTGGCCGCGCCCCTGATGATCGCCGCCGCGCTCCTGCCCGGCGCGGCCCCCGCCGCCGCCGCGGTCGGAGCCGTTCCCGCGGCCGAGCCCGTCCCGCTGACCGCCGAGAGTGCCCGGGAGTTCGTCGACACCCGTGTCGCCGAGCTCCTGGAGGAGCACGGCGCCCCCGGGGTGGCCGTCACCGTCGTCGGCGGCGGGGAGCAGCTTGCCTCCGCCTCCCACGGCTACTCCGACCTGGCCGAGCGCACCCCCCTCGACCACACCGCCCAGGTCTTCCCCCTCGCCTCGGTCTCCAAGTCCCTGACGGCCGCGGCGGTCCTCACCCTGGTGGACAGCGGGGAGATCGACCTCCACGAGGACGTCAACGCCTACCTGCCCGAGGACGCCCGGCTCGCCACCGACGGCATCACCATGCACCACCTGCTCACCCACACCGCCGGCTTCGAGGAGCTGGTCGACATCCCGTTCGCGAGCGACACCGCCGCGCACCTCACCCTGGACGGGGTCGCCCGCACCAGGGAGCCGGAACAGCTCTACGAGCCGGGCCGGTTCCCCGCGTACTCCAACCACGGGTCGGGGCTGGCCGGGTTCATCGCCCAGGAGGTGAGCGGGGTCCCCTTCGACGAGTTCGTGGAGCAGGCCGTCCTGGGGCCGCTCGGCATGGCCGACAGCGGGTTCGTCCAGGTCCACGAGGCCCGGGGGTCCCTCGACCTGCCCTCGTTCCACCTGGCGGACGGCTCGGTCCCCGAGGACCTGCACGTGTCCGCGACCCCCGCCGGCGCCGCCCTCGCCACGACCGACGACATGGCCCGGTTCATGCTCGCCCTGCTCGGCGGGGGTGAGCTCGACGGCGAACGGGTCCTGCCGGAGAGCGTCCCCGCTCTGATGACGGACCGGCAGTTCGAGGTCCACCCCGAGCTGGCGTCGATCGGCTACGGCACGTACCAGTGGCGCGGCGGGGACTCCCCCGTCGTCGGCCACGGCGGGGACCTGGTGGGCATGCACACCGGCTACACGCTGGTCCCCGCCATCGGCGCGGGCCTGTTCGTCGCCGTCAACGGCGACGACACCTCGCCGGAGACACAGGCCAACCCGATGCTGGACCTGCGCATGGCCGTGTCCTCCGCGTTCTCCGAGACGTTCGCCCCGCAGGCCCCTCCGGCCGGCGAGGCCGACCCGGGGGCCGACCTCGGCCCGTACACGGGCAGCTACATCACCAGTCGGCGCGCCGGGAGCGGACCGGCCCGGCTCAGCGTCCTCCTCGACAACATGGTCGTGCGGGACGGCGGGGACGGGACGCTCTCGGTCGGCGGCGGGATGGCCCTCGACGACCGCTGGCTCCCCGCGGGGGAGGGCCGCTTCGTCGCGGAGAACGGCGGGGACGAGCTGGTCTTCCTGGAGGAGGACGGCGAGGTCGTCGCCCTCGCCACCGGCTCCAACCCCACGCAGGTCTACGAGCGGACCACGTTCCTGACCAGCCCCCTCACGCACGGCGTCGCCGCGGCGGCCTCCCTGCTGGTCCTGTTCACCGCGTTCGTCCAGTTCCGCCGGGCCCGCGACCGGTTCACCGTCGTCGCCCGGGTGCTGGGGTCGCTGACCGCCCTGGCCTGCTACGCCGGCGTCGGGATCCTCGCGTACGGCCTGTTCGTCGCCCCCCACAAGGTGGAGGAGTGGATCTTCGGTGGGTCCCTCATGCTGACCGCGCCCCTGGCCGCCGCCGTCCCGCTGGCCCTGGCCACCGCCGCCGTGGCCGCGACCGCCTGGGCGCGGGGGCGGCTGAGCACGGCCGGACGGGTCCACCTCTCCCTGGTCGCGGTGGCCGCCGCCGTGTTCGTCGCGGTGGGCGCCCAGTACGGCTTCGTGTGGGGCCTGTCCTGACCCGGCCCGGGCCGCGGGGCCGCCGGACCGGCGCCCGGCTACCGGGATCCCGCGTGTCGGCGGGCCTCCCGGGGGAATACTGACGGTGCGGGCCCGCCCCCTCCCCCTTGGGGGGCGGGTCCTCCTCGCGGGAAGGGGCCGGTGCGCTCGCGCGCACCGGCCCCTCACCTGTGCCGTGTGCCCGCGGCCGGATGCCTTGCCTCCCGGGGGGCGGCCGCGACCGTCCGGTCCCGGGGCGCCCGAACCGGCCGGGGGCCGGGTCGGGCGCCGCGCGGGGGCGGAGCCTAGCCCCAGGCCAGAGCGGTCAGCTCGGGGTCCTCCAGCGCGGTGCCGATGTCCCGCAGCACCTTGGAGCCCAGCTCGCCGTCGACCAGCCGGTGGTCGAAGGACAGCGACAGCGTCGTCACCTTGCGGATCTTGAGCTCACCCTTGTGCACCCACGGCATGTCCCGGATCTGGCCGAAGGCGAGGATCGCGGCCTCGCCCGGGTTGAGGATCGGGGTGCCCGCGTCCACGCCGAACACGCCGACGTTGGTGATGGTGACGGTACCGCCGGACATGTCGGCCGGACTGGTCTTCCCCGCCCGCGCCGTGTCCGTCAGCCGCTTGAGCCCCGCCGCCAGCTCCGGCAGCGTCATGGCGTCGGCGTCCTTGACGTTGGGCACCACCAGTCCGCGCTCGGTGGCGGCCGCGATCCCCAGGTTCACGTAGTCCTTGACCACGATCTCCTGGTTCTCCTCGTCCCAGGCGGCGTTGATCTCCGGGTGGCGGCGGACCGCCATGAGGAGCGCCTTGGCGACCAGCAGCAGAGGCGACACGCGCACGTCGGCGAAGTCGGGCCGCGCCCGCAGGCGCGCGACCGCCTTCATCGTCTTCGTGACGTCCACCTGGAGGAACTCGGTGACGTGCGGCGCCGTGAACGCGCTGCCGACCATCGCGGCGGCCGTGTGCTTGCGCACCCCCTTGACGGGGATGCGCCGCTCGCGGGCCGACCGGTCCGCGGGGGCCGCCGGAGCGGCCTCCGGCTGCGGCTCGGCCGGCGCCGGGGCCCGGACGGCCTCAGCCGCGGCGCGGACGTCGTCACGGGTGACGATCCCGCCGTCGCCGGTGGGCGCGACGGACCCCAGGTCCACTCCGAGGTCCTTGGCGAGCTTGCGCACCGGGGGCTTGGCCAGCGGACGGCCCGCGGGGCCGGACACCGGGGCCGGGGCCGGGGCCGGGGCCTCGACCGCGGCGGGGGCGGGCGCCGGAGGCGCCGCCGACGGCGGCGGGGGCGGTGACGACGGGGCGGGCGGGGACGGGCGCCGGCGGGCGCGGCGCTGTGTGGGGGCCGCCTTCTCGCCGTAGCCGACCAGAGGCTTCTCCCGCACCTCCGTGTCCTCGCCGTCCTCCGCACCGGACGCGGAGCCGCCGGTGCCGTCGTCCACGGTGATGATCACCGCGCCGACGTCCACCGTCTGGCCCTCCTCGGCCAACAGCTCCCGCACCGTGCCCGCGAACGGGCTCGGCAGCTCGACGACCGCCTTGGCCGTCTCGATCTCGCAGATCATCTGGTTGACCTTGATCTCGTCACCCGGCTTGACGTACCAGCTGAGGAGTTCGGCCTCGATCAGCCCCTCGCCGACGTCCGGCAGCCTGAACGACTGCACGCCGTCGACGGCGGGCGCACTCTTCTGAATCGCCATGTGCTTCGGTTTCCCCGATCCCTAGTACGCGAACGCCCGGTCGACCCCGTCCAGAACCCGGTCGAGGTCCGGGAGGTAGTACTCCTCCAGACGCGACTGCGGGTAGGGGGTGTCGAAGGCGGCGACGCGGATGACCGGCGATTCCAGGTGGTAGAAGCACTCCTCGGTGACGCGGGCCGCGATCTCCGCGCCGGGGCCGCCGGTGAGGACCGCCTCGTGGGCGACGACCAGGCGCCCGGTCCGGCGCACCGACTCGACCACGGTCGGGTAGTCCACCGGGGAGAGGGAGCGCAGGTCGATGACCTCGATGGAGTGCTCGGTGTCGGCCTCGGCCGCCTGGAGGGCGGTCTTGACCATCGGGCCGTAGGCGAGCAGGGTCACGTCGGTTCCGGGCCGGGCCACGCGCGCGGCGCCCATGGGGACGGCCTCGGCGATGGAGGCCCCGGTGTCGACCTCGGACTTCTCGTAGTAGCGCCGCTTGGGCTCCAGGAAGACGACCGGGTCGTCGGAGCGGACGGCCTGCTGGATCATCCAGTAGGCGTCCTCGGGGTTGGCCACCGAGACCACGCGCAGGCCGGAGGTGTGCGTGAAGTACGCCTCCGGGGACTCGCTGTGGTGCTCGACGGCGCCGATGCCGCCGCCGTAGGGGATCCGCATGACCACGGGCATGCTAAGCGTGCCCGCCGAACGCCTGCGCATCTTGGCCAGCTGGGTGAAGGTCTGGTTCGCCGCCGGGAAGAAGAACCCGTCGAACTGGATCTCGACCACGGGGCGGTAGCCGCGCATGGCCATGCCGATCGCGGTGCCGACGATGCCGGACTCGGCGAGCGGGGTGTCGATGACCCGGTCGGCGCCGAAGTCCTTGTACAGGCCGTCGGTGACCCGGAAGACGCCGCCGAGCCTGCCGACGTCCTCGCCCATGACGAGGACCTTGGGGTCGTGCTCCATGGACGCGCGCAGGCCGGCGTTGATGGCCTTGCCGATCGTGAGGCTGGTTCCCATGGCCTAGCGGCCCCCTTCCGCGCCGGCGCTCTCGAAGGAGGCCAGGTAGTCGGCGAACTCGGACCGCTGCCGGTCGATGTGGACGTTGGGCTCGGCGTACACCTCGTGGAAGATGTCGAGCGGTTCCGGGTCGGGCAGCGCGCGGCACTCGGTGCGCACCTGCTCGCCGATGGCCTCGGCCTCGGCGTCGACGGAGGCGAAGAACTCCTCGTCCGCGAGGCCGTTGAGCTCGAGGTGGCGGCGGACGCGCAGGATCGGGTCCTTGGCCTTCCACTCGTCGAGTTCGGCGGAGGCCCGGTAGCGGCTGGGGTCGTCGTTGGTGGTGTGGGCGCCCATCCGGTAGGTGAACGCCTCCACCAGTGTGGGGCCGTTGCCCTCGCGGGCGTTGTCCAGGGCCGCGCGGGTGACGGCGAGGACGGCGAGGACGTCGTTGCCGTCCACGCGCACGCCCGGGAAGCCGAACCCGGCGGCGCGCCGGTAGATCGGCACACGGGACTGGCGCTCCAGGGGCTCGGAGATCGCCCACTGGTTGTTCTGGCAGAAGAACACGACCGGGGCGTTGTTCACGGAGGCGAAGTTGAACGCCTCGTTGGTGTCGCCCTGGCTGGTGGCCCCGTCGCCGAAGTAGGAGATGACGGCGGTGCCGTCCTCGCCGAGGGCGCCGTCGCGCTGGACGCCCATGGCGTAGCCGGTGGCGTGCAGGGTCTGGCTGCCGATGACGATCGTGTACAGGTGGAAGCCGTGCTCGTGGGGGTCCCAGCCGCCGTTGGTGACGCCGCGGAACATGCCGAGCAGTTCCTTGGGCTCGATGCCGCGGCACCAGGCGACGCCGTGCTCGCGGTAGGAGGGGAACGCCATGTCGTGGGGGCGCAGCGCCCGGCCGGAGCCGATCTGCGCGGCCTCCTGGCCGAGCAGTGAGGCCCACAGGCCCAGTTCTCCCTGGCGCTGGAGGGAGACGGCCTCGCTGTCGACCCTGCGTACGAGGACGAGGTCTCGGTAGAGCGCGCGGATCTCCTCCGCGCCGATGTCCAGGGGGTAGTCGGGGTGCCCCGTGAGCTCCCCTTCCGGTGTCAGGAGCTGGATGAGCTCCGGTTCCTCGTGCGCGGTGGTGTCCGACACGTCGCTCCTCGGGTTCTCGGGGCCGGGTTCGCGTGGGTGAACGCTGATCGGCCGTTTCACGGTCCGTCTCACCCGGGGGTGGTGGGTGAGGGCGGACAGCCCTCCCCATATCGTGACAGACCTCACTATGGAGAGCGCAAGCCCTCGGCGTCACCTTTTACGCTGTGGGCCCCATGATCCACGACGGCCGGCCGACCCGATTACCAGGGCTTCCTAGCATGTACAAGGTCTTCCAACAACTTTGTGGACGCTTGTCGGAGCGGGGCGCGCGAGGCCCGGACGGGTCCTCCGTTCGGGTGTGTCGGAAGAGGCGGTACGGACCGGTCGGGGCTCGGACGGCGCCGCAGAGGCCCGTGGGCGACCGGCGCGGGGCGACAGCGGAGGGAACGCAGGCCGGCGGGGCGCGGGGTGGTCGGCGCAGGGGGCGCGGGGCGCGGGCCTCCGGAGCGTGGAGAGGGCGCGCGGGCGGGTCCGCGGGAGCGGCGGTCCGAAGGTCGCCTGGGGGGCCGGGGCCGTTCGGGGCCCGGCTCGCCGGCCGGCGGGGACGGCTCGTCGGCGGCCGTCGGCGGTCGTCGGCGGTCGGGCGACGGGTCGGTCCGCCCGGCGACGGCGGCGCCCCGGCGGGCATGCGCGCCGACGGGGCTCGGACCGGGCGGCTCACGGCCGGGACCGGCCACGGGTGACGGGTACGGGGGACCGAAAAGACCTCGGGGCGGGTTTGCCGGCCCGCCCCCGACCAGGGTCCTCGGTGCCGCGCGCGGCCTAGTCGGCGGCCTGCGCCGGAACGCGCATGCCGCGGTCGCGGGCGTAGTCGGAGAGCATCTCGCGGAGCTGGCGGCGGGCCCGGTGCAGGCGCGACATCACCGTCCCCAGCGGGGTCCCCATGCGCTCGGCCACCTCCTTGTAGGCGTAGCCCTCGATGTCGACGAGGTAGATGACCTCCTGGAACTCCTCCGGCAGGCGGGCGAGCGCCTGCTTGATGGCGGAGTCCGGCAGGTGGTCCAGGACCTCGTTCTCGGCGGACCGCATGCCCGAGGACGTGTGCGCCTCGGCGGCGGCCAGCTGCCAGTCCTTGATCTCGTCGGTCGTGTCCTGGCGCGGTTCGCGCTGCTTCTTGCGGTAGCTGTTGATAAAGGTGTTGGTCAAGATCCGGTACAGCCAGGCACGCAGATTCGTACCCGCACGGAACTGGTGGAAATTGGCGAACGCCTTCGCGAAGGTCTCCTGCACGAGATCCTCGGCGTCCGCCGGGTTGCGGGTCATCCGCAGCGCCGTGGGATAGAGCTGGTCGGCGAACGGCGTGACCTCGGTGGCGAAGTCCAGCGTCTGGTCCTCGCTCCCGGGTCCGCCGGTCGTGGAGGCCTGGTCCATTTCGATAGTCGTCAAGATTCCCCCTCCGTGACGACCGGACGATTACTTCCACACTGTTAGACGCCACCACGTGCTCTCAATGATGACATCAATGCGCGTGATACGAGTCACGAACGTACCGAAAACGTCCCCGGCACTGTTAAGCGTGCGGTAAAAGCCCGGCGTGCCGCCTGGTCAGAACCTGGTCCCGAGCCATACCCGTTCCCGCGTGCCGTACGCTTGCGTCGCCCCCTCCGGCCGGTCCGGTGGGTGTGGCCCGCCAGCCGCAGGCACATGCGGCACAACCGTTTCCTTGTGGAGGACCCTGTGGCCCGCGTCGTTGTGGACGTCATGCTCAAGCCCGAGATCCTGGACCCCCAGGGCCAGGCCATCGCCGGGGCCTGCCCCCGTCTCGGCTTCGAGGGGATCGGCCAGGTCCGCCAGGGCAAGCGCTTCGAGGTGGAGGTCGAGGGCGAGGTGGACGACGCCAGGCTCGCGGACGTCCGCCGCCTGGCCGAGACCCTCCTCGCGAACACCGTCATCGAGGACTTCGAGGTCCGCGTCGAGGCCTGAGCCCCCGGCCCGCCTCCCGTGAGATCCGGCACACCGGACACCGGCGTCACGCCGGCGACCGGCCCGGACCTCGGAAAACGGGTGGCACCGAGCAGGCCCCGAGTGTCCCGGGTGTCGGAAGTGTCCATAAACCACCAGTCGCGTCCCCAGGGGGCGCGGCTGTTCGTTTTACTCCGGCCGCCCTCGGGAAGGTTCTTTACCGTGCCGGGCTGCATACGACAACGGAGTACGAGAGGTTTACGGATGGACACCGTTTTCTCGATCTCCCTGCCAAGGCAGGCGTACACGGTCTCCGTGGTACGCGACGTCCTCGGCACCTTGCTCGACAGGGCCGGCCTCTGCCGGAGCTGTGCCGACGACGTCCTGCTGGCCGTCTCCGAGGCCAGCGCCAACGCCATCGACCACGGCGGGCCCGCCCGCGACTACGTGGTCGAGGCGGAGCTGGGGGGACACTGGTGTGAACTGCGGATATCCCACACCGGCAGGGCGCCGGACCCCGAGGCCGTCGCCGAGCGGTTCACCACGGACAACATGCCCCTTCCGGGTCTGGACTCAGAATCCGGAAGGGGCATCCTACTGATGCGGTTCCTGATGGACGAGGTCGCCTTCGAGGGGGAGCCCCGCACGACGGTCCTGCTGCGCAAGCGGGTCGCCCTGTGCGACGAGGCGTCGGCCGCGGGCCACGTCCCGGAGGCGAGGTTCGCCCTGCTCTGAACCAGCCGCACCCCGCGCACCGTCCGCGCGGGGTCCGGTGCGTCCGGAGCCGATCCCCGGGCCCGTCGGATGTGTCGCACACCACGCCGCGGTCCCGCCCCCGCGCCCCGCGTCGCGGTCGGCGCGGGAAGCCCCCCGCCGTCCCCGCACGGGGCCGGTTCCTGTGGGGTCGCACACGCGGACCCCCGTCCCGGTGGTTCCCACTGGGAGGATCACACAGGAGCGGGCCGCCCGGAGGGGGTGACCGTCGTACCCGAGCACAGGTGAGCGGGTACGCTGCGGAGTGCGGAAGCCCCCGCCCCCGGTTGGCGGGGCCAGGCACCGGCATCTCCTCGCCGAACGCTCCCCGTGTACGCGGGGGCGGATCCCAACCTCTCGGAGTGTGCTCATGACAGCCCGTGTGGGCGTCGTCACCTTCCCCGGCTCCCTCGACGACAAGGACGCCGCGCGCGCCGTCGCGCTGGCGGGCGCCGAACCCGTCTCGCTCTGGCACGCGGACGCCGACCTCAAGGGCGTGGACGCGGTCGTCCTGCCCGGCGGCTTCTCCTACGGCGATTACCTGCGCTGCGGCGCCATCGCCCGGTTCGCGCCGCTGATGTCCGAACTGGTCCCGGCCGCCCGCTCGGGCGCGCTGCCGGTCCTGGGCATCTGCAACGGCTTCCAGATCCTCTGCGAGAGCCACCTGCTCCCCGGGGCCCTCACCCGCAACGCCTCGCTGCGGTTCGTCAACCGCGACCAGGTGCTCCGGGTCGAGAACGCCGGCACCGCGTGGACCGGCGACTACACCGAGGGCCGGGAGATCCTGGTCGTCCTGAAGAGCGGCGAGGGGAGCTACGTCGCCGACGAGGCCACCCTGGACGAGCTGGAGGCCACCGGCCGCGTCGTGGTCCGCTACGTCGGCGGCAACCCGAACGGGTCCCGCCGGGACATCGCCGGGATCACCAACGAGCACGGGAACGTCGTCGGCCTGATGCCGCACCCCGAGCACGCCGTCGAGGCCCTCACCGGTCCCTCGACCGAGGGTCTCGGCTTCTTCACCTCGATCCTCAGCCACATGGCCGCCGGTTCGCCGGTGAACGCCTGACCCGCACACCGAACAGGGGACGGTCCTCGCGATGATGGCGCTGCTGCGCTCCCGAAACACGATGTTCATCCTCGCCGCCGTGGTCATCGTCGGCCTGGTGGTCTCGGCGGGGCTCGGCCTCTTCAACGCGATCGGCTCCGCCCCCACCGCTCCCGCGGCCCCGCCGCAGGGCCAGGGGCAGGAGGGGCAGGGCGGACAGGGCCCCGCCCCCGACGCCCCGCCGGACGTGGACGTGCTCGGACAGGCCCCGGCGGGCCTGTCCTACGTCTCCGACCCCGAGGCCGACGTGTACTGCGAGCAGAGCGAGTGCGTCCGCCTCGTGATGGTCCTGACCGAGGACGGCGAGCTGCCCGAGGACTCCCGCGAGTCCGTCGAGACGGTCCTCGCCCACCTCGCCGAACACGGGTGGGAGGAGCAGAGCCCGCAGGAGGCTCCCGAGGGCCAGGCGTTCCTCACCGACGGCGACCACCTGCTGGCCGACACCTCCTCCCACGACACGGCCGACGCCTCCGCGATGCTGATGCTCGGCGACGCCGAACAGGCTCCGGCCACCCCCTGACCACGACCTCCCGCGCCGGTCGGCGGACGCCGCGGCCCGGCCCACATCCGCACATCCCGAACGGAACCACGCATGTCTGAAGTACCTGGCCTCGACACCGTCGCCGTGGCGCACGAGAACCCGGACACCCCGCAGCCGTACGCCGAGCTGGGCATGGCCAAGGACGAGTACGAGCGGGTCAGGGAGATCCTGGGACGCAGGCCGACCTCCGCCGAGCTGGCGATCTACTCGGTCATGTGGAGCGAGCACTGCTCGTACAAGTCGTCCAAGGTGCACCTGCGCCAGTTCGGCGAGAAGGCCCCCGAGAACGACGCCCTCCTCGTCGGCATGGGCGAGAACGCGGGCGTGGTGGACGTCGGCGACGGCCGCGCGGTCACGTTCAAGATCGAGTCGCACAACCACCCCTCGTACGTGGAGCCGCACCAGGGCGCGGCCACCGGCGTGGGCGGCATCGTCCGCGACATCCTCACGATGGGCGCCCGCCCCGTGGCGGTGATGGACGCGCTGCGGTTCGGTCCCGCCGACGCCGAGGACACCAAGCGGGTCCTGCCCGGCGTGGTCTCCGGCATCTCCTTCTACGGCAACTGCCTGGGCCTGCCCAACATCGGCGGGGAGATCGGCTTCGGGGCCGGCTACATCGGCAACCCCCTGGTCAACGCCCTGTGCGTGGGCGTCATGAAGCACGAGGACATCAAGCTGGCGCAGGCGCCGGGACCGGGCAACAAGGTCGTGCTGTTCGGCTCCACGACCGGCCCCGACGGGATCGGCGGCGCCTCGGTGCTGGCCAGCGCCACGTTCGACGACGAGTCCCACGCCAAGCGGCCCAGCGTCCAGGTCGGCGACCCGTTCATGGAGAAGCTCCTCATCGAGTGCAGCCTGGAGCTGTTCGAGAAGGACATGGTCGTCGGCATCCAGGACCTCGGCGCGGCCGGCGTCTCCTGCGCCACCACCGAGCTCGCCGCGGGCGGCACCGGCGGCATGAACATCCGGTTGGACCGCGTGCCGCTGCGCGACCACCGGCTCACCCCCGAGGAGATCCTCATGAGTGAGTCGCAGGAGCGCATGATGGCGATCGTCGAGCCCTCCAAGATGGAGGAGTTCCTGGCGGTCTGCGACAAGTGGCAGATCCTGGCGACCGAGATCGGCGAGGTCACCGACGTCACGGCCGAGGAGGCCGCGCGCGGCGGCCGCCTCGTGATGACCTGGCACGGGGAGACCGTGGTGGACATGCCGCCCCGGACCGCCTCCGACGAGGGCCCCGTCTACGAGCGCCCGTACGCGCGCCCCGCCTCGCAGGACGCGCTGCAGGCCGACGACGCCGCCGGCCTGGCCCGGCCCGGCACGGACGCCGAGCTGCGCGAGCAGCTGCTGCGCGTCCTGGGCGCCCCCGGCGTGGGCGACCCGACGTGGGTCACCCAGCAGTACGACAGCTACGTGCGCGGCGACACGGTGGTCTCCACGCCCCACGACGCCGGGATGATCCGCATCGCCGACGACTCGCACCGGGGCGTGGCCCTGTCCACCGACGGCAACGGCCGCTTCACCCGCCTCGACCCGTACGCGGGCACGCAGCTGGCGTACGCGGAGGCGTACCGCAACGTCGCGGCGACGGGCGCCCGCCCGCTGGCCGTGACCAACTGCCTCAACTTCGGCTCGCCGGAGGACCCCGGGGTGATGTGGCAGTTCGCCGAGTCCACCCGGGGCCTGGCCGACGCCTGCCTCCAGCTGGGCACCCCGGTCACCGGCGGCAACGTGAGCTTCTACAACCAGACGGGCGACGTGGCCATCAACCCGACGCCGGTCATCGGCGTGCTCGGCGTGATCGACGACGTGCGCTCCCGGCTGCGGACCGCCTTCGGCTCCGAGGGCGCCCGGGTGTTCCTGCTGGGTGAGACCCGGCCCGAGTTCGGCGGGTCCGCGTGGGCCGACACGATCCACGACCACCTGGGCGGGCTGCCGCCCCGGGTGGACCTGGCCGCCGAGGCCGCGCTGGGCGAGGTGCTGGCCACCGCCGCCGAGAGCGGACTGGCCGACGCCGCGCACGACCTGTCGGACGGCGGCCTCGGGGTCGCCCTCGCCGAGTCGGCGATGCGCGGCGGCCACGGCGTGCGGGTGACCGTGGACGGCGACGTCTTCACGGCCCTGTTCAGCGAGTCCGGCGCCCGGGCGGTCGTCGCGGTCCGGCCCGGCGAGGAGGAGGCGTTCGTGGCGCTCGCCGGCTCGCACGGCGTCCCGGTCGAGCAGATCGGCGTGGTGGGCGGCGACTCCCTGTCGGTCACCCACCCCGGCGGCGCCGTGGAGGTCCCGCTGGCCGAGCTCCGCGAGGCCTACGAGGCGGCGCTGCCCGCCCTGATGAGCGGCGTGTAGCCACGGTTCCGCGGAGGCGGGGGCGCCTGTCGGGCGTCCCCGCCTCCGCGTCCCGGCCGACCTTCGGTCACCGGCTCCCAAGGAAATCCTCCAGGGGTCTGCTCGTGCGTGTACGGGCTTCCCGACAGTCGGCGGCGCGTCCGGAAGTGCCGGGTCGGGGGAGGGACCCGGCGGTCCTGGGGTAGGACTGGTGGAGGGGGGTGGTGCGATATGCGACGAGGCAGGTTGAAGGGCCCGCTCGGCAGCCCCGAGCGCCCTGCGAGCGCGCTGGGGTTCCGGCTGGTCCTGGCCGTGTTCGGCGCCCTGGTGATGCTGGTCGGCCTGGTCCTGGCCCTGGCCTGGGACGCCGAGGCGTGGCTGGTCGTCCTGCTGGTCGCGGGGTTCGTCGGCACCTGCGTGAACGTGTACTGGGTGGACCGGCGCCTGAGGTACGAGCGGCCGCGCTCCTGACCGTCAGCCCCGGGCGCCCTGCGCCGGGGAGAGGGTGACGGCCACCGGACGGTGGTCGGAGTGGGGCAGGTCCGGGTTGGCGGGGTCGGCCGCCTCCAGGTCCCCCGTGTGCAGGATGTGGTCGATCTGCCGGTCGGAGCCGGTCTCCCCGGAGAGCGTGGGGAAGGGCCGCGCGCCGGCGAACGCGTCGGTGAGCCCGTGTTCCGTGAGCAGGGGCCAGGCGGTGCTGCCGGGTTCGACGTTGAGGTCTCCGGCGACCACGACGGGGGCGCCCCGGTTCCGGGCGTCGAGGGCGATCCGGGCGATGTCGCGCAACTGCTGCCGCGAGCCGTCGTCCCCGAAGCCGTGATCGCGGGGCTGGACGTGGGTGGAGACCACCGTGACCTCGGCGCCCTCCCAGTCCACGGTCACCTCCAGGGCCTGCGCCCCCGTGGGGCCGCCGGGCGTGAGGCGGTGCGTCCTCTGCCGGGAGACCGGCAGGGAGGTGAGCACGGCGTCCCCCCAGAACGGCCCGTCGGCGGGCCCCCAGTAGGCGGTCATGCCGAGTTCCGCGGCGAGCATCGACAGCCCGTCGTGGCCGCCGTTGAGCATCCACCCCCGGTCCACCTCGCTCAGGGCGACGATGTCGGGGGCGAGGCCGCGCAGGGCCTCGGCCTGCTCGCGGACGGCGAGGCGGCCGTCCATGCCGTAGCCCATGCGCACGTTGTAGGCCGCGACCCGGAGGCCGTCGCCCGGGGCGTCGACCGCGGGCGCGGGCGCCGCGGTCAGGGGGTGCAGGGCCGTGGTCGCCAGGGTGAGCGCGCCCACCCCGGCGACGGCGGCGAGCGGGCGCCGGGCCGGGGCCCGCCGGGGCTCCGCGGCTGCCCTGCGGGGGGAGGCCGCGGCGGCGGCGAGCACGGCCAGCGCGACGAACGGGACGTACCCGTTGGGGGCGTACAGGTCGTAGGAGGCGTAGAACGCGAAGACCAGGACCGCCAGCAGCAGGAGGCCCGTCGCGGCGGACAGCCCGGTGCGCGTGGCCGTGGCGCCCGCCGCGACGGGGCGCACCGCCCAGCCCGCGCACGCGGCCAGGGCCCACTGGCCGACGAGCACCGCGACCAGGGCGGGTGCGGCCCCCGTGCCGGGCGCCCCCGGGGAGGAGGCCGCCCACCAGAGGCAGAGCAGGGCGGCCAGGAGGACCGCGAGCACCGTCCACGGGCGGCCGGAGAGGGCACGGGGATGCAGTGCGGCGGCGACCGACAGCACGGCGGCGGTGGCCACGGCGGCCGCCCCCAGGGGCGACTCCGCGAGGGCCTGGCCGACCGCCGGGTTGGCCGTGTGGAGGCCGCTGAGGAAGAGGAGCGGGCCGAGGGCGAGCCAGGCGCGGGCCGGGGCCGGGCGGGCCGGGGAGGGCGCGGTCCCGCGGACGCGGAAGAGGAGGAGGGCGAAGAGGGCGACCTCCGCGGCGGCCGGCCCCCACGCCACGGGGGCCGGCCGCCACACGAGGTCGACCGTGCCGACGAGGGTGTGGACGACCGCGCTCGCGGCGACGCCCGCCACCACGCCGGTCATCACCCCGGCGCCGCGCAGGCGGCCGTCGACGGCCGACGCCGCCGCCGTGCACGCCAGCCACACGGTTCCGGCGCCGACCGTGGCGGAGGCGGCGTAGAGCTGGGCGTCCCCGCCGTCGGTCGCCTGGAGTGCGAGGCGGCCCGCCGCCATCAGGCCGGCGGCGGCGAAGGCCGTGGTCGCGGGCGGCACCACGCGCGCGAGGAGCACGAAGGGGAACGGCGCCAGGAACCAGGCCAGCGCGTACGCGCCCATCAGCGCGGGGCTGGTGGATCCGGCCTGCCCGAACAGGGTGATCAGCGACGGCAGGAACACCCGGAGGGCGTCCAGGAACAGGACCGTCCCCACCGCCGTGGCGACCCGGTCCTGGCGCATAGCCCTCCGCTCCTCGACGAACATGAGCGATTCTCATGTCTTGCGCCCGGCGGGGCAAGGGGGGCGGAGCGGATCTCCGCGGACCGGCACGCGCGGCGCCGCCGGGCGGGGCGGCGGGCCGGGGCCCGTCCCGGTGAGGGCGGACCGACGGGGCGGGGGCGCCCCCCCCCCCCCCGGGGGCCCGGCGCCCGGCGGGCAGCGGGCCGCCCCGCCCCACCGGAGGCACGGGAACCACCCCTCGCCGGTACCCAGCAACAACAGACCGGCGGCCTCGGTGGGGTCGAGCCCCTCCTCGGCGATCATCCGGGCGACCTCGTTCTGCTGCCCGTTGGTCCACGTCCAGTTGTCGAGGAACTGGTAGGAGGGCTCGTCCGCCTCCACGAACCCGGTCCGGAAGATCTTGTTCATGTCGTAGACCGGGTAGTCGCAGGGCACCCACTCCAGGTCCTCGTCGCACCCGGGCTCCCACGCGGGGAAGTCGACGCGGACCAGTTCCAGCTCCTCCTGGAGCCACTGCGGGTCGTAGAAGTAGAAGAGCACGGGCTCCTCCTCGGCGTAGCGCCGCCGGACCTCGGTGATCTGCGAGGCCTCCGATCCCGCGAAGACGATCTCCAGGTCCAGGCCGAAGGCGTTGATCATCCCCTGGTCCTGGGTGACGAACCCGGGGGCCCCGCCCAGGAACTCCCCCCGGTCCCCGGTCTCGGCGGTCCGGAAGAGGTCCGTGTGCTCCTTCAGCCCGTCGACGGCAGCGATCTCGGGGTACTCGTCCACCACGTAGCCGGGGACGTACCAGCCGATGCCGCCGACGTTGCCGTTGGGACCGCCGTCGACCACGGTGCCGTTGCCGTCGGGCCCGTAGAGGTCCATGAGGTCCTCGTGGCCCCAGTTCTCGACGATCACGTCCAACACGCCCTGGTCCAGGGCCTGCCACGACGGCTGCTCGTCCGTCCGGACCAGCTGGACGTCGTAGCCCATCTCCTCGCGGAGGATGTACGCCAGCACCTCGGCGCTGGCCTCGTAGCCCACCCAGCCGTTGAGGGCCATGCGGACGACGCCCGGGTCCCGGGCGATCTGGTCGGTGCGCACCGCGCACGAACCCGTCGCGGCCAGGGCGAGGCCGACCGCGATCCCCCTCACGAGGAGGGAGGCGCGGCGCGGCGCGCCCGGTCCCCGCCGAGCGGACCGGGAAGCGGTGCGGGCTCCCGTCCCGAACAGCTCCCGGACACGGGCGGCGAGCGGGCCCCGGGGCTCCTGTCTAGGCACGGGGTGTCCTCCTTCCCTGCGTCAGGCGGTCCAGGAACAGGCCCAGGCAGACGATCGCCAGCCCGGACGCCAGGCCGAGGCCGAGCTGGTTCTGCGCCAGGCCGAACACCACGTCGAAGCCGAGCGAACCGGCCCCGACGAGGGCGCCCATGACCACCATGGACAGCACCAGGATGATCCCCTGGTTGACGGCGAGCAGCATCGAGCCGCGCGCCATGGGCAGCTCCACCTTCGTGAGGAGCTGCCACCTGGTGGACCCCTGGGAGCGGGCCGCCTCCAGGGTCGGGGCGGGTACGCCCCGGATGCCGTCGTCGACCAGGCGGATCACCGGCGGCAGGGCGAAGACGACCGCCGCCACCAGGGCCGGGACGCGGCCGATCGTGAACAGCGCCACCGCCGGGATCAGGTAGACGAACGGCGGCAGGGTCTGCATGGCGTCGAGGACCGGCTTGAGGATCACGGCGAACAGGTCGCTGCGGGACATCAGCACGCCGATCACCACGCCGAGCGCGATGGTCAGGGCGGACGCCACCAGCACCTGCGAGAGCGTGTCCATGGCGTTGTTCCACACGCCCAGCAGGCCGACCACCACGAAGGCCAGGCCGGACACGACGCCCGCCCCGAAGCCGGAGAAGATCCACGCCAGGGCCGCCGCGGCGAGCGTCACCAGCCACCAGGGCGACCCCGTCAGGAGCGCGCCCAGCGGGCCCAGGACCCAGTCGAGGGTCCACGTCCCCAGCGCGGCGGTGGCCGGACCGATCGTCGCCTGGACGGCCTCGTAGGCGGCGTTGACCGGGGCCGCGACGTCGACCGCGGCCTCGCGCGGCCACCCGCGCACGCCCATGAGCCGCGCGACGGCGACCACGGCGACCGTCAGCGCGAGCCCGCCGCCGAGGAGGAGCGGACGGAGCCGCTCGGGGACCTCCGGGGCGCGCGCGCCGTGGCCGACCGCGCCCGTCACACGGTCCAGGGCGATGGCGAGCATGACGATCGCCAGGCCCGCCTGGAACGCCTGGCCGACGTTCACCTTGGAGAGCGCCTGGTAGATCGCGTCTCCCAGACCGCCCGCGCCGATGACCGACGCGATGACGACCATGGACACGGCGAGCATGATGGTCTGGTTGACGCCGAGCAGGATGGTGCGCCTGGCCAGGGGCAGTTGCACCTTGGTGAGGACCTGCCACGGTGTGGACCCCAGCGACGTGGTCGCCTCGACCGCGCCCCCGGGCACCTCGCGGATCGCCAGCGCCGTAATCCGGACCACCGGCGGGAACGCGTACACGGCGGTCACCACGGCCGCGGCCGGGTTGCCGATGCCGAACAGCAGCACGAACGGCAGCAGGTACGCGAACGCGGGCATGATCTGCATGAAGTCCAGCACCGGGCGGACGCCCCGGTGGAACCGGTCGCTGCGGCCCGCCAGGATGCCGAGCGGGATGCCGAACAGCAGGGCGATGAACACCGACGTGATGATCAGCGCCAGGGTGGTCATCGATTCGTTCCACAGCCCGGTCAGCGCGAACACCCCGAAGGCGGCGAGCACCAGGAGCGCCACGCGCCACCCGGCGACCCGCCAGGCGGTGAGCACTCCGAGGACCGTCACGCCCGGCCAGGTGAGGAAGTCGAGGAACTGGTCGATCAGCACGACGGCCGACCCCAGCCCCACGGACACGTAGTTGAGGAAGTACAGGAACAGCGGGCTGTCGTTGCGGTTGACGACGATCCACCCGTACACGCCGTCGAGCCACGCCATGAAGGCGTCCCCGACGACGGTCGGGAAGGGGCCCGCCCACGCGGGGCCGCCCAGCGCCCGGGTCGCCCAGTACCCGGCCACGAGGACGGCGACGACCGCGGCGGCCTGCGCCCACGTGTTCCGCAGGAGGGAGGGCCCTCCTCGCCCGGCACCGCCCGGGGCGGCCTTCCCCGCGCCGGCGGCGGGACGGGTCACGGCGGCCATGTCACCCACCGCTCCCGGCCGCGCCCGGCCCGCCGTCGCCGCCGAGGTCCGCGACGTGGCTCGCCGACGCCGGGTCGGTGGCCCCCTCGGACAGCTCCTCCGACGTCTCCCCCTCGATGGCGGCGGCCGCCGCGGCGTTCTCCAGCTGGTCCTCCGCGATGGCGCGCAGCACGTCGTCCCGGCCCACGTAGCCCAGGAGGGTGTCGCCCTCCACGACCCGGACCGGCGCGGTGCTCGCGGCGAGCATCGGCAGGACCTCCGCCAGAACGGTGCCGGGTTCCGTGGCCGGTCCGTCCGTGCGCTCCCCCGGGAAGGGCTCGCGCACCAGCCACCGGGCCGTCAGCACGGTGGTGCGGGCGACGTCGGCGGTGAAGTCGGCGACGTAGGCGTTGGCGGGGCGCCCCACCACCTCCTCCGGGGTGCCGACCTGGACGAGCTCGCCGTCGCGCATGATGGCGATGCGGTCGCCCAGCTTGAGCGCCTCCTGGAGGTCGTGGGTGATGAACACCGAGGTCTTGTCCAGCTCCCGCTGGAGGCGCACGACCTCGTTCTGCATGTCCCGGCGGATCAGCGGGTCCAGGGCGCTGAAGGGCTCGTCGAACAGCAGGACCTGCGGGTCGACGGCGAGCGCGCGGGCCAGGCCGACCCGCTGCTGCATACCGCCGGAGAGTTCGCCGGGCCGGGAGTTCTCGTAGCCCCCCAGGCCGACCATGTCGATCATCTCGCGGGCCCGCGCGTAGCGGTCGGGGCGCGGCATGCCCCGCACCTCCAGGCCGTAGGCCACGTTGTCGATGATCCTGCGGTTGGGCAGCAGCCCGAAGTGCTGGAAGACCATCGCCATCCTGTGGCGGCGCAGCTCGCGCAGCCGCTGCGGTCCCGCCTCCCCGATGTCCTCGCCGTCGAGGAGCACCTGCCCGGAGGTGGGCTCGATCAGCCGGGTCAGGCACCGGATCAGCGTGGACTTGCCGGAGCCGGACAGGCCCATGACCACGAAGGTCTCCCCGGTCCGCACGTCGAAGGAGACGTCGCGCACCGCCACGGTGCAGCCCGTCTCGTCCTTGACGCGGTCGCGGTCCGCGTGCTCCAGGTCCGTGCCGATGACGCTGTCGGCGTTCTTGCCGAAGATCTTCCACAGGTGGCGCACCGAGAAGGTGGTGTCGGGGGCGCCCTCCGGCGGGACGGCCGCCTCCTCCGCCCGCGTGCTCATCGGCCCTCCCCTTCCCCGGCCCGCCCGTCCTGCCGGATCAGGTCGGCGGCCCGCTCCCCGAGCGCCAGGACCATGACCATGGGGTTGGGGGTGGGGAGGGTCGGGAACACCGAGGCGTCGGCGACGCGCAGTCCGCGCAGCCCCCGGACGCGCAGGCGCGGGTCGACCACGGCGGTGTCGTCGGAGGCCGCTCCCATGCGGCACGTTCCCGCGGGGTGGTAGACGGTGTGGGCCGCGCGGCGGCCGTACTCGGACAGCTCCTCGTCGGTCGTGACGGCGGGGCCGGGGGCGACCTCGCGTCTGATCCAGGAGCGGAACGGCTCCGCGGCGGCCACCTCGCGGGCGATCCTCAGGCCGTCCACGATGGTCTTCTCGTCGTATCCCTCGGGGTCGGTGAAGTACCGGAAGTCCAGGGCGGGCGGGACCGCGGGGTCCGCGCTGGTGAGGGAGAGCTTGCCGCGCGAGCGCGAGCGGGGGACGTTCGGCGTCATGCACACCGCCCAGCCGTCGGGCGGCGACTCGTAGCCCAGCCGCTTCGTGTTGTCGTCGAAGGGGATCTGGTAGATGTGGAACATCAGGTCCGGACGCGGGTCGCCGTCGTCGCGCCGCACGAACAGGGCCGCGTCCGAGTGCATCACCGTGTTCTGCGGGACCGGCCGGTCGGTCTCCCACATGATGATCGACTCGGGGTGGTCGAGGAGGTTCTCTCCCACGCCGGGCAGGTCGTGGACGGGTTCGACCCCGACGGCGCGCAGCTCCTCGGCGTTGCCGATCCCGGAGAGCATGAGCAGGCGTGGCGTGTCGACCGCCCCGGCGCACAGGACGACCTCGCGGCGGGCGTTCACGGTGAGGCGCGTGCCGTCCGCGGCGGCGGCGCGGACCCCGGTGGCGCGGTCGCCGTCGAGGATCAGCCGGTCGACCCAGGTCTCCAGCATGACGGTGAGGTTCTCCCGCACGTCCATGATCGGGTGCAGGTAGGCCACCGACGCCGACGAGCGGTGGCCGGTGTAGGGGTCGTAGGCGATGGACAGGAACCCCGCGCCCTCGGCGAAGCCGCCGCCGTGGGAGGTGAGCGCGTTGAAGTCCTCGACGACCGGGACGTCCGCGGCCTCGGCGGCCGAGGCGACCCAGTCCCGGACCATGGCGTTGCGGTCCTTCTCGGCGATCGGGACGATGTTGCACCTGATGCGGTCGGCGTAGGACTGCACGGTGGCGTTGTCCCAGCCCTCGGCGCCCGCCGCGACCCAGTCGTCCAGGTCCTCGGCGAAGGGCCGGAAGCTGATGAGCGTGTTGTGCGAGGAGCACCCGCCGAGCACGCGGGCCCGGGAGTGCAGGATGTGGGAGTTGCCGCGCGGCTGCTCGACGGTCGTGTACCGCATGTCGAGGTCGCCGCCGAGGACGCTCAGCCAGTCGCGGAGCCGGAGCACGTGGTCCAGGTCGCGGTCGTCGGGACCGCCCTCGATGAGGCACACGGTGGTGCCGGGGTCCTCGGTGAGGCGGTTGGCGATCACCGAGCCCGCCGTGCCTCCGCCGACGATCACGTAGTCGTAGGTGGTCTCTGTGGCCACGGTCCGATTCCTCTCGTTGTCTCTGGCCCGGGGGATGCCGGGGAAACCGACCCGTGCGGGTTCCGTCGTCGTGCGGACGCGGGGCGGGACAGCTCTGCGGGGGTGGGGCCCGCCGGCGCCGAGGACGGAACGGCGCCGGCGGGCGTCGGGCGCCCCGGGGGGCCGGGGCAGGGGCGCCTCAGCCGAACCAGCGCTGCGGTTCGGGCGCCAGGTTGCGGTAGATGTGCTTGGCCTCGCGGTACTCGTCCAGGCCGGCCGGACCCAGCTCCCGGCCGACGCCGCTGCGGCCGAAACCGCCCCACTCGGCTCCGGGGAAGTAGGGGCCGTAGTCGTTGATCCAGACGGTGCCGTGGCGCAGGGCCGCGGCGACGCGCTCGCCGCGGGCGGTGTCACCGGTCCACACGCCCCCGGAGAGCCCGTAGTCGGTGTCGTTGCCGAGCTCGACCGCCTGGGCCTCCGTCTCGAACCGCTCCACGGTGACGACCGGGCCGAACACCTCGGTCTGGACGATGTCCATGGACCTGTCGCAGTCCACGAACACGGTGGGCCGGTAGAAGTAGCCGTCGGCGAGCCCGGGGTCGTCGGGCCGCCTGCCCCCGGCGATGATCCTGGCGCCCTCCTCGACACCGCGCGCGACGGCGGCCTCGACCTTGGCGCGGTGCTCGGCCGACACCAGCGGGCCGCAGCGCACCCCCTCGTCCTGTCCCCGGCCGATGCGGATGGCCTCGGCCCGGCGGGCCAGCTCGGCGGTGAAGGCGTCGTGGATCGTGTTGTGCACGATGAGCCGCGCGCCGGCGGAGCACACCTGCCCGGAGTGGAAGAACGCGGCGCTGAGCGCGTAGTCCACGGCGGTGTCGAGGTCGACGTCCGGGAAGACGATGTTGGGGTTCTTGCCGCCCAGTTCGAGGGCGATCTTCTTGACGGTCCCGGAGGCCGCCGCCATGACCCGCCTGCCGGTGGCCAGGCCGCCGGTGAAGGAGACGAGGTCCACGTCGGGGTGCTCGGAGAGCGGTGCGCCCGCGTCGGGGCCGCTCCCCGTGACCAGGTTGACCACGCCCGGGGGGACGCCCGCCTCGGTCGTGAGCTCGACCAGCTTGGCGGTGGTGACGGGGGTGATCTCGCTGGGCTTGACCACCATGGTGTTGCCCGCGGCGAGGGCGGGGGCCATCTTCCAGGAGAGCTGGAGCAGCGGGTAGTTCCAGGGGGTGATCATGCCGCAGACGCCGACGGGCTCGTGGACGACCTTGCTGTGCACCCCCTCGGGCGCGGAGACGAGGCGGCCCGCGTTCTTGTCCGCGAGTCCGGCGTAGTAGCGGAAGACGGCGGTGACGTCGTCGACGTCGATCCCGCCCTCCTCGATGGTCTTGCCGGTGTCGAGCGACTCCATGACCGCGATCTCCGCGCGGTCGCGCTGGAGGAGGTCGGCGATGCGGTCGAGGACGCGCCCCCGCTCCCCTGCCGTGGTGCGGCGCCACTCCCCCGTGTCGAAGGCGCGCCGCGCGGCGGCGATGGCGTCCTCGGCGTCGGCCCGGCCGGCCTCGCTGACGATGGTCAGGACGGAGGCGTCCGCCGGGTCCAGGACCTCCCGGACCCGGCCGTTCCGCGCCGCGCGCCACTCGCCGTCGATGTACAGGCTCGTGGCCGTCGCCGAGCCCGGTTCGGACAGGTACGGCACGGAAGGCAAGGTTACGTAGGGTTCGTTCACGGATCCGGTTTGCCCAAGATGCGTACTCACAAACTGCCTCGTCTCATAAGACGCACACGTCACCACGCCCCTACACCCCCGACTGGGCTGGAAGAACTCCCCAGCCTTCGGGGACGGCCGTCGGCACGCCTCGCGCCACCCACAGGCAAGTAACTACGCCGCGTGACGGCAGTCCTCGCGACGAACACCCGGACCTGGGGAATACCGGCCACAGTCTTTGACGTACATTGAGGTGTACCTAAGTGGGTTCGTCCGCACTTCGGCGCTCTCACGACACGGCCCGCACCGGAGCCGCGCCCCACCGCGCAACCCGTGAGGAAGCATGCTGCTCGAACAGGAACGCCGCGACGTCTGCCTGACCGCCCGCGCCCTCGCCGGCGGTTCCGGCACCGCCCCCGGGGAGGCGGGAACCGTCAGCGTCCGCAGCGGCGACCTCGTCGTGGTCACCCCCCACGGAGTCCCCCTCGACCGGATCCAGCCCGCCGACTGCCCGGTGATGTCGCTCGACGACCGGGTCCTGGAGGGGCGCCGCGACCCCGCGGCCGAGGCCACCCTGCACATCGGCGTCCACCGCCGCGCCGCCGAGGGCGGGCGCGACGTGACGGCCGTCGTGAACGCGTTCACCGCCGACACCGTCGCCGTGTCCTCCGTGCTCGCGGAACTGCCGCCGATCCACCACCGCGCCGCCGCCCTGGGCGGGGCGATCACCGTGACCCCCTACACGACCTACGGCAGCGGCGAGATCGGCGACCTCGCGGCCAAGGCGCTCAAGGGCCGCGACGCCGCCCTCCTGGCCGACCACGGCGGGCTCGCCCTGGGCCGCGACCTGGCGCACGCCCTGGAGAACCTCCGACTCCTCGACTGGCTGTGCGCCGCCTACGTCAGGGCCCGCCGGATCGGCGAGCCCCGTGTGCTCTCCGAGGACGAGCTCGCCCAGGTGCGCCGACGCGACGCCTACGGGTGGGCCGGCCCCGACGTCTGGTAGCCGCCGCGCCCTCCGGGCACCGCCGTCGCCGGGACCGGACCCCCTGGGGGGACGGTGCGCATCGGCCGCCGGAGCCGGTCCTGTCGCCGCTTCGGCGGGGCCGCGCCGTGACCGGGCCCACGCGAACCCGGTGCGGATACTCCGTGACATGCCGCCCGGAAACGCCACAATGGTGGGGACGACCAACCCCGGCCGGTGGGAGGCTCCATGCGCTGCAGCTACATCAGGCTCCTCGTCAACGACTACGAGGCCTGTTTCCACTTCTACTCCGAGGTCCTCAGGCTCCCCGTCCTCCGAGGGGACGAGACCAGCCGCTACGCCGAGTTCGACGTGGAGTCGGGGACCCGGCTCGCCATCAACCAGCGCGAGGTGATGGCCGAGGCCCTGGAGACCGACACCGCCGACCCCGCCCTCCCCCACCAGGACCGGATCGCGGTGATCTTCGAGGTGGACGACGTCGACACGACCGCCGCCAAGCTGGTCGCGGACGGCGCCCGCCAGGCGATGGAACCGCGGGACTGGACGGCCTGGGGCGTCCGCGCGGCGCACTTCCGCGACCCCGACGGCTACCTGCTGGAGATCAACCAGCCGCTCCTGCCCGACCTGGCGCTCTGACCCCGGACGCCGGTCCCCCGGGAACGGCGTCCGCCGGAACCGGACCCGCGACCGGCGTGCGGCGCCGGACCGGCCCCTCGGGGGCTGCCGGCCCGCCCCCTCAGCGGACGATGTGCTCCGTCAGCAGCTCGTTGACCCGGTCCGCGCGCTCCACCCCCAGGAGGTGCGCGGCTCCGGGGACCACCTCGAACCGGGCGTCTGCGAGCCCGTCGGCGAGCCTGCGCCCGTGGCCCGGGGGCAGCAGCGGGTCGTGGGCGGCCGACACGACCAGGGTGGGCACCCGCACGGCGGAGGCCAGGTGGCGCTGGTCCAGCTTCGCGACCGCGTCGCACACCGAGGCGAACCCGCCGGGGTCGAGCCGGCCGAAGTCCTCGGTGAACCTGGCCACGACCTCGGGGCGGTCCTCGGCCATGTCGGGGGTGAACCACGGCCGCATGACGTCGGCGGCCACCGACTCCAGGCCGACCTCCCGCACCCGTGAGGCGATCCGGTCCCACCTGTGCATGACGGGCGTGCGCGGGGCCGGCGCGAGCAGCGCCAGGCGGTCCAGGCTCCGCGGGGAGTTCGCCGCGATCCACACCAGCAGCGCGGACCCCAGCCCCGCGCCGACGGCCGACACCCGTGGGAAGCCCCTGTCCTCGAGGAGGCCGAGCAGGTCCAGGGCCAGGTCCGCCACCGTGCAGGGCCCCGCCGGGGCCGGTGAGGAGCCGTGGCCGCGGTGGTTGACCCGCAGGACCTGGAGGTCGCGGGTGAGCTCCGGCATCTGCGGCTCCCAGACCGACATCGTCGTGCCGAAGGGCGGCACGAGCAGGACGACGGGCGCGTGCCTGGGGCCGTCGATTCGGTACTGGAGCGGGATCAGGGCCATGGAACCTCCGGGTCGCCAGAACGCCAGGTTATCCGGTGTCCTCCCGAGGGGCCCAGGAAAGCCCCCGCCTACCGCGGCAAGTGGAGGACAGTACTTGACCTCCATGGTTCCTAGGGTGATGACCACGAGCTCCGGTGCTACGGAAAGCGGTGGTCATGATGGTGACGGCGACGAAGACGGTCCTGGACGCCGAGCGCGCGTCCCTCCTGCGCACCCTGGGGGAGCAGCGCGACTTCCTGCGCTTCGCCCTCCGGGGGCTGGACGACGAGCAGGCGGCGCGCCGCACCACGGTGAGCGAGCTGACCCTCGGGGGGCTGCTCAAGCACGTGGTGTCGACGGAGCGCAGCTGGGTCGACTTCATCCGGAACGGCCCCGCGCCGACGGAGGTGGACTACGAGGACCCGTCCACCTGGCAGGAGCACGCGGACAGCTTCCGGCTGCTGGACGGCGAGACCCTCGCCGGCGTCCTGGAGGACTACGAGCGGGCGGCCGGGGAGACGGAGCGGCTGGTGGCCGACCTGCCCGACCTGGAGGTCTCGCACCCGCTCCCGAGCGCGCCGTGGTTCCCGGAGGGGGCCTCATGGTCGGCCCGCGACGTGCTGCTGCACATCATCCGCGAGACCGCGCAGCACTGCGGCCACGCCGACATCGTCCGCGAGGGCCTGGACGGCCAGAAGACCATGGGCTGACCCCCGGCCCCAACCGGCCGCGGACACGCGACACGCCCTTTCATGGTGATGTACATGGTCTATGCTCAACATGTACATCACCATGAAACGGAGTCCGACATGAGCCTGACCCAGGTCGACATCGACGACGAGGCCCTGCGTGAGGCCATGAGACTCTCCGGCGCCTCGACCAAGAAGGAGACGGTCAACCTCGCCCTCAGGGAATACGCGGCCAGACACCGCCGCATAGCCGCCCTGGAGCACTTCTCCGCCCTCTCACAGGACTGGGACTACGAGAGCTGGCAGAAGAGGCGCTCCGCGGAGAAGGGGGGCGGGGAGTGATCAGGTACCTGATCGACTCGTCCGCCCTGTGGCGGATCCTGAGGGACCCGAAACACCGGGACGCCTGGCGCGACGTCGTCGTCGAGGGGGCGGTGGGGTCCTGTGCCGTCCAACGTACGGAATTCCGCCGCTCCGCACGCAATCTCGACGAGTACGAGCAGTTCAACGAGATGTTCGGGATCCTGCACCCGGACGTGCCCACGCCGAAGAGCGCCTGGCAGTGGGTGGAGTCCGCGCAGTACCGGCTCCTCCGGGGCGGCGCGCACCGGGCGATGTCCTCGGTGGACCTGCTCGTCGCCGCGACGGCGGCGCACCACGGTCTCGTCGTCCTGCACGACGACAACGACTTCGCGACGGCGGCACACCACCTCACCGACCTGCGCGAGCGATCCGTCCGGAACACACCCTGAGACCGGCCGCCGACACGCGACGGGGCGGGACCGCCGATCGGCGGTCCCGCCCCGGAAGAAAGGTGGCGAGGGTCGCTCCCGCATCCCCCCTCAAAGTACGGAAGCGACCCTCGCCTGGGAAGCGGCCAGCGACTCCTCCCCCCGGGAGTCGCGGCCTGTAAGGTCTGCCGCGGATCGATCCTGTCGTTCCGCGTTGATGACGACACTACCCACCGCAACCTCGAAGAACAACCCTCAGTCACGAGAAACTACTTAAAGTGATCGTCATTGCTGGGCAGGCCGCAGCCCAAGGGGGCCGGGGCATCGTCAACCAGGGGTCATGACGGCCGACCCGGAGGCCGCGCATAGCCTGGACCGGTGAGATCTCCGCTCCTCAGCCCTCGCTGGCTCGGCATCCACCTGGTCGCCCTGCTGGTCGTCCTGGTGTGCGCCACCGGCACCTCGTGGCAGTTCGTCCGCGCCTTCGAGCCCGACCGGGAGGTGATCACCAACCCGGTCGAGGACCTGGCCTCCGCGCGGCCCGTCGAGGACCTGCTGGAACCCGGCGCGTACATGCACCCGGACTCCTTCGCGAACCAGGCGGTCGAGGCCACGGGCCGCTACGACACGGCCGAGCAGCTCCTGGTGCCCCGGGTCGTGGACGGGGTCCTGGGGCACGACGTCATCCTGCCGCTGGTCACCTCGGACGGCAGCGCCGTCACCGTCAACCGGGGCTGGGCCGAGGAGGGGCAGGACGTCCCCGAAGCGCCCGGCGGCGAGGTCACCGTCACGGGCTGGCTGCTGCCGCCCGTCGGGGCCGAGGGGGTCGTCCCCGTCGAGGTGTCCGAGGGGCAGGTCGAGCGCATCGCGGCGTCCGTCCTGGTCCAGGAGTGGGACCACCCCCTCTACGAGGGCTACGTCACCCTGCCGGGGCAGGACCCGGCCACGGACTCCCTCGTCCCGGTGCCGCCGCCCGAGCCGCCCACCGAGGTCGAGGTCAACTGGCGCAGCCTCAGCTACACGGTGCAGTGGGCGATGTTCGGCGTCTCCGCCGTGGTCTTCTGGTTCATCCTCGTGCGCCGGGAACTGGCGGAGGCCCGCTCCCGGCGGGAACGGGCCTCCGACGGGGAGGAGCAGGAGGCTCAGCCGGCGGTCGCGGGCTCCTGATCCCGCTCGCCCGCGGCGGCCTCCTTGGCCTGCTCGGACCTGACGATCTTGTGCTCGACGACGAACCCGACCACGGGGACGGTGCCGGCCAGGGCCACGCCGAGGGTGCGGGCGGCGCTCCAGCGCCGGTCCAGCGCGACCCACAGCACCGCGAACACGTACACCATGTAGATGTAGCCGTGCGGCATGGCAATGAAGAGCATCAGCGGCGACTCCGGGCCGAACCAGTGCTCCAGCCCCTGCGGCGCCGGCATCAGGGAGAAGCGGGCCGTCTCACCGACCAGGTACTTGGCGGGCATGGCCACGAAGGTCAGCCCGATCAGGAAAACGCCGGTCACGTACGCGAGCACCCTGTACAGCCCGAACGACACACGCCTCTTGTCCACCGCTACCTCACACGCTTCGTCAGACTTCCGCCCCGAGGAGGGTCGGGGTCCCTCCTCGAGGCTAAACGCTGTCCGCGGCCACGGGCCCCCGGGGTGGGCGAGGCCGGACAATCTCACATCGCCGCAGGTCAGCTCTTGTTGGACGTGCGGTCCGGGCTGCTCCACCGGCCGTCGGAGTCGGTGGTCCACGCCTTGGAGACCATGCGCAGCGACAGGTAGGCGTCCACCAGCCTGATGGGGAAGAAGAACAGGCCGTACAGCAGGTAGGACGGCCGCCGCCGGATCACGGTCAGCAGGCAGGTGAGCATGTAGTCCGGGACGAAGAGGCCGATCGCGAGAGCCGTCAGCGGCAGGAGCGCCGACACCGCCGTGAAGGCCTCTCCGAAGAACGGCAGCGTCCCGAAGGGCTCACCGCCGAGCGTTCCCACGAGCACGAACACCCCGAGCAGCGCGGTGAGCAGCAGGACCAGGGAGACCAGCACGACCTCGACGACGTAGAGCGCGAGGAACGCCCAGAAGACGCTCGGCCAGACCCCGTGCCTGCGGATGGTCTGCCAGAAGCCGAGCGTCCACCGGCCGACCTGCTTGTAGTAGTCCCCGAACGTGAAGGGGTCCTGGCTGTAGGCCTTGGTGTCGGGGTTCATCGAGATGCGTCCGAGGCGCTTGTGGTGGACCTCGAAGGTCATGTTGAAGTCCTCGATCACCAGCCCCGGGGGGTTGACGTCGATCTCCCGCAGAGCCTCGCTGCGGTAGACGCTGGCGAAGCCCGGCACGATGAACGCCGTGTTGGCGTGCCGCCAGGTCTGCCCGAACCGCATGAGGTACTGGAGCATGAAGTACAGGCGGTCCCGGTAGGCGGAGATGGTCCTGCCGACGAGGGTCCGCTCCTGCGGCTTCCACTCCGAGACGACGAAGCCCGCGACGGCGGCGACCGACGGGTCCTCCAGCTGGCGCCTGGCGCCCTCCACGTACCCCGGGTCGAGCTCGGTGTCGGCGTCCAGGATGAGGACCCCGCCGTAGTTCTCGGTCAGGGAGAACTCCTCGATGACCGCCTCGATGGCACCGGCCTTGCCCCGGTTGGTGAGCAGTTCGAGCACGTTGACGCCGGTCCTGGCGGCGATCTCCGCCGTGGCGTCCTTGGAGGAGTCCGAGACCACGTAGACGTCCCAGCGGTCGAACAGGCTCAGCGCCGATCCGATGGCCGCGTGGATGACGGGTTCCTCGTTGTGCGCGGGGATGACGACCGCCAGGGAGATACCGGGGTCGTCGCCCGGCGCGGCCCCGGGCCGCCCGGGGTCGCGGCGCCCCGCCGGGCGGAGGGGGCCGCCCGGTCCGGGGGGACCGGAGTCGGGGGCGCCCCCCTCGGAGGCGCCCGCGCCGACCAGGACCCGCTCCGGCGGCGCGGCCCCGACCGCCCGGTCCCGGCGGGCGCGCGGCCGCACCACCGCGCGGACCGAGTCCTCGCCCAGGCGCAGGAGGCCGGCGGCGGTCCACAGGAGGAGGTTGGCGCCGAACGCCAGCCACAGGAACACGTAGCCGAACGCGCCCAGCCCCGCGGCGGCCGCCATGTCCGCGGCGAAGGCGAACCAGTAGACGAAGAGTGCGACGGCGAGGACCAGGGCGATCAACCCGGTCAACAGGCCACCGATGAAACGCGCGATACGCACAGCCCTAGGACCCCTCCGAGAGATATCGGTTTTCGGACCGACATTAACCCGCAAATCCAGCGTTAGGTTGACGCCCTACGGCACTGAGGGGTTGACCCTGGTTCGCGTCCTATGTAGGCCACGCAAATCGTATACACGGGCTTGCGTGAGGTGGTACCCATTAGAGGATATTTGCGAGGAGGACCGGGGCGGCACGGTACGCACTCCGGTTTATACCGAGCTACCCGAAAACTCGGACAATCCTCACCAAAGGTGCCCTCGGAGAGAAGGAGAACGCTCGGCGTGATCGGCGGCTTACCCTCCCCCTCGCCTGATCCGACCCGCGGCAAGCAGGACAGCAGGCCCAGGAACAACACTGCCAACAGCAATAACACCGAGGCATCCGACCCGGTCATGCGCGTGTCCCTCCACCAGCCGCACTACCTTCCCTGGCTGGGCCTCCTCGACAAGATCGACCGTTCCGACCTTTTCGTCGTCCTGGACACGGTTCAGTTTGAACGACGTGGTTGGCAGAACCGAAACTACGTCGCGGGACGTGACAAGCCCGTCCTGCTCACCGTGCCGGTCAACCAGGGCAACCGCGATGATCGCATACTGGACAAGCGCATTGACAACGGGCGCCAATGGCGGATCAAGCACTACAAGGCACTCTCGGAACACTGTTACCGCAGAGCGCCGTACTGGCGCGAATACCGCGACGAGATCGCCCAACTGTACGAAACGGAGTGGGACGGCCTCGCGGAGCTCGCCACGGAGACGACCCGCATGCTGATGCGCTGCTTCGGGATCGACACCCCGGTGCTGCTCGCCAGCGAGATCGGGGACTTCCCGGGGCGCAAGAGCGAGCTGCTCGCCCAGATCTGCGCCAAGACCGGCGCGGACATCATGCTCTCGGGGGACGGCGCCAGGGACTACCTGGACACCGGGGCCCTGCGCCGCTACGGGATCGGCGTCGAATGGCAGGACTTCCGGCATCCGGTGTACCCGCAGCACCTTCCCGCCGGAGCCGGCTTCGTGCCGCGCCTGTCGGCGATCGACCTCCTCCTCAACGCCGGTCCGGACGCCCTCCACGTGCTCCGGCGGGCACGGACCCGGAGCTGACCGCGTGTCGGCACGCGGGTCGGCGCCGCTCCCGCGACCGCGGGCACGGGACCGCTCCACGGGTTCGGGACAACCACGATCGCCCCCACCTCGGCAAAGGACGGCACACCGGCATGACGACGGACTGGTCCCAGGAGCGGATCCTGGTCTACGCCCCCCACCCGGACGACGAGACGCTCGGTTGCGGCGGCCTCATGAGCAAGGCCAAGAGCGCCGGAGCCGAGGTGTTCGTCCAGTTCCTCACGGTCGGGGACACCGCCGACCAGTCGCCGAAGGGCTTCTCCACCGCCGAGGAGCGCTACGCGGAGATCAAGAAGGTCTCGGACCACTTCCGCTGGGACGACTGGCACATGGCCCTCCCCGGCGACGCCCACCACCTGCGGCTCGACACGGTCGCCCGGGTGGACCTCACCCGGCTGATCGAGCGGGAGAGCCCCCTGTCGGTCGAACGGCTCCGGCCGACCGTGGTGCTCGCGCCGCACCGCACCAGCTACAACCAGGACCACCAGGCCACCGCCGAGGCCGTGCACACCGCCCTGCGCCCCTCCGACACCGCCCTGCGCCACCACCCGCGCCTGGTGCTGGCCTACGAGGAGGCCGCCGACCAGTGGCGGTCGGAGCCGGTGGCGCCGCCGAACCTCGTCGTCGAACTCGACGAGTCCCAGCTGGCGGACAAGCTCCACGCCATGGAGCTGTACGGCTCGCAGAGCCACAGGCACCCGCACACGCGCTCCGAACCGACCCTGCGCAGCCTCGCCGTGCTCCGCGGCATGCAGGCCGGGGTCGCGCTCGGGGAGGGGTTCCACGTGCTCCGCTGCCTGGCCTGACCGACCGGGCCCCGGCCCGGTCCACGCACTTCTCCGACACGCGCCCCGCTCGCGCAACGCTGGAAGCACCTCAACGCACACCGCTCGTAGTGGAGGGGAAACCATGAAGGCTGTAGTGACCGGAGGGGCCGGGTTCATCGGCTCTCACCTGTGCGACCACCTGGTCGCGCAGGGACACCGGGTGACGGTCCTGGACGACCTGTCGACCGGTTCCGCCGCGAACCTCTCCCGGGTGGAGGGCTCGCCCGGGTTCCGCTTCGTGCGCGGGGACGTCCTGGACAGGGAGCTGGTCGACGCGCTGGTCGCGGAGGCGGACACCGTGTTCCACTTCGCCGCGGCCGTCGGCGTCTACAACATCGTCGACAACCCGCTGCGCTCCCTGCGGATCAACCTGCACGGGACGGAGAACGTGGTGGAGGCGGCCGTCGCGCACCGCGTGCCGTACATGATCGCGTCCACCAGCGAGGTCTACGGCAAGAACGACGCCGACGGGCTCAAGGAGAACGACGACCGGATCTACGGCTCCGCGACCAAGAGCCGGTGGTCCTACGCCGCGGCCAAGGGGCTGGACGAGCTGATCGCCTACGTGCACGGGACCGAGTCCGGCGTCCCGTGCGTCATCGCCCGCTTCTTCAACGTGGTCGGCCCCCGCCAGACCGGCCGCTACGGCATGGTCGTCCCCCGCTTCGTCGACCAGGCGATGGCCGGGGAGCCGATCACCGTGTACGGCACCGGGACGCAGCGCCGCTGCTTCGGCTCGGTGTTCGACGTGGTGCCGGGCCTCCTGAGACTGATGGAGACCCCCGAGGCCTACAACCAGGCCGTCAACCTGGGGGGCCACGAGGAGATCTCGATCAAGGGGCTGGCCGACCGGGTCGTCGAGCTCACCGGTTCCGCGAGCCCGATCACCTACATCGACTACGAGGAGGCGTACGGGGAGGGCTACGAGGACATGCAGCGCCGCTACCCCGACACCTCCCTGGCCGGACGCCTGGTCGGCTACCGGCCCGAGCGCGACCTCAACGACATCATCCGGTCGATCGTGGAGCACCGGAGCACGGCGCCGCCCGTGCCCGCCCCCGCGTAGGAACCCGGCCGACCCGGCACGGGGCGCCTCCCCGCCCCAGCCGGCTCCGACGCAGGACCCCGGACACCGCGCCCGGGAGGGGTGGCCGCCCGCTCCGGCGGACCCCCGGCGCGCAGCGCGCCCGCGGAGGGATCAGGAGTGACGGCGCCGGACCCCCGCCGACCAGCCCGACCAGGGCATAGGGACAGGACGCCGGGACAGGCCCCTCAGGAGCCCGCCAGCACCGTCAGCACCAGGACCGCGCTCAGTGCGAGCACCGACGAGCACAGGAGCGCCATCGCCCACGGCCTGGCGACGGACAGCGGGGGCCCGCCCGTCCCCGGGTCCCGGGTGCCGTAGCCGGTCCGGCGCCAGCGCCACCACAGGTGGAGGCCGAGCACGGCGCACATGAGCAGCAGCGCGGCCGCCGTGGCCACGCGCACCGGCGGGGACGCCTGGAGGACGCTGTCGACCTCGTTCGTGAGCGAGCCGCGCATGAACAGCAGGCCCACCACGGCGAGAAGGATGAGCGTCCGCTGCCACGACAACAGGGTGCGTTCGGGCTGCAGCCCGGGGTCGTCGCGGTCGACGGGCGCGTTCACAGGAGGTTGCCCAGCAGGACGAGGGCGCACACCAGTCCCACCGCGAACGCGGTGACCAGGGGGAGCAGGCTCAGCCGCAGGGTCCCGCCACGGCTCATGATCCTCTGCACGCGGTACCAGCGCAGCGGCGCGTAGACCGTGATGACCCCGGCGAGCGCCGCGAGCAGCAGGCCGACCGCGGTGCGGGGCCACTCCGCCCATCCCAGGGGAAGCAGGTGCAGCACCGCGACGGCTCCGGCGAGGAGGGCCAGGGACGTCCTGACCCAGGCGAGGAAGGTGCGCTCGTTCGCGAGGGTGAACCGGTAGTCGACGTCCCGCTCCCGGGCGCCGCCCCCGGGCGCCGCATCGTCCATGACGGCCACCCCCGTCCACCTGGCGCTCAGCGCGCTCCGTCCCCGTCAGGACACGGCTCCCCGCGAGGGATCCGCGCCTCTCCGACCGACCCTAGCCGCCGAGCTCCTTTCCTCCCAAACAGGTATGCAACACGTGTTGTGTCGGAAACCTCTTGTCATGGACACGGGTCCGTGGCCCCGGCGACGCATGCGGAACAAACGAGTGGGCACGACCGCTGTAGGACTGAGAGATGGCGGTTGGCCGACGGTCGACACCAACCAACGAAGAGATCAGGAGACCACGTGCCCACGGTCGAGCTCACCAAGGACAACTTCGCGGAGACGCTGAAGGACAACGACTTCGTCCTCATCGACTTCTGGGCGGACTGGTGCGGTCCCTGCCGGCAGTTCGCCCCGGTCTTCGAGAAGTCCGCGGACACCCACACCGACATCGTGCACGCCAAGGTGGACACCGAGGCGCAGCGCGAGCTGGCTTTCGAGTTCAAGATCCAGTCCATCCCGACGCTGATGATCGTGCGCGAGCGCACCGTCATCTACAACGAGCCCGGCGCTCTGCCCTCCGAGGCGTTGGAGAGCCTGATCACCCAGGCCAAGGAGCTGGACATGGACGAGGTGCGCCAGAAGATCACCGAGCAGGGCGGCGACGCCCCGGAGTAACCGGGCGGCACCGGGAAGACCCCGCGCCCGGCCCTCCCGCGACGGCGGGAGGGCCGGGCGTTCGCGTGCCCGGGCACGGGACCGCCACGCGCACGCCCTCCTTCGGTGACGGGAGGGCAACGTTCCGCGTTCGGAACGCCTCCGAGTTCACCGCCCACGTTCACCTTCGCCACGAGGATCGTTCACTCGGCCTTCATGTGGACGGATTTGCATGGTATTCGACCGCGCTCCGCCGGTTCTGCCCCCCATGACCGCGCAAGCACCGTCCGACCCGGAAGTGGACCCATGTCTGTCAGCAACACCGCGTCCCCTCGCGGCACCGATCGCGGCACCGAGTCCGGTCGCGGCGTCGCACCCGACACCGTCCGTTACAACCGCGAGGTCCCCGGTCTCGGAGACCCCGTCTTCGACGTCTCCGGCCTCTCGATCCACTACGGGTCCAACAAGGCCGTGCGCGACGTGAACCTCAAGGTCGGACCGCGCCAGATCACCGCGATGATCGGCCCGTCCGGCTGCGGCAAGAGCACCGTCCTGCGGACCCTCAACCGGATGAACGACCTCATCCCCGGCGCCCGCATCGAGGGGCGGGTGACCTACCACGGCGAGGACCTGTACGCCTCGGAGGTCGACCCGATCGAGGTGCGCCGCCGGATCGGCATGGTCTTCCAGAAGCCCAACCCGTTCCCGAAGTCGATCTACGACAACGTGGCCTACGGTCCGCGCATCAACGGCGCCCGCGGCAACATGGACGACCTGGTCGAGGAGACGCTGACCAAGGCCGCTCTGTGGGACGAGGTCAAGGACAAGCTCAAGGAGAGCGCGTTCGCCCTCTCCGGCGGCCAGCAGCAGCGCCTGTGCATCGCGCGCACGATCGCGGTGAACCCCGAGGTGATCCTGATGGACGAGCCGTGCTCCGCGCTCGACCCCATCGCGACCCTCAAGATCGAGGACCTGATGTACCAGCTGGCCAGTGAGTACACCATCGTCATCGTGACCCACAACATGCAGCAGGCCGCGCGCGTGTCCGACCGGACCGCGTTCTTCACCGCGGGGGTGGACGACGCGGGCGACCGCTACGGCAGCCTCGTCGAGTACGACGAGACCACCACGATCTTCAGCAAGCCGTCCGACCAGAGGACCGAGGACTATATCGCTGGTCGCTTCGGCTGATCGGCCCCGGCCCCGGCCCCCAACGGCGCGACCAGCGATGGTGGGCCGCTTCGGCTGATCGGCCCCGGCCCCGGCCCCCAACGGCGCGACCAGCGATGGTGGGTCGCTTCGGCTGATCACCCTTGGCCACCCGACCAGCGATGGTGGGTCGCTTCGGCTGATCGGCCCCGGCCCCCCCAATGGCGCGGCCAGCGACGGCGGGCCGCTCCGGCTGACGGCCCCGGCCGTCCGCGCCGGGGACGGCCGGCGATCGCGGTCCGCCCGGGCGGCCGGCGACGGGACGGCCGGACCGGCCGCGACGGGGCCGCCCCTCTCCCGCACCTTCGACGAAGTGGACCCCCATGCCCGCGCTCACGCCCTCCGCGTCCGTCCCCTCCCCCACCCCGGGTGCCCTGGGCGAGGCGGACCCGGTCGAGCGCCCGGACCGGTGGGAGGGCCCGCTCCGGGTCCTGCTGGTCGAACCGGAGTCGGAGCAGTCCCACCAGCTGGTGCTGTCGCTGAGCGGCCACGACGTGGACATCACGGTGTGCGTGGACGGTGCGGAGGCACTGCTGCGGGTGGGGATGATGCGTCCGGACACGCTGGTGACCAGCGCGACCCCGCCCGAGGTGGACCTGGAGACGCTGGTGCGGGTCACCCGCCGGGCGACCGAGATCCCGATACTCATCGGGGTGGGGCCGGGTGACTCCCAGCGGGCGATGAGGGCGCTGGCGGCCGGTGCGACGGCGTGCGTGAGCCGCCCCTACCGGATCCCCGAGCTGGCGGCCCTGCTGCGCGGTTCGCTCCCCGGCGCGGACGGGGGCGGGCCGGACAGCGGGGCGTCTCCGTCCGCGCTCCGCTCGGGGGCTCTGGAGCTCGACGCCCTGGGACACCGGCTGTTCGTGGACGGCAACCCGGTCAACCTGGCCCTGCGCGAGTTCGGGATCATGGACTTCCTGCTGCGCAACAACGGGCGGGTGGTCAGCCGCGAGGAGCTGTGGGCCGAGGTGTGGCACAAGCCCCTGCCTCCGGTGAACAACACGATCGCCGTGCACATCCGCCGCCTGAGACACAAGCTGGGCGACTCCGAGGCCCAGCCCCGGTTCATCCACACGGTGCGCGGAATCGGCTACCGACTCGATACCGCGAATGGTGGCTGACCAAAGACAAAAAGTTACCGAAGAACAACCAGGGTCCTCCAGCAGGCGCCGGAGCGACCCATTGTTCATGTAGGCGTCACTTCGCCGATCGACACACGCGAAGGTGAACCCGGGGGCAACCGGACACGTCACCTTCCTTGCCGGTCGGCCACGGCGGAACCCGCGCAAGAGTCGGCATACCCGCAGGTCATCACCGTGAGTCTCGGGTACATGACAGAACCCGACAACCACGGAAACACCCCGCCGTTATTAAATGGTTACCCCCATTCACTCCGCATTCACCCTCCTTCTACCAACCGGCCTCCATTTCGATGTCAGCGCGACTTTCTGCGCGCTTACTGTCGTTTCACGTCAGCCCCGACAGCGGTGATTCAACGAGGAGAACTACGACATGCGCAACGGGCGTTCCAAGCTCGCCGTCCTGGCGGCCATCCCCCTGCTCGCCACGGCGTGCGGTGGCGGCGGCGACGCGGCAGGCGACGGTGCAGACGGTGGTGGCGGCGATCTCAGCGCGCAGCTGACCGGCGCCGGTGCCAGCTTCCCCGACCCCCTGTTCCAGGACTGGATCTACGAGTACTCCAACGGCGTCCAGCCCGGGGTCAGCGTCAACTACCAGAGCGTCGGCTCCGGTGCGGGCGTCGAGCAGTTCCTGGAGCAGACCGTCGACTTCGGCTCCTCCGAGGAGTTCCTGGGCGAGGAGGACCTCGCGGCCGCCGCCGAGGCCCGCGGCTGTGAGGCCGTGCAGTTCCCCGTCGTGTTCGGCGCGGTCGTCATCGCCCTGAGCAACCCCGACCTGGACGGCCTCGTCCTGGACGCGGAGACCCTCGCGGGGATCTACTCCACCGAGATCACCACGTTCGACGACCCGGCGATCGCCGAGCTCAACCCGGACATGGACCTGCCGGGCGACGAGATCATCCCGGTCCACCGCTCCGACAGCTCCGGCACCACCTACGTGTTCTCGCACTACCTGACCACCGAGGTCGAGTCGTGGGCGGACGAGTACGGCGAGGGCAAGGAGCTGGACTGGGCCGACGGCCTGGTCGGCGGCCAGCAGAACGACGGCGTCGCGCAGGGCATCACCCAGAACCCGGGCGGCCTGGGCTACGTGAACCAGTCCTTCGCCCAGGAGGCCGACCTGGCCGTCGCCCACATCGTCAACGAGGACGGCACCCCGATCGAGCCGACCCTGGAGTCGACGATCGCCGCCACCGGCGAGGCCGAGATCCCGGACAACTTCCAGTTCTCGATCGACAACATCGGCGGCGAGGGCTACCCGATCGCCGGATCCAACTGGATCTTCACCTACACCTGCGGCTACGACCAGGCCAACGCCGACGCGATCATCGACTTCTGGACCTGGGCCCTGACCGACCAGGGCGCCCAGGACCTGGCCGGCGAGCTGGGCTACGCCCCGCTCAACGAGGAGCTGACCGAGCGCGTCATCACCGAGCTGGAGAAGACCAACTCCGAGAACGGCGGCGGCGACGCCGGCGCCGAGGAGGAGGCCGACGCCGGCGCTGACGAGAACGCCGACGCCGGCGCCGAAGAGGACGCCGAAGCGACGGAGTAACCCTCCGGCGGGGCCGGGGTACCCGTTACCCCGGCCCCGCCCCTCATCCCCTCCGTCCCGAGGCGCCGGGGCGGGCCGCTCTCCACTCCCACGAAAGCCACAGAGGAGAAGCACATGTCCACCGAGGCCCCCGAGGCCCCGCAGGCCCCCGAGGACCCCCGGCGGGGGACGCTCACGTCCGGCAAGGGGCGCCTGGCAGACCCGATCTTCAAGTGGGTCGTCGCGGCCTGCGGCACCATCGTGCTGGTCATCCTGGCGCTGATGGTCATCCGGACCACGACCGAGGCCTGGCCCGTCTTCGCGAAGGAGGGGTTCTTCGGCTTCCTCATCGGGGAGGAGTGGACGGCCGGCGGCTCCCGCACGGAGATCACCGGCACCTACGGCGCCTGGCCGTTCATCTACGGCACCCTGATCACGTCGGTGATCGCGATCGCCATCGCGCTGCCGCTGTCGATCATGGTCGCCGTCTACCTCACCCACCTGGCGCCGCGCCGCATCGCCAAGCCGCTCTCCTACACGGTCGAGCTGCTCGCCGCGGTGCCCAGCGTCATCTTCGGCCTGTGGGGCCTGCACTGGTTCCTGCCCAACGTCATGCGGCCGTTCTTCGAATGGCTCGAAGGCACGATGGGCTGGTTCTTCCTCTTCGAGGGCCCGGTGCGCGGCGTCGGCTACCTGCCCGCCGGCATCGTCCTCGCCATCATGATCCTGCCGATCATGACCGCCATCATCCGCGAGGTCGTCGCCGTCCAGCCGCTGGAGCAGCAGATGGCGGCCTACGCGCTGGGGTCGACCCGGTGGGAGGTCATCACCAAGGTGGTCCTGCCCGCCAGCTTCTCGGGCATCGTGGCCGCCGCGATGCTGGGCCTGGGCCGCGCCCTGGGCGAGACCATCGCCGTGCTGATGCTGATCGGCGGGTCCCAGGGATGGGGCGCGAGCCTGTTCGGCACCGGCAGCAGCATGGCGTCGCACATCGCCGCGACCTTCGGCGAGTCCTCGCCGGAGACCAGGACCGGGCTGATGGCGATCGGCGTCGCCCTGTTCCTCGTCACGATGATCGTCAACATCCTGGCCCGCGTCATCGTGTGGCGCCTGGGACAGTTCACGGGAGACGCCGCCGTATGAGCACCACGACCACCACCCCTCCGGCCGCACGGCCCGCCCCGCTGAGCCAGCGCCCCCCCGGCTCCGGGTTCCGCAGGTTCAAGAACCGCTCCGCGACGGTGGTCCTGACCGCCGCGATGGTCCTCGCCATGATCCCGCTGGTCCTCATCATCTTCGAGGTCACCCGGCGCGGCATCGGCGTGGTCAACCTGGACTTCTTCACCCAGACCGAGCCCCCGCCCCGCCGCGAGGGCGGCGGCTACGCGGCCGGTTTCGTCGGCACGCTGTACATCATGGCGCTGGCGGTCCTGATGTCGATCCCGTTCGGCATCGCGACGGCGGTGTACATCGTGGAGTACGGCCCGAACAGGCTGACCTCCTCGATCCGCTTCTTCACCGACGTGATGACGGGCATCCCCTCGATCTTCGTCGGCCTCTTCGTGTACGGCCTGCTGGTGATCGGCTGGGGCGGGATGGGCTTCGGCACGTTCGTGGGCGCCGTGGCGATCGCGGTGATGATGCTGCCGATCGTGACGCGCTCGGCGGAGGAGATGCTCCGCCTGGTGCCCAACGAGCTCCGCAACGCCAGCTACGGCCTCGGCGCGCGCAAGTGGCAGACCATCGTGCACACGGTGCTGCCCGCCGCCGCGCCCGGCCTGACCACCGGCTCGATGCTGGCGATCGCCCGCGGCATCGGTGAGACGGCTCCGCTGCTGCTGACGGCCTTCGGTTCGGGCCTGATCGTGACGGCCGTGCAGGGCTCGCCGCAGGGCGCCGTGCCGATGCAGCTGTACCGGGGCGCCGCCCAGCCGTTCGAGGCCGGCGTCGACCGCGCCTGGGGCGCGGCGCTGTGCCTGTTCGTCCTGGTCGTGCTGTTCACCATCGTCGCGCGGTGGATCGGCTCGCGGGCGTCCGTGGGCTCCCGGTAGGCCGGGGGACAGGGATCCAGGGGCCGCGCCGGTGTGCGCGGCCCCTTCCCGTGTCCGGGGCGTCCGGCGCTTCCCCGGAGCGCCGGGCCCCCGGTAGCCTTTCGCCGAACACACCCCGACCCCTGGAGCCACCGATGCCCACCACCGAGTACGCGGCCACGTTCGCCCTCGTCGACACCGACGGCGACGGGCGCATCTCCGCCCAGGAGCTGGCGTCCCTCATGCACAACCTCGGCGACGAGTGCACCGAGGAGCAGGCCGCCGAGGTGGTCCGCTCCATGGACGGCGACGGCGACTCCCGCATCTCCCTGGAGGAGTTCGCCCGCTACATGGCGCGGAACAAGGCCTGAGCCCCCTCGCCGCCGGGGCCGGCGCGGGCCGCGCCGGCCCCGGCGGACCGGTCACGGGGCCTTGGGCCCGCTGACCAGGTAGACCACGTCCGGCACGCTGTGCGAGACCGTCACCTCCATGACCTCGACCTCCGCGAAGTGCCCCCGCAGCAGGACCTCGAAGCTCTCCACCTCGTTGGCGCTCCAGAAGGCCAGGACCCCGCCGGGCGCCATCAGGCGGGCGAGCTGCTCCAGGCCCGCCGCCTCGTAGAGGCGGTTGTTGTTCTCGACCACCGTCCAGTCGGGCCCGTTGTCGGTGTCCAGGCAGATCACGTCGTAGCGCGGGGGCTTCTCCTTCGCCGACGCCGCCGCCAGCCACGCCACGATGTCGGCGTTGTGCACGCGGCACCGCGGGTCCCGGTGGACGTACTCGGCGGCCTCCCCCAGTTCGCCGTCGTGCCAGGCGATCACCTGGGGTTCGAGTTCGACGACGTCCACGAGCGCCACCTTGGGGTTCTCCAGGGCCTCCCTCGCAGAGAAGCCCACGCCCAGCCCCCCGATGAGGACGCGGGCACGGGAGCGACCGTCAGGGAGGGCCGCCAGGCCGGCGCGCACCATCTCCCTCTCGGAGGTGCCGTCGCGGGTGTCCATGAGGAACACCCCGTTGCTGTAGATCTCGTAGTGGGCCCCCACGCGGCGGAGCACGAGGTCGCCCCCGGTCTCGCCGGTCACCCTCGCGAGGGTGACGGCACCGTCTTCCAGTGCGGAGAAGTCCGTGGAGGGGGCGGTGTCCGGGATTCGCTGGTTCATCTCCACATTGTGCCCGTGCCGCCCCCGCCGCCGTACTCCTCCGCACCGGTGAAGGCCCGGGCGCCCGGAAACACGTGTGACGGGAAAGTTCCCCCGGTGTTGAATCCGTGATCCAATCGGTGTCTTTGTGACGCCGGTTACAACGCCTCCCCTGGGCACGATGGTCGCTACCAGACCACCGGATCCTCCCTGGTGGTTGCCAGTCAGAAGAGGAGAATGATCGGATGTCCTCTGTTCCGATCAGTAGGCGGGCGGCGCAGCCGCCCAAGCCGAAATGGACACCCCGGAGCATCGCCCTCTGGATCGCCGTCGCCCTCGTGGGAGCACTCGCGTGGGGTGTCATCGCGATCAACCGGGGCGAGGAGATCTCGGCCGCCTGGCTGATCTTCGCCGCGCTCTCGTCCTACGCGATCGGGTACCGGTTCTACGCGCGGTTCATCCAGTACAAGGTGCTGATGACCGACGACACCCGGGCCACCCCCGCGGAGCGCCTCAACAACGGGGCGGACTTCCACCCGACCGACCGCCGGGTCCTGTTCGGCCACCACTTCGCGGCCATCGCGGGCGCCGGCCCCCTGGTCGGTCCCGTCCTGGCCGCCCAGATGGGCTACCTGCCGGGCACGATCTGGATCATCCTCGGCGTCATCTTCGCCGGCGCCGTGCAGGACATGGTGGTGCTGTTCTTCTCCACCCGGCGCAACGGCCGCTCGCTCGGCCAGATGGCCCGCGAGGAGATCGGCCCGGTCGGCGGCATCGCCGCGCTGGTCGCCGTCATGGCGATCATGGTCATCCTGCTCGCCGTGCTCGCCATGGTCGTGGTCAACGCGCTCGCGGAATCCCCGTGGGGCTCGTTCTCCTTGATCATGACGATCCCGATCGCCCTGTTCATGGGGGTCTACCTCCGCTATCTGCGGCCGGGCAAGGTCATGGAGACCTCCGCCATCGGCGTGGTGCTGCTCCTGCTCTCCATCGTCGGCGGCGGCTGGGTGGCCGAGCACGCGGTGCTGCGCGAGGTCTTCCTGTTCACGCCGAACGAGCTGACCTTCGGCCTGATCGTCTACGGCTTCGTCGCCTCGGTCCTGCCGGTGTGGCTGCTGCTGGCCCCGCGCGACTACCTGTCGACCTTCATGAAGGTCGGCGTGGTCGTGCTGCTCGCGGTGTCGATCCTCGTCGCGATGCCGAAGCTCCAGCTCCCGCAGTTCACCGAGTTCGCGTTCAACGGCCAGGGCCCGGTGTTCGCCGGTTCGCTGTTCCCGTTCGTGTTCATCACCATCGCCTGCGGCGCCCTCTCCGGCTTCCACGCCCTCATCTCGTCGGGGACCACCCCGAAGCTCATCGAGAAGGAGGGCCAGGTCAGGATGATCGGCTACGGCTCGATGCTGACCGAGTCCTTCGTGGCGATCATGGCCCTGATCGCGGCCTGCATCATCGACCCGGGCGTGTACTTCTCGATGAACATGCCCGCGACCGCCCTGGGCGACAGCGTGGAGAGCGCCGCGCAGGTGGTGAGCCAGCTCGGCTTCACCATCGACGCCGCGACGCTCCAGCACACGGCGGACCTGATCGAGGAGGACTCGATCCTCGCGCGCACCGGCGGTGCGCCGACGTTCGCCCTCGGCGCCGCGTACATCTTCTCGGAGGTGTTCGGCGGGGACGCCATGATGGCGTTCTGGTACCACTTCGCGGTCATGTTCGAGGCGCTGTTCATCCTCACCACCGTGGACGCCGGCACCCGGGTGGGCCGCTTCATGCTCCAGGACACCCTGGGCAACGTGTACAAGCCCATGCGCGACCCGAGCTGGAAGCCCGGGGCGTGGTTCTGCAGCGCGGTGATCGTGGCCGCGTGGGGCTACTTCCTGTGGGCGGGCGTCAACGACCCGCTCGGCGGCATCAACCAGCTGTTCCCGCTGTTCGGCATCGCCAACCAGCTGCTGGCGGCGGTCGCCCTGGCGGTGTGCACGACGCTGCTGATCAAGTCGGGCCGCGCCAAGTACGCGTGGGTGACGCTGGTTCCGCTGGCGTGGGACGCGGTGGTCACGCTGACCGCCAGCTACCAGAAGGTGTTCTCGGCCGACCCGAAGATCGGCTTCTTCGCCCAGCGTCAGCAGTTCTCCGACGCCCTCGCCAACGGGGAGACGAGCGTCGGCGCCATCCAGGGGGAGGAGGCGATGCGCCAGGTCGTGGTGAACACGACCGTGGACGGCGTCCTGTCGGCCCTGTTCGCGCTGCTGATCGTCATCATCCTGGTCGACTCGGTCCGGGTGTGGATCAAGGCGCTGCGGGCCCCCGACGGTACGCTGCCCCTCACCGAGGCCCCCTACGAGGAGTCGAAGATCTGGGCGCCGTCGGGCCTCATCCCCACCAGGGAGGAGAAGGAGTTCTCCGAGCGGCTCGCCGCCGTGGGCGCCGAGGGGACGGACGGGGACGCCGGGGGCGGGTCCCCGGAAGCGAAGAAGGAGTAGGGCATGCGGGCACGCTCGGAGTTCGGGGCGAACCTGGCGCGCGGCCTCCGGGAGGCGTGGCAGATCGCCCGGGGCGTCGTGGGCGAGAGGGCCTACGAGATCTACCTGGAGCACCACGCCCGGGAGCACCCGGGCGAGGAGCCGATGACCGAGCGCGTCTTCTGGCGCCACCACACGGACAAGGGCGACACCGACCCCGGTGCGCGCTGCTGCTGAGGCGCCGGTCCCGTGAGGGCCCCGGAACCCCCTGCGGGTTCCGGGGCCCTCGGCGTCGGGAGGAGGGCCCTCACCGGCGCGGCCGGGATCCGGGCGGGCGGGGGCACGGAGGTCCGGCGCCCCGCGGGCGCCGGGGTCAGTCCTTCCAGGAGGGGCCCCAGCCGGAGCTGTCCGAGACGCCCTCGGGGAGCGGGTCCATGTGGACGGCGCCGGGGGGCGCGGCCGCCGCGTGCGCGGGGACGGTCCGGGCGCTCCGGTCCTCGTCCCCCTCCCACGGCGGAACGGACGCCGGGGACCCGCCCGCGACGTCCTCACCGGGCCCCTGGGGGTCACCCCACGACCCGTGCGGGGCGGGGACCGTGCGCTCGTCCGCCGACGCGGCCCCCTCCCACCCGTCGTCCCGCGAGTGCCGCGCGGCGCGGGCCGGGGCAGCCGTCCCCGGGGCCCCGGCACCCGGAGCGCGGTCGGGCCCCCCGTGCTCCGGGAGGGGCGGGGGCGCGAAGTCGTGCTGGTACGCCTGGGGCACGCCCCACGGCTCCGCCGGGCTCGGCGGAGCTCCCGGCCCCGGTGAGGGCGCGGGCGGCGGGGCGGGGAGCAACGGGTGCACCACGCCGCCGGGCGGGTGCGCCCGTTTCCACCACTCCGCCCCCTCCTCCGGGGACAGCTCCTCCTCGACCCGAAGCCAGCCGTCGATGTGCGGGTGGCGGCGGCCGGTCCGCCAGCTGTGCGGGAGCGAGATCGGCTCCAGCACCACGGCGCGCTCGCCGTCCACGACGGGGACCGCGCCCGGGGCCGCCTCGCGGTCGACCCAGGTACCGCCGACGCCGACCAGGTCCCACTGGCCCTCGACGATCGAGGTGCGCGGGTCGTCACGGAGGTCGGTGGCGGAGGCCACCCACTCCGGGAGCGGGCGGCGCCCGGGAACGGCGAGCCCCTGGTCCCCGATCAGCGCGTCCTCCAGCAGGGTGTGCAGCTGGAAGTTGTCCGAGACCCCGTCGAACCGGACCCGGAAGACGCGGGCGGACTGCCGGTGGAGGACCACCATGCGGTCGGCCTCGGCCATGTGCAGCAGTTCGGCGATCTCGCCGTACTCCTCGACGTGCGGACGCAGCTGACCGGCGATGACGATCAGCTCCCCCAGCGTCCGGGGGTCCTCGCGCAGGGCGGCGCGCACGCCGGGGTCGCACAGCATCGTCTTGGCGGCCAGGCCGTAGCGGTGCGACACCCACCAGCCGGTGGTGGCGAGGGGCGCCAGCTGTTCGAGCTCGGGCGTGACGCGCTCCTCCGAGGCCTCGCTGACCTCGCTGGGGTGGGGCGGGGCGTCGTCCCCGGTCTTCTGCCACACGTGCAGGAAGACCCCCGCCAGCTTGCCGTACTCGGCGAGCTGGCGCATGACCTCGACCCCGGCGGGCCCGGCGGGGACACCGCTCTCCACCAGCGCCCCGCAGAGCAGGGCGATGTCGGCGGCGACGCCCGCCGACCACTGGTGGGCGCGCAGGGTCTCGGTCAGCACGGCGAGGCCCTCGACCCGGGCTTCGGCGGGAACCCGGTCGGCCAGTCGGAAGACCGCGCTGACGGCGGCGCGCAGCTGGGAGGGCTGGTTCTCGGCGGCTTCGGCCACGGCGCTGACGGCACCGCGGAAGTCTTCGATCATTCGGGCATCCTGACACAGACCACCGTCAAGCAGACTCGGCGGCCTCCACCGTCGCGCCCGCGCGGCGTCCCGCCGCCGCTCAGGGGGTCCGGCTCACGCACCGGGCCCCGCGACGGCCGTCGCGGGGCCCGTGTCGGACGTGTGCCGCCGGAGGGCTCAGAGCCGGCAGGCGTATATGTCCGTGACCAGGATGGCGCGGGCGCCGAGCGTCCACAGGTCGTCCATGATCTGCTGGGCGGCCTTGCGCGGCACCATCGACCGGACGGCGACCCAGCCCTCCCGGTGCAGCGGGGAGACCGTCGGCCCCTCCATGCCCGGGGTGAGCGCGACCGCGTCCTCCAGGTGCTCGGCGTGCACGTCGTAGTCCATCATCACGTAGTCGCGGGCGACCAGGACGCCCTTCAGGCGGCGGATCAGCGTCTCGATCTTGGGGTCGTCCCCGGCGCCGGTCGGCCGGATGACGACCGCCTCGGACACCAGGATCGGCTCGCCGAAGGTCTCCATGCCGGCCTGGCGCAGGGTGGTCCCGGTGGAGACCACGTCCGCGACGGCGTCCGCCACGCCCAGCTGGACGGAGCTCTCGACCGCGCCGTCCAGGTGGATGACACGGGCGTCGACGCCCTTCTCCGCGAGGTGGGCGCGCAGCAGTTCGTCGAAGGAGGTCGCGATGCGCTTGCCGTTGAGGTCGGCCAGCGTCATGCCCGCGCCGTTGGGGGCGGCGAACCGGAACGTGGAGCCGCCGAAGCCCAGCGCCAGGACCTCGTCCACGGGCGCGCCGGAGTCCAGCAGCATGTCGCGGCCGGTGATCCCGGCCTGGAGGATGCCCTCGCCGACGTAGACGGCGATGTCCTTGGGGCGGAGGAAGAAGAACTCGGTGTCGTTCTCCGGGTCGACCATGACCAGGTCGCGGCTGCTCTTGCGCTGCCGGTACCCGGCCTCGCGGAGCATCTCGACGGCGGGTTCGGAGAGCTGGCCCTTGTTGGGCACGGCGATTCTCAACATGTCGGGCATGTTCATGGCTTTCTGTGGGCTGTGCGTACGGGTGCGGAGACGTCCGGGCCGGTACGCGCCGCGGCGGGCGCGAGGACCGACCTACAGATGCTTGTAGACGTCCTCGAGCCGCAGGCCACGGGCCAGCATCAGAACCTGGAGGTGGTAGAGGAGCTGGGAGATCTCTTCGGCGGCCTGCTCGTCCGATTCGTACTCGGCGGCCATCCAGACCTCTGCGGCCTCCTCGACGACCTTCTTGCCGATGGCATGGACGCCGGCGTCGAGCTGGGCGACGGTCCCGGACCCCTCGGGGCGGGAGCGCGCCTTCTCGGACAGCTCGGCGAACAGCTCTTCGAAGGTCTTCATGGTGTCTTTCCTCGACCGACAGATGCGGTACCAGGGTAGGCGCTCCGGAGGCCCGGCGCCGCACCGGCCCGGGGATGTCTCAGCATGTGGGCGGCGGTTTTCGCCACACCGCACGCCGGCCGCCCCCGCCGCCGCCTCACGAGACGCGCCGGGCGGTGGCGCGTACGAGCGGTTTGGGCAGGAATCGGAGGATGCCGCTCGCGGCCTTGTACTGTCCGCCGGGAACGACGCTGGGGCGGCCCGCCGCCCAGGCGACGAGCGACTCGCGGACGACCTGGTCCTTGGGGACGAACGCGAACGCGGGCAGACCGCTCTTCTGGACGCCCAGGGTCATGTCGGTGCGGACGAAGCCCGGCAGGACGACGGTGACGTGCACGTCGTGCCGGGAGACCTCGGCCGCCACGCTCTCGCTCCACAGGGTGACGAACTTCTTGCCCGCGCCGTAGACGGATCCGCCGGGGTTCGCGGCGATCTCGCCCGCGAGGGAGGACACGTTGATGACGCCGAGCTTGGTCCGGGTGTCGCCGGCCTCGCGGCGGGCGATCTGTACCGGCAGGACCGCGCGGGCCAGGTGGAGGACGGCGCGCACGTTGAGGTCGAGCATGGAGTCGATCTCGTCGGGCTCCTGCTCGGCGAAGGTCCCGCCGTCCCCGCGCCCGGCGTTGTTGACCAGCAGGTCGACGGGGGGCTCGGCCCCGCTGCCGTCGGCCCGGAGCCGGGCGACGACGGGGGCGAGGCCCTCGTCGGTGCCGAGGTCGGCGGCGAGCGGCCGGGCCTCCACGCCGTAGCGGTCGGTGATCTCCGCGGCGAGCGCGTCGAGGAGGTCTCCGCGCCTGGCCACCAGGACGAGGGAGTAGCCGCGTTCGGCCAGCCTGCGGGCGTACTCCTCACCGATGCCGGTGGAGGCTCCCGTCACCAGGGCGGTCCGGGTGCGGGCGGGGGGCTCGGGGGACTTCACCGGTTCGCTCATACCCCCAGGGTAGGGCGTTGCGGCGCGGGGCCCCGGGGCCCGGTCCGGGTCGCGCGCGCACGTGCGGGGCGGGCGGCCGGGGGGTTCCCGGTTCCCCGGTGTGGTTCCGCACACCCCTGCCTGACCTGGCATTCCTCCGGAAGGCGGTCGCGTCGCCTCCCCCTCGGGGCGCCGGAGGCGTTAGCGTTCGGGTATGTCCGAAATCCAGAGCCCTGCCGGACCACTTTCCTCTCTCAGGCTGGAGGAGCGCCTGCGCGACACCAGGCTGTTCTTCAGCCAAGCGCTACGCACGTTCCACGCGACCGGTTCGATCCTTCCCAGCAGTGCCGCGCTGGCGCACTCGATGGCGGAGTACGTCCGCAGCCGCCCCGTCCCCGACAAGCCCGTGCGCATCCTGGAGGCGGGCGCCGGGACCGGTGCGATCAGCCGGGGCATCGCGGCCGCGATGATCCCCGGCGACACCCTGGACCTGGTCGAGGCCAACCCCGAGTTCGCCGCCCATGTCGAGGAGCTGCTGAAGAGCGACCCGGTCATGTCGCCGGTCGCCGACGCCGCGACGGTGCACGCCAAGCTCGTCAACGACATGGGGAAGGACCGCAGGTACGACGTGATCGTGTCGGGCCTGCCCTTCGCCAACTTCACGGCGGACGCGGTCCGGGAGATCCTCGACTACTACTTCGAGGTCCTCGAACCGGGGGGCACCCTCTCCTTCTACGGCTACCTGTACACGAAGGAGGTCAAGGCGGTCATCGCCCGGCGCGAGGACTACCTCCGCCAGGCCCGCACGAGCTGGCTGGTCCAGGACTGGATCGACCGGTACGGCATCCGCTCCGACAAGGTGTTCGCGAACGTCCCGCCCGCGTGGGTGCACCACCTGCGCAAGCCCGGGAAGACCGGCTGACCCCTTCCCGACCGCTCCGTCCACCGGGTCCGCCGCAGCCGCGGCGGGCCCGCTTCCTTGTGCGGGGCCGCCCGCGGCGGAGGCCGCACGGGGGATCCGGTGGCGCGGCGGGGCGGTCACCCGCCCCCGATCCGCCCGACGGCCTCCCGCACGTCGTCCACGAGCCGCCGGTCCCTCAGGGCGTCGCGCCAGCCCGCGTCGGTCCAGCTCGGCAGCGCGCTGCGCCCGGAGTCCCGGAGCGCGCGCAGCAGCGGCAGCGCCTCGGCCGCAGGCGGCCCGATCCGGCCCAGCAGCCGCACCGCCGGAGGGCCGACGCGGGTGGCCGCCCACGTCGTCAGGACACGGTTGCGCGGGGAGAGCAGGCACCGGAGGGCGAAGGGGGTGTCCCCGGTGGTGCTCCACAGGGCGCTCAGGGCGCGCGTCTCCCTCAGGCAGCCCGTTCTCAGGTGGTCCTCCAGGTGGTCGCGCAGGAGGGGGGCGAAGCCGTCCGCCGGAGGGCCGATCCCGTCCAGGAGCGCCTGGACCCGCTCGTCCCGCACGAGCCGCCGGCTCGGGGGCCCGAGAAGGTCGAGGGCGGCTCCCGCGTCGCCCGTGAGCCGGTGGTGGGCGCGCGCCGCCTCCACCCCGCCCGAGGCCGGGACCCGGTCCGCGTGGGCGGCTGCGGCCGGACCGATCCCGGCCAGCACCCGCAGGGCCGCGTCGGCGAGCCCGCGGTCGTCGAGGAGGGCGGCCACGTCGTCGGCCAGCGGCGCCGCGGCCTCCCCCCACCCCGCCAGGGAGCGGAGCACGGCCTCCGTGTCCGCGCCCCCGCTGCGGAGCCGCTCGCGCAGGAGCGGCAGCAGGACGTCCGCGTGCGCCGGGAGCCGGCCGAGGACGTCCTCCAGGCCGGGCCCGGAGGTGTGGTGCGGTCCGCCCCGGCCGAACCCGAAGCGGGGCCGGTCGGCGCGCGCCAGGAGCAGCGCGGCGGCGCGGGCGTCGCCGACGAGCGCGAGGGTGAGCAGCGCCGTGTCGGCACCCTCCCCGTCCGCCTCGGCGAGCGCGGCCAGGCGGTCCGCGCAGGGCCCGGCCGCACCGCCGGCCACGGCCAGGAGCCGGAGGCTCCAGGTGCGGACGCCGGGGTCGGGATCGTCGAGCAGCGCGCCCGCCGGCCCGGCCCACCGCTCCCCGGCCGAGCGGTACTCGGCGACGAGGTCGCGCGCGAGCCGCACGGCGCCGAGGCGCACCGGGGCGCTCGGGTGGTCGATCAGGGCGTCGACGATCCGCTCCCTGCCCGGCCGGTCCCCGGCGAGGGCCTGCGCGACGAGACGGAGCCCGTACCTGACCCGGAGGGCGTCGCCCGTCGGGGCGAGGGCGGCGACCTCCAGCCACAGCTGCCTCCCGGCGGCGGGGCCGCTCCCCTCACCGGCGACGCCCTCCAGGACCAGGGGCAGGGGGTCCTCCGGGACGAGGGCCGGGGACGCGAACGCCACCACCATGCGCTCGTCCAGGTCCCCGCGCTCCCCGCGGTCGAGGAGCCAGGACCTGATGTCCGGCGGGGTCGGCCCGGGGTGGTCGCCCGACAGCCGGACGGCGCGCGTCAGCAGCCGGAGGCGGGTCCGCCGGTCGGCCGGCCCCCCGGCCCCGGTGTCCGCGCCGTCGCGTCCCGGTGGCGCCCCGGGGCCCCCGGCGGGGTCCTGTGCGCCGTCCGCGCCGTGCCCTCCCTCCCCACCGCCCCCGACGGCCTCCCAGCGGTCGCGCAGCGCCCGGAGCAGGCGGGGCGCCGCCCGGGGCTCACGGGCGAGCGCGTCCACGGCGAGCAGGAGCACGGACGGACGGGGGTCGCCGAGGAGGGCTTCGACGCGCGGCCCCTGGTCGGCCCACGCCGCCGGCCACGCGGGGTCCAGGTGCTCCGGCCGGACCCTGTGGGCGAGGTCCGCCAGGTCGGCCACCAGGTTCAGCGCGGCCACGCGTGCCCCGTCCGGACGGTCGCGGTCGGAGGCGATCCGGACGAGGAAGGGCAGCAGCGCGGGGACGGACGAGGTGAGCACGTCGGGTTCGGGGACGGCGACCCACAGCCGCACCGTGGTGTCGACGCGGTCCGCGATCTCCTCGACGGCGTCGACGGCCTCCTGCTCCGAGGGGTCGAACGCCTGGACCAGCAGGTCCGCGATCCCGGTCGCGGCCCCGTCGAGGTCCTCCAACGTGTCCCACGGCACGCCGTGCACGTCGGCGGCCCAGGTGAGGGGGTCGGTCATGGCGGTTTCCTCCGTGGCGGGGGCTGGTCGGGGGAGCGCGCGCCCCGGTCGCGCGGCGTCCCGCACGACAGAGTGACACATTTGTGACCTGCCCCACTTAATCGTCATGCACGCAGACCCTTGGTGCGCGGGTAGTCTCGCGTTGACTTCCCAAGGGGCGGATCTTTGCGACTGGCATGACCAGATTGCCCGCACACAGGCTAAAAGTTCCTGAAATCCGGCTCAAGACCCTTGAAGTTCATTCCGCGCCACAAGCCCCGGATCTACCTTCATCACACCAGTCACGTGTGAACCGGAAGCATGCTCGCGGAGCCCTACATTTCACCCATTTCCCCAGGTCATCGTGGACCGACGGAGGAGGCAGCGTGACGCTCACCCAGGCGGTGGAGACGGCCCAGGAGACGCCTGAGGGCGGCAACGTCCCCGAAGGCATGTCCGTGGACGTCCGGCAACGCGTCTCAGCCCTGGCCAGAACCTCACGCCTCCTGGTCGCCTGCGACTACGACGGCGCCCTGGCCCCGTTCGACCCCTCCGACGGCGCGGGCGCCGCCAGGCGCCGCCCCGTCCCCGAGGCCGTCCGCGCGCTGCGCGACCTCGCCGACCTGCCCGGCACGGTGTGCGCGGTCATCTCCGCCCGCCCCCTGCGCGACCTCGCCGCCCTGTCCCGGCTGCCCGCCGAGATCCGCCTGGTGGGCGCCTACGGCACCGAGTTCGACACCGACCTCACCATCGAGCCCGACAGCCTGGAGACCGGCCCCGGCGCCCCTCCGGCCGACAAGGCCGCCGCCCTCGGCCTGCTCCGCGAGCAGGTCGAGGCCACCGCCACCCTGTACATCGGGGGCGGCGAGGGCGAGGAGCCCGTGTTCATGCAGCTGACCGGCGCCGACGCGGGCGTGCGGGTCGGCGCGGAGCCCACGGTGGCCTCCCACCGGGTGGCCGACACCCCGGCCGCCGCGTCCCTGCTGTCCGCGCTCGCGGCCGAGCGCCGCTCCTGGGTGTTCGGCGAGCGGCCCACGCCCATCGAGCGCATGTCGATGCTGTCCAACCAGGCCTCCGTGGCCCTGGTCGGCCCCGACGCGCGCCTGCTGTGGTTCTGCCACCCCGAGCCCGACTCCAACGCCCTGTTCGCGGAGGTCCTGGGCGGGCGGTCGGCGGGCGTGTTCGCCATCGCGCCCGCCCACGGCGGGCGCCCTCTCGGCCAGCGCTACCTGCCCGGCACCATGACGGTGCGCACCCGCTGGTCGCGGATGGACGTCACCGACTACCTCGCGCACGGCACCCCGCGGGGCCGCACCGACCTGGTCCGGGTGATCAGCGGCGTCACCCCGGCCACCGTGGAGTTCGCTCCCCGCCCCGACTTCGGCAGGGCCCCGGTGAGCATGTCCGTCCAGGAGAACGGCCTCCTCGTGGAGGGCGCCGACTTCCCGATGGCGCTGTACTCCCCCGGCGTCGAGTGGGAGATCGACCAGGACGACGCGGGCGACATCGCCCGGGCCGTCGTGCACCCCCGCTCGGAGAGCCCCGTGGTGCTGGAGCTGCGCTGCGGCACCGACTCGCTCGTGCCGGGCACGCTGCCCGAGTCCGAGATCCAGCGCGCGTCCGGCGAGCACTGGTCCGCGTGGCTCGACGGCCTCAGCCTCCCCGAGACCGCCCGGCAGCTGTCGGCGCGCTCCGCGCTGACGCTGCGCGGCCTGTGCACGCCCACCGGCGGTGTGATGGCCGCAGCGACCACGTCGCTGCCGGAGGAGATCGGCGGCGTCCGCAACTGGGACTACCGGTACTGCTGGCTGCGCGACGGCGCGCTGACCGTGCAGGCGCTGGTGTCCCTGGGCTCGACCGCCGAGGCCGAGGGCTTCCTGGACTGGGTGCACGGGGTCGTGGACTCGCTGCCGAGCCCCGAACTGCTCGCGCCCCTGTACTCGCTGCGCGGCACCTCGCTGGGACCGGAGGAGGTCATCGAGTCGCTGTCCGGCTACGCGGGATCGCGGCCGGTCCGGATCGGCAACCTCGCCGACCGGCAGGTGCAGCTGGACGTGTTCGGCCCCGTCGTGGAGCTCATCACGCGGCTGTCGTCGGTGCGCGGCGCCCTCGCGGACCGGGACTGGAACCTGGTGCGGGCGATGGCCGAGGCGGTGGCCCGGCGCTGGTTCGAGCCCGACCACGGCATCTGGGAGGAGCGGGACGAGCCCCGCCAGCGCGTGTACTCCAAGGTGATGTGCTGGGTGACGCTGGACCGCGCCCTCTCCCTGGCCGGTGCGTACGGCCGCGAGGCGGACCCCTCCTGGCGCGAGCTGCGCGACGAGATCGCGGCCGAGGTGCTGGAGAAGGGCTGGAACGAGGAGGCGGAGGCCTTCACGACCGCCTACGACGGCACCGACCTCGACGCGGCGTCGCTGCACATCGGCCTGTCGGGGCTGATCGACCCGGCCGACGAGCGGTTCCAGGCGACCGTGACGGCGGTGGAGGCGGAGCTGCGCAGCGGCCCGACCGTGTACCGGTACCACCGCGAGGACGGCCTGCCCGGCGGCGAGGGCGGCTTCCACCTGTGCACCACGTGGCTCATCGAGGCCTACCTGCTGACCGGGCGGCGCGCCGAGGCCGAGGAGCTGTTCAAGCACCTCGTGGACGCCGCCGGCCCGACCGGGCTGATCCCGGAGGAGTTCGACCCGGTCACCGAGAGGGCCCTGGGGAACCACCCGCAGGCGTACTCGCACCTGGGCCTGATCCGCTGCGCCCAGCTGCTCGACCGCCTGTAGGCGGACGACGCGCGTACGAGGGGGCCCGACGGCCGACTGTCGGGCCCCCTCGCTATGTTCCGGCCATGGCGGAATTCGTGTCGGCGGCAGGGGCGTGGCCGGGCTCGTGGGCCCGGGACGAGGCCGTCCCGGGGTCGCGCGCGGCCGCGCACGGCGCGCACCCCCTGCCCCCGGCCGTACTCGCGGAGGGCCGCGGCGCGAGGGCCGGACGGCGCGTCCGCGTCCGGGGCGTCGTGGGCGGGCGCCCGGACCCGCGCGGCGCGGCCCCGGTCGGCGCGGCGCCCGGCGCCTGAGGGGCGTCCGCTCCGCCCGCCCCGGGGCGGGGCACGACAGGGGCGCGCCCGCGCCCCCCGGGGAACGCGGCGGAGCGGCGGGGCCTGCCGGCGGGAGCGCCCCCGGCCCCGCGCGCCGCATCCGCGGACGCGCCCGCGGGAACCCCCGGCCCGCGCGCGGGACCGCCGCCCCCACCCCGATCCCACCCCGGCTCCGCGCGCACCCGTCGCGCGGACGGAGAACCTGGAGGACGACGATGTACGCGATTTCCCTGGACGGCGAGGGCTCGGAACTGCGCCCGCTGGAGCCGTGGCGGGCCGAGGAGTTCCTGGAGCACATCGACCGGGGCCGGGAGTTCATCGGCCGGTTCGTCGGGCTGGCGGACGCCGTCACGGACCTGGATTCGAGCCGGAGGTTCCTCCAGGGGTACGCCCACAAGGCCGCCAACGACACCGGGCGCCTCTACGGCATCTGGACCGGCGGCGAGCTGGTCGGCGGGGTGCTCTTCCGGACGTTCGACACGAGATTCGGCGTGGCCGAGGCCGGCTGCTGGCTGGAGCCGTCGGCGGCGGGTCGGGGGCTGGTGACCCGCGCCTGCCGCGTGATCATCGACTGGGCGATCGAGGAGCGCGGCATCCACCGCGTGGAGTGGCACGCCGCCTCCGGGAACGCGGCCAGCATCGCCGTGGCCCGCCGGCTCGGGATGACGAGGGACGGCGTGCTCCGGGAGAGCTACCCGTACAGGGGCGAGCGGCACGACATGGAGGTCTGGTCCGTGCTCGCCCCGGAGTGGCGGGCGGCCGGCCGGACCCCGTGAGCGGCGCCCGGGGCGGCGTACGGCGTGGTCCGGGCCGCGACGGAGCCTCCGCCGGGGGCACGACGCGGCCGGGGGCCGGTCGGTCCCCCGCCGGCGCCGGGGCGGGCGCGGCTCAGACGAGGAGCACGGCGAGCAGGGCCACGGCCAGGAGCACGACGTAGGCCGCCGCGTGGACGCGGTCGGGGATGCGGCCCACGACCCGCCGCGCGAGGGCGATGGTCGGCAGCGACCCGGCCAGGAGCGCGGCGACGGCCACCGCGTCCACGTAGCCGACCTGCCCGGACGCGCCCCCCGCCGCGTCCGCGCCGCCCGCCAGGGCGTACACGGCCGTGCCGACGACGGCGACCGGGAGGCTGAGCGGGTTGGCCATCGCGGTGGCGTAGGCCATGGGCAGCCCCCGGCGGCGCAGGAGCGGGACCGTCAGCACGCTTCCGCCCACGCCCAGACAGCCGGCCGCGGCGCCGATGCCGACCCCGCCGACCGTGGTGGTGACCGGCCCCAAGCCGCGCGGCTCGGCGCCCGGCCCCGTGAGGAAGCCCTTCCGGACCACGCTGTCCGCGATCGTCACGGCGAGGTAGGCGGCGAAGAGGAACCGCTGCACGGTGTCTCCGACGGCGAGGGCCCCGGCCGAGCCGAGGAGCGCCCCGAGGCCCACGTAGAGCGCCAGCGGCCACAGGTACTCGCGTCTGAGTCGGCCCGCCCGGTACTGGGCCACGGTCGCGCCGAGGGAGTTCACGACCATGACCGCGGTCGAGGTGGCGACGGCGACGTGCATGGGGTCTGCGTCCGCCCCGCTCTGCGCCTGGGCGAACGCGTACACGACCGGCACGGTGACGAAGCCGCCGCCGAACCCGAAGAGCACGGTGGTCAGACCGGTCAGGACGCCGAACGCGAGGAGGGGGAGGACGTGGTCGATCACCCGCTCCACGCTAGGGGCGCGAGCGCTGTCCGGCATTCGACGGAACGACGTGTTCCTTCGCGGAACGGACGACGCGGGTAGACTCGCCCGCGTGCGGAACACCCCTGTGGACGAGGTGGACGGGATCGACCGCCCCGTCCTGGCCCTGGGCACCGACTACCCCACCGGCCACGTACTGGAGTTCCACCGGCACCGCCGTGTCCAGTTCCTGTACGGGGCGACGGGGGTGATGCGGGTGGAGACGGCGGACGGCTCCTGGACGGTTCCGCCCCACCGCGCCGTCCTCATCCCCGCGGGGACCGGGCACCGGGTCACCATGACGGGTGTCAGCACCCGGAGCCTGTACGTGGAGCCGGAGGCCGTGCCGTGGTTCCCCAGGACGTGCCAGGTCGTGGACGTCTCGCCGCTGCTCCGCGCGCTGCTCCTGTCGGCGGTGGACATGCCGCCGAGGTACGACCCGCACGGCCGCGACGGTGCCCTGGCGACGCTGCTGCTGCACGAGATCAGGGGGCTCGTGCCGCTTCCGCTGGACCTTCCGCTCCCGGGGCACGCGGGGCTCCGGTCGCTCTGCGAGCGGTTCGCGGCGGCACCGGTGATCCACGAGCCGCCCGCACGCTGGGCGGAACTGCTGCACGTGAGCGAGCGCACCCTGCACCGGATGTTCCTGGCCGGGACGGGGATGGGGTTCGCGCGGTGGCGACAGCGCGCCTGCGTGCTGCACGCCCTGCCGCTCCTGGCGCGGGGCGTGCCGGTCGCCAGGGTCGCCTCCGACCTGGGGTACGCGAGCCCGGCGGCGTTCGCGACGATGTTCTCGCGCGTTCTCGGGGCGCGTCCGCGGGACTTCCGCCCCGCGCCCGGGTGAGCGGAACGCCCCGCACCTCCCGGGCCGGCGCTCGGTGGGCCCCGTCCGGGCGGGGGTTCGAGCCGCCCGGATCCGAAGTCCTGCTGCGGTGCCGGCCTTCGGTACCGGACGGCTCGGGCCCGCCCGTCGGCCCCTGCGGGGACGGTGCTCCCGCAGGGAAGAAACCTGGTCATCCAGGTGCGGAAATGCGGGGGCACGAGGGTTCCGGGGCGTCTGGAGAGGAAACATCCTAGGCGGCCACGTCGGGTGATGACCGTGGCGCTCACGGTCCCCCACGCCTCGGAAGGAAGCCCCCCATGCCCCCTCCGGTCCGCGGCGCACGGCGCCGGCGGTCGCCGCCGCCCCCACGGGCACGCTGCTCTCCCCCGCACCGGCGTCCGCCGCGGTGCCCGGCCGCGACGCGTACACACACGCGGACGCCCCTGGCGTCGGGATCGCCGCCTGCGGCAACCCCGTCGGCCAGGGGCAGACCCTCCGCGCCGCCGCCCCCTGCGGCCGGGCACCGGCCGTGAAGGGCGCGTGGGCCCCGGTGGGACCGGGCGGCCGCGAGGCGTCCCGGGGCAGGCGCACCCGGTTCAGCAGCGGTGTCGGCGCGATCGGCGTGGACGAGCGCCCGACCTGAGAGACAGGGCCGCGCCACCGGACGGGGCAGTCTGGCCGACCACCTGACCAGTGAGGTGCCAGCCGCCCGGAGGACGTCCGGAGTGCGGTCCGGCGGGTCGGCCCCTACTGGGGCGGGGGCCGACCCGCCACCCCGGCCTCACCCGTGCCCGGGCGGGCACGGCTGAGGCCGGGCGGGCACGGCTGAGGCCGGGGCCCGCACGGACGCGCTGCGCGGCACGACGCGCGATCGGCGGGGGCGGTACGGAGGCGGCGCGAGGCCGATGGAACATCACCGGACAAGGCCGCGTATAGGGTGCGGCCATGCATCAATGGCCCCCTCATCACCAGTACCAACACGGCTACCACCAGGGGCCGCCACCCCCGGCCGGGCTCGCCGGGACCCCGGTCTGGTTCGACGCCCGCCCGTTCCAGCAGGTCAAGGAGAACGTGTGGGTCGACGCCGCGGGCGACGCCGTCGTCCTCGACCGCTTCGACACGGCGCCGAACCTCCCCGCGCCCCTGGAGGACGTGGCGGCCCTGCGTGCCCGGACGAGCGCCAACACGGCGCAGGCCGGGATGGGGCTGGTGGACCTCGACGTGATCGGGCTGGACGGGATGGCCGCCATCCGGCAGATGGTCAAGGGCGCCCACCCCCATCAGGAGCGCGGCACGGCCTATCTCGGGACGTACACGATCCCGAGGGCGGGCTCCAGTGTCGTCGTGAAGGTCCAGTGCCTGGAGGGGCAGCCCACGGGCGTGCGGGAGGCGTCCGTGCTGCCGGGGTTCCTTCAGCGGTACAGGGGCGGCGCGGCCTCGCCGGACGAGGCGATGGCGGCCTGGGCCCAGCACCCCTACGCCCACGGGGTCACGGGCGGGCTTCCGCGCAACCACGCCGACGACCCCGCGTGGGACCCCCACTTCCCCGGACACCCGCTCTCGCGGGCCCGGCGACTCCTGGGATCGCTGGCGTACTCGATCAGGATCGACGCGGCCTTCAAGGCCCAGCCCGCGTTCTGGCCCCCGTACTGACGGACGGCCGTCCGGCGCCGGGCACGGGGACGGCCCCGTCGCGCGAAGGCGCGAAGGAACCGCCGGTTGATCACCCAAAGGGACCTTCTGGACACACCGGGTGGTCTACAGTGCTGTGTGCCCCCTGCCGCGGTGACGCGTCCGACGGCCCGCCTCCGCACGCTCCCGGCGTCGCACCTCGTCCACGGGCGGTCCCCCCGCCGTGCCGGACCGGTGCCTGCGGGCGCCCGGCCCGCAGGTCGGCCTGGACGCCCCGTCCGGTCGCCGGGGCCGCGGAACGATCGAGGAGGACGAGGATGCACGTGATCGGGGCGGGTCTCCCGCGCACCGGGACGACGTCGATGAAGGCCGCGCTGGAGCGGCTCGGCCTCGGACCCTGCCACCACATGTTCGAGGTGCTGGCCTCGCCGGAGCTGGCCCGGCGCTGGGCCGGCACCGTGCCGCCCGCGCCCGAGGGCATCGACTGGGAGCACGTGCTGGAGGGGTGGCCGTCCGGGGTGGACTGGCCGCTGTCGTTCTTCTGGCGCGAACTGGCGGAGGCCTACCCCGACGCGAAGTTCGTGCTCACCGTCCGCGACCCGCACCGGTGGTACACGAGCATGCTCACCACCATTTTCGAGCTGACGCGCAAGGCCTGCGCGGAGGACGCCGACGCCCGGGTCCCCCTGGAGTTCCGGCGGATCCGGCCCCTGCTGGACCACATGTGGCAGGCGACCTTCGGCGTCCCCTGCGGTGCGGTGCCCTCGGAGGAGGTCGCCGTCGCCGCCTTCGAGCGGCACGCGGAGCAGGTGAGGGCCGGACTCCCGGCCGACCGGCTCCTGGTGTACCGGGCCGGGGAGGGGTGGGAGCGGTTGTGCGCGTTCCTGGGGACAGAGGTCCCGGACGGGCCCTTCCCCCACCTCAACGACACCGAGGCGATGCTCAGGCAGCACGAGACGTGGTTCGGCGGCGCCACCGCCGTCTGATCGCACGGAGAGGGGCGGGGCGGCGACCCCCGGCGGAAGCCGCCCCGCGTCCGGGGCCGGGCTACGCGGAAGGCTCGGCGATGGCCGCGACGAGACCGCCGTCGATGACGAGGTCCTGGCCGTTGACGTAGGCCGCGTCCTCGGAGGCGAGGAACGCGACCGTCTTCGCGACGTCCTCCGAGGTACCGAGGCGGCCCGCCGACACGGCGGCCACGACGTCGTCGTGCTCGTCCTCGGGGATGGCCTCGTGGAACATCGGGGTGTCGATGTAGCCGGGGCTCACGGAGTTGACCCGGATGCCCTTCGGGCCGAGCTCCGCGGCGAGGGTGTGCGAGAGGTTGTGCACCGCCGCCTTGGTGGCCGCGTACAGGGAGGCGCCGGCCATGCCGCGGTGCAGCGTCCACGACGCGTTGATGACGATCGCCCCGCCCTCCGCGAGCAGGGGCAGGGTCTTCTGGACGGTGAAGAACACGCCCTTGAAGTTGATGTCCGCGACCCGGTCGAACTCGGCCTCGGTGATGTCGCCGATCGGCATGAACGAGCCGACGCCCGCGTTGGCGAAGACCACGTCCAGCCGCCCGAACCGGACCTTGACGGCGGCGGTCAGCGTATCGAGGTCGTCGAGGTCCGCCGCGTCGCCGCGCACCGCGAGCACGCGGTCGCCGCCGTCGAGCTCCTTCACCGCGGCGTCGAGACGTCCCTGGTCGCGCCCGGTGATGACCACCCGCGCCCCCTCGTCCAGGAACCTGCGCGCCGCCGCCCGGCCCATGCCGCTCGTGCCGCCGGTGATGAGTACGGTCTTGCCGTCGAATCGTGCAGTGTGGTTCGTCATGGGTACGAGCGTTCCAGTACCCGTGCGAAGCGAACAGGGCTCGTTTATCCGGGGTGTGCGACCACCAGGCTCGGTCCCCCGCCCGGCCCCGCGCCCCGGGACGGCGCGGCGCGCGTGGACACCGCGTCCGTCCCCGTGCCGCCACCCCCGGAGCCTGATGTTTCCCTGCAAGGAAATGCTACGTTGCATAACCACATCCGGAAAAACTGGCGTCGCGAAACACTCGAATTTTTCACGGGCTTTTCCGCGAGACCGTTGCCTTGGGCCGACATCCAACGCAACACCCCCCGTCGTACGCGTTGCAACGAATGAGCACCGGGCGCTAGGGTGGGCACCCCCACGGACCACGGAGGAGCCCGCGATGCCGGGAGGCAGACTCACCCAGCAGGAACGCCGGCAGATCGCCCTGGGGCTGGCCGAGAACCTGGCCTACGCCGAGATCGCCAGGGGCCTGGACCGCCCGACCTCGACCGTCACGCGCGAGGTGATGCGCAACGGGGGCCCCACCGCCTACCGCGCCGACCTGGCCCAGCGCGCCACCGAGCAGCGCACCCGCCGCCGCAGGAGGACCGCGTCCCCGGGGGCGCAGGCGCCCCCGCAGGCCCACGGACGCGACGCCGATGCGGTGCGCGCGTACGAGGAGGCGTTCGCCACCGTCTTCATGGAGGCGGGTCTGCCCAAGATGACGGCCCGGGTACTGGTCAGCCTCCACACCGCCGACTCGGGCAGCCTCACCGCCGCCGAACTCGTCCAGCGCCTCCAGATCAGCCCGGCCTCGGTCTCCAAGGCGGTCACGTACCTGGAGGGCCAGGGCCTGCTCCGCCGTGAACGCGACGAGCGCCGCGAGCGCTACGTCGTCGACGCCGACGTCTGGTACCAGTCGATGATCGCCACCGCCCAGGCGCACACACACCTCATCGCCGTCGCGCGCCAGGGCGTCGGCGTCCTGGGCCCCGACACCCCGGCCGCCGCACGCCTGGAGAACATCGCCCGCTTCGTCGACTTCGTCCGCGAGAACATCATCCGCGCCGCGGAGCAGGCCCGCGAGGTCCTGCACACCAAACCCGAAGCGGACACCTCCGACGGCGCCGCCGCGCCGGCCCCGGGCCGCGACTAGAAGGCCCCGTCACCGGCCGGCGGCGGGGCCGGGGGTCAGGTCGAGGTGTTGACCGGGGCACGCTCCAGCAGGGCGAGCCGTTCCTCCGTCCCGGTGCCCGGACGCGGGTTGTGCAGCTCCAGGGTCCAGTCCGGGCGGTCGGCCACCGTCAGGGTCGTCTTGTCGAAGACCAGGTCACCGGCCTCGGGGTGCAGCACCGCCTTCACCGTCTGGACGTGGTCGCCGACGTCGTGGCGCGCCCACAGTTCGGCGAAGTCGGGGCTCACGGTGCTGAGGTCGTCCACGATCCGGCCGAACTCCGCGTCGTCGGGGAACCGGGCCGCGTCGGCGCGGAAGGCGGCGACGACGTCCGGCGCGACCGACGCCCAGTGGACGTGCATGGCGCGGTAACGGGCGTTGGTGAAGAACGTGACGAGGCAGTTGTGGTCGGTGTCGCCGTAGCCGAACGCCGTCCGGGCCGCGCCGTTGAGGACGAGCAGGTTCCAGTAGCGGTCCCGCAGCATCGCCGGGCGCGGCGTCCACGCCTCGATCAGGTTGCGCAGCTCGGGGGTGACGGAGGTGGCCCGGGGCCCGTCGTCGCGCGGCGGGTTGACCCCGGCGAGCGTGTACAGGTGGATGCGCTCGGGGCCGTTCAGGCGCAGCGCCCCGCTGATCGCGTCGAGCACCTCGACGGAGACGTTGATGTCACGGCCCTGTTCGAGCCACGTGTACCAGGAGACCCCGACCCCGGCGAGGACGGCGACCTCCTCGCGCCGCAGACCGGGTGTCCGGCGTCGGCCACCGGCCGCCATGCCGACGTCCTCGGGGGTGAGCCTGGCCCTGCGGGTACGCAGAAAGTCGCGGAGCTGGTCGCGGCGGGTCCGGGCCGCTGCGGGGGTTTCGCTGGCCATGCGTCATGGTAACCGGGCCGTTCCGGGCCGTTCCGGGCAGTGCCGGTCGGCCGGTGGCCGGGGAGCGGGGGCGGGGCGGCCGTGGGCTCGCGCCCACGGCCGGTGCGGGTGCGGGGGCGGGGGTCAGTCGAAGAGCTGCTCGGGGCTCCGGACACGGACAGCCTTGGTCACCCAGCTCTCCAGGGCGGCCAGATCGGAGCAGGACTCGATCCGCTCACGGACCTCGTCGGAGACCGTGAAACCGCGCGCGACCAGAACGGTGATCACGCTCTGGGCGACACCCTCCTCCCGGCCCTCTTCACGGCCCTCCTCCCGGCCCTCCTCGCGGCCGAGACCGACGTACTTCCGGGCGAAGTCGCTCTGCCATTCGTAGGTGTCCACGGACATCAAGCCCTCCAGGTCCTTACGGGCGGCCTCGTTCAGACCGGCCAGTACGTCGTCGAGCACGGGCCCACGGCCGATGCGGGCGTCCACCCGACCGTCAGTCGAAGAGCTGCTCGGGGCTCCGGACACGGACGGCCTTGGTCACCCAGTTCTCCAGGACGGCCAGATCGGAGCAGGACTCGATCCGCTCACGGACCTCGTCGGAGACCGTGAAACCGCGCGCGACCAGAACGGTGATCACGCTCTGGGCGACACCCTCCTCGCGGCCCTCCTCCCGGCCCTCCTCCCGGCCGAGACCGACGTACTTCCGGGCGAAGTCGCTCTGCCATTCGTAGGTGTCCACGGACATCAAGCCCTCCAGGTCCTTACGGGCGGCCTCGTTCAGACCGGCCAGTACGTAGTCATAGTAGAACGCGCGGTGTTCGGGAGCGGTGGATTCCAACGCCTCCACCACGGCTTTCAGGGTTCCCGGCTGGGTGTTGCCGTGCGCGTAGGCGGAGAGCACGGCCAGCTCGGGCAGTGCGCGGGCCTGTTCCAGGTCGGTGACCACGGGGGTGGCGCCGGGGCCGATGACCAGCGGGGTCAGCACGAACCCGGGGTGCCCGACCTCGATGGGTGTGGCGCACCAGCGCACCATGGCCTCGTCGGGGCACAGGACCACGAGCACGGCCGGGCACTTGAGGCGGAGGTTGAGGGTGGTCAGGTAGGCGGGCCAGCTCGCCCGCTTGCCGGAGTCGCGTCCGTGCTGTCGCTCCACCACCACCGCGAGGACGTGGCGGGCGCCGTCACGGAGCAGGGTGGCGCCGTCGCTGTTGAGTTCCTTGGGGTCGCAGTTGGTCAGGACCGAACTGGTGGAGACGGCCTCCGTGTGGTGGGGGACGTCGATGCCCAGGGACTCCCGGAGGAGCACGGGGACCATCGCGGGCTGGTTCTGGATGATCCGCAGGGGGATCTCGTGGGCTCGGCTCGGCATGTGTTTCCTTCGCCATCGGAGGAGCTGGAAGGGGTGGAGGGCCGGGGAGGGTCTCCCCGGCCCGGCGGGCGGGTCAGGCGGTGAAGGTGGCCCGGACGAGGGTTCCGAGACCCGACCCGGGGGGCCAGGAGTAGTGGCCCCAGGCGGCGGCCAGACGGGTGACGAGGAGGAGGCCGCGCTGGCCCTCGGCCCGGTCCCATTCGGTGGTGGTGCGCTCCACGGGCACCCTGGGCACGGGCGGGGCGGCGCCGGGGGCGTGCCTGTTGTGGACGGTCAGGGTCAGGGCTCCGTCGTGGGCGCGGGACAGGTGGCGGACGACGGGCGCGTGCGGGTGGCCGTACTTGCAGGCGTTGGCGTGGAGTTCGTGCAGGCACAGGCGCAGGGTGTCGACCAGGTCGGGGTCCAGGCCGGGGGCCAGGGCGTCGAGGTCGCGGAGCAGGTCGCGGCGGGCGGTGGACAGGTCGGCGAGCGCGCGGGTGTAGGTGCGGGTGAGCATGCGGGTGGTCAGGGAGATCACGCGGCCGCCCCCGCGCTCCGGTGCCGCGCCTCGTCCCGGGGCCGGGCCCGGCGGTGGTGTTCCCGCTGGGCGAGCCAGGTGCGGGTCAGACGGGTGAAGGTGCGCCAGTCGTCGGGGTCCTCACAGTCGGGGTGCGGCGCCCGCGGGGCGGGGACCGCTACGGGTGTCGGGTCGGGGGCCAGGAGGTCGCCGCAGGGCGGGGCCTCGCGGTGGGCCCATGCGCGGAGGCGGGCGGTGGCGGCAGCCTGGATACGGTCGTGCTCGCGTTCGCGCGCGGTGGTGTCCCGGTGCTCCCACACGGAGTAGTAGGGCCTGACCAGGACGGGGTCGTCGGCCGGAGGCGGTGCGGGAGCGGGGGCCAGGCGGGGCGCCGGGACCCGGACGGGGTCGGGGTCGGGCGCGGGGGGAGGGGACGCGGTCTCGCGCGTCACGGCCTGGGGGAGCGGGGCGTAGCGTCGCACCCGGGTCGAGCGGTGGCGGCGGGCGTGGCGACCACGGGGTGCGAGGAGGAGGGCCTTCAGGAGGCCCAGGGCAGGGCTGAGGAAGGCGGCGCTATACTGGCGCATGCTGGCAATTCCTTTGGTTAAAGGGGTGAAGTTGCTGGCCACGGCCCCGAACGGATCTAACCGTTGCGGGGCCATCGTGTGGATTGAGTTGTGTGAGTGGGATAAATGCTAGGGCATGGGTGGGGTGGGTGTGTGCGTTACCGGTAGGTAATGTGATCGGGTTTTCGAGTTGCCGCGTTCCACCAGGTCGAACCCGCGACGCCCACCCTTTTCACTTCGGTGGAATTAGTGGCTTTTGGCCGAATTAATAGATTTTTCCGGGCTCTCTGAACGTCGGAAAAGGCCGCCCCGTTTCCGTACTCCGATCCGCCCCGAAACCCCCTCCCGGGGCGGCGAACCGGTCGACGGATCTTGCGCGCCGCCGCCGGACCTGCCTAGCCTGGAGGGCCGCGCGCGGGCGGATCCCGTACGGGCCCCGCTCCCGGGCCCCAGGAACGGCCCGGAGCCGGACCGCCCCCGGCGCGACGCCCCCGCCGGAGGTCGGCGGACGACCCGAGGAGAGTGACGTGATGGGCCTGCCAACCTAGCCGCCCGCCCGGAGAGACCGGGAGCACGGGCGGCGGTTCGGGTGAGGAAACCATGTCCCGTACGGACAAGACGAAGCCGGTGTGGGTCCGCTGTGCCGAGCACGACCCCCGGCCCGTCCACGACCACCGCCACGGCGGCTGCGACCTGCCTCCCGCTCCGGCCCGGGAGGACTCCGGCACCCGCTGCCGGTGGGAGCACAGCGCCGGCATCACCTGCTGCATGGGCCCCAACGGCCGTGCGGCCAAGAGGGAGATGGGCGAGATGAACCGGGCCGAGAACCGCAGGAACCGCCAGGCGGCCCGTCGCGAGGCCCGCCGCCGCGCCGCGGACGAGAACGGCGGCTGATTCTCCGGCCGCGTTCCGGAGGGCCCGTTCCGAAGGGTCCGGGCCGGAGCCCCGCCGGGGCCGCGGGCCGCCGCCTCCGGGCGGCGGCCCCCTTCGTCCGCACGGAGGGCCCCGGAGGTCCGCGCAGGCCCGGGGCCCTGCGCGCGAAGGACGCCCGCCATGCGCGGACCCCCGGCCGGTAGCCTGGCCCCATGCCGGCACCACCTCCCTTCAGTCCCACCGTCGCCCTGCTCACGGTCGGCCGCGTGTGGGAGGACTCCTTCAACCGGGCCCTGAAGCCCCTCGGACTGACCACCCGCAAGTACGGGCTCCTGGGACACGTCCGCGGGACCCCGGGCATCTCCTTCAGCGAGCTGGCCCGGCGCTCGCGGATCACCGTGCAGAGCGCCCACTCCGCCGTCGCCGCGTTCGTCCGAGCCGGTCTCGTCGACGACGGGACCGCGCACGCCGGCTCCGCGTCGAGCCTGCGGGTCACGGCCGAGGGGGAGGCCCTGCTGGCCCGGGCCGCCGAGGAGGTGTCCCGGCTCGACGCGGAGTTCGCCGAGCGGCACCCCGAACTGGCCGAGGCGCTGCGCGTCCAGATGGCACGGGCGGTGTCGGGCTCCGACTGACCTTCAGGTAACCTGAAGGTTATGGAAGCCTTCTTGCTGTCCGTCCATGTCGTGGCGGGCATCCTCTTCGTCGGCCCCGTGGCCGTGACCACCAGCCTGTTCCCCAGGTACGCGCCCGTGACCGCCGCCCCCGCGGCGGCGGACCGGGCGGAGCGGAGCACCGACACCGCCCGGCTGCTGTACCGCATCACCCGCGTCTACGGGGTCCTGGCGCTCACGGTCCCGGTCGTCGGCCTCGTCCTCGCCTTCGTCCAGGACCGCACGTCCGAGATCTGGATCGTCGTCGCGATGGTGCTCACCGCCGTCGCCGGCGCCCTGCTCGCCCTCCGGATCGCGCCGCTCCAGCGGGAGGCGCTCGGCTCCCCCGACGACGGCGCCCGCCTGCGGCGCCTGGGCATGCTGACCGGCCTGTTCAACCTGTTGTGGGTGGTCGTCGTCGTGCTCATGATCGTGCGCCCCGGATCGAGCTACCCGTGACCCCCCTGCTGCGCACGCTCTCCGTGCTCTCGGCACTCGAACTCGTCAGCGTCCTCGGGCTGCTGCTGAACCTCGCCACCGTGCACCACGAGGCGGTCGCGAGCGTCCTCGGCCCGACCCACGGCGCGCTCTACCTGGCCACCGCCGTCACGGCGCTCCTCGGCGGCGGCCTGGCGACGCGGACCCGCGTCGGCGCGCTCGTGCCGGTGCTGAGCGGCCCGCTCACCATGGTCAACGTGCGACGGGAGGCCCGGAACCCATGAGCCTGCGACACTACCTGCGCCGTCCCCCGGCCGTCACCGCCGCCGAAGCGGTCCGCCTCGTCGCGGAGGGCGCGCTCGTCGTGGACGTGCGCCGCGAGTTCGAGTGGAACCGGACCCACGTCCCGGGGGCCGTGCACGTGCCCCTGGAGCAGCTGCCCGAACGCTCCGTGGAACTCCCCGAGGACCGCCTGCTCATCACCTTCTGCACCGGAGGCATCCGGTCGGCCGGAGCGGCGAACCTGCTGGTGGAGTACGGCTTCGACGCGGTCAACATGAGCCGCGGCCTCGTGGACTGGCGCGCCGCCGGCGGACCGCTCACCGACCGGTGAGCGGTCGTGTCCCCGGGGTCCGCCCCTCTCCCGCAAGGACACGGAAGGATATCGAAGCGCTCCGCGACGGAACCGACGCCGCTTTCACCAGGTCTGTTCCCCCGTCAGGTCCCCCAACCTTCAGGAGGCCGCGATGCGGCAGACCAGACGTCAGCGAGTCGTCACCGGAGCGGTTCTGGGCGCCCTGCCCCTGCTCCTGTCCACCGGCTGTTCCTTCAGCTTCGGCGGCCCCGGCGCCGTCGACGCCGAGGAGGTCGCCCAGAGGTCCAGCGAGATGCTCGCCGAGCAGGTCGGCCAGACCCCCGACGACCTCACATGCCCCGAGGACCTCCCCGCCGAAGTGGGAGCCGAGATCCGCTGCGAGCTGACCAACGGCGGCGAGACCCTCGGCGTGACCGTCACGACGACGGCGGTGGACGGCTCCGACGTCCAGTGGGACGTCCAGGTCGACGAGCAGGCGGCCGACGGCGCCTCCGGTGAGGAGGAGGCCGCGGAGGAGACCCCGGCCGCCGGGGCGGGCGGTGGCGCCGTCGACGCCGCCCAGGTCGCCCAGAGGTCCAGCGAGATGCTCGCCGAGCAGGTCGGCCACGCCCCGGAGGACTTCACCTGTTCCCAGGACCTCCCCGCCGAGGTGGGGGCCGAGATCCGCTGCAACCTCGTGGACGGAGGCATGAACTACGGCGTGACCGTCACGACGACGGCGGTCGAGGGCTCCGACGTCCAGTGGGACATCCAGGTGGACGACGCGCCCCTGTAGGGAGGCGGAAGGGCGGCCCCGGTCGGAGCCGCCCGGGGACCGGTCTCCTCACGGCCACCGCGGTTGACCGCCTCACCGGTCAGCCGCGGTGATCCAGGCCCCGGGAGACCCCGCTCCTCACACATCGCAGGAAGTCGGACCAGGCGCCGACGGTGTACTCGACGTGGCCGAGAGGTCGGTGCCGGGTGTCACGCACCAGCACCCGTTCCCCCTCCGCCACCTCCACACAGCTGCCCTGACCCGAGCTGTGGCTGTTCTTGTGCCACACGTGCCCGTCGAGACCGTGTTCCGTGGTACTCCCGCAGCTCCGCAACCCGCTGTTCGATTTCGGGTACCTTCTCGTACCACTTCGGGATATTTCAGGCTTTTCTGCATTCTCGTACGCCCGAACGGGGCGGCCGTTCGCGTCGAGCACGCGGTCGAGTGCGAGCACCTGCGCCTCGCTCATTCCCCGGATGCCGTCCTCCCACGCCGACACCTGGGCGGGAACCACCCCGGCGTAGGGCGCCACGTCCTTCTGCCGCAGGTGCGCACCCGTGCGCAGGGCCCGCAGCTCACCGCCCACCCTGCGCCATTTCGCCTTGCCGCGCTTCTTCTCCATGCCCGCCCGATCGCCCGAGGAGGAACCAGCAGGACCGCACTGCCGCGGACCTGCGGCCGGCAACAATCGATTCCCTGATCGCGCACCAACCTGGTTGTTTCCCTTTCCCTCCCGGCCGGGACGGTCCATTGTGTTTCCTATGGGCCGGACCCCATCCGCACCGCCGACATCCGGGCAGCTCACCACCGGCCCTCCACCAGTCGGGAACTCTCGGGCCCCGCATTTCGGAGGCCCCGAAACGGGGATTCAAGTGGGATCAGTGATCCGTATGGAGCAACGGCGGGACAACCAGGTGGAGGCCAGCGCCCCTCCCCGCCTCCCCCGGAGGACCACCGATCCCCGCGACCGCGCGGCCATCCTGGTGGAACCGGACCCCGTGGGCATCGGCCACTCCCTCACCCTCGCGGGGGTCCCGGAGACGGCCTCGATCCTGCGCCGGCGGCTCGCCTCGCTCGCCTCGCTCCCGCCCCGGTCGACCGAACTGCTCCAGTGCCTCGCCTCGGAGCTGTTCAACAACGCGATCACCCACTCGCTGAGCGGCGCCGAGGGCGGCGAGGTCGTCGTCACCCTGCACCGCCTCCGGGGCCGGGTCCAGGTCAGGGTCACCGACCAGGGACCGCGCACCGAGGGCGCCGCCTCCCCGCACGTGCGCCCCCTGGCCCCGGACCGGGTCGGCGGCCGGGGCCTGCGCCTGGTCGCGCTGCAGTCCGACCGGTGGGGCACGCTGCACGAGGACGGACGGACCACCGTGTGGTTCGAGCTGGACCGCCCCGGAGCCCCCGCCGCGCGCCACCCCTCCGCCCCCGGGGCCGCGGAGGCCCACGGGGCCGTCAGGGTCGCCGGACCGGTAGGAGCCGCGCCTCCCGGACCCGCGTCCCCCGCCTCCGACAGCGGTGGCGGCCGGTGAGCACGGGCGGCGGCCGCGCCCCCGGGACGGGCCCCCGGTAGGCGGGACGCCGGGAAACGGGGAGGCGGGCGGGGACCGGCGTGGTCGCCGGGCGCGAGCACCGCCGCACCCCGCCCCGGCGGGGGACCGCTCCGACCGGGACACCGCCGAGCCCCGGGGGCGCACCCGCGGCCGGCCGGCGACGACCGGGGCGAACAAAAAAACCACTGTGTTCAAAACGACCAAAAGTCATCCTGCCAGGCAATCCGTAGGACATGCTCACGCAACCGATGCGAAATGCGACCGGCGACACGTAGAGATGTAACGGCCGCCACTGCCCGCCTCGGAAGGTCCGCCGGCCCGCGAGCGCCCGCACGCACCGCGGACCGGTAGCAACGGAGAGAGCCAACCCATGAGCATGCAGCGCATCCTGCGCGTCGGCGGCGCGGTCGCCGCGGCCGTCGTCATCGGCGCCGCGGCGGTCAACGCCTCGTCGACCGGCGGCGACGGCGGCGAGGCCGTACGCAGCCGACTCACCACCATCGTGCCCGCCGCTCCGGGCGGGGGCTGGGACCTGGTGGGACGCGAGGGGCAGAACGCCCTCCGCGAGGGCGGCATCGTCGCCAACAACCAGGTGGTCAACGTGCCCGGCGCGGGAGGCACCATCGGGCTCGCGCAGGCGGTCCGCCAGGAGGGCCGCGCCAACACGCTGATGGTGACCGGCACGGTCATGATCGGCAGCATCATCGTCAACAACTCCTCGCACGACCTCCAGGACGTCACCCCCATCGCCCGGTTGGCCGACGACTACGAGGTGATCGTGGTCCCCGCCGACTCCCCCCACCAGGACATGGGCGACCTGGCCGAGGCCTGGCGCGACGACCCGGGCGGCGTGGCGATCGGCGGCGGCTCCCTGGGCGGCACCGACCACCTCCTGGCCGGTCTCGTCGCCTCCGAGGTCGGCGTCGACCCCCGCGACGTCAACTACATCGCCTTCTCCGGCGGCGGCGAGGCGCTGACCTCCCTGCTGTCGGGCAGCGTCGACGTCGGCATCAGCGGCTTCAACGAGTTCAGCGACCAGATCGAGGCGGGCAACGTGCGCGCCCTGGGCGTCTCCGCGCACGAGCGCGTCGAGGGCATCGACGTCCCGACGCTGGCCGAGCAGGACATCGACGCGGTCCTGCCCAACTGGCGCGGCCTCGTGGCCCCGCCCGGCATCACCGAGGCCGAGCGGGCCGAGCTGACCGAGATCGTCACCGAGATGCACGACACCCCGGAGTGGGCGCAGACCCTGGAGCGCAACCGCTGGGACGACACCTTCCAGACCGGCGCGGAGTTCGAGGAGTTCCTCGCCCTGGAGACCGAGCGCATCAACACCATCACCGAAGAACTGGGCCTGTCTTGAGTACCGACGCCACCATCCCCGCACGGGCTCCGGAGCCCGAAGCCCCACCCCGCCCGTCCTGGTGGCGGGGCAGGTCCGAACTGCTGGTCGCCGCCCTGGTGCTGGGCATCGCCGGGTTCATCGCCGTGCAGACCGCCGCCATGCCCGTGCCGACCGGCACCGAGCCCCCCGGCCCGCGCTTCTTCCCGACCCTGGTCGCGATCTTCATGGGCGTCGTCGGCCTCGCCCTGGCCGTGCAGGTCGTCCTGCGGCCGGCCCGCCCGGCGCAGGCCGCCGAGCCGGCCCCGGGCGCCGACGCCGCCGGGTCCGACGGGACCGGGGAGGAGACGCCCGTACGCATCGACTGGCGCTGCCTGGGCATCGTCGTCGCCACGATGACGGTGTTCATCGCCATCCTCCAGCCGGTGGGCTGGCTCCTGTCCGCGGCGCTGCTGTTCTTCGGGGTCGCCTACGCGCTGGGCAGCCGCCGCCTCCTGTTCGACGCGGTGCTGTCCCTGACGTTCTCCTCCCTCATCCAGCTCGCCTTCGTCGCCGGCCTCGGCCTGAACCTGCCGGCCGGAATCCTCGGAGGCATCTTCTAGATGGACGTCGTCAACAACCTCATGACGGGGTTCGCCAACGCGCTGAGCCCCGAGTACCTCTTCCTGGCGCTGGTGGGCGTCGTCCTCGGCACCGCCGTGGGCGTGGTGCCCGGCCTGGGCTCCTCCATGGCCGTCGCGCTGCTGCTCCCGGTCACCTTCCACCTCGACCCCACCGGCGCGTTCATCATGTTCGCCGGCGTCTACTACGGCGGGCTGTTCGGCGACTCGACCGCCGCCATCCTCATGAACACGCCCGGGCAGGCCTCGGCCATCGCCACCGCCATCGAGGGGCACAAGATGGCGCGGCGCGGACGGGCGCCGCAGGCGCTGGCCACGGCGGCGATCGGAGCCTTCATCGGCGCGATCGTGTCCACGGCGCTGGTGGCGTTCTTCTCCCCGGTCATCGTGGAGCTGGCGCTCCGGTTCGGCCCGGCCGAGTACTTCGCGCTGACGGTCTTCGCGTTCGTCGCCACCTCCGCCGTGGTCTCGGACTCGGCCGTGCGCGGCCTGATCGCCCTGGGCATCGGCCTGGCCATCTCGATGGTGGGCATCGACAGCCTCAGCGGGGCCGAGCGCTTCACCCTGGGCGTCCCCCAGCTCTTCGAGGGCTTCAGCATCATCACCGTGACCGTGGCGCTGCTGGCCATCGGCGAGGTGTTCCACGTGGCCGCCACCGCCCACGCGGGCGGCGGGGTCGGCGGCTCCCTCCGGCGCACCGGCACCCCCTGGCTGGGCCGCGGCGACCTGCGGCGCACCTTCCCGGCCTGGTTGCGCGGCACCCTGTTCGGCCTGCCGTTCGGGTCGATCCCGGCGGGCGGCTCGGAGATCCCGACGTTCCTGGCCTTCGGCACCGAGCGTAAGCTCGCCGCGCGGCGCGCCCGGCGCGGCACCGGCGAGGACGAGTTCGGCGACGGGGCGATCGAGGGCGTGGCCGCCCCGGAGGCCGCCGCGAGCGCGACCGCCGGAACCGCCATGGGCACCCTGCTGGGGCTGGGCCTGCCCACCTCGGCCACGGCGGCGATCATGCTGGCCGCCTTCCAGCAGTACGGCATGCAGCCCGGCCCGCTCCTCTTCGAGCGCAACGCCGACCTGGTGTGGGCGCTCCTGGCCAGCCTGTTCATCGGCAGCGTCATGCTGCTCATCCTCAACCTGCCCTTCGCACCGCTGTGGGCGAAGCTGCTGCTGGTCCCCAAGCCGTACATGTACGCCGGTATCGCCGTGTTCTCGTCCCTGGGCGTGTACGCGGCCGCCTCCTCCATGGTGGATCTGTGGCTGATGCTGATCCTGGGTCTGGTGGCGCTGATGATGCGCCGCTTCGACATCCCGTTGGCCCCGGTGCTGATCGCGGTCGTCCTGGGGCCGGTGGCCGAGACCGAACTCCGCCGCGCACTGGCCGTGGGCCAGGGTGACGTGTCGGTGCTCGTGGACGGCGGGATCACCCTGGGGATCTACGGGCTGCTCCTGGCGATCGGCCTGACCGTGGCCGTCGGCCGGCTCCGCGCCCGGCGGGCCGCGGGCAGGGCCGCCGCCCCGGTGAAGGCCGAACGCGGCTGACCCCGCCCCCTCCGGGGGGGGGGGGGGGGGGGCGCCCGGGGGGGGGGGGCCGCCCCCCGCCGGGGGGGGGCCGCCCCCCCCCCCCGCGCCGCGCCCCCCCCCCCCCCCCGCCCGGCCCCCCGCCGCGGCCGGGGGGGCGGGCCGCCCCCCCCGGCGCGGCCCCCGGGCGCCGCCCCCCCCCGGGGGGGGGGCGCGCGGGGGCCCCCCCCCCCCCCCCCCCCCCCGCGCCCTGTTCCGGGGCCCTCCGGCAGCGCCCACGCGGCGCCACGGCCACGCCCACGCTCCGCCTCCCCGCGCGCCCCGGCCGCGGGGCCCGGAGGACCTACCGGACACGCGGACCGACCGGGCACGCGGGCCGACCGGGCACACGGGCCGACGGGAACCGCCGACCGGAGGACCTACCGGGCGCGCGGGCCCTCCTCCAGGCGGGCGCGCACGTCCGGCCACTCGGCGCGCAGCACCGAGTAGTACACGGCGTCGCGCCTCCGCCCGCCCGGCATGACGTTGTACGAGCGCAGCACGCCCTCCTCCGTCGCGCCGATCGCGCGCAGGCCCCGGCGGGCCCGCTCGTTGAGCACGTCGGTCTTGAACTCCACCCGCTCCGCGCCCATCCCCTCGAACGCGTGCCGCATGAGCAGGAACTTCGCCCAGTGGTTCACGCCCCGGCCGCGGAAGTCGCGGCCCAGCCACGAACTGCCGATCTCCAGGCGCAGGTCCTTCTCCGCGAGGTTGCCGTAGCTCATGCTGCCCGCGACGCGCCCGCTCGCCAGGTCGGTGACCGTGAACGTCGTACGCCTGCCGGCCCCGCTCGCGGCCAGGTAGGAGTCGAAGAACTCCTCGAAGCCCGCCTCGTCGTCCACCCTGGTCACGAAGTACGTCCAGATGTCGGGGTCGAGCGCCTGCGCGCGCCACCCCGCCCTGTCGGCCTCCGCGACCGGCGCGAGCGACACGCGCCCGTTCTCCAGCCGCGCCCTCGACCTCTCGGTCCACGACATGCGCCCTCCCCGCTCCGACCGGTATGTCCGTGCCGGATTGTAGTGTTCGACCACCAACCGGACCCCGGAGGAGCCGAGCGATGGCCACCACCCGCACCGTCATCTCCCGGCGGGCGCTCAACCGCGCCACCCTGGACCGCCAGCTCCTCCTGCGGCGGGTGGACCTGCCGGTCACCGACGTGGTCACCCGCCTGGGGGGCCTCCAGGCGCAGACCACCCACACCTGGTACGCCGGGCTGGAGAACCGGATCGAGGGCCTGGTCCCCGAGACGGTCGGCCGCCTCCTCACCGACGGCGCGCTCGTCCGCGTCACGCTCATGCGCGGCACCCTCCACCTGGTCACCCCCGAGGACTGCCGGTTCCTCCGCCCGACCGTCCAACCCGCCATCGACCAGGTCGTCGCGCACAGCGCGCACGGCCGGGCCACACGGGGGCTGGACCCCGACGAGATCGCGGCGGCCGGGTACGAGATCCTCACCCGCGCCCCGCTCGACCTGCGCGCGCTCGGCGCCCGGCTCAACGAGCGGTGGCCGGATGTGGAGGGCTCCCACCTGGCACAGGTCGTCAAGGGCCGCCTGCCCGTGCTCCAGATCCCGCCGCGCGGCGTGTGGGGAGCCTCCGGCCCGGCCGCGCTCGCACCCGCCGACACCTGGACGGGGCTGCCCATGGACGCCGCGCCGGACCCGGAGGGGATGGTGCTGCGCTACCTGGCCGCGTTCGGCCCCGCCGGGGTGATGGACGCGCAGGCGTGGTCCGGGCTGACCCGGCTGGGCGAGGTGTTCGACCGCCTGCGCGACAGGCTCGTGGTCCTGCGGGGGGAGGACGGCAAGGAGCTGTTCGACCTCCCCGACGCCCCGCGCCCGGACGGGGACACCGCCGCGCCGGTCCGCCTGCTGTACGACTTCGACAACCTGCTGCGCGGGCACGCCGACCGCAGCCGGGTCGTCTCCGGCGAAGTCCTCGGCCGGCTCGCCTCCCGCAACGGGATGCCGCCCGCGACCGTGCTGGTCGACGGGGTGGTGCGCGGCTCCTGGAAGGTCCTGCGGACCGGTCGGGACGCCGCCGTCGAGGTGGTCCCGTTCGCGCCGATCAGCGGGGCCGAACGCGAGGAGGTGGAGGCGGAGGGGCTGCGGATGCTGCGGTTCCTCGCCGCGGACCGGGACGGGCACGAGGTGCGGTTCGCCCCGACGGCCTGAGCGTTTTCGGCCACCCTCCGAACACCCTCCGCGCGACCCTCCGGCAGCCTCCGAACGGACCCGCGCGGAGAGTACCGCCTCCGATCCGAGCGGTCACCGCGCGACCGCCGCACGAACCAGCGGGGACGGGCCGCGAAGCCCGCCGTCCACGCACGTGGGCGGCCACGGACACAACGTGCGGGTATGGAAGGATTCACGGGTGACTGATGAGTTCCGCGCCGCGTTCCAACGGGTGCTCGACACCGCCGCCAGCCAGGCCCCCGGGTTCCCGGCGGCCGTGCACGACGTGTTCCGGCTGTCCTCGCAGGTGTCCAAGGAGGAACTCGCGATCGCGCTGGAGGCGCTCGCCCCCGTGCTCGGCGACTCCGAACGGGTCGCGGGCATCGCCGCCGACCTCTCCGTCCTGGCGGGGGCCCTGGTCGAGTCCGGCGCCCCCGCGGGAGAGGTGGGGCTGGAGGTACTCCGGCAGCTCGGAAGTTACGGTCAGGCCGCGGTGGCGTTCATGCACGCCTGGGACAAGACCGGCGGCGGCCCCCTCCCCTCCCCCACCGAGGTGTCCGAACCCGAGGAGCGGCGCGTCGAGGAGGTCCTCGGCGACAACGCGCCCCTGGCCACCATCGGCTGGTGGACCTCCCTCCGCTACGGCCTGGCGGCCAAGGCCATGCTCGGCGACCCCGGGGTGCGCGCCGCCGTGCGCGCCGACACCAGCGCCCTGGACGGGCTCAGCCAGATCACGCGGGCCCTCTCCACCCAGCTCACCGAGTTCGCCGAGGTGAGCGAACTCCTGCGGATGGCCGAGGCCGACACCGTGCTCGTGCTCGACCGCGCCTCGTGGCGCGGCTTCCGGGTGCGCTTCGACGGCATCGGCGACAACTTCCAGCTGCACACCCTCCTCGCGGACGCGCTCATCGGCAAGGAGGGCCGCCTCGTCCCCGGCACCCGGCCCGACCCGCGGTGGACCTCCGCGTGCCTGGACACCCCCGCCGACCCCCTCGCGGACGTCGTGCGCGGCGAGTGGGACCTGGTCGGCGGCAACGGCGAGTGGGTCGGCAACGAGGCCCTGCCCGGCGACATCCCGGTGGTCGACGGCGAACGCGTGCTGGTCCTGGAGCCCCAGACGCTCACGCACTCGTGGAGGGCGGGGCGCAGGCACCCGCACATCCCCGGCTCGCTGGAGGTCGTGGCGGAGCTGCCCCACGACGAGGCCGCGGCCTGGTGGGCGCGGACGCACCCGGCGGGGTCGGTGCGCCACCCGCTGGCGCCGCCGATCGAGAACGAGGACACCGGCACGCACCGCAGGCCCCCGCGCCACTTCGGGGTGGCCGCGCACTACGCCGAGGTGGACTCCGGACCGATGTCGGCGGCGTTCGCCGCCCTGGACGCGGAGAGCCTGCGGGCGGACCCCTTCGCCGCGGAAGCCCCCGGCCCCGCCGGCACGGGGGACGAGGACGGCGGCGTCCGCCCGGCGCGGGCGGGCGACCCGGCCGGGGACGCTGCCCCCTTCGGGGGCGGGGACCCGCTCTGGCCCGAAGATCCGTCGTCCGCGCCCGCTCCGCTCCCGGAGGACCGGTGGGAGCTGCCGCCGGAGTTCCGCGACGACTACGGCCGCGACGTCTCCCCGGAGCCCGACCACGGGGAGGACGACGACCCGCTGTTCGGTTCGCCGCCGAGCACGCCGACCTCGGCCGACCCCCGGGAGGCGCCGCGGGGGCGCACGGGCGGGTTCGACGGCGGCGTGTTCGCGGACCCGCCCGGGGCCCGCGACGAACTGGGGCTGCGCGACGAGTCCGCCGACCGGTTCGAGCCGGGCGAGGGCGACCGCTTCGGGTTCCGCAACGGCTCCTCGTACGACGGTGCTCCCGACGCCCCGGAACCGGCCGGGGCCCCCGACGGTTCCGAGCCGTTCGGGTGGGCCGCCGATCCACTGCCGTCCGTTGATCCGCTGCCGCACGCCGATCCCGGCCGCCCGGAGGCGCCCGGGGCGCAGGAGGCGTTCGATCCCCGTCCGTGGGAGTCGGACCCGCCGCCGCCCGCCCCCGACCCTGCCGGGGACGGGCCCCGGGCCGGGCAGGACGGCTCCCGCCGCCCTCCGGGAGCGCACCTGCTGCCGCCGATGCCCCCGGGCGTCTCGGACAGCTGGTCGTGGGCTCCCGGCTGGAAGTGGCCCACGCCGCCCGAGCGCTGAGGGCGGCGTCCCGGACCCTCGCCGGCGCCGACCCCGTCGGCCGGGACGGTGGGGTCCCGGGCCCTCGGCGGCTGCGGCGTGCGCTCTGACGGTGCCGCCGACGGGGACCCGCCGGACGGGGGGCCGTCGCCGTGTCCGCGACCGCCGGCGGGACCCGGCACCGCGCATGACACTTGTCATCGGCGACCGGTTGCAGCTCTCACACGGACGCCGTGACTCCTACGACTTCCGGGCCGCCCGCACGGCAGGGGATCCTTGGTCCATGGCGACCACGCAGAAGCACACCTCCGGGAACCCGGACCGCCCCGCCTCCGGCACGGCGGCGGAAGCACCCGGCGCGACCCCCGGCGCGGGTTCCGACGGGGCCGACGGCAGAACCGCCGAGCAGATCGAGAAGGAGCGCAAGCAGGAGGAGGCGATGGAGGCCCTGCGCGCCATGAAGCCCTGGAAGGGCAAGGCGACCCGCCAGGACAAGGCCCTGCTGTTCACGGTCGTCGCGATCCCCCTGTTCTTCATGGCGCTGACCCCGCTGAAGCCCTTCCTGATCGCCGAGCACCCCGTCGGCCTCGCGTTCGTGACCGGCAGCAACGCGGCGATCGGCGCGGCCTCCGCCTTCGCCCGCATCGGGGAGATCCCCCTGTGGCTCGTGGTGCTCGCGGGCGTCGTCGGCAAGCTCAAGGTCGACTGGCTCTTCTGGTGGGTGGGCAGGCGCTGGGGCCGGGGCTTCGTCGACCTCATCGCCCAGGGCGACAAGGCGCAGCGGTTCGCGGACCGCGCCGAGGACATGAACCCCTGGATCCTCCGGGCCGCGATGCCGCTCTCCTACCTCCCGGGCGTGCCCGCCCTCTTCGTGTACGTCGTCGCGGGCTGGACCGGCATGCGCCTGCGGACCTTCCTGCTGCTGGACGCCCTGGGCGCGCTGCTCCTGACGGCCACGGTCGCCGGCATCGGCTACGCGGCCGGGCAGACCGGGGTGGACATCGTCCTGGCGGTGGACAGGTACGCCCTGTGGGTCACGCTCGCGATCGTCTTCGTGATGGCGTTCCTGCCGGTCGTCAAGCAGATGCGCCAGGCCAAGGCCGAGGAGGCCGCGAGGGCGGCCGGGGCCGCCGGGGAGCGGGCCGGGGAGCCCGCCGCCGGAGCCGGGGACGGCCCCGCCGCGGCCCCCGCGGGCGGGGAGCGCGTCGGCGCAGGGAACCCCGCACCCCGCGCCTGAAAGGCGGACGGGGTCCGGAGCCGCTCCTGTGACCAGCCGCGACGCCCGAACGCCCGACCAGTCCCGACCTGGTCACACACCCGGTGGCCTCACGCGACTAGGCTGGCGTTCGGCAATCGGACACCCCGGGCAAGCCGTCTGCGCTGGGTGCGTCACAAACACACTCAAGGAGATCCCGTCATGGGACAACGACACTTCGATCTGGTGGTCCTCGGCGCGGGGCCGGGTGGTTACGTGGCGGCGATCCGCGCCGCCCAGCTCGGCCTCAAGACCGCCGTCATCGAGGAGAAGTACTGGGGCGGCGTCTGCCTCAACGTGGGCTGCATCCCCTCCAAGGCTCTCCTGCGCAACGCCGAACTGGCCCACCTCTTCAACAACGAGGCCGACTTCTTCGGCATCAAGGTCGACGGCAAGGTCGAGTTCGACTACGGCAAGGCGCACAGCCGCAGCCGTGAGGTGGCCGACGGGCGCGTCAAGGGCGTCCACTTCCTCATGAAGAAGAACAAGATCACCGAGATCGACGGCCGCGGCACCTTCACCGACGACCACACGGTCGAGGTGCGCGGCGACGACGGCTCCACCGAGACCGTCACCTTCGACCACGCCGTGATCGCGTCGGGCTCCTCCACCAAGCTGCTGCCCGGCACGGAGCTGTCCGAGCGGGTCGTCACCTACGAGCAGCAGATCCTCGACGAGAACCTGCCCGGGAGCATCGTCATCGCGGGCGCGGGCGCCATCGGCGTCGAGTTCGCGTACGTCCTGGCCAACTACGGCGTGGACGTCACGATCGTGGAGTTCCTGGACCGCCTCGTCCCCCTGGAGGACGAAGAGGTCTCCAAGGAGCTCGCCCGCGCCTACAAGAAGCTCGGCGTGAAGGTCATGACCTCCACCCGCGTGGAGTCGGTCGAGGACACCGGCGAGGGCGTCCGCGTCCACGTCACCGGCACCGGCACCGACGACAAGAAGCAGACCCTGGAGGCCGACAAGCTCCTCCAGGCCATCGGCTTCGCCCCCAACGTCGAGGGCTTCGGCCTCGACAAGACCGGCGTGGAGCTCACCGAGCGCGGCGCCGTCGCCATCGACGGCCGGGGCCGCACCAACGTCCCGCACATCTTCGCGATCGGCGACGTCACCGCCAAGCTCATGCTGGCCCACACCGCCGAGGCCATGGGCATCGTCGCCGTCGAGACCATCGCGGGCGCGGAGACGCAGGAGATCGACTACAAGTTCATCCCCCGCGCCACCTACTGCCAGCCGCAGATCGCCAGCTTCGGCTACACCGAGAACGAGGCGCGCGAGGCCGGATACGACGTCCAGGTCGCCAAGTTCCCGTTCATGGCCAACGGCAAGTCGCACGGGCTCGGCGACACCCGCGGCTTCGTCAAGGTGCTCTCCGACGCCAAGTACGGGGAGATCATCGGCGCCCACATGGTGGGACCGGACGTCACCGAGCTGCTGCCCGAGCTGACCCTGGCCCAGCAGTGGGACCTGACCGTCCACGAGGTGTCGCGCAACATCCACGCGCACCCGACGCTCAGCGAGGCCGTCAAGGAGGCCGTGCACGGCCTCTCCGGGCACATGATCAACCTGTAGCCCCGGCCCCGCAGAGGCCCCCCGCCGCGCCCCCGGGCGGCGGCGGGGGACCCTGCCGCGCGGTCAGCGGATCAGGTCGTCGACGACGTTGCCCAGGCCCACGCTCTCGTAGTGCGCGCGCGCCATCTCGATCTTGGTGAACACGTCCTCGTAGCCGGTCTGGACGCCGTCGTCGTCCACGTAGACCATGGCCCCGCTGATGTTGAAGAACGTGACCATGTAGTCGCAGTCCTCGGGGACCGCGAGCGTGTGGATCTCGCCCGGCGGCTCGTACACGAAGTGCCCGGCCTCGGCCACCCAGGGGTGCTCGTGGTAGTGCCACTTGCCCTCGATGACGTAGCCGAACACGGCCCCGGGGTGCCGGTGCCGGGACACGATCCCGGACGCGGTGACCTTGAGCAGGTTGCACCACTGGCCCGTGACGGTGTTGAGCATCAGCGGACGGAACCAGACGTTCGGCGCCTGCGGGACCCACATGCGCGGGTCCTCGGGGACCGCGGGGATCGCGATCTCGGCGGGGATGCCCGGCGACGGTGCGATGCGCACGGGCTCGTTGGCGGATGCGGCGTTCGGTGACACGGTGTCCTCCCTGGTGTGCCGTCCGGCCCTGGGGCCGGCGCGGCTCGGTGTGGCCGGTCCTGCTCTGCTGCGCCTCGTCGCGGCGCCTGCCGTTCTTCCTTCGTGGAAGGCACCTGAGGAGCTGTCCGCCCCGCCCCACCGGGTGACCGGTGACGGTGGGAGCTCCCCAGGGCGTCTGTGGGGCGCGGGCGCGGGGCCGCGCCGTCCCGTGGGGCGCGGGCGCGTGCGCCCGCGATCCGGTTGGTCTTGTGGGGTCCGCGAGGCCGGTAGGGGCGGTGGGGCCGTGGCCCGGTGGGCGCCCGTCCCGGTCAGGCCGCCAGGTACCCCCCGTCCACGGGCACGACCGCGCCCGTCACGAACCCCGCGTCGGGTCCGCACAGGAAGTCCACGGCGCCCGCGACCTCGCTCGGACGCCCCCAGCGGCCCATCGGCGTCCGGTCGAGGATGCGCGCCTGGGCCTCGTCGTTCTCGCGGATCCCGGCGGTCAGGTCGGTGCTGATCCACCCCGGCGCGACCGCGTTGACGCGGATGCCCTCCGGCGCCCACGCGACGGCGAGCGACCGTGTGAGCTGCGAGATGCCGCCCTTGCTCGCGCTGTAGCCGGGGACCAGCGGTCCGCCGAAGTAGCTCAGCATCGACGCGATGTTGACCACGCACCCGCCCGAGGCGGCCAGCGCCGGGCGGGCCGCCACGCACGAGCGCATCACGGACGTCAGGTTGACCTCCACAACGCGCGCGAACACGGCCGGGTCGAACTCGTCGCCGCGCCGGATGATCCCGACCGCGTTGACCAGCGCGTCGATCTCCGGGAACCCGCCCAGGTAGTCCTCCAGGGCGTCGCCGCCGGTCACGTCGACCTCGGTGACCGCGGCCCTCCCCCGGAGCGCCGGCGGGGCGTCGGCGGCCCGCAGTCCGCCGACGGCGACCCGGTCGCCGCGTTCGACGAACCGCTCCGCTATCGCCGCGCCGATACCGCTCGTGCCGCCGACGACGACGACCGTGCGGGGGCGGTGCGCGTCGCCCCGGCTCCCTGCGGGGCCCGGCTGCTGGCCTTCCATGGCTCCTCCGACTCTGCGGCCGGCGGGTGACCGCCGGCGTGGGGTGTGGACTCGGTCTCTGGTTCTGGACGGGAGGTCCCCGGGGTCCCGCCGAGGGGGAGCCCCCCGCGGCAGCGGTCCACTGGGAGCCCGGTACCGCCTCGGGTACCGGGTGTCTCTCGACGTCGATGCGGTTGTGGTCGTGGCGGGGACGGGCGCGGGCCGGCGGCCCGCGCCCGCCGGGGCCGCCGGCGTGGACGGTGCCGGCGGTTCGCGGGGGCCTACTCGGGCTCGGGGGCGACCAGGGCCTCGATCCAGTACTCGCGCGCCAGGGCGTCCACCCCCGCGGGCGAGACGCCGCGCAGGTGGACGACGGTGTCGTCGGTGCCCGCGATGCGCCCGTGGTTCTGGAGCTGGAGGATGTGGTACCGCTCGGGAACGAACCCGAGGACCACGTCCACGTCGAACCTGCCGCGCTCGTCGGGGGCGTCCCCCAGCCCCGGCTCGGCCTTGCCGATCGCCTGGAACCCGAGCCACCCCTGGTAGAGGAGCACCGCGAGGACCACCACGGCGATCCTGCGCAGGGTCGCGCTCCTGAGGGCCCTAGACCACGTCGACGGGGCTGTCCGAGTCGACACGGGCCCCACCCCCCGTCCCGGCCCCGCCGGAGAGCAGGTCGTTGATCCGGGCGACCTTGTCCCGGAACTCCGGGAGGTCCACCGCCTCGCGCCAGGTGCGCGGACGGGGGAGGTCCACCGTGACGATCTCCTGGACCGTGCTCGGCCGGCCGGAGAGGACCACCACCCGGTCGGAGAGGAACACCGCCTCGTCGATGTCGTGCGTCACGAAGAACACCGTCGGCCTCCGCTCCTCGAAGATCCGGGTCAGGTCCTCCTGGAGCCTGCGCCGGGTCTGCGCGTCGATGCTCGCGAACGGCTCGTCCATGAGCATCACCGCGGGCTCGTTCGCGAGGACCCGGGCGACGCCGAGCCGCTGCTGCATGCCGCCGGACAGCTCGTGCGGGTACTTGCGCTCGAACCCGCCCAGCCCGACCAGCTCCAGGTACTCCCGGCCCCGGCGCTCGCGCTCGGCGCGCGGCACGCCCTTCATGCGCAGGCCGAACACGGCGTTGCCGAGCACGGTCTTCCACGGGAAGAGGGCGTGGCTCTGGAACACCACCCCGCGGTCGGGCCCCGGGGCGGAGACCGGGCTCCCGTCCACCTCGACCACGCCGCCGGTCGGCTGGACGAAGCCCGCGACGGTGTTCAGGACCGTGGTCTTGCCGCAGCCGCTGGGGCCGAGGACGGAGACGAACTCACCGCGCTCCACGGTGAAGGACACGTCACCGATCGCGGTGACCTCCTCCCCCGAGTAGGCGTCGGTGTAGACCTTGTTCAGGTTCTCGATCACCAGTGCGGTCATCCGTCACCCTCCATGCTTCGCACCATCCCCCACCGTTCGACGGTGGCCTTCTCGAACGGCGCCAGGATGAGCGCGTCGAGCATGTACCAGAGGACCCCGAGCACGATCATGCCGAGGAAGACCTGGCTGACGTCGCCGACCCTGCGGGCGTCGAACATCATGAATCCGATACCGCTGGTGCCCACGATGATCTCCGCGGCCACGAGCGCGCGCCATCCGTAGCCGAGCCCGGTGCGGACACCGCTCGCGACCGCGGGCAGCGCCCCGGGGAGGATGACCTCCACGAACACCCGGACACGGCCGGCGCCCAGGCTGCGGGCCGCGCGGATCAGCTCTCCCGGCACCTGCTCGACCCCCGCCACCACGCTGAGCATGAGCGGGAAGACGATCGTGTACACGATGACGAAGGTGACGGAGGTCAGGCTGAAGCCGAACCACACGATCACGATCGGCAGCCAGGCGATGTCCGCGATGGCCTGGAAGAACAGCAGGATCGGCCAGACGGCCTTGCGGACCCTCAGGGACATCGCGGTCAGGAACCCCATCGGCAGGCCGATGAGGAGGCCGAACCCGACGCCGTAGCCGAGCCGGGTCAGGGAGTCCGACAGGTAGCCGGGCAGGACACCCTTGCGGAGCAGGTCGCCGACCTCGGCGACGACCCTGTCGGGGCCGACGAAGAAGGCGTCCGGGAAGACGCCGGCTTCGGCGACCAGCCACCACAGGGCCACGACGGGCACGAACGGCCCGAGGGTGCGGAACGCGCCGTTGCGGGACAGCCTGGCCCAGAACCGCCTGGCCAGGGGTGCGCGGCGGGGCCGCGTCCGGGCTCCCGGCGACGCGTTCCTCTCGCGGGTCGCGGTCATCGCGCACCTCCCGTCATGCCCCAGCGCTCGATGGTGCGCCTCTCCAGCGGTGCCAGGAGGAGCCGGTCCATGATCAGCCACAGGACGCCGATGACGACCATCGAGGCGATGATGACGTCCGTGGAGAAGGTCTTCTGCGCCAGGAAGAGCGCGTATCCGAGCCCGGCGCTGCTCGCGATGATCTCTGCGGCCACCAGGCCGCGCCACCCGTAGCCGAGCCCGATCCGCAGGCCGCTGACGACGCTGGGCAGCGCCCCGGGCAGGAGCACCTCCCAGAACATCCGCCACCGGCTCGCGCCCATGGACCGGGCGGAGCGCAGCAGGGTCGCGGGGATGCGCCGGACCCCCAGCATCGTGTTGTAGGCCAGCGCGAAGAACATGGCGTTCCACACGATGAAGATGACGGCGCCGTCGCCGTAGCCCAGCCACAGGGTGGCGATGGGGATCCACGCGATCCCCGCCAGCGCCACGGAGAACCGCAGCAGCGGGGAGAAGAACGCGGACAGGGCCGGGCTGGCGCCGAGGGCGATGCCGAACGGGAGTCCGGTCGCCACGGCGATGGCGCTTCCCATGAGCACCCGGTACAGGCTCGCGCCGAGGTGCCTGGCGAGCTCACCGCTCGCCGCCATGTCGGCCAGGGCCGCGGCGACGTCGTCCACCTGCGGGAAGATCCGCCTGGGGACGCCGGTGACCTCGACGGTCACGGCCCAGACGGCGACCAGGGCCACGAACGGGAGTGTGAACCAGAGCGTCGCTCCGACGAACCCGGGCCCGGAGCCGCGTCGGGCCCTCCGGGCCGCCCGGGCCCCCGGGGGGGGGGGGCCCCCCGGCCCGCCCCCGGGGGGGGGGGGGCCCCCCCCCCCCCCCCGGGGGGCCCGCCCCCCCCGGTTGTTGGGGGGGGGGGTGGGGCGGGGCCC
>NZ_JBIWMK010000005.1:44494-50838 GCF_044766605.1 Nocardiopsis sp. NPDC101807 | reverse complement strand
GCCCCCTCGGCCCCCCGCGCCCCACCTGGGGTTTTGCCCCCCCGCGCGCCCCCCCCCCCCCCCGGGGGGGGCCCCGGGGGGGGCCCCCCGGGCCCCCCGGCCGGGGGGGGGGGGGGCCCCCGGCGCCCGGCACAGGGTCGGGGGTCATACCGCGCACGACTCCTGGGCGATCTCACGCACGAAGTTGTAGTCGGCGTCGATGGCCGCGGCCTCGGGGATGTCCTGGAGGTCCTCGAACAGCTCGGGGTTCTCCTCCATGACCGACACGATCGGGCCGGGCTCGAAGTAGTCGTTGATGTCGAAGTCGAAGTCGATCTCGCCCTGGTTCGCGAGCAGCTGCCCGACCGTGTCCAGCGCCAGGTAGTTGCAGGCGGAGAAGCGGGGGTCGAGCTGCGCCACGTTGTACTGCATGGCCTCCTGAGCGACCTCGGGGTCGGTGCCGGTGAGCCACTGGACGGCCGAGGAGGCGGCGTCCTCGGGGTTCTCGCGGATCCACTGGTCGGAGGCGGCCCGCGCGGCGAGGAACTCCTCGACGGCCTCGGGGTTCTCCTCCAGGAAGGCCGGCGTGGTGACGATGTAGCCGATGAAGGGGATGTAGCCGCCGCCCCTCAGGACGATCTCCGAGCCCTCGACCTGCTCGGTGATGGTGATCGGCCACGGGTCCCAGATGACGGCCGCGTCGATGCCGCCGGTCTCCAGGGCCACCGCCATGTCCGGCGGGGCGGTGTTGACGAGCTCCACGTCGTCCGTGTCGATGCGGAGGTCCTCCAGCAGCCCGAGCAGGTAGAGGTGGTTGATGGAGCCGATCGAGACGCCGATCGACTTGCCCTCCAGCGTGGACAGGTCCTCGCCGTCGATCTCGGAGCCCTCGGCCGCGACGATGGCCGCGGTCTCGTCGATGCTCCGCTGGGTGGCCGAGCCGGTGTAGTTGCCGATCAGGCTCAGCTCGGCGCCCTCCTGCGCCGCCGCGATGGCCGGGGTGCCGACCTGGATGATGTCGACGTCGCCCGCCTCCAGGGCGTTGATCGCGTCGACGCCGGTGGGGAAGGGCTCGGCGAGGGTGACGTCGAGGTCGCGCTCCTCGAAGAGGCCCCGCTCGGTGCCGATCGGCAGGCCGATCTGGTCGATCGCGGAGACGTAGCCGGCGTTGATGCTCGTCAGCGAGCCCGCGCCCGCGTCGGCGCCCTCGACGTCGTCGTCGACGGTCGAGCCCCCGGTACAGGCGGTGAGCAGAAGCACCGACGAACATGTCGCGGCGAGGGACAGCTGGGAAAGTCGAGGCATGGACTTCTTCCGATCACACAGGGTGGCACCCCCGCGGACCCCGGCTCACCCCGACCCACCAGGGAAGATCGGGGAATGGCTGTCGCCTGTCACGAACGGGGGTAGCGGAGAGTGAAAAGGGGGAGCTCGGAAGGGGATGACGGTTCGCGCCGGTCTGAATCCCCTCCGCCGTTTCGCGTGGTTGACGCTACTATCCGCGCGGCCCTGGCGTTAAGTCCTATTCCCTGATGACGGTATTCGAGAAGTGAATACTGTGTCGGATGAACGCTTCCGTGGCGAGATGACTCTGATGGTGCCCGTGGGACTCGGCTGTTCGGTGATGGTCCTCAGGACGCTGCGGGCGGCCGGGGTGAGGGGGCGCGTCGAGTCCCAGCACACGGCGACCCGCCGCTCAGGGGGTCCTTCGAGCCGCCTGATCCGGACCCCGCTGGTGTCCGCGATCGACGCCGCCAGCCAGTTCGTGACGCCGACGCCGATGCCCTCGGCGACCATCGACACGAGCGTCTGCGGCTGATTGGTGGCCTGGATCGGGTCGATCTGCAGCCCCCGCTCCTGGAACACCCGGTAGGACTCGAACTCCGAGGTCTCCGGTGCGTCGAGACGCCCGATGGACACGATGGGATGCTCCGCGACGGCGTCGACGGGCACGGGGTCGGGCACGTCCCCGAGGGGGTGGCCGTCCGCGTGCAGGACCACGAGCGGCTCGGACCACAGGGGCAGGCTGGTGACCGAGGGGGACGTGGGCCGGGGCGACATCGGCCGCAGGTAGAGGTCGATGCCCCCGGACGCGAGGGCCTCGTCCAGTTCGAGGGTGGAGCGCTCCACGAGGACGACCTTGACGTCGGGGTCCTCGGCGATGAGGTTCTTGAGGAGGCCTGGGACGAACGCGGCGCTGGCGCTCGGGTAGGAGCCGAGGGAGACGATGCCGCGCGCGCCTCCGCGCCAGGGGGCCATCGCGGACTCGGCGGCCTCCAGCGCGCGGAGCACGTTGCGGGCCTGGACGGCGAGGGCGTCGCCCGCCTCCGTGAGGCGGACCGGGCGCTTCTTGCGGTCGAAGAGGGGTTGGCCGATCTCGCGTTCGAGCGCGGCCACGTGCTGGCTCACGCGCGGCTGGGACCTGCGGGTCGACTCGGCCGCGGCGACGAAGCTCCCGGTGTCGATGACGGCAAGGAAGGAGACGAACCACTCCAGGCGGATGTCCGCGTCGAGCATGGACGGGTCTCACTCTCGAAGATGTTCGGACGGGCGGGGGGGACCCGCCCCGGGCCGGGTCGGCGGGCGTCGCTTCCGGGGGTCCGGGGCCGGGGAGAAAAACGGCGGAAAAGCGGATACATCGAGATCAGGGGCTTGCAAAAGGGGGGCGGGACTTCTGGAAGGGGGTGGGGGCGGGGGCGTGGGGAAACCGGCTCGGGGAGTTCGCGGAGCGGGGCTCCGGGGGTTTCACGTGGAACGGGCGTGACACACGTTATAACCACCAGAACCAGAAAGAGTTCACCGTTTCGCCACATAACTACATAAACCGGACTCAACAGTGCCGACTATCCAGGATCCTGATCCCGGTATGCCGAAAACACACGCGGAAACCGCCGCCGGGGGACCCGCGCCGGACCGTCCGCCGGCCCCACGCCGGGGCCCGGGCGGGGCGGGGCGCCGGGGGTCCGGGGGCGGGCCGTCGCCGCGTGCGGCCAGCGCCCGCGCGGGACGGGGTGCGACGGCGTCCGCTCGATGGGGGGACGCGGAACTTGCTAGGTTTCCGTGTGTCCCCCGTCGGCGCCACACCCGTCCGCCCGGCGCTCCCCGAACCGAAAGCCACCCATGCGACTGATCCCGTCCTCCCCCCTGTCGTGCCTGGGCACGGCCGCCGTCGCCGTCGTCGTCGGCGGATTCGTCCTCGTCGGCTGCGACGTGGTCGACACCGACGAGTTCGACATGGACTTCAGCTTCTTCTCCGCGGACGGCGAGGAGTCACCGGACGAGGACCCGAGCGCCGGGCCCGGCGACGAGGAGGGGGAGGAAGAGGAGACGGAGCAGGAGACCGCGTCCTACGGGCTTCCCGAGTCCTGCGCCGCGGCCGGAGCCGCCGAGGTCGTCGGCGACCTCGCCCCCGGCCCCGTCCTCGCCGAGGACGTCGGCCCGGTGGAGGGGATCGACGGCGCCGAGCAGGTGGTGTGCTCCTTCAGCGACGGGAGCGGAACCGCGGGCGCCCCCTCCCTCACCCTGGTCTTCACGTCCGGCGCCGACCCCAGCGCCAGCCCGGACGTCGTCCAGGTGCCCGGCGCCGAGGAGGAGATGAACTGGGAGGTGGACATCGACGTGGACGTGGACACCTACCACACCGACGAGTCCGACTCCCTGGGCGGCGACCTGGAGTACGTGGGGACCGTGGACGGTTCGAGCCGCAACCTGTACCTGTCCCTGCCGGACGACCTGTACGTGACCGTGGTCTCCTACGGCGAGGAGGTCCCCCGCGAGGACCTGGAGCGGATCGTCATGCAGGCCGCCGAGCGCGTCCGGGGCTGACCGCGCGGCGGCCGGGGCGGCCGGGCGCGGCACACACGACGAGGGGCCGTCAGCGTCGCGCTGACGGCCCCTCGCGGCTTCCGCGGCCCCGGGTCCCGCCCCCAGGCCGCCCCGGGCCCTCCGGGGTGCGCCTCGGGCCCCACACGGGTGGGGCGGGGCCTGCGGCCGGCTAGTACTCGACGGGGATCTCCTCGAACTCACCGAACGGCCCGGCCCGCAGGGTCAGCTCCTCCACGTCCACCGGAGGCGCCGGGAACACGGCGACCAGGTTGTAGGTGTTGTCGGGCTGGAGCATGTGGACCTCCTCGGCGAAGCTGCTGTAGCGGCCCTCGCCGAAGTCCATCTGCGCCACGTAGCGCACCAGCCCGCTCTCCGGCTCCAGGAGCTGGAAGCCGCCGAGCGTGCCCTTGTTGAACTGCTCCGGGCCCCCGGCCTGCACGGCCTCCTGGCCGCCCATGTCCGGGACGGTCGGCTCGCCGGTGGTGTTGGTCAGCGCGACCGTGCCGATCACGTACGCGCCGTCGCGGCGCAGCGGGTAGACCTCCAGGCGCACCCCGTCCAGCTCGCCCTCGGCCACCACGGACCCCGGGTCCGCGTCGTAGGGCGCCGGCCAGGTGACGTTGCGCTGCGCGACACCCAGCCCGTCGTCGTCGTACTCCTCTTCCTCCGTCGCCTCCACCGTCGTGTTGAACACGTACGAGAACTCGACGCGGCGGTTGCGGGCCCGGGCCTCGTCGTCGTCGGGACCGCCCTCGCGGGCGACCGGCTCGCGCTTGCCCCGGCCCTCGACCTCCAGGGTGAAGTCGGTGCCCAGCTCCTCGGCGAGCAGGTCGCGGACGCTCTCCGCCCGCTCGACCGAGAGGTTGTCGTTGTAGGAGTCGTCGCCGATGCCGTCGGTGTGCCCGATGACGGTGATGGTCGGCTCGTCCGGATCGACGTTCGCGGCCAGCGTGGTGGCGGCCCGGCGCACCACGTCCTCGGCCTCCGCCGTCAGGTCGGAGCGGTCGAACTCGAACATGACGTCCGAGTGCAGGGAGATGATCTCGCGGTCGCCGTCCCGCGTGGTGGAGGCGATCTCGGAGTCCACGAAGCTCTGCACCCAGCCCTCGTCCGCCACCGCGTCCCCGTCGGGGCGGCGGTTCACGAAGGTGAGGTTCTCGCCGCGGGGCGGCGGGTTGTCCAGGGTGAGGTGGTCGGGACCGTTGGGGCTCTCCGGGTCCGGCCGCTCCTCCTCCACGTCCTGGACGGGGATGCCCGTCATCGCGCCGAGGCCGCTTCCGACGAAGGTCACCTGCCGCACCTCGTCGGGGATGCGGGGGAAGTAGCGCACGTACTCGTTGGTGACACCGTCGTGGACCGGGTACAGGCCGTCCTGGTTCGGGCTCTCCGACCCGTACTTGAGCCCGTCCCCGTCCAGGAACTGGCGGTAGACCCGGCCGCTGAGCGGGTCCACGAGGGTGTGGGCCATGCTCAGGTTGCGGTTGGGCCCGGAGAACTCGTCGGGGTAGGTCACCTCGTAGTACATGACGGTGTAGTCGTCGGTGCGCTCCAGACCGGTGACGGCGAAGTGCATCTCCGTGTCCTGCCCGGTGTCCTGGAAGATGCGCCCCTCGCGGACGTAGGGGAACTCCTCCCTGACCGTCGGCGGCCCCGACGCGTCTCCGAACGTCTCGGACCACCAGTCGGATATGTCCGCGGTGACCGTGCAGCCGCTGAGCAGGAGACTGCCCGAGACCATCAGCGCGACCACGGTGATGGGCGTCTTCCGCGCCATGTGGGGGAACTCCGATCGTTGAGGGAGGCGTACCGGCAACATCCTCCAGCACTCGGAGGGCCGAACCGACCGCCACGTCCCCGGTTGGCGGGATACCGGCCGCTCGGAGGGGGGATGTCCGGGAATCAGGGGGGCGGGGCCGGGACAGGGGTCGACAGGCGCCGCCGGTCCGCCCGGCCCCGTTTCCCGCCGCCGGAGGCCGCGACGGCCCGCGGCCGGGCGTCCCCCGGTCCTTCTGGAAACCTTCCCCAGCAGAGAACAGAAAACTACAGCGACTGGAGTAGACATACCCCTTCGGTGTTGCTAGATTTCCTGCCACAGCCACAGAGGTACACGGCTGGACCACCGGATACACCGGTGGAACGCAGGACGGCTCGACGGTGTGCACGTGCTTCAGGACACCGGGAGCCGGTAGGACAGCAGTACGGCAGTACGAGCAGTACGCAGGACCGGCGTCCCGCTCATCCAGGGGACGCCGCAGCAGGACGAAGAACGCAGTAGGGCTCGACCGGCGCGCTCAGCGGCACAGCGCCGGGAGCCGGTAGGACAGCAGCACCGGTGTCCCGCCCGTACCGGGGGACGCCCCGCAGGAGGTGACGCAGGACGGCTCGACGGTGTGCACGTGCTTCAGGACACCGGGAGCCGGTAGGACAGCAGTACGGCAGTACGAGCAGTACGAGCAGTACGCAGGACCGGCGTCCCGCTCATCCAGGGGACGCCGCAGCAGGACGAAGAACGCAGTAGGGCTCGACCGGCGCGCTCAGCG
>NZ_JBIWMK010000005.1:0-44395 GCF_044766605.1 Nocardiopsis sp. NPDC101807 | reverse complement strand
GGCACAGCGCCGGGAGCCGGTAGGACAGCAGTACCGGTGTCCCGCCCGTACCGGGGGACGCCCCGCAGGAGGTGACGCAGGACGGCTCGACGGTGTGCACGTGCTTCAAGACACCGGGAGCCGGTAGGACAGCAGTACGGCAGTACGAGCAGTACGCAGGACCGGCGTCCCGCCCGTCCAGGGGGCGCCGCAGCAGGACGAAGAACGCAGTAGGGCTCGACCGGCGCGCTCAGCGGCACAGCGCCGGGAGCCGGTAGGACAGCTGTGGAAGACAGTGCACGCAGGGAGATCGAGAGGAGTAGGTGCCATCAGGACCGCCCGGCGCGGAACGTTCCGCCCGGGTACCGCAGGCCCCGGTTCGGAAGAAGGTGGTCCACGGTCACACAACCGCGATCCCCGCGATCCCGTCCCAGCTCGACCTCGGGCAGCGGAAGACCGGCAGCGGCCGGTAGGTGGTATTGAACTCTCGGGCCCCGGCGCCTTTCGGCGCCGGGGCCCTCGACGTGCGTTGGGGACGAAGCGCCCGGCCCCGTCCCGGACGGCGACGGCTCTGGCGGTCGACCCCCGGGTGGGGGATTCTTGGTGGCATGTCCGCGAAGAGGTCTCCCCGGTCCCCCCGGCCCGCCGGTCCCGCCTCCGGCCCGAGCACCCCCGGGGCGGGGGAGGGCGCGGCGCGCGCGAGGCCGTTCCCCGGCCGGTGGACGGGTCCGGTCGTCGGCCTGCTCGTCGTCGGCGCGGCGCTGGGGGCCGCCCAGCTGGCCGCCGCCGCGGTCCGGTCCTCCCCTCCGGTGGTGGCGGTGGGCGACGCCGTCGTGGACCTGAGCCCCGCGTGGCTGGTGGAGACGGCGATCACGCTGTTCGGGACCGCCGACAAGGCCGTACTCCTCGCGGGCATCGCTGCCGTCCTGGCGGTGTCCGGGGGCGCGCTCGGCGCGGTGGCGCTGCGCCGGCCCCCCGTCGGCTTCGCCGGGCTGGCGGCGTTCGCCGCCGCGGGGCTGGCCGCGACGTGGCTGCGCAGGGCCGACGACCCCGGCGCGGCGCTGCCCGTGGTGTGCGCGGCCCTCGCCGGGGCCGCCGCGCTCGCGGTGCTGCTGAGGAGTACGGGCGGGGCAGGGGGGTCCTCCCCGGTGGCCGGGGCGGACGGGCGCGACGCCCCCGGGACGGGGCCCGGCGGGACCGTGGCCGCGGACGCGGCTCCCGGCACGGAGCCGGACCGGCACGCGGGCGCCGACGCCACCGGGACCGCGGCCACGGAAGCGGCCCCCGGCACGGGCACGGAAGCGGCCCCGGGCACCGGCACGGAAGCGGCCCCGGGCACCGGCACGGGGACCGCCGGGGCCGGTGAGGGCCGAGGGGACCGCCGGACCGCCGAGAACGACGGGGCCGCCGGACCGTCCGCGCCCGCCGGGGGCGACGGACCGGCGCCGACCGGTGCGGGTCGGCGGTTCGTCCTCACCGCCGCCGGGGTCCTCGCCGCCTCGGGCGCGGCGGGCACGCTCGGCCTCCGGCTCCCGGCCCTCCTCGGCGGTCCCTCCGGGCCGCCCGCCCCGACCCTGCCGGCCGCCGCCGTCCCGCTGCCCGCGCTGCCCGCCGGAACCGACCTCGGCGTCCCCGGCCTGACCCCGTTCACCACGCCCGCCGACGAGTTCTACCGCATCGACACCGCCCTCGCCGTCCCCCGGCTCGACGCCTCCCGGTGGGTGCTGAGGGTCCACGGCATGGTCGACCGGCCCTTCGAGATCGGCATGGACGAACTCCTCGGCCTGCCCCTGGTCGAGGCCGACATCACCCTGTCCTGCGTGTCCAACCCGGTCGGCGGCGACCTCGTCGGCAACACCCGCTGGCTCGGGTACCCCCTGGCCGACCTCCTGCGCCGCGCCGGCGTCCGCGCGGACGCCGACCAGATCCTCAGCACCTCCCACGACGGGTGGACCTGCGGAACGCCCACGGAGGTCGTCATGGACGGGCGCGACGCGCTCCTCGCCGTCGGCATGGACGGCCGTCCGCTCCCCCACGAGCACGGGTTCCCGGCGCGCATGGTCGTGCCCGGCCTCTTCGGCTACGTGAGCGCCACCAAGTGGGTCACCGACATCGAGCTCACCCGGTTCGCCGACAGGCAGGCCTACTGGCCGGACCGCGGCTGGGCGGAGCGGGGGCCGGTCAAGACCATGTCGCGGGTGGACGTGCCCGGCGACTTCACCCGGACCGCCGCCGGGGACGTCGTCCTGGCCGGTGTGGCCTGGTCGCAGCACACCGGGATCGACGCCGTCGAGGTCCGCGTGGACGACGGCGAGTGGTGGCAGGCCGAACTGGCCCGGGCGCCGGGAGCCGACACCTGGGTCCAGTGGGTCGCGGAGACGCGGGTCGGTCCTGGGATGCACGCGGTGGAGGTGCGCGCCACCGACTCCTCCGGACACACCCAGTCCTCCGACGAGGTGGAGACGATCCCGGACGGGGCCGAGGGGCGGCACCGCATCCGCTTCACCGCGGAGTAGCCCCAGCTCGGGACCCTCCTCGAAAAACCTCGGAAAAGTCCCCGACCGACCCATCCGCCCGGCCGCCGGTCCCGAATACCCCACGTGACCACCGAGACACGCGGGACGAGAAACCCGCCACGCGACAGGCGACGGACCGTCGTCGGGACGGCCGTGGGGCTCCTCTCGGTCGGCGCCTCACTGGGCGCCGCCGAGCTGGCCTCCGCGCTGACCCGTACCGCGTCACCGGTGGTCGCCGTCGGCGACGCCGTCGTCGACAACACGCCGCCGGCCCTGATGGAGCCGGCGATCTCGCTGTTCGGAACAGCCGACAAAGTCGTACTGCTCTCCGGCATCGCGATCGTCCTCCTCGGTGTCGGGGCCGTGCTCGGCGTCGTGGCGCTCCGGCGTCCGGCGGTCGGGTACGCAGGGTTGGCGGTGTTCGCGGCGGCGGGGATCGCCGCCGTGCTCCTGCGCCGCGCCGACGAGCCGGGGGCCGTGATCCCCGTCCTCGTCGGCGCGGCGGCAGGGGCCTCGGCCCTCGCCCTCCTCCTCCGGAGCGCGCACCGGTACCTCCGCCCCGCTGCGGCGGCCGGACCGGCAGGAGCGGGCCCGCGTGCGCCGGCGCACGCGCAGGGCGCGGAGGGCGTCCCGGTCCCGGAGGACGCGGAGAACGCCCCGGGGGCCCCGAGGGACACCCCGGAATCGCACGGCGCCGGGAGCGCGCAGGCGGCGCACACCGCCGAGCCGGGCCCCGCCCAGGGGCCCGGGAGGCGCGGCTTCGTCCTGACCGCGACGGGGGTCCTGGCCGCCTCCGGAACGGCCGGCGCCCTGGGCCGCCTGCTGTCGTCCGACCCCGGCGGCACGGGCGGGCGGTCCGCGATCGCCCTCCCCTCCGCCGCCGAACCCCTCGCCCCGCTGCCCGCCGGAACCGACCTCGGCGTGCCGGGCCTGCCTCCCTTCAGCACCCCCGTGGAGGACTTCTACCGCATCGACACCGCCCTCACCGTCCCCCGGCTCGACGCCTCCCGGTGGGTGCTGAGGGTCCACGGCATGGTCGACCGGCCCTTCGAGATCGGCATGGACGAACTCCTCGGCCTGCCCCTCGTCGAGGCCGACATCACCCTGACCTGCGTGTCCAACCCGGTCGGCGGCGACCTCGTCGGCAACACCCGCTGGCTCGGGTACCCCCTCGCCGCCCTCCTGCGCCGCGCCGGCGTCCACGCGGACGCCGACCAGATCCTCAGCACCTCCCACGACGGGTGGACCTGCGGAACGCCCACGGAGGTCGTCATGGACGGGCGCGACGCACTCCTCGCCGTCGGCATGGGAGGCGAGGCCCTGACCCCCGTCCACGGGTTCCCGGCGCGCATGGTCGTGCCCGGCCTGTACGGGTTCGTCAGCGCCACCAAGTGGGTCACCGACATCGAGCTCACCCGGTTCGCCGACAGGCAGGCCTACTGGGCCCAGCGCGGCTGGGCCGTGCGGGCGCCGGTCAAGACCATGTCGCGGGTGGACGTGCCCGCCCCTCTGGGCCGGGTCGGCTCCGGGGAGGTCGTCCTGGCCGGTGTGGCCTGGTCGCAGCACACCGGGATCGACGCCGTCGAGGTCCGCGTGGACGACGGCGAGTGGCAGACCGCCGAGCTGGCCCGGGTGCCGGGCATCGACACCTGGGTCCAGTGGGTCGCGGAGACCGCCGTCGACCCCGGGCGGCACACCGTCGAGGCGCGCGCCACCGACTCCGCCGGCCGCACCCAGCCCCCGGAGCGGGTCGACCCGATCCCGAACGGCGCCACCGGGTGGCACCGCGTCCGCTTCACCGCCGAGTGACCACGCCTCCGCTGCCCCCGGCAGCGGTTCGAGACAACCGAAGTTCACCCACTCGAAGGAGAGAACCATGATCCGCAAGAACGCTCTCACTGCCACCGCAGCCGCCGCCGTCCTCGCCTTCGGCCTGTCGGCCTGCGGCGGGATGGAGGGGGACACGGAGGCCGAGACCCCGGCCGCGGGCGGCGCCGAGGAGAGCCCCGGCGCGGAGGAGACCCAGGGCTCCGGCGGCACGCAGGAGGTCGGGGAGAACTTCGGCCCCGGCTGCGCCGACGTGCCGGCGGACGGCGACGGCAGCTTCGAGGGCATGGCCCAGGACCCCGTCGCGACGGCCGCGTCCAACAACCCCCTGCTGTCCACGCTGGTGACCGCCGTGGGCGAGGCCGACCTCGTCGACACCCTGAACTCGGCAGAGGACATCACCGTCTTCGCGCCCAGCGACGACGCCTTCGAGAAGATCCCGCAGGAGGACCTGGACGCCCTCCTCGCCGACCAGGAGCAGCTCACCGAGGTCCTGACCTACCACGTGGTCGAGGGACGCCACGCGCCCGCCGACCTGGAGGACGGCACGTTCACGTCGCTCCAGGGCGGGGACGTCATGACGGCCGGGTCCGGAGAGGACTACACGGTCGACGGCGACTCCGCCGTGGTCTGCGGCAACGTCCAGACCTCGAACGCGACCGTCTACATCGTCGACACCGTGCTCATGCCCTCCTAGGGGAAGTCCTCCGGATGCCCGCGCCGGTGTCGGCGCGTCCGGCACCGGCGCGGGCGGCCGCGGGGGAGACCTCCCGCACGGCGGTCCGCGAGGTCCGGACCGATCGTGCCCCACGCACGCGGACGCGTCGTGTGAGGATGCCCGGTGGACGCGGGCGCGGAACGATCCGGAGAACACGGCTCGGATTCCGAGCACGACGCGCCCGGGCGGCCCGGCGATGACGCCGGGCCGCCCGGGCCCGTGCGTCACGCGGTCCGGGCAGGAGCCGCAGGAACACGACCGCGTACCGACCAGGAACGAGGAGCGGATGAACGAGGAAGCCACGGCGGCCCGTGGTCCCCGCCGCGTGGAGGGGGCGGCGGCCCCCGCCCCGTCCGAACAGGGGCTCACGCGGCTGCTCCGCGATGTGGCCCGCGGCGACGAGGGCGCGTTCGGCGAGGTGTACGACCTGGTCGCTCCGGCCGTCTACGGTCTGGTGCGACGGGTCCTGAGGGACCCGGCCCAGTCCGAGGAGGTCGTGCAGGAGGTCATGGTGGAGGTGTGGCGCACCGCCTGCCGCTACGACGAGCGCCGGGGGAGCCCCCGCGCGTGGGTGATGACGCTCGCCCACCGGAGGGCCGTGGACCGGGTGCGGTCCGAGCAGGCGGCCACGGACCGGGAGGCGCGCGCGGTGGCGGCCGACACGCACCGCCCCTACGACGAGGTGGCCGAGGAGGCCACCGACCGCCTCGAACGTGAGCGGGTGCGCCGGTGCCTGGACACCCTGACCGAACTCCAGAGCCAGTCCGTGCGCCTGGCCTACTACGGCGGGTACACCTATCGTGAGGTCGCCCGTCTGCTGTCCACGCCGCTGGGCACCGTGAAGACGCGGATGCGCGACGGGCTGATCCGGCTGCGCGACTGCCTGGGGGTGGAGTGGTGAGCAGGAGACTGGGCCAGGACCTGCACACGCTCTCGGGCGCCTATGCCCTCGGCGCGCTGTCGCCGGGCGAGAGCGTCCGGTTCGAGGACCATCTGGCCGACTGCGACTCGTGCGTGCAGGAGGTGCGGGGCTTCGCCGAGACGACGGCCCTGCTGGGCTCCGCCGCGGCGCTCACTCCCCCGGCGGAGCTGCGCCGGCTCGTGCTGGAGGAGGTGGCGAGGACCCGCCAGCTCGCGCCGCCGCCCGAACCCCTGCCCGGGCCTCGCCGCAACCGGTGGAACCGGGGCACCGGACTGGTGCTCGCCGCGTGCCTGGTGCTCGTGGTCGCCCTGGGGGCGGTGGCCGTCGACCAGGTCCGCGAGGTGGAGCGCCTGCGCCAGAACGAGCGGCAGATCGCCGCCGTCCTGTCGGACCCGGCCGCCGACCACACCACGGCCGAGCCCATGGAGGGCGTGTCCGTGACCGTCGTGCACTCGGAGGCCAGCGGGCAGCTGGTGTTCAGCGCGCACGGCCTGGAGCGGCTGGAGGACGAGGACTACCAGCTCTGGCTGACCCGCCCCGACGGCACCGTCTCGTCGGCGGGGGTCCTGTCGGTGGACGAGGCCGGGTTCGTGCTGCCGGTGCTGGCGACCCCGGAGGACGGGGCCGCCGACGGCGTGGCGGTCACGGTCGAGCCGGAGGGCGGCTCCGAACAGCCGACCTCGGACCCGCTGATGGCGATGCCCTTCGAGGGCTGACCGGGGACGGAAGAGCCGTGGGGACTGCTCCGGAGGGCGGCCGACGGGCGTGCGGAGGGACCGGCGGGGGCTCCCGCGGGGGCGGGGCCCGCCCGGACCCGCCGTCCTCCGGCCGAACCCGGGCCCGGGCCCCGGGCGCGTCGCGCCCGGGGCGGTCCGCGCGGCCCCCGCCGCCCGCAACCGCCCCGGGCGCGGGCGGCGGCCGCCGCATCAGGTCCCGGCCAGCTCCTCCGGGCGCGGCAGGTCCCGCATCACCGGCGAGAGGGTGAACAGGGCGGCGAGCGCCGACAGGCCCGCCATCGCCAGGAACACCCAGGTCGGCCCCGCGCGGTCGAAGACGACCCCGATCCCCAGGATGCCGACCGGCTGGGAGACCAGCGCCATGAACATGACCGCTCCCAGCACCCTGCCCTGATAGCCGTCGCCGACCGACGCGGCCACGTAGCCGTAGAACAGGGCGTTCACGCACGGAACGACGGCGAACACGAGACCCAGCAGCACCCCGAGCGCCACCGCGTTCGGCGCGACCGCCAGCCCGAGGGCGCACAGCGGAGCCGACCAGGCCGCGACGAGAAACGTGGAGGAGGGCCGTACCCGTCTGAGGACCGCACCGGCGGCGAGGGCGCCGACCAGCCCGCCCGATCCCGCCAGGGACACGGTCAGGCCGATCTGCACGTGGTCCGCGCCCTGTGCCTCCGCGGTCGCGATGAGCGCGAGGAACGCCCCCGACTGCGAGAAGGCCAGGTTGAAACCGACGATCCACAGGATCATCGGGCGCAGGATCGGGTCCGCCGCCAGCAGGGCGAACCCGCCGACCGTGCCGCGCAGGGTCCAGCGTTCGCGCGCCGGGGCGCGGCACGCCTGCATCGGGCGGCGGATGAACAGCACCAGTGCCGCCGACACCAGGTAGGCGAGGGCCTCCGTCACGAAGGGCAGGGCGCGGCCCAGGCTGAAGAGCGACCCGGCGATGGGCGCGCCCAGGGCCGTGGTGGTGGAGAAGCGGATCTGGTTCTGGGCGGCGGCCCCGGACACCTGCGAGGCCGGGACCAGCTGCTTGACGGAGGCCATGGCGACCGGGTTGGAGACGCCCATCATCGCCGACGAGCCGACCGCGACCGCCACGATGACGGGGAACGTCACCTTCCCCGTGAACAGCAGGAGCGCGAACAGGGCGAGCAGCGCCAGGCGTCCGAGGTCGCAGAACAGCAGGACGGCCCTGCGGTCGGCCCGGTCCGCGAGCACGCCCCCGGCCACGGCGGCGACCATGGCGGTGGCCACCTGCGCCGATCCGATGACGCCCGCCTGCGTGGCCGAGCCGGCGAGGAAGAGGACGAGGAGCGGATAGGCGACCTCGCCGCTCTCCTTGCCGAGCCCGGCGAAGAACCGGCTGGCCCAGAGCGTCTGGAAGTCGTGGTTCCGGATGAGCGGCCGGACCTCCTGCGCGCCGCCCACCGGGGGGACCGGGTCGGGGGGCGGGGGTCGGTGCTCCCGATCCGCTGTCATCGCGGCCGGGGGACCCGATCACGGGCCGGTGGGGACGGCCTGTCGAGGGGTGGGCTTGTCATGACGTCATTATGCGCGTCCTGCCCGCCTCGGCGGGGTTCGTCGTCTCCGTCCCGCACCCCGGCGGACCGACCGGAGGACCCACTCCGCCGACGGCGTGCGCCCGGCCTCCCGGACCTGCGCGAACGCCCGACAAGGACCACGCCGGCCCACCCCTCGCCCCTCTGACCGGGGACAACCTCCCGGACCGCCCGAACCCGCCCTCAGGGGACGCGACCCGGCCGGGACCGGCGGGAGGCCGGGAACACGGCCGCGGCCGGGGGGAACAGGGCCGGAACGGCTTCCCGGTGCACGTGCACCGGTTGGCCGGGTCCGGCCAACCGGGCCTTTCCCGGCTCCGGGTCCGCCCCCCGGCGCGCCGCCCGCGCGTGCGGCGGTCAGCCGGGGCCGCGGTCAGCCGGGGCGGCCGCGGCCGCCTCGATGGTCCACGGCGTGCGCTCGACGTAGGCGACGACGAACGCCACCGCCAGCGACCCGCCGGCGACCAGTGCGTACGAGGCGGTCCAGCCCCCGGTCAGTTCACGCAGCAGCCCGAACAGCAGAGGGCCTCCCAGGGCCAGCCCGCTGCCCGCGCCCTGCACGAACCCGGACAGGGCCGCCGAGCCCCGCGCGGTGGTGCTGCGCGCGTTGATCATCGTCATGGTCACCACGAACAGGCTGGTGCCCAGGCCCAGGCAGACCGCCCACAGCGGCGCCAGCTGCGGCGCCGCCGCCACCCCCAGGTAGCCGACCGCGTAGCCGGTGAGGCCGAGCGCCACGATCGGGAAGGTGTTCGCGGCACGCAGGGTGAGGGTCGGCGCGACCAGCCCGAACAGCAGGCTGGAGCCCACCATCAGGGACACCATGGCCCCGGCCGCGGCCGGGGAGTGGCCCGCTCCGGTCAGCAGCGCGGGCAGCCAGGTGAACAGGGTGAAGACGTTCCAGGTGACCATGCCGAACAGCAGGGCCATCCGCCAGGCCGTGCCGACCCTCCAGATCGGGCGGGCCGGTCCGGCGCCGGCGGCGCCCTCCGGGCCCGCGCCGCCGGGCGGGACGGCGCCCGACCGGCGCACGGAGGCGGCGGCCGGGGCGTCCCGGCGCGCCCGGCTCCGCTGGAGCGCCCACAGCAGGGCGGCCGCCAGGGCGGGCACCGACCAGGCTCCCAGGGCGAAGCGCCAGCCCATCGTCTCGGCGAGGGGGACGGCGACCAGCGGGGGGAACAGGGCTCCCGCGTGGATGGCGACCATCTGGACCGTGCTCAGGGCCGCCAGGCGGTCGGGGAAGTACTGCTTGATCAGCGGCGGGAGCACGACGTTGCCCAGCGCCGCGCCGGTGAGGGCGATGCCGGTGAGGACCAGCAGGGTCCCGGTGTCGGGGGCGAGGGCGCGCACGACCTGTCCCGCCCCGGTCAGGAGCATGCTCAGAGCGGCGGTGGCCTCCGGCCCCAGTCGGCGCATGATCGCGGGTGTGATCAGGCCGAACACCGCGAAGGCGATCAGGGGCAGGGTGCCGAACACGCCGACGACGACGGCGGTGAACCCGAACTCCTCCCCCACCGTGGCGAGCAGGGGGGACAGCGAGGTGACCACCAGGCGCAGGTTGAGCGCCGCGCAGATGATCGCGATGAGGGCCAGGGTGCGGCCACGGGTCCGCGGACGCGCCGACGGTCGGTCGGCGACGGCAGCGACGGAGGAAGGTCTCACGGTACGGACGTCCCTTGTGTTCTGCGGTGGCGCGTCCTCGCGCCAGAGCTGGGCCGAACGGCGGGGCGACGGTGCCTGCTCCGGAAGGATCACTTCCTCGGCGAGCCAAATACGACCTTTTCCCTCAAATGTTAATCATAGAGCGGGGCCTTGCACAACATTCCGTATTTAATACGGCTACAATGCACCCATGCCTGATCTTGACGAACTTGATACGGCGATTCTGGCCGAACTCCAGTCAGACGCACGAAAAACCAACCGGGACGTGGCCGCAGCGGTCGGCGCCTCCCCCACGACGACCCTCGACCGGACCCGCGCGCTGCGGGAGAAGGGTGTGATCCGCGGCTCGATCCTGGACGTGGACCTGGAGAAGATCGGCCGCCCGGTGCAGGCGCTCATCACCGTGAGCGTCGTGAAGCCCTCGCGCCACAACATCGAGGCCTTCCGGGACTGGGTCCGCTCCCTGCCGGACACCCTGTCCGTGTTCGTCACCTCGGGCAGCGAGGACTTCCTGGTCCATGTGGCCCTGCCGGACAACAACAGCCTGTACGCGTTCGTCATCGACAAGCTGACGGAGAGACCCGAGGTCGCGGACGTGCGCGCCTCGATCGTCTACGAGCACCTGCGCAACGACCGCATCGCGCCGACCACGACGCGCACCCGGCGGCGCTGACCCGGACGCGCCGGCCGGGCCCTCCGCCCGCGTTTCCGGGAGGGCCCCGCCGGAACGGCGCGCCGGGGGTCCACGGCCCGGGGCCGCTCCCGCGGCGACCGCGGCCCCGACCCCTCGGACCTCCGTCCGCCGCGGACGCCCCGGAGCTCCCCGCAGGGCCAGCACGAACAGCGGGGGAACGCCCACGTATCGTGTCAGGTGTGACACGAGTCTCATCCGACCCCGCGCCCGGGTCCGCCGACGTCCACGCGGTCTGGCGGGACCTGGGACTCCCGGGGCTCATCGACGTCCACACGCACTTCATGCCGCACAACGTGCTGCGCAAGGTGCGGAACCACTTCGACGCCCTCGGAGACCAGTGGCCCCTCGCCTACCGGGGGGACGAGCACGAGTGCCTCGCCCTGCTCAGGGGGTTCGGCGTCCGGCACTTCACGGCGCTCTCGTACCCGCACCGGCCCGACATGGCCGTGTGGCTCAACGGCTGGGCGGGCGGCTTCGCGGACGACAACCCCGACTGCCTGCGCAGCGCCACCTTCTACCCCGAACCCGGCGCCGGCGAGTACGTGGCCGCCGCCGTCGAGGCCGGCGCCCTCGTGTTCAAGGCCCACCTCCAGGTCGGCGGCTACGACCCGCGCGACCCCCTGCTCTCCGACGTCTGGGGGAACCTCGCCGACGCCGGGACGCCGGTGGTGGTCCACTGCGGTTCCGGCCCCGAGCCGGGCCGCTTCACCGGGCCGGGCCCCTTCTCCGAGGTCCTGAGCGCGCACCCACGGCTGACCGCCGTCATCGCGCACGCCGGGGCGCCGGAGTACGTCGAGTTCCTGGACCTCGCCGAGACGTACGGCCGCGTCCACCTCGACACCACGATGGTGTTCACCGACTTCGCCGAGGCCCGGGCGCCGTTCCCCCCCGACGCCCTCCCCCGCCTGGCGGACCTGGGCGAGCGCGTCCTGCTGGGCACCGACTTCCCGAACATCCCCTACCCCTACGCCGAGCAGCTCCACGCCCTGACCCGCCTCGGCCTGGGCCCGGACTGGCTGCGGGCCGTCCTCCACGGCAACGCGGCACGGCTGTTCGGACTGTGACCGCCCGGAGCCCGGGAACCGCCGCGGACACGGGCCCGCCGCGGACACGGACCGGCTCAGACACAGAAGGAAGGCACCATGGAACTCGCACTGACCCCCCTGGAGTTCGCGCGCCGGACGCGCAGACTGCACCCGGACCGCGAGGCGGTCGTCGACCGGGGCCTCCGGCTGACCTACGAGGAGTTCTTCGACCGGTGCGACCGGTGGTCGTCGGTCCTCCAGGGCATGGGGGTGGCCAAGGGCGACCGGGTCGCGTACATCTCCCCCAACACCCACGCGCAGCTGGAGTCCTTCTACGCGGTGCCGCAGCTCGGTGCGGTCCTGGTCCCGGTGAACTTCCGCCTGTCCGCCGACGACTTCGCCTACATCGTCGACCACTCCGGGGCGAAGGTCCTGTGCGTGCACGCCGACCAGCTCGACGCCGTCGACGCCGTCCGCGACCGGCTCCCGGGCGTGGAGCGGTTCGTGGCGCTGGAGGGGGCCCGGCCCGGCTGGGAGGACTACGAGGCCCTGGTCGAGCAGGCCTCCCCCGAGTTCGACCGCCCGGCCGTCGAGGAGACCGACGTCCTGACCGTCAACTACACGAGCGGTACCACCGCGCGCCCCAAGGGCGTGATGATCACCCACCGCAACGCGTACATGAACTCGGTGGGCACCCTGCTCCACCTGCGGATGGACGTCGGCGACCGGTACCTGTGGACCCTGCCGATGTTCCACGCGAACGGCTGGACCTACACGTGGACGGTGACGGCCGCGTCCGCCACCCACGTGTGCCTGCCCGCGATGGACCCGGCCACCGTGTACGACCTGATCCGCGACGAGGGCGTCACCTGGCTGTGCGCGGCGCCCACCGTGCTGATCATGCTGGCCAACACGCCCGAAGGCGTGCGCGGCGAGGTCCCGCCCGGGGTGCACGTGGTCACCGCCGGGGCCTCCCCGGCCGCCGACACGATCGAGCGCCTGGAAGACGGCTTCGACTGGACCGTCACCCACGTCTACGGGCTGACGGAGACCGCGCCGTTCATCACCGTGTGCGAGCCCCGGGCGGAGCACGAGGGGCTGTCCGTCCGCGACCGCGCCGCCGTCAAGGCCCGCCAGGGGGTCGAGCTGCTCACCTCCGGCGAGCTGCGCGTGGTGGACGCCGCCGGCCGGGAGGTCCCCTGGGACGGTACGACCGTCGGGGAGATCACCGTGCGCGGGAACGTGGTCATGAAGGGCTACTACGACGACCCCGAGGCCACCGAGGAGGCCATGGGCGACGGCTGGTTCCACACCGGGGACGCCGCGGTCACCCACCCGGACGGGTACGTGGAGATCCAGGACCGGATCAAGGACGTCATCATCTCCGGCGGCGAGAACATCTCGTCCGTCGAGGTGGAAGGGGTCCTGCTGCGGCACCCGGCGGTGCTGGAGGCCGCGGTCGTCGGGGTGCCGCACGAGCGCTGGGGCGAGACGCCGAGGGCGTCCGTGGTGCTGCGCGAGGGCGCCGCGGCCACGGAGGAGGAGCTGATCGGCTTCGCCCGCGACAACCTGGCCCACTTCAAGGCGCCCACGCAGGTGGAGTTCCTCGACCAGCTCCCCAAGACCGCCACCGGCAAGATCCGGAAGTTCGTCCTGCGCGGCGGGGCGTCCGCCGTGTCACGGCAGTAGTCGGCGGAGCGGGCCCGGCGTCCCCCGGCCGGGGCCGTCCGGGCCCGCCGGGGGCCCTCCGGCGGGACGGCTCACGCCGACGGACCGAGGACCATGAACCCGGCGCCGAAGGGGTCCGCGCAGTTCGCGACCCGCCCCACGCCCGGTGAGTCCTCCGGCTCCGTGTACACCTGTCCGCCCGCGTCGGCCGCCCGTTCCGCGGCGGCGTCGCAGTCGTCCACACGGAACACGGGGTTCCAGAGCGCGGTGCCCGCGTCGTCGGACAGCCGGGACCTGTCGACGGGCAGGATCCCGCCGTGGGCGGCCTCCTCCCCCGTCCCCTCCGGCCCGGCGAGCGTGTACTCATGGGTCCCGGCCAGAGTGAAGGGGTGGAAGGACCAGCCGAAGAGCCCGCCGTAGAAGGAGCGCGCCCCCGCCCCGTCCGGCGACCACAGTTCGAGCCAGCACAGTGAGCCCGGGCGGTCCGCGACGTCGAACCCGGCGAACCTCCCCTCCTGCCAGACGGCGAAGTGGCCGCCCCGCGGGTCCAGGAAGTGGGCCATCCACCCGAGTCCCATGACGTCCAGCGGCTCGACGAGCACGGTGCCGCCCAGCCCGCGTACCGCCCTGGCGGCGGCCCCCGCGTCCGGGACGGAGAAGTAGGCGGTCCACGCGGGCTGCTCGCCCTCCTCCATCAGCGGGCCGATCCCGCCGACGTCCTCCCCGTCCAGGCGGGCGAACCGGTAACCGCCCGTGTGCGGTCCCGCCGAGGTGTCGGTCCACCCGAACATCCGCCGGTAGAAGGCGGCGGCCGCGTCGACGTCCGGTGTGCCCAGCTCCAGCCAACAGGGCGCGCCGGGCGTGAAGTCGGTGGTGATCATGGCAGTGGCCTCCGTGTTCCTTCCGGCCGCGGTCCTCGCCGGGGCCCGGCCCCGAACGGGCGCGGGTTCACATCGGCGAGGGCGCGAGCAGGACGAACCCCGCACCGAACACGTCGGCGCACAGGGCGAGCCGCCCCACCCCCGGTGTGCTCTCCGGCCCCATGTACACCCGGCCTCCCGCCGACCGGACCCTCTCCACGGCCGCGTCGCAGTTCTCGACCGCGAACACCGGGTGCCAGTCCGCCGCGCCCCCGGTGGCGGCCAGCTGGGCGGGGTCGACCGGCATGATCCCGCCGTGCGCCCGGTCCTGCCCGAGCCCGGCGGGGGCGACGATCGTGTACGTCCCGGCCTCCCCCGGCAGGGAGAAGTCGGTGTAGGACCACTTGAAGAGCTCGGCGTAGAAATCCCGCGCACCGTCGCCGTCGGGGGTCCACAGCTCGACCCAGCACAGCGCCCCGGGACGGTCGGCGGCCTCCATCCCCCGGAAGGCCTTGGCCTGCCAGAGCCCGGCGTAGCCGCCCTGGGGGTCGGTGAACTCCGCCATGCGCCCGCGGTGGAGGACGTCGAACGGCTCCACCACGAGGGTTCCGCCGAGATGCTCCACCGTGAGGACCGTGTCGTCGACGTCGGGGTCGGCGAAGTAGACCGTCCAGGCGGGCCTCTCACTCTCGCCCATGAACGGCCCGAGCCCGGCCACGGCGGCGCCGTCCAGGAGCAGGTACCGGTATCCGGCGCTGTCCGGGCCCCCCTCGACCGCCTGCCAGCCGAACAGTTCCCGGTAGAACGCGGCCGAGGCCTCGACGTCGGGCGACGACAGATCGGTCCAGCAGGGTGAACCGGGCAGAAAGTCGGTGGTGATCATCGAATCCCCTTCTCCATCGGAGGCACACCACTTCCGAGTGTGACCCGGCCGGCCGGCCCGTCGGGGATCGGGGCGGCAAAGACTCTCACAACTCACCTTGGCGGGCCCGGCGGCTCCGGGGCCCGGCGGAGCGGAACCGGGCAACTCCGGGACCCGGTCGGGGAGGCGCTCAGCGCCGCACCTCCATCGGGAGCTCCGCCACGACACTCGTCCCTCCGCTCGGACGCCTGGCCACCGTCAGACGCCCTCCGACGGATTCGACCCGTTCGCGCATCCCGGCGATCCCCGAGCCCGCGCTCCCGTCGGCCCGGATCCCGATGCCGTCGTCGTCGACCCGGACGACGAGCTCGCCCCCGACCGGCGCCAGCACGAGCTCGCACCGTTCGGCCGCCGCGTGCCGAACGATGTTGCTCAGCGCTTCCTGGACGACCCGGGTGGCGACGAAGGCGGCCTCCCCTCCGTGTTCCGGGAGGTCGATGCGGGCATCCACCTCCAGGCCGCTCACCGCCGCCGCCGCGACCAGCTCACGGAGCGCGGCGGCGTGGTTCCCGCCGCCGTCGCCGAACGGAGCACGGTCACGACGGCGCAGCGCCCGCACCAGGTCCTGCACCTGGACCAGGGCCGAACGCGAACGGTCCTCGATGTCCTCCAGCGCCTCGAGCAGCTCCCCCCTGTCCGAGGACGACACGGCGCGTGCGACGGCGGCTTCGGCGCTGATGGTGCTCAGCGCGTGGCCCACGACGTCATGGACCTCGCGGGCCATGGCGGCCTCCCTCCGGACGTGCTCGAACTCGGCCTGCTGGCGTTCGGCACGACGCACCGCGCCGATCCGCTCCGCCTCGGCCCGTCCGAGGAGCCAGGCCACACCGATCGCGCCGAGGCCGAACACGACCCTCTGCATCGCGTCCTGTGCCGATGAGCTGACCCCCAGCACGAGGGACACCAGGACGAGGACCCCCAGGACGACGGAGCCGGCGTCGCGTTCCCTGGACCCGCCCCGCAGCGCCAGGGGGTAGAGGCACCAGGCCACCCCCACCATGGGATCGGTGGTGGCGGAGAACAGCCATCCCGCCGCCGTGGCGACCAGGGCCGCGGACACTGCAGTGACCGGCGACCTCCACCGGAGCAGCATGGCGCCGCCCGCGAGCAGCGCGAGGCAGGAGCCGAGCAGCCGGTCCCCTCCCGGGGAGAGGGCGAGGACCGGGGGGATCCAGAAGACCAGCACGACGGCCGCGGACACGGCGGCGTCCACGAGCCGTGAGGCAGCGGAGCGCCGGCCCGGCGCCTCCCGGGCATCTCTCAACATGCGTCGATCCCACCACAGCGGCCCGCTCTGTCGACCACGGCGCCCCGCCCTCCGCACCCGTCCTCGGCGGGGACCCGTGCGGCCGCCGGAAGGGGCGGCGCCGCTGGGGATTCTGATCACCCTCCCCCTGGTCGTCGCCACCGGTGTCCTGCAGTGGCCGGAAGCGCTCAGGCTCCTGCCCGACCAGGCCGGCCTGAGCCTGGTCGGAACCCCGGCCTACGAGGTGCACGAGCTCCCACCAGGAATCGCCGCGCTGACCCTTGCGGTCTGGGCTGTCGTGTCCCTCGCCGTGTACGCGGTCTCCCTGGTGCGCCGCGACGCCTGAACCGTTCGGGCGAGAACTCCCCGGCGACCCGTAGCGGCCCGGGCCAGCGCTCGAAGTGGCTGAACAGGCGGCCGGGGCACTCGCGAAGCCGCACCGCGCGACCTCGAAGGCACTCAGACCTGGCCGGGGAGGGCGACGTGAACACGGTGGGGACCGTTGTAGTGTCGGCCCTCGCCGACGGGGAGGAAGCCCAGACGGGCGGCCAGGCGCAGGCTGGGCGCGTTGTCGACGTGGATGAGCGCCCAGACCGAGTGCAGGCCGAGGGGGCCGAGGCCGTGGCGGAGCAGCGTGCCGGCCGCTTCCGTGGCCAGCCCCCGCCCACCGTGGCGAACGGCCAGGTACCAGCCGATCTCCGGCAGCCCGCCGGGCAGTTCCCCCGAGGGTCGCAGGTGGGCGAGGCCGACCAGGTCGCCGCCGAGCAGCACGGCCCAGTGCCCCAGCTCCGGCGGCCCGTCGTAGGCCAACCTGGCGTCGACCATCCGGCGGGCCGGAACCGGGTCGGAGAGGTCCGCCCCCGACAGCGAACTCATGGCGGGGTCGGCGAACAGGTCCACCACGCCATCGGCATGCCGTTCCACGAGGGGTTCCAGGACCAGCCGGTCGCTGAACAAACGCTTCTGCCGCCCACCCATCGAACCGCCCCGGGTCAGCGCTTGAAGTGGACGAACAGGCGGCCGGGGCCCTTCCGACGGTCGTATTCCTGTCGACGGTGCAGCCGAGCCATGGGACTCATACCGCTACCACGTGCACGTCGTCGGCGCCGATCGCTTCCACGTACGCGGTGATGTCCCCCGGGTCACTGGTGAATACCACCGCGCTCCGGTGCTTCACGGCCGTCCAGGCGACGAGAGCGTCCACTGCGTCCGGGCGTTTCTTCACGGGGAGCACCGCCAGACCCAGCACCGCACCGATGCGCCGCCAGTCGGTGATGTCGGGGGCCGTCGCACACACTATGCATTCCGCCTGTCCCGCGCCCGTCGGGCGCAACGCGGATACGGACGAGCGGGCCTGAGGCACCGTACACTCCTTCAGGATCGCGCCCATGGCGTGAACGGCCGCCGGGTCCGGACGCCACACCTGGGCGAGGACGGGGCCAGGGATCACGGGACGGTGCGGGGCGCGGAGAAGCCCTCGGTGCATCTGCACCGCCTTGGCCTTGCGCGCCGCCAAGGCGATGAGCATCCCTGTGTCGTAGACGGGGGTGCGGGCGCTCACGCCACCTCTCCCCGATGGGACTCATGGGTCTCCCCGACGCCGTGGACCAGGCGCATTGCCTCGTCGACCTCGCGGCGCTCGTCCTCACTCAGGGAGTCTTCGCTCGTCTCGTCCACGGGCCCGTAGTGCTCGGCGCGCCCTTCGGCGTCCGCGATCAGCGCGTCCAGCTCCGCGAACTGCGCTTCGGCCGCCTCGACCTCGGCTATCTGCCGGATCGCCGCATTGACCAGGTAGGACGACACATCCATACCGGCACGATCAGCGTGCGACCTGACACGCTCGGCCTCTTCCGGATCAAGACTGATACTGATGCGAACCTTCGCCATGCGATGATCGTAATACGCGTATTACGCCATGTCCAGCAGGCGCCGTCAGAGCAGGGACCGAGCAGTGGGACCGCCCCGGGTCAGCGCTTGAAGTGGACGAACAGGCGGCCGAAGTTCTTGGAGTCCTTCTCGACCCGGTGGTAGCGGGCCTTGACGTCCTTGCGGTCGAGGTAGCGCAGCACCCGCTTCTTCAGCTGCCCCGACCCCTTGCCGGGGATGATCTCCACGGTCCTGGCCCCGGTGCGCTCGGCCTCGTCCATGATGTCGGCGAGGGCCCTGTCGATGTCGCGGCCCTTGTTGAAGATGTCGTGCAGGTCGAGTTTGAGCCGCACCGTGCCTCCTCCGCGTCCGGTCACACGGATGATACGGGCCGACCGGACGCGAGGGCCGCTCAGGCCCGCCCGGCAGCCCGGTTCCGTTCGCGGGCGCTCCCGTCCCGGCGTCTGCGCAGCGCCCACCACAGGCCCGCCGCGGTCGCCGCAACCAGCAGCGCGACGGCCAGGAGGGTGAGGGCGTCCGGGCGCACGACCGACTGGCCCCGCAGCGCCTGCCAGGCGGTCAGGACCAGGAGCGCCGCGTGGGCCGATCCGGCCACGACGACCACGCGCAGACGCACGGCGTCCGGCTCCAGCCCCGCGTAGCGGCGGCCCAGCGCCACCAGGAGCAGGGCGAGCAGGATGAGCGCCTGGAGCCCGTGGATGCCGACGAAGTGGGCGACCCGCAGGTCCCCGGCGACCGTGCTCCAGCCCACGACCGGCAGCCCCGGCCCGCCGTCCGCCACGCCGACGGTGTGCGCCCCGATCACGTCCCCCGGCCCGCCGTTCTCCAGGTCGACCATCTGCTGGTCGGACGGGACGGTCATGAAGAAGGCCGCGGCCATGCCGGCGAGGGCGATCACCGTGCCGATCCGCACCGCCCAGGTGGTGGAGCGCTCGCCGACGCGCTGCACGAGCAGCAGGACGCCGATCCCGAGGTTGGCGGTCCACGCGGCGACGATCATGGCGGCCATGGCGTTGTAGACGGCCGTGTCGAACGGGGTCGCGTAGTTGTAGTGGCTGAGCTCGCCCCGCCATGCCTGGAGCCCGATCGCTGCCAGCTCGCCGAGGACCATGGCGGAGAAGAGCGTCCCGAGCCACCATCCGGTGCGCCGCCACCGCACGAGCAGCGAGAGCAGCCACGCCAGGGTGACGTTGTAGACCGCGATCGACAGGGCGAACTTGGCCGGCTTGAGCCAGATCGGGCGGCCGGCGAGGGTGCGGTCGTCCACCGCGAGGCCGACGAGGGCCGCCGCCAGGACGACCGCGCACAGGGCGGCGGTCGCCATGAGGGGGCGGTGCCAGTCCGGCGCGCTCCGCAGTAACGCGCCGGGGGCGGGGCGGGGGGTGGTCGGGACGTTCACGCTTCTCCTCTTTGGATACTTTCACTATCCACTATGGATACCTTTACTATCCATGAAGGACCGGGACGTGGCAAGGGGAAAGAAGCGAGGATGGGCCCATGCGTATCGGCGAGCTGAGTGAGCGGTCCGGGACCCCGGTGCCGACGATCAAGTACTACCTCCGCGAAGGGCTCCTGCCCCGGGGCGAGCGCACCGGCCCCAACCAGGCGAGCTACGGGGACGCGCACCTCCACCGGCTGCGCCTGGTCCGCGCCCTGACCGACGTGGGCGGGCTGCCCATCGCCACCACCCGCGAGATCCTCGCCCGCGTCGACTCCCCCGACCCGCCGATCACCCACGAACTCCTCGGCCACGCCATGCACGTGCTCCCACCCGCCACGAAGGGCGGCGCCACCGCCGAGGAGGAGGACCACGGCCGGGTGCGGGCCCTGTTCGAGAGGCGCGGCTGGCACGTCTACCCCGAGGGCCGCCCCGCCGCGGACCTGGCCGAGGTGATCTCCACCTACCGCCGCGCCGGGCGCCCCCTCGACGACGAGGCGCTCGACGGCTACGCCGCCACCATGGAGCAGGCGGCCCGGGTGGACCTCAACGTCATCGGCCGGGTCACCGGCACCGACGAGATCCTGGAGAGCGCCGTCGTGTACTCGGTGCTCGGTGACGCCCTCATGACCGTCCTGCGCAGGCTCGCGCAGGCCAACGAGTCCGCCCGCAGGGCCGGCGTGGTGCCCGGGGACTGACGCGGCCCCGCGCCGGGCGCGGGGTCACAGCGCCCCCGCAAAGGCCTCGCGCACCGTGTCGTCGCGGTCCAGGACCGCGAACACCACGTGCTCGAACGCCCCCGCGAACCCGCCGCCCGGCCGCAGGTGCCCCGCGAAGGCCGCCGCCACCTCCGACGGGTGGTTGCCGAACACGCCGCACCCCCACGCCCCGAGCACCAGCCGGTCGACCCCCTGCTCGGCCGCGACGGCGAGCACGCCGCGCGCACGCGCGGCCAGGACTCCGGGGATGGGGTCCGCCGGCTCGTCCCGGTTGCGCTCGATCATCCGCCGGTTCGGCGCCGCGCAGGTGAGGAAGGAGACCAGCAGGGGCTCCGGCAGCCACCCGCCCCGCTCGTCGCGGTACACCGGCACGCCGGGCGACCAGATCACCCGGTCCGTGTAGAGCAGGCTCCCGTGCGCCCGGTGGTGGTCGTAGTACTCCGGGCACAGCACCAGGGAGGCGTACAGAGCGCTCGACCTGGCCAGGCTCTCCTCCTGCGCACGCGCGCCGTTGGCGACGCCGCCGCCGGGCTTGCGGGCGGACGCGAAGTTCAGCGCCGCCACATGGGGCCGTCCCGGCCCGGACGCCAGGCGCCCGGCCGCGGCGAGCGTACTCTCCCGGGTGACCTCGAAACGGGTCGTGCGCCGCGTCCCCGACCCGGAGGGCTCCGCCGGCTCGCCCGGCAGGTAGAGCCGCGTGCCCGCCCGCATCGCGGCCAGGTCCCCCGACAGGTCCACGATCCGCTCCCCGACCCGGTAGCGCCCCTGCTCGAAGGCGTCGCGGGTCTCCCTCCACACGGCACGCAACCTCTGGGACACGGGCCCCTCCTCCTGCCGTCCACGGCGCGGACGCGCCCCGGGGCGCGGAGCCCCAGGCCGGGCGGCCGTGGGCCGGAACCCGGTCGGACTACGCAAACTACTCCCCCGGGCCCGGACCTCCAAGCAGATTTCCGCGGCCGGACGGCCCCGAGAACCCCTGGCCCGCGACGGCACGCGCACGGGATCATCCCTCTGCGAACAGACCGGCGAGCACACGCATGAGCGCCGAGGAGAGGGTCCGCGCCTCCCAGTTCCCGGCGCGCGTCCTGCGCCACGACCCCGGCCTCGCGGGGCTGCGCCTGGCCCCCCGGGGGTGGGCCGGGGTGGAGGACCTCCTCGCGGGCGGCCGAGGCGCCGGGGTCCGCCTCGCCCGGGCAACCCTCGCCGAGGTGGTCCGGAGCAACGGCAAGGAGCGGTTCGCCCTCAGCCCTTCGGCCTGGCCGCGGAGAAGATCGCGGTGCCGGGGATCATCCGGCCCCGCACCGGCCCCCAGCCTCCCCACACGCGGTCGAGCCCCTCCGGCCACTCCGGTTCGACCAGGTCCTCCAACGTCAGCCCCGCGCGGGCGATCCCCCGCACCCAGTCGCCCACCGTGTGGTGGTGCTCCACGTAGACCGCGTTGCCCTCGTCGTCCTCCTCCACGTAGGCACGGCGGTCGAAGTAGGACTGGTGGACGGTGAACCCCTCCTCGCCCGGGTCGTCCGGGAAGCTCCACCGGACCGGGTGCGTCACCGAGAAGACCAGGCGCCCTCCGGGGCGCAGGACCCGCGCCGCCTCGCCGAGGGCGTCGTCGGCCGAGGGAACGAACGGGAACGCGCCGAACGACGAGAACACCGCGTCGAAGGAGGCGTCGGCGAAAGGCAGTCTCTGGGCGTCGGCCTGCACGGTCGCCAGGCTGTGCCCCGTCTCGGCGTCGATCCGCCGCGAGTGCTGCAGCTGCCGGAAGGACAGGTCGAACGCGACCACCTCCCGCACGCCCCTCGCGCGCAGCCACCGGCCGCACTGGCCCGCGCCGCAGCCGACCTCCAGGACCCGCGCCCCCCGCAGCTCCGCGGGGTCGCCGAGCAGCCCCGCCCGCTCCTCGGTCAGCCCCTCCGGGCACCACACGAAGTCGGCGTCGCCCAGGAAGCCGCCGTGTTCGGCCTGGTAGGCGTCGGCGGCGCCGTCCCACCACAGGCGTCCGGCGCGGGAGCTCTCCCCCGCGTCCACGTCGCGGCGCTCCACGTGTCCGGGCGCCGGATAGTCGGTCTCTTCGTGCATGGGGCTGGCTCCTCGTGCCGTGGCCGGGGACTCAACGGTCGGTACCGCCACCGGTCCCGGCGGCGGCCTCCGACGGCTCCTGCTCGGACAGCCCCGCGGGTCCCGGCTCCCCCGCACGCCCCTCCTCGCGGGCCTCTCGGGCCTCGCGCAGTTCGCGGCGGACGAGGAAGATCCAGCCGGCGACGGCGACGACGGCGAACACCCACCACTGCACGGCGTAGGAGGCGCTCATGCCGGAGTCCACCTCGCGCAGCTCGACCGGCTCGGGGGCGGGGTCGGGCGCCGGGTCCTGCCGGGTGAGCTCGACGAATCCGCCGTAGACCGGGTAGGGCAGTTCCTCCGCGATCATGTCGACGTCGACCATCATGAGCTGCCCCTCGGGCAGGTCGTCGCGGTTGCGCAGGCCGCTGTTCTCCTCCGTCTCGGAGAAGTGCAGCCGACCGGTCACGTCCACGGTCCCGCCGGGGGCCTCCGGGGGCTCGGGGGCGTCCAGCGCGGTCTCGCCGCGCTGGATCCATCCGCGGTTGACCAGGACGGCCGTACCGTCCTCCCCGACCAGGGGGGTCAGGACGTGGTACCCGACGCCGCCGGATCCGTCGCGGTTGCGCAGGAGGATCTCGTGGGCGGTGTCCCAGGCGCCGGTGGCCTCGACGGTGCGCCACCTGTCCTCGGGGGCGACGTCCTCCCCGACGGCGGCCAGCTCCGAGACGGGAACGGGTTCGGCGGCCAGGTTGTCCTGCTGGAGGTTGACGGACGCGCTGCGCAGCTCCCAGCGGTCCAGCTGCCAGAAGCCCAGCCAGACGAAGCTGGGCACGATCACCAGGACGAGCGCGTGGAACGCCAGCATGCGTTGCGACAACAGGACTTTGAGCACGTCTTCGAGGTTATGAGACTCTCCGGGCCGCGCCGCACCGCCCCTCGCGAACGGCCGCGGGGCCGCCGGCGTCCGGCGGCCCCGCGTGGGCGCCGGGGCGCGGGGAGCCTCCCCTCCCCGCGCCCCGGTCCGGGCCCGGACCGTGCCGGGCCCGGGCCCGGGCCTCCTAGTCCTCCTGGCCGGCGGCGGCGGACGCCTTGCGCTTGCGGGCGAAGTACAGTCCCGCGCCGCCCGCGCCGATCGCGGCGACCGCTGCGGCGACGAGGCCGCCCAGAGCGGTACCGGTCACGGCGAGCTGCTCGTCGGCCTGCGGCTGGGGGGTGGAGGGCCGGTCGCCGCTGACGCTGGAGTCGTCCTCGCCCCTGTCCTCCTCACGGGGCGCCTCGGGAGCGGTGGGCTCCTCCTCGGGGGCCTCGGGCTCCTCGGGGGTCTCGCCGCCCGGCTCCTCCGGCTCCTCGGGGGTCTCGGGGTCGGGGTCCCCGCCCTCCGAGATGGTCTCCATGCAGGCGGACTGGGCGAGACCGAGCACGGAGACGGCGTTGCCGCAGATGTCGACGGCGGCGTCGACGGGGACGAGCACCTGGTTGCCGCTGGCCACACCGCCCGCGCCGCTGGTGGCGGGCCCGCCCTCGTTCTCGGGGGAGGCCTGGATGATGTTGATGATGGTGGTGCACTTGGCGCTGGAGCCGCCGAGGATGGCCACCGAGTTGCCGCAGACGTTGATGGCCGCGTCGACGGGGACGACGATCTGGTTGCCGCTGGCCACACCGCCGGAGCCGTCCGTGAGGGCTCGGGGCGCGTCGGCGCTCTCCTCCTCCAGGACCTCGACGACCTCCAGGCACTCGGCCTCGGAGATGCCGCCGACGGCGACGGAGTTCCCGCACGCGTCGACGGCGGCGTCGACGGGGACGATGATCTGGTTGCCGCTGGCGATGCCGCCGGCGCCGCTGGTGGAGGCTCCGCCCTGGCCGCTGACCTCGTAGAGGACCTCCGAGACCCGGGTGCACTTGGCCGAGGAGATGCCGAGCACCGCGAGCGAGTTGCCGCACAGGTCGGCCTCGATGTCCACGGGGACGATGATCTGGTTGCCGCTGCCGATGCCGCCGGAGCCGTCGGTGGTGGTGTCGGCGAAGGCCGCCGTGACGGGGGTGGTGACCAGCCCGGCGGCCATCACGGTGGCGAAGGAGTAACGGAGTGTGTTGCGCATGTGCGGCTAGGACCTTTCACGGAGACAGCCTGGGTTGCGCCGGTCGTGGCGCCGGTGGTCGTGGTCGGACCGGGTGTCCGCGTCGCGGCGGAGCACTCGTGCGGTCCCGCTGTCACGACCGTGCGGGTCCGTCACCGGCGAGCGGTGGAACGGCGGGGTGACCCGCGTACGTGGGAGTCGTGGTCCGGAGTCCTCCGAAGTGGTTTTCCGGGAACGAACCGCCGACGGACCGAAACGTTAGCAAGCCGCTGCGTGCTCGCACGCGTTTTCAGACAATGTCCGCCATCACCGCAAATACCCTCCGCTCATAGTACGTCACTCTAGGGAGTCTTTGCTGTTCGCAGACGTAGAGCCGACTACACAGGGTACATACTCAACGACAGAGAGGCATGAAAGATGATGAATTTTTTTCAGGTAAACCCTCGAACGTAATCCACTAAGCACCTTCGTTGATTAGTTCGACCGGACTTCGGGCACGCCTTATACCCCAAGAACCCAACTGCGCACCATGAGTGCAATGAGCCATTGGAGAGAAAAGACCGGATACACGTTCCGGACACGGCCATCTCCACGGACATCCGAGCCGGGAGGGCCCTCCGCGCGACCGCCCCCGTCCCCTCCCGCTCCACCGAAGAGGAAAAAGAAAAGGGAACTCGCAACAGCCGAAACGCTGATTTCGCCACCCCAAACCGACCTCTATCGCAACTCGGGAAACTCCTACCCCACCCTCCCCGTACTCGGTCGAATCCGCTGGCCAGGAGCGTGCACCCGACGCCGTCCGGCCGAACACCGACCGGAATACAGCCGATGTCGCACCGACGAAAAAGGGATCTCCGGGCCTACTCTGAGCACTGCCGGTGATCACCGGTGACGGATCGGTGAGCCCATGGCCGCCCATCCGTTCATGAAGGCCAACCGGAAACGCATGATGTGCGTCCTCTTCCCTGGACATGCCCTCCGTTTCCCCCGCCCCCACTGGAGCATGCAATGCAGTCCGCACCCCCGTGCCCCCGCACGCGCACGACACTGTCGGCCGGCGCCGCGACACTCGCCCTCCTCCTGGCCGCGGCCGCCTGCGCCTCGGGGGGTGACGAGCAGGCGGAGGAGGTGGAGGGCGCGATCGCCCCCGTCGCGGAGGCGTCCCCCACGCCCTCCCCCGGCGCGGAGACCGGGCCCCGGCCCTCCCACGAGCCGTTCACCATCGCCTTCGGCGGCGACGTCATGTTCGAGGGGATGCTCGAACCCCGCCTGGCCGACCCCGCCACCGCGCTCGGCCCCGTCTCCGCACAGCTCTCCGCCGCCGACCTGGCCATGGTCAACCTGGAGACCGCCGTCACCGAGGGCGGCACCCCCGCCCCCGGCAAGGAGTTCCTGTTCCGCTCGCCCCCGAGCGCACTGGAGGCCCTGGCCGCCGGAGGCGTGGACGTGGCCACCGTCGCCAACAACCACGGCATGGACTACGGCACGGACGGACTGATCGACACCCTGGAGAACGGCGAGGCCTCCGGTGTCGCGCTGGTCGGCGCGGGACGCGACGCCGACGAGGCGTACACACCCCACGTGGCCGAGGTCAACGGCCAGAGCGTGGCCCTGTTCGGCGCCACCGACGTCATGGACGACCACCTCCTGGCGGAGTGGACCGCGGGCGAGGGCAAGCCCGGCATGGCCTCCACCAAGAACGAGATGCGGGAGCGGATGCTCGACGCGGTCTCCGGGGCCGCGGCCGAGCACGACAACGTCGTGGTCTTCCTCCACTGGGGTCTGGAGGGCGCGCACTGCCCGCTGCCGCACGCGCCCGCCCTCGCCGAGGAGCTGGTCTCGGCCGGGGCGACCGCCGTGGTCGGCGGCCACGCGCACGTCCTCTCCCCGGGCGGGTTCACCGGCGACTCCTACGTGCACTACGGGCTGGGCAACTTCGTGTTCTACAACTTCGAGGGGCCCACCGCCGAGACGGGGGTGCTCACCCTCACCTTCGACCGGGGCAGCGTGACCGGGGCGGACTGGGCGCCGGCGCAGATCCAGGGCGGCGTGCCCGTGCCCTACGAGGACGAGGCGGCGGGTCGGGCCGCACAGGCGTGGCTCGACATGCGCACCGGGTGCGGGCTGCCCCTGGCCGACTCCCCCGCCTAGCGGGCCGGGAGGGCGTCCGCCCCCTCCTGCGGGGCGGCCGCCTGTCGGCGGTCCCTGGTTGGATGGCGCCGTCGCGGTGCACCGCCGGGCGGAGGAGGACTCTTGGGCACGTGGGGCAGTGGGAACTTCGAGAGCGACACGGCCAGGGAGCACCTGTCGGCCGTCGTCGACCGGCTCGTCGCGGAGGTCTCCGAGGCGATGGCGGGCGATCCGGTCGCCATCGAGCCCGACGAGTACTGGGGCGTGACCGTGCCCTGCAACCTGGAGCTGCTGTACGTCCTCGCCCTGGCCGGCCACACCTCCGACCGCCCGCTGCGCCCCGAGACGGTGGAGGGCTGGAAGAGGGACTTCATGGCCGTCTGGGAGCGGACGATCGACGGACTGGAGCCCTCACCGGGGTTCAAGGAGGAGCGGCGCGCGGTCCTGGTCCGGACGTTCGACCGGCTGGCCGGCGTCGCCGCCCGTCGGGAGTGACCCGCGTACGGGCCGGCGGCGGCCCCGCACGTCAGCTGACGTGGACGACCGGGCGCCGTCTCGGGTCCTCCTCGGCCTCGCGGAGGATCTCCCGGGTGAACGACGCGGTCTCCCCCTCCCCCAGCACGCCGAACCTGAACAGCAGCCGGATCGGCGACCCCTCCGACCAGGCGAAGTAGCAGTGCGGAACGGCCCCGGTCCGGTCACGGAGGCACAGGAGGACCGCCGCGAGCGCGTTGGGGGCCGCCGGGCTGCGCACCCGCAGGACCCGGTGGCCGTCCACCTCCAGCCCTCGCACCCGCAGGACGCTCGCGAACTCCGACGGGTGGTGCACCTCGACCTCCACGAACAGCGGCGGCGTCCGGAGCGGGATCGGGTGCAGGAGCGCCTGCTCGCGCTCGATCTCCTCGTACCCGGCCGCCCCGCCGGACCCGGGCCGGTTGGCGAACAGGTGCAGCCGTCCCCGGAGCACCGCCTCCAGGGCGAACCTGACCGCGGTCTCGTCCAGGTGGACGCTGCTGGTCCTGAGTTCCGTGCTCCTCAGCGCCCGCGAGACCAGCGACACCAGGACGGTGCCGGCCACGAACGCCAGCGCTATGAGCAGACCGTCCGGCCTGGCCGCGACGTTGTCGGCGAGCGCGTAGCCGAACACCGCCGTCAGGACCCCGAACCCGGCCGCCGCCCGCCGCCGCCCCGAGCGGTGGGCGAGGATCGTCACCGCCAGGGCGGAGGTGACCAGCATGGCGAGGATCCCGGTGGCGTACGCACCCGACTGGGCGGTGACCCCCGCGTCGAAGGCCACGGTGATGGCCATCGCGACCGCCGTGTACACCAGCACCACGGGCCGCACGGCCAGCCCCCACGCGGGCGCCATCCCGTAGCGGGGCAGGTAGCGCGGCACGATGTTGATCAGGCCCGCCATGGCCGAGGCCCCGGCGAACCACAGGATGAGGACCGTGCCCACGTCGTAGAACACGCCGAACCCGTTGCCGAGCAGGTCGTACGCGAGGTAGGCGAGCACGCGGTCGGCGGCGGGCCCGCCGGGCTCCACCGCCTCCCGGGGGACCAGGACCCCGGAGACGAACGTCGTGGACAGCAGGTAGACGCTCATGATCACGGCGGCCGTGGTCAGCATGGTCCGTGTGTCGGCGATCCTCGACCGCAGGCGCTCCTGCCCGGTCCCTCCCCCCGTCCGGATCAGGGGCATCATGCTGACGCCCGTCTCGAACCCGGACAGCCCGAGGACCAGGAGGGGGAAGGCCACCAGGACGGTGGCCGCCATCGACGGGAGCCCCCGGCCGCTCCCGAGGAGCGCGCCCTGCCAGTCGGCGAGGGTCGACGGATCCGCCGCGATGCGCACCAGCGCGGCGACCACCACCACCGCGTTGAGCAGCAGGAACACCAGCACCAGGGGCACGGCGATCCGGACCGCCTCGCGGAACCCGGCCAGGAACACCGCGCCCAGGAGGCCGAGGAGGACGAGGGTGACCGGCACCGGGTGGTCGGCCAGGGCGGCGGGGGTGTACGGGTTGGCGGCCAGGTGCGCGGTGGCGTCGGCGGTGGACAGGGTGATGGTGACGATCCACGACGTCGCCACGAAGCCCAGCAGGCACAGGACGAGGAACTTGCCCCTCCACTCGGGGAGCAGGTGTTCGAGCATCGCCACCGACCCCTGGCCGTGCGGGCTGCGCTCGGCCACCCTCCGGTACACGGGCAGCATCCCGCCCAGGGTGAGGAGGACGATCAGCAGGGTCGCCACGGGTGAGAGGGCTCCGGCGGTGAGGATCGCGATCGCCGGGAGGTAGCTGAGGGTGGAGAAGTAGTCGACGCCGGTCAGGCACATGACCCGCCACCAGGCGTGCTGGCGCTCGGCGTGCGGCGCCGACCCCGGGCCGCCCACCTCGTCCACCCGCCGGGCCAGGAGCCACCGCGCCAGGGCGCCGTGCGCACGGGAGCCGTCCGAGGGAGGGGCGTCCCACACGTAGGGGCCGCCGGCGCCCCCGCCTCCGGCGCGGTCGGCGCCCGTGTCAGCACCGGCCCCGGCCGCCCGGCCGGGCGCCTCTGCGTCCCCGCCGTGGCCGGAGCCCTCCTCGGCGTTCCCGCCGGAGTCCCGTCGCATCGCGTCTCCCCCCGGGCCGGGCGCCGGGCACGGCCGTGCCCGGCGCACCCCCAAGTCTCCTGCTCGGGGACGCTCCCGCGGGTCAGCCCGGCGACCGCGTGTCGGCCCGTGCACGGCCGGAGCCCGCACCCGTGTCGCCCCCGGGGTGCCGGAGGCGCCGCGGACGGGTTCGCCGCGGACGGGCCGATCCGGCGGGGACGCCGGAGGCCCTCGCGCCCACGGGCGGCCGCGGCGCCCCCTCGACTCCGGGGCCGCGGCGGAGCAGGCCCCGGGGGGAGCACACGGCCCCTAGAGAGCCCCGACCTCCACACCGTGGCGGGCGGCGACCTCCGCCATCTCGGCCAGCAGGGCGCGGCGGTGGGCCGCCCCCAGGTAGGAGGCGTGCACGGCGTTCGCCGCGAGGCGGACCAGGTCCCCGGCCCCCAGCCCCAGCCGGTGGGCGGTGGCGTACTCGCGGTTGAGGTCGGTGCCGAACATGGTCGGGTCGTCGGTGTTGAGCGTGACCAGCAGCCCGGCGTCGAGCATGCGGGGCAGCGGGTGGTCCCCGATCGCCTCCACCGCGCGGGTGCACACGTTGGAGGTGGGACTGACGTCCACCGGGACCTGCTCGTCCACCAGCCGGGCCACCAGCTCCGCGTCGCGCATGGAGTCGATGCCGTGTCCGATGCGCTCGGCGCGGAGCACGTCCAGGGCCTCCCGCACGCGCTCGGGCCCACCGTGCTCACCGGCGTGCGGGAGGCTGGCGAGCCCGGCGGCGCGAGCGCGGCCGAACACCCCCGCGTACTTCCCCAGGGGCGTCTCCACGCCGCCCACCCCGAAGCCCACCACGCTGGGCGGCCCCTCGTCCAGGACGGCCTCCAGGGTGGCCTCGGCGCTCTCCAGACCGAAGTCGGAGGGGAAGTCGGGGATCCAGCGGAGCCGGATGCCGTGCTCGCGCTCGGCCTCGCGGCGCGCGTGCTCGATCCCGTCGAACACCACCCGTGCGGGCACCCCGCGCATCAGGTGGGTGTAGAGGCTGACGTGCACCTCCGCGTAGCGGACGTTCTGCGCGGCCAGCCGCCCGGCGACCGCCGAGGTGAGGACGGCGAAGTCCTCCTCGTCCCTGAGGGTCGTCACCGACGCCAGGTAGACCTCGATGAAGTGGGGGAAGTCGGTGAAGGCGTACCAGTCCCGGAGCTTCTCCAGGGTGTCGGGGACGCCCTCGGCCGCGTGTCGGCGGGCCAGGTCGAAGAGGGTCTCGGCGGGCATCGAGCCTTCGAGGTGGACGTGCAGCTCGACCTTGGGAAGGTCCCGGACGAGCGCGTCGACGCCGGTCACGGCGGGGGCGGTGTGGTTCTCCATGGCGCGAGGCTACGCGCGGTCACGCGCCCGCCCAACCCCTTCCGGGCGAACCTGACGACGGCCTGTCAGCCTCTCCCCCGGCGGCCCGCCCGCCGTCGCGGTGCGCCGGGTCCTCTCCGGTCCCGGTCGGGGCGGCCCCGACCGGTCGGCGAACCACAGAGGGGTACATTGCGGACATGATCCCCCAGGGCGACCCCCACCCCTCCACCCCCCGTCCGCCGCGCCCCCGCTGGGCCGCCCGACTCCGGACCTACCGCGCCGACCACCCGCGCGCGTTCGCCCTCCGCGCCTCGGGCGTGGTCCTCGTCCCCCTCGGGGCCTTCGGCGCCGCCGCCTTCATCACGATCGACACCACTCGAAGCCTGTGGCCGCTGGGCGTCATCCTCGCCCTGCTCCTGCTGATGGTGTGCGTGATCCTCGTGGCCCTGTTCACCGTGACGTCGGCATCCGCCCGAGCGGCCGAGCGCGCCGGCCAATCCATCAAGCTCACGAACCTGCCCGCGGGCACCGACCCCGCCAAGCTCGCGGAGGCCTGGCGGCTCGTCCGGCAGGGCACCCTCGGACCGGACCCGGAGACCAACCGCCTGGGGAGAATCGCCGTCGAACAGGAGATCGGCCGTGCGAAGACGGTCCTCGCCACCGTGGTCCTCGGGCTGGCGACCGCCCTCGTCAACGCCTTCTACTGCGTCAACCGCTTCATCCTGCTGGACGGGGGCTCGGGCCCCGTCGTCCTGATCCTGGGGATGTCCGCCCTCATCGTGGCAGCCGCGTGCGCGACCCCCTCCATGATGAAGCGGCGGCGCCTCCGCGCGGAGGCGTTTCGCGACGCCTACGACGCCGCCTACGGCGACGGCGCGGACGAGGCTTCCGACACCGCGGCGTGAACGCGGCCCGGTCCGCCGGGGCACGGCGTGGCCGGGGAGGCCGTCCCGGCCGGGTCCCGCGCGCGGAGCCGATACCGGGGCCGTGGGGACGGGCCCCGCGCACCGGGCTTCACGCCCCGCGCCGGGCCGGGGCCCCGCGCCCGGGCCCGGGCGCGGGCGCGGGGACGCGGTGCAGGGGGCCGGGCCCACCCGCCACGGCGCCCCCGGACCGGACGGCATCAGACGGTGGGCGCGGCCCCGTTCACGCGGCGGGGCACGCCCAGCGGGTTGTCGTCGCGCAGCTCGCGGGGGAGCAGCGACTGCGGCACCGACTGGAAGGACACCGGGCGCAGGAAGCGCCGGATCGCCGTAGTGCCCACCGACGTGTGCAGGGGCGCGGTGGTCGCCGGGTAGGGGCCGCCGTGGGTCATGGCGTACGTGACGGCCACCCCCGTCGGCCATCCGTTCCAGACCACCCGCCCCGCGACGGACGCCCCCAGCGCCAGCAGCGCGGGCGCCACCGGGTCGTCCTCCTCACCGTGCACGGTGACGGTGAGCTGGCCGCGCAGCACCCCCGCCGCCTCCAGGAGGCGGCGCTCGTCGGAGTACGCGACCACGAGGGTCGCCGGCCCGAAGCACTCCTCCAGGAGGGCGTCGGCGTGCTCCAGCAGGGAGTCCAGGTCGGTCCGCAGCAGGCTCGGGGACCAGCCGTCGCCGGTGTGCCTGCCCTGGACGAGCACCTCGGTGGCGGGGTGGCCGCCGAGCGCGTCCAGGCCCCGCTCGAACCCCTCCGCCACGCGGTCGTTGAGGAGCGGGCCCGCCGCCCTCTCGGCGAAGTCGGCGACCAGGGCTCCGAGGTCGGCGTCCTCCGGCAGGAACACCACGCCCGGCTTCGTGCAGAACTGCCCCGACCCCAGGGTCGCCGAGTCGGCGTAGCCGCCGAGGATCTGCTCTCCGCGCGCCGCCATGGCGGCGCGGGTGACGAACACGGGGTTCACGCTGCCGAGCTCGCCGTAGAAGGGGATCGGCTCGGGCCGGGCCGCTGCCAGGTCGAACAGGGCGCGCCCGCCCGGGATCGACCCGGTGAACCCGACGGCGCGGGTGAGCGGGTGGGTGACCGCCAGCCTGCCCGCCTCCATGCCCTCCACCAGCGCGAAGGAGCCCTCGGGCGCCCCGGCCCCGGCGAGCGCGTCGACGACGACCCCGGCGGTGGCGCGGGCCAGCTCCGGGTGGCCGGGGTGGGCCTTGACGACCACCGGGCACCCGGCGGCCAGAGCCGAGGCGCTGTCCCCGCCGGCCGTGGCGAAGGCGAAGGGGAAGTTGCTGGCCCCGAACACGACGACGGGGCCGAGAGGGACGAGGATGCGGCGCACGTCCGGGCGCGGCGTCCCCCACTCGGGGTCGGCGGGGTCGACGGCGGCCTCCAGGTAGGAGCCGTCCTCCAGGGTCTGCGCGAACAGCCTGAGCTGGAAGGTGGTGCGGCCCAGCTCGCCCTTGCAGCGCGCCTCGGGGTAGTGGGCCTCCTCCGCGGCGAGGGGCACGAGCCGGTCGGCGGCGCCGTCGAGGGCGTCGGCGACGGCGCGCAGCAGGCCGGCGCGCTCCCCCGGGGTGAGGGCGGCCAGGAGCGGGGCCGCGGCGGCGGCCCGTTCGAGGACGGCGTCGAGTTCCTCCGGTGCGGTGTCCGGGGCGGTGGTCATGGCTCAGCCTCCAGGAGGGGTGCGTGCACTGCGTCGGGCACTGATCCAACCATGCCACGCCCTCGATTGGAAAGCGCTATCCTGAGCGGCCCGGCCGACCGCGCCCCCTGCGGCCCGAACCGCGGAACAGACGCGGACCGACGAACACGACGAACGGCGCCGCCACCCCCGCCTCCCGTCCGCGCGGCCCCGGACCCGGGCCACGCCTCCGGCGCGAGCGGCCCGGACACCACCGGGAGGGGCCGGGGAACGAAACTGGAATTTCCCCGGAACCAGGTGATTCCGGAAAGGCATCATAGGAGCCGTGACGACAAATTCCCGAAGCTCAACGCCCCCGCGGTCGCGACGCTCCCCCGGGCTCGCCGGGAGCGCCCACGCGCCACGCGAGAGCCGTGGACCGGCCGGCGTCGCCCACGACGAACTCGCGTTCGCGCAGGCCCCCCTCCGGAGACTCCCGGCCCAGCAGCGCAGCATGCTCAGAGTGCAGCGCATGCTCGACTGCTGCGCCGAGCTCCTCGACGAGGTCGGCTACGACAACCTCTCCACCACACGGATCGCCGAACGGGCCGGGGTCGCCATCGGTTCCGTCTACCAGTTCTTCCCGGACAAGAAGGCCATCACCCAGGCGCTGGGCCTGCGCTTCCTCGACCAGTTCGGCGCCCGGGTGACCGAGCGGATCGCCGACGCGTCGTTCAGCCACTGGACCGCCGCCGTCGACGCCGTCGTCGACGAGTACATCGACATGCACCGCCACGTGCCCGGCTTCCGCAGCCTGCACTTCGGCGACATCGTCGACACCCGGCTCCTCAACGGCGGGGCCGACAACAACCGCGTCATCTCCATCCGCCTGCGCCGGATCATCGTCTCCGTCACCGGCATCCCCGACGACGACGCACTCGACCGGGCCGTCCACGTGGCCGTCGAGGCCGCCGACGCCGTCCTCAAGCTCGCCTTCCGCGACGACGCCGACGGCGACCCCAGGCTCATCGGCGAGGCCAAGCGGCTGGTCAGCAGCTACCTGTCCGACTTCTCCGAGCGCAACGGAGGCGGGCACCCGTGGTAGCCGACGCCGGAACCCTCACCGGCCCCGTCACCGGAACCGCCGCCGGGGTGCCCTTCCTCGCCCTGCCGCCCGCGACGGGCGACCTCCCGGCCCCGCTCGTCGTCGGCCTGCACGCGTTCGAGCCGCCCCGCGCCGAGGCCTCCCTCGCCGGCACCCTGCCCATGGCGGCGCTCCCGGCCTGGCGGATCCACCTGGGACTGCCGCTGTTCGGCGCCCGGCTGCCCGAGGGCGGCGTCCCCGAGGTCAACCGCCGCGGCGAACGCGACCACCTCGTCGACCTGTTCGCCCCGGTGGTGGAGCAGGCCGCCGCCGAGCTCCGCGCCGCCGTCTCCGAGCTGCGCTCGATCTTCCCCGTCACCGGCGCCCCCGTCGGCCTGGCCGGGGTGGGGGCCGGGGCCGCCGCGGTCCTGCTCGCCCTCGCCGAGGGCCGCGTGCCCGTCGGCGCCGCCGCCGTCGTCAACCCGGTCGTGGACCCGGCCCTGGTCGTCACCGCCCGCGCGCGACGCGACGGGACGCCCTACAGGTGGACCGACCGGGCCCTCCAGGCGCGCGCACGGCTGGACTTCGTCGGCCGGGCCGACGAGATCGCCCGGGGACGCGTCCCCCTACTGGTCGTCAACGGCGGGCTCGACGACGTCGTGGCCCCCGAACAGGGCGGGGCGCTGTGCGACGCCCTGGCCGGGCACGCCCCCGAGCATGCGCTCCGTCACATCGTGGTGCCCGATCTGGCACACGCCATCGGACCCGAGCCCGGACTCGAACCCGGTCGGCCCACCCCGGCGGGGGTACTCGCCGACAGGGCCCTCACCGAGTGGTTCCACCGCCACCTCACGTCTTCCACGCAGGTCCGGGCCTCCGCGGAGGCCTAGTCACGGCCCCCGGAGCACCACGCCCCCGGCAGGGGCCGCGGGCACGCCGACCGTTCACCGCGTACACCCCGCCGCCTCGCCGCGCGTCCCCTCGACGTACGCCGACGCGACAGTTGGTACGCGTTCCATGGGATCATCCAGTGGCGACCGCACCGAGCGGTCCACCTGACCGTTTCGACTCATCCTTCAGGAGGGCGAACCACGTGACGGAACCGGCACCGGTCTTTGCCAGCGGGGTCGACAACGAGCGGTTGAACGCACAGCTCCGCTTCCTCCTGGAAGTCGACAAGCTCAAGCGCATCCTGCGGCAGAACCTGCTGGTGGACGGATCACGGCGGGAGAACTCGGCCGAGCACTCCTGGCACCTGGCCCTGTCCGCCCGCACCTTCGCCGAGTACGCCCCCGAGGGCACCGACATCGACCGCGTCGTCGAGATGCTCGTGCTCCACGACATCGTCGAGATCGACGCCGGGGACACCTTCCTCTTCGACAAGGTGAACTCCGAGACGCAGGAGGCGCGCGAGCGGGCCGCGGCGGCCCGCATCTTCCCCCTCCTCCCCGAGGACCAGGCCGAGCGCGCCCGCGAGCTCTGGGAGGAGTTCGAGGCACGCGTCTCCGCCGAGGCCCGCTTCGCCCGCGCCGTGGACCGGCTGTCCCCGATGCTCGCCAACTGGCACAACGAGGGCGGGTCCTGGGTCCGGTTCGGCATCACCCGGGCGCAGGTCATGGAGAAGGTCAAGCTGATCCAGGAGGGCTCCGAGGCCCTGGGGGCCTACGCGGCGGCCCTGATCGACGACGCCGACCGGCGCGGCTACTTCCGCACCTGAGCGCCCCGCGGAGCAGACCCCGCCGCGCATCCGGCCCCCGGACGGCCGTCCCTCCGCGGGGGCGCCCCGGGAGGCGGGCCGGACCGGCACGGGGGAGCTGTCAGATCCGGCCCATGACGAGCTGGAGCGCCGCCGTCAGCCCGACGACGACCAGGCACACGCGCAGGGCCGCCGGGCTGAGCCTGCGGCCGAAGTTGGCCCCCAGGTAGCCGCCCATGACGGTCCCGGCCGCGATGAGGCCGACCACCGGCCACGACGGCGAGGCCAGCACGATGTAGAACACGGCTGCGGTGCCGTTGGCGATCGTGGTCAGCGCGTTCTTCAGCGCGTTGAGCCGCTGGAGGTCGTCGTCCAGGGACGCGCCGAGGATGCTGATGAGGATGATCCCCTGGGCCGCGGCGAAGTAGCCGCCGTAGGTGCCGGTCGCGTAGGCGCCCAGCGGCAGCAGGGGTCCCCCGTTCCTGGAGGCCGGCCGGCGGGAGCGCACCCACTTCGTGATCCGCGGCTGGAACAGGATCAGCACGCACGCGCCGCCGATCATGAACGGCACGACCGACTCGAACACGCCCGCGGGCAGGTAGATGAGCAGGAGCGCGCCGGTCATCGCGCCGAGGAACGACATCCCGCCGAGGCGGAGGATCCGGCCGCGCTGGCCGGCGAGCTCGCGCCGGTAGGCGATGGCGCCGCTGAGGGTGCCGGGGGCGAGCCCGATGCTGTTGGACACGGTCGCGGTGACGGGCGGGAAGCCGAGGGCGAGGAGCACGGGGAACGTGAACAGGGTCCCCGAACCCGCGATCGCGTTGACCCCGCCGGCCGCCACACCGGCCAGCAGGATGACCGCCGCCTCCCAGAGTTCCATGCGACCAGCTTTCCGGATCCCGCTCCCCGACCTTCGAGGACGGCAACAGACTACGAGAGCCGGTCATCGGCGCCCCACGCCGGGGATACGTGATCCAGGGCATAGCCGGACCCCGCCGGCCTGCGGGGCGGGCCCCGGAACGCGCCCCGCCCCGCAGGCCGGGCGCCGTGGGCGCCGTCCTGCGGGGCGGGGAGAGGAAGCCGGGTCCGGGCGGCCCCGGGTCAGGGCGCCCGCACGACCTCGTCGCGGAGACGGTCGAAGGCCGTGCCGACGCCCTGGAGGGCCCTGCCCATCTCGGACGGGACGATCCAGACCTTGTTGGCGTCGCCCTTGGCGATCTCGGGCAGCTTCTGGAGGTACTGGTAGGCCAGCACGTCCGGGTCCACCCGGCTCGTGTGCAGCGCCTTGAACACCATGTGGATGGCGTCGGCCTCACCGCGCGCCCGCAGCGTCTGGGCGTCGGCGTCGGCCTTGGCGGTGAGCATCTGGGCCTCGGCCGAACCCTTGGCCCGCAGCACCGCCGCCGCACGCTCGCCCTCGGCGCGCAGCACGGCGGACTGCTTCTCGCCCTCGGCGCTGAGCAGCTGCGCGCGCTTCTCGCGGTCGGCGCGCATCTGCATCTCCATCGCCTCCTGCACGGAGGACGGCGGCTCGATGCCCTTGAGCTCGATGCGGCTGATCTCGATGCCCCAGTCGCGGGTGGCCTCGTCCAGCACCGCCTTGAGCTCGCGGTTGATCTCGTCGCGGGAGGTGAGCGTGCCCTCCAGGTTCATGCCGCCGATGACGTTGCGGAGGGTGGCCAGGGTGAGCTGCTCGACGGCCTGGATGAAGTTCGCGACCTCGTAGGTGGCCTTGTAGGCGTCCCGGACGCGGATGTAGACGGCCGAGTCGACCTCCACCGCGAGGTTGTCCTCGGTGATCGCCGACTGCGGGGGGAAGCTCACGACCTGGACGCGGCGGTCGATCCGCTCGCGCACCTGGTCGACCCCGGGAATGACGACGTTGAAACCCGAGCTCAGGGTCCGGTGGAACTTACCGAACCGCTCGACGACGTCCTCCATCGAGTGCGGAACGATACGCACGCTCCGCCAGAAGATGAGCAGCAGGACCGCGACGAAAAGCGCCACGATGATGATCATGGTCATCGGCGCACCCCGGTCTCCGAACAAGGGGCGGCGTTCAGTATCGACATCTGGGCAGCTCCGGATCTCCTGACGGGGGTGGCAGGCGGTGCGGACGGACCGCATCCACCGGCGGACCCGCCCACCCGAAGATCTCCAAGCGCGCCGAAATGGAGCGATCCGCTCACCGACCGTTGACGCTACCCCATATACGTCGGGGCGACCACATCTGGACAGGAATACTGTTTATGGTCAATCGATTTGTGTTATTACCGCAATCCCTATCGGTGACTTCTCGCTCGGAATGCCCTGGTCAGACCGCGCGCGCGTTCCAGCGGTCGCCGTCGCGCTCCACCTTGAGCGGCAGACCGAAGGTCTCCGACAGGTGCTCGGCCGTCAGGACCTCCTCGATCGGGCCCGCCTGGACGACACCGCCGTCACGGAGCAGCAGCACGTGCGTGAACCCCGCCGGGATCTCCTCCACGTGGTGGGAGACCACGACCAGGGCGGGCGCGGACTCGTTGCGGGCCAGCCCGCCCAGCCGGCGCACCAGGTCCTCCCTGCCCCCCAGGTCCAGACCCGCGGCGGGCTCGTCCAGGAGCAGCAGCTCCGGATCGGCCATCAGCGCGCGGGCGATCAGGACGCGCTTGCGCTCGCCCTCGGACAGGGTGTGGAAGTCCCGGTCGGCCAGGTCGGCGACCCCCCAGTGGCCCAGCAGCGCGCGGGCGCGGCCGTAGTCCGGGCTGCCGTACTCCTCGCGGAAACGGCCCACGTACCCGTAGGCGGCGCTCAGCACGATGTCGAGGACGGGGGTACCCGCCTCGATCCGCGAGGCCACCGAGGCGCCCGCGTAGCCGATCAGGGGCCGCAGCTCGAAGACGTCCACCCGCCCCAGTCGCTCGCCGAGGATCTCCACGTCGCCCGCGGTCGGGTACAGCTGGCTGAAGGCCACGTTGAGGAGGGTCGTCTTACCCGCGCCGTTCGGCCCGAGGACCGCCCACCGCTCCCCCTCCAGCACCGACCAGTCCACGCCGTCGACCAGGGTGGCGCCACCCCGTCGGACCGTGACCCCGCTCAGGCCCAGAACCCGCCCGTCCATCGTCCTCCCTCACATCACGCCCCACGCCGGTGCACGGGCCGACCTACCCTGAAGCAATGCAACTCACGTCCGCACCACTCGTCGCCTGGGGCAACGCCTGGTTGTCAGGCCACGTCGGGCTCGACGACGCCGTCGACGCGGTCGAACGGCGCGGAGGCCCCAACCTGATCGGGACAGTACCCGTCGCGGACCTGCCCTTCGACAGCGGCGTACCGCTGCGGTCGGCACTGGTACGACTTCGTGGCCTGGGGCTGTCCGCGTTCCGGCTGTCCCTGCCGACCTGGGGCGACCCCCTCGGGCTCGTGGGCCCGAAGGAGCTCAACCAGGCCGCCATCGAGGCCCAGGAGGGGGTGCTGGTGCAGCTCGCCGACCAGCAGATGGGCATGGTGCCCTCCCCCGACCGGCGTGGTTCATCCTATGTGGGCGTTTCGTGGGCGCCGTATCGGGCCGACCCGGCGCCCCCGCAGGTTCCCGGTCTGGCCGAGGCGGAGCAGACCCTGAAGCTCACCCTGATCGAGGTCGCCAGAGCCTTGGAGGGCGTGGACGACATCGCCGCCTTCGCCCCGGGCGTGCACCGGGAGCTGGGCGACCTGGGGGGCCGTGAGGCGCCGCCGCTGGCGCACGGCTACCCGCCCCGCGCCCACCGGGTGGCGGCCCAGGCGGAACGGCTCGCGAAGGTGGTGAGGCTGGCCGAACCGGCGTCGGGCCGGGGGATGAACGCCCACCAGGCCGCGGCGCGGGCCGACGCGCTGCGCAAGCTGGACGCCGCGGTGCGGCGGGCCAGGGTGGCCGCCCACGCGGCCATCGCCCTCCCCGGGCACGCGCCGAACGGCCGCTGAGCCGGACGGTGCGGGCACCGGGCCGGGCGGCCCCGCCGTCTCCCCGGTCGGGGCGGACGGACGGTCCCCTCCCCGGCCGCCTCACCCGGCGGGAGCGGCCTCCCCGCCGCCCCGCCCGGCCCCGGCGGCCCGACCGCCCCGTCTCCGGCGGCGCAGCGCCGCGAGGCGGACCGCACGCGCCGAGACGACGACCGCGCAGGCCAGGGCGGCCACGGCGAGCGCCGACCAGAACGACGTGAAGAGATAGGGCACCTGGAACCACGCCACGTCCCTCCCCCGGAACAGCCACCCGACCACCTCGTGCAGGACCGCCAGGAGCAGCGGCGGCCCCGCGTAGGGCAGCAGGCGCGCCGCCACCGCCCACCGGGGACCGCCCTCGCGCGCGAGGGCCCAGTCGCGCGACCGCCGCACACCGCGCCAGGCGAGCGGGACGGCGGCGGCCCCCGCGGCCAGGAGCACCGCGTCGACGGCCACCGGTCCGGCGCCCGTCGGCGGCCCGGGCGCGGAGCCCGCGTCGACCAGCTCGACGAGGGCGGAGGCCAGGGGGTGGGCCCCGCCCCACGAGGACCCCGTGTTGGCCATGACGGCCACCCCGTACCCGCTGTCGGGCAGCAGCGCCTGGTGCGCCGTCGCGGTGAGCAGGTCTCCCCCGTGCTCGACGACCCGCGAACCCGACGCGGTCTCCCCCAGCGACCACCCCAGGGCGTAGGACCCGGATGCCTCGGAGGGGGTGTGCAGAGCCCGGACGCCCTCCTCCGACAGGATCCGGACACCGCCCGGCCCCAGCCCGCCGCCGGTGTGGGCGACGAGCCACGCGCCCATGTCGGCCGCGGTGCTGACCACTCCGCCGGAGCCGTTGCCGAACCCGGGGGGCTCGTCCGCGGGGAACGGGCGCCCGAGCACGGAGACGTGCCCCCGCGCGCCGGACGGCAGGTCCAGGTCCGTGTCGACGGTGGTGCTGTCGTCCATCCCCAGCGGGGAGAACACCCGTGCCTCCAGGTGATCGGCGAAGGGCCGGCCGCCGACCACCTCGACGAGGCGTGCGGCGACCTGGAAGTTCGGGTTGTGGTACTCCCAGTGCGTGCCGGGCTCGGCGGCCAGGCGCACGCCACGCAGGTCCGCCACGGACCCGCGCAGGGTGAGGGTGTCCCTGCCGCGGCTGTAGGACGCGAACTCGGTGTCGGACATGCCGGAGGTCTGGTCGAGCAGCTGGCGCACCGTGATCCGCTCCGCCCGGGGGTCGGCCATCGTGAACTCGGGGAGGTGCTCCCGCACCGGGTCGTCCAGGTCGAGCGCCCCCTCCTCGGCCAGCTGGAGGACCGCCAGCGCGGTGACCGACTTGCTGAGCGAGGCCACCGCCATGGGCGTGTGCTCGGTGACGGCCGCCCCGCCCGGGGTGGTCCCGTACCCGCGGGCGTGCACGACCTCCGCGCCGCGGGTCAGCACCACGGCGGCGCCGGGCAGGCCGGTGGCGCGGCGGTACTCCTCCACGACGGCGTCCACCTCCCCGGGGGACGGGGCCGGAGGGGCGGCCCCCGGGGCGAGCGGGGCCGGCCCGGCCGCGCCCGGCGCGGCGGAGAGGAGCAGCAGCGCGGCGGCGCCGAGGAAGCAGAGGACCGAGGGGACGGAGCGCCCGCGCGGGGGGACGGGTGCGCCGCGGAGGGTGGGGAAGGCCATGGCCCAACGCTAGGAACGCTCCCCCGGCGGGACCACCGTGCGCGCCCCCGACCGCACCTGGGGTTCTCCGCAGGGCGTCCCTGCGGCGGCCACCACGCCGCACCGTGCGGTCCGGGCCCGGGGTGCGGGGGCGCGGCCGGGGACGGAGGCGCGAACGCCCGGCGCGCAGGCGCACCCTGGGAAGGGGCGCGGGAATTCTCGGGGTAGGTCCAGGGGATATACCTGATCCACCGCAACGGGAGAGTGCCGATACTGGGTGTGTGGCGCCGGACCCCGGCCCCACCGAGTCGACGAGGAGAACCAGTCATCATGCAGCCCGAGCACATCCGAGCCTCCGACGCGGACCGGGACAAGGTTGCCGAGCGGCTGCGGGAGGCCGTGGCTGAAGGTCGCCTCACCCCGGTGGAGCACGAGGAGCGCCTGGACACCCTGTACAAGGCCAAGACCGTCGGGGAGCTCGCCCCGATCGTCTCGGACCTGCCCGTCACCGGCCAGGGGTACGACTACGCGGCCATGGACCGCCGGTCGGCCGAGCCCCCGAGCGGGATGGAGATCCTGGGGAGCGAGGCCCGCGACCTCGCCGGCCAGAGCAAGGGCTCCGAGAACCTGGTCGCGGTGTTCGGCGGCTGCGAGCGCAAGGGCCGCTGGCTGGTCGAGCCCCGGACCAACGTGTCCGTGCTCTGCGGCGGGGTCGAACTGGACCTCCGCGAGGCCGTGCTCAGCCAGCACGAGGTGACCATCCAGGTCGCCGTCATCATGGGCGGGGTGGACATCACCGTGCCGCACGGGGTGAGAGTGATCAACAACACCTCGGCGATTCTGGGCGGCGCGGACATGCACGGAACGGACCAGGTCACGGACCCGAACGCCCCGATCGTCCGGTTGACGGGCACGTGCATGCTCGGCGGAGTGGACATCAAGGCCAAGGGACCGCGCCGCAAGAAGAAGAACCGGGGCAGCCGGTAGGCGCCGGAGTGACCTACACCTCTCCTTCAGCTGTCCACATAGTGAACTAGCTGGGCAAAGAGCCCTCCCGGCTCGACCGGCCCCTCCCCCGGCCGAGTACCGTGGAAGACGCCATGAATGATGATTCCACGTTGTTGGTGACAGTGACCGGGCACGACCGGCCCGGCATCAGCGCGCGTCTCCTGAGCACCCTCTCCGTCTTCCCGGTGACCATCGTCGACCTCGAACAGGTCGTTCTGGCGGGACGCCTGGTGCTGGGGACGGTTCTCGGGGTCGACGAGCGCGTGGCCCCCGGCGTGAGCCGCCAGCGGCTCTTCGAGGAGGTGCGCAGCGCCCTCGACAAGACCGCGATCGACCTCGACATGGAGGTCGAGTACGGGGCCGGGGACGGCAGCGGCCGCGTCAACGACTTCGCCTCCGGCCGCCTGCACGTGACCGTCCTGGCCGACCCCCTGCGCCCCGGCGCCCTCGGCGCGATCACGTCGTGCGTGGCGAGGGCCGGCGCGAACATCGACCGGATAGAACGGCTGTCGAGCTACCCGGTGACCTCCGTGGAGATGGAGATCTCCGGGGGCAGCGCCGAGCAGCTGAGGGCCGAGCTCGCCATGGAGGCCTCCACCCAGGGCGTCGACGTCGCGGTGCAGCCCAGCGGCCTGCACCGCCGCGCCAAGCACCTCATCGTCATGGACGTCGACTCCACCCTGATCCAGGGCGAGGTGATCGAGCTCCTGGCGGCCCACGCCGGCTGTGAGCAGGAGGTCGCCCGGGTCACCGAGGAGGCCATGCGCGGCGAACTGGACTTCGAGGAGTCCCTCCGGCGCCGGGTGTCCCTGCTGAAGGGCCTCGACGCCTCCGCCATCGACGCGGTGCGCGAGGAGATCCAGCTGACCCCCGGGGCCCGGACCCTGGTCCGGACCCTGAAGCGCCTGGGCTACGAGTGCGGGATCGTGAGCGGCGGCTTCACCCAGATCACGGACGTGCTCGTGGAACGCCTCGGGCTGGACTACTCGGCGGCGAACACCCTGGAGGTCGTGGACGGGACGCTGACCGGTGAGCTGGTCGGCCCGATCATCGACCGGAAGGGCAAGGCCACCACCCTGAAGCGGTTCGCCGCGGAGGCCGGCGTGCCCCTGGAGCAGACGGTCGCCGTCGGCGACGGAGCGAACGACCTGGACATGCTCCAGGCAGCGGGGCTGGGCGTCGCGTTCAACGCGAAGCCGGTGGTCCGCCAGCAGGCCGACACCTCCGTGAACGTGCCCTACCTGGACACGATCGCGTTCATCCTCGGCATCACCCGCGAGGAGATCGAGGCCGCCGACCTCCACGGCCTGGCCACCGAGCCGGCCTCCCCCTCCTCGCCCGCCACCGCAGGCGTCTGACACACCGACGGGGCCCGCGGACGCGCTACGGGGCGTCCGCGGGCCCCGTGTTTTGTCCGGCCCCGCGTTGTCCACACACCGCACCCACCCCTGGCACGACCCACCCCCACTCCGCTTTCCTGGAAACACGGGGGGACCAACCCACCCCCCCACCCCTGCCCACCACCCACTTCACAAACGCACAAACAAACACAAAAAAGAGGGGGCCGCCCAACAAGGCGACCCCCTCCCACAAAAAACCGTGGCAGCGACCTACTCTCCCACCCCACCACAGGGCAGTACCATCAGCGCAAGGAGACTTAACGACCGGGTTCGGAAAGAGACCGGGTGTGACCCTCCAGCAATAACCACCACGGAAACCAAACACCACCATAAAACCCCCAACCCCCCACACAGGGAAACGAGAGCCCCACAGCGGAAAACCGTGTGAAACAGTGTGCGCGAACATCCAATTATCTGCAGCGGACAAGCCCTCGGCCTATTAGTACCGGTCAGCTCCACCCCTCACAGGGCTTCCACACCCGGCCTAT